>JBDIVK010000003.1:0-189476 GCA_039794425.1 Nitrosomonas sp. | reverse complement strand
CTAGATCATTCATCACATGATTTCGGCAAGGACCTGATTCCCAGCTTGGTCAATAACGCCCGAGTTTATGCACACCGCTTCCAGAACAGTTGTGTCCATATGGCATCCGGTATTCCTTACTGGCGAGATGTCGGTACAGTAGATGCATATTGGGAAGCGAACATTGATCTTACTACCATCACACCGAGCCTGAACCTGTACGATGAGGACTGGCCGATCTGGACGCATCAAGAGCAGTTACCTCCTGCCAAGTTCGTATTCGATGATGATAACCGGCGCGGTCAGGCGCTGGACTCAATGGTATCGGGAGGCTGCATCGTCAGTGGCGCCACTATACGCCGCTCTCTGCTGTTTTCCAACGTTCAGGTACGCAGCTTCGGCACAATCGAGGACTCGGTTATTCTGCCTAATGTCGACGTTGGTCGACATGCTTATCTCAAACGGGTGGTGATCGAGAAAAATTGTGTCATTCCCGAAGGACTCAGAGTCGGGTTCGATCCCGATGAAGACAAGAAACATTTTTATGTGACGGATAATGGCGTCACATTGATCACACCGGAGATGCTGGGACAGCGTATTCACAACGCTCGTTAAAAATTTAGCATTTTTCGATCTATACCTACATTAATTTGTCGTAAATTTTTCACAGACTCTAAACTGATACACCATGACGCATCACCCATCCAAACTCAATCTCGCGTTGCTATGGCACATGCACCAACCGGATTATCGCGACCGTGAAACCGGTGAGTTCGTATTGCCATGGGTGTATTTGCATGCGATCAAAGATTACACCGACATGGCGCACCATCTGGAAATGCATCCAGGAATCAGGCTGACCGTGAATTTTGTTCCGATCCTGCTGGATCAACTGGAAGACTACGCTGATCAGTTTACTCATGGCAGAATTCGTGACCCGTTGCTGCGTTTGCTGGCAACACCGGACCTTGATCGGATTTCCCTGCATGATCGCCTGCTGATTCTGAACAGTTGCTTCCTGAGCAATCACAACACCATGCTCAAGCCTTACCCAGCTTATCAGCACCTGCGTGATCTATATGATACCCTGCAGGAGCTGGGTGATAGGGAGCTGATCTACGTTTCAGGGCAATATCTGGCTGATCTGCTGGTGTGGTATCACCTTGCCTGGACAGGTGAAAGCGTACGCCGGGAAAATGAATGTGTTGTACAACTTATGTCGCAGGGAAAGCTATTTCATCATGGCGATCGAATGTGTTTGTTCAATCTGATTGGTGAACTCATTCGGGATCTTATTCCGCGCTATCGCAAACTGGCTGAATCCGGTCAGATAGAACTTTCCACCACACCGCACTATCATCCGCTTGCACCATTGCTGATTGATTTCACTTCTGCACGTGACAGCCTGCCGGAAACCGTACTACCGGCTAACGTGGCCTACCCGGGCGGACGGGAGCGTGTATTGTTCCATTTGAAATCAGCTGTTTCCAGTCACCTGCAGCGCTTCGGTGTCAAACCAACAGGAATATGGCCGGCAGAAGGCGCCGTATCTGAATCTCTTCTCGATATTCTGATCGAAAACAACCATCAATGGTGTGCCAGCGGTGAAGGTGTTCTGGCCAACAGTTTACGTAAATCCTATCCTGATCAGCCTTTACCGGCCCGTAGCGAATACCTCTACCGTCCATACAAATTCAACGTAAAAAATAACAGCATAATATGTTTTTATCGGGATGATCAGCTATCCGACATGATCGGTTTCGAATATTCGAAGTGGTTTGGGCGTGATGCTGCCGAGAATTTCATTCAGCGGCTCGAACACATCCGGCATGAGGTACATAATCATACCGCTCCTATCGTCAGCGTCATTCTGGATGGTGAAAATGCCTGGGAATCATATCCTTACAACGGCTACTATTTTCTGAATGACCTTTATGAATTGCTCGGAAAACATCACGGCATCCAAACGACAACATTTCAGGACTATATTGCGGGGCTACAGACCACAACCCACATTACCCCATTACCGGCCCTGGCTGCTGGAAGCTGGGTTTACGGCAGCTTCTCCACCTGGATCGGTGACCATGATAAAAACCTTGCCTGGGAACTGCTATGTGCAGCCAAGCAAAGTTACGATCTCGTCATACAAAGCCCGCGTCTGACAAAGAAAGAAAAGGCAGCAGCCGAGCAGCAGCTTGCTTCCTGTGAAAGTTCTGACTGGTTTTGGTGGTTTGGTGATTATAATTCACCTCATGCGGTAGAAAGCTTTGACCGACTGTTCCGCAAAAATCTTACTAATCTTTATCGCTTACTGAAAATTCCGACACCGGTCACCGTACTTGAGCCGATCAGCCATGGCGGCGTATCTGATGGTGACAGTGGGACGATGCGACGTGCTTCCTGAATCACACTCGCAAAAATAAAGTACGATAGGACAACTATGGAACAACTGATATCAACTTACTGATAGGACCGCCCTGATGGCCTCATCCGTATCCTTGCTTTTTGGCGTTCATGCCCATCAGCCGATTGGCAACTTCCCTGAGGTCGTCATGGATGCACACGAACGCTGCTATAAGCCTTTTCTCCAGACCCTGTATCGTTATCCGCGCTTCCGCTTTGCCGTTCATTTTTCCGGTTGGCTGCTCGATTTTCTGTTTGAACGCTACCCGCATGATATGGATCTACTGCGCGAGATGGTTACACGCGGACAGATTGAACTTTTCGGTGCCGGGGATACTGAGCCAGTGCTGGCTGTCATTCCGGAACGAGATCGTATCGGCCAGATCAGAGCTTTTTCAGCCAAGCTCAGGCAAAAATTGGGACAACGACCACAAGGCGCCTGGCTGACCGAACGTGTCTGGGAATCGACCGTCATCCCTGCACTAGTGGATTGCGGCATTCGCTATGTAATCGTGGATGACTACCATTTCATCTGTGCCGGTAAGAATAAGGCTGAGCTCAATGGCTACTTCACTACCGAAGAAGATCGCCGTGTACTTGATCTATTTCCTATCTCCGAAGCATTGCGTTACAAACTGCCATTTTCTCCCGCCCATGAAGCAGTCGGCTATATCGAGTCGCTGGCAGATCAGGTAAAGGCTGGGCAACAATCCGCAGCAGTCTACTTCGACGATATCGAAAAATTCGGCATCTGGCCGGAAACCTATCAATGGGTCTATGAACGGGGCTGGCTGGAGCAATTCATTCAAGGAGTACTTGCTTCTCCCCGCATTTCTCCTCAGCACTACCGGGATTATCATGCGAATGAAAAAACCCGAGGCATTATTTATCTTCCTACCACTTCTTATATTGAAATGAGCGAGTGGACCTTACCTGCCGAACCAGCCCATGTCTATGCCGATCTCATTCAGCAGGCTAAAACAGCTGGTTGGTATGAACAAAGCAAATCTTTCCTGCGTGGCGGTATCTGGAAGAATTTTTTTTCACGCTACCCTGAATCAAACTGGATGCATAAGCGCATGCTCGCGCTGTCTGCACGCTATGCCAAATTGCCGACAAAACAGCGTACCGCCACCATGCAACAATGTCTTTATGCATCCCAGGCCAATGACGCCTACTGGCATGGCTTATTCGGCGGCTTATATCTGCCTCATTTACGGCGGGCTATCTACAATAATCTGATCGAACTGGAAACCTTGCTTGATCAATGTGCTTCCCGTCCTATTCTGTACACCGAAGACACCGACCTGGATGGTATAGAAGAAGTCTATCTGCAGAACGGTACAGTACAGGCCGTAGTAAAGCTCGATGGGAGTGCCAGTATCTGCGAGCTTGATGTCTACCCGCTCAAACATAATTTTGCCGATACTCTGACCCGTCGACCTGAGCACTACCATCGTAAGATCCAGTTGAATTCACAGGAAAATTCAACTCACCATGAAGCGGGCATCGCTTCAGCCCATGACCGGATCAGTTTCAAGCATATGATCAGTTCTCTCGATCTGGAATCGGATCCACATGCACAGCACCTGTTCATCGATTGGCTGAATGATGAGAGGCTAAGTTATTGCTTGCAGCCTGCCGAAAATGATGGTGTCGTCTTTCAGGCAACAACCAATCAAGTTTCAGTTAACAAGCATATTCGGCTCACCGATAACCAACTAATCGTCACTTATGGATTGATTGGCGAAACGACAGGAATCATGCGTACAGAAATCAATCTGGCCATGCCCAGTTGTGACGGGCCAGGCGGACGCTACTGCCAGCATAAAACAATCCTTGCCGGTTTCGGGCACCCTCTTGAGCTTACCAGGTTGACCGCGATCACCCTTGAAGACGATACCCTGGGTGGTGATTTGTCACTCGATATCTCGCTTGCAGTAAAATTTCATGCCCGTCCCCACTTTACTGTTTCTCAGTCGGAAGGCGGATTCGAAAAAATCATGCAGGCCGTCAAGCTGATACTCACCTGGGCAGTATCGGCTAATGGTCAACAGGTTATTACCCTTCAATTCGAAAAGAGAGATTAATATTCGTAAGGCACAGGTTAATCAATCCCAGTGTTCAATGGAAGTAGCTCACATGTTTCCCCGGTCTTTTGCACCCCCTCAGGAATTTTGGTACAGTTTAACCTGGAAACCGCAGCTGATCGCTTATCAGCCTCTGGAAACCGCGATGGATAGTGAGCTTGCTGTGCCTTCGCCCATGCCGACCCGGTAGGTGCGTCCAACTGCGGTTTCCAGGTTTAAAAAGGTTATCCTGGTTTCCCTTTTCTCATTTTTTCCGCTTTCGTACCTATTCCATGGTTTTACCTTGGTAACGTTGCTCTATCGGATCGGGTACGAAAAATTGACCAATCCGACAATTACGGAGCAATGACATGACGGAAGAACTCCAGCGTCTTGAGCAAAGCAATGAAAGTAACGTTCCCTGGAAAAAATGGGGACCTTATCTGAGCGAACGACAGTGGGGAACGGTACGCGAGGATTACAGTGAAAATGGAGATGCATGGAATCATTTTCCTCATTTCCAATCCAAGGCGCGTGCCTACCGCTGGGGAGAAGATGGATTAGCCGGCATCAGCGATGACCGGCAACTGCTCTGTTTTGCACTGGCACTATGGAATAATCAGGATCCCATACTGAAGGAACGCCTGTTCGGTCTGACCGGCCCCCAGGGCAATCATGGAGAAGACGTCAAGGAATATTACTTCTACCTGGATGCTACGCCGACTCACAGCTATCTGAAATACCTCTATAAATACCCGCAGGCGCCTTATCCTTACGAAAATCTGGTTACTATCAACGGCCAACGCTCCAAGCAGGAATCAGAATACGAACTGTTGGATACCGGTATTTTTGATGAAGACCGGTATTTCGATATTTTCGTAGAATACGCCAAGGCAAATCCCGAAGATATTCTGATCCAGATCAGCGTAGTCAACCGTGGCCCTGAAGAAGCACATTTACGGGTATTACCGACACTCTGGTTTCGCAATACCTGGTCATGGCAACAGGATGCGACTAAACCGATACTCCGTCAGCAGACAAGTGAAAGTGATTACCGGATTATTCTCGCCAGCCACGACGAACTGGGTGATTACCAGTTATTCTGTGCAGATGGCCCATCCTTGCTGTTCTGCGAAAATGAAACCAATGCGCAACGCCTGTTTGGCGGCGACAATTCCACACCCTACGTCAAAGATGGTTTCAATGATTACGTCGTGTACGGCAAAACGGAAGCCGTCAATCCTGACTTTAATGGTACTAAAGCAGCAGCTGATTACGCCCTGACTATTCCGCCAGGGGAAACGTGCCTGATCAAATTGCGCTTATGTCGGACAGAATCTATCGAAACAGACGCTGCTTTCACTGATTTTGACACCCTCTTTAATCAGCGACGGCAGGAAGCGGACCATTTCTATGCCAGCCTGTCGAGTAACGGGCTGGGTAAAGAGCAACAACGTATCCTGCGGCAAGCACTTGCAGGTATGTTGTGGACCAAACAATACTATGAGTTCGACGTCGGGCGCTGGCTGGACGAGCATCACGGTCGAGCCACGCGCAATACCGAATGGGGGCATATGAAAAACCGGGATATCATCTCGATGCCTGATAAATGGGAATATCCCTGGTATGCTGTCTGGGATTCGGCTTTCCATACCCTTCCTCTGGCCATGGTAGATCCTGTATTTGCCAAGCAACAGCTCAGCCTGTTCCTGGAAGAGCGTTATCAGCATCCGAATGGGCAAATTCCGGCCTATGAGTGGAATTTCAGTGACGTCAATCCTCCCGTTCATGCCTGGGCCGTTCATGCAGTTTATCAAATCGACCGGGAACGCCAGGGGCAGGGCGATCTGACATTTCTGCAGGATGCTTTTATCAGGCTGGATCGGAATTTCTGCTGGTGGGAAACGCACCGAGAACCGGATGGTAACGTGTATCAGGGTGGATTTCTGGGGCTGGATAATATCGGGGTATTCGATCGCAGTCATGCGCTGCCTACCGGCGGGCATCTGGAGCAATCCGACGGTACAGCCTGGATGACTTTATACGCGCAGAATATGCTGCAGATTGCGCTGGAGCTAAGCCTCCATGACCTGGATTATGAACAAAGAGTACTTTCCTATCTGAATCGTTTCATGGCAACGGCTGCAGCCATGCATGATATCGGCAGTGAACATCGGGATATGTGGGATGAGGAAGACGGCTTTTTCTACGATGTCTTGCGCTTTCCGGACGGTCATTCCACTCGCCTGAAAATACGTTCACTGGTCGGATTATTGCCTTTATGCGCTGTGACAGTTATCGAAGAAGCTACGCTGAACAAACTGCCGCATGTTGCAAAACATTTTGAACAACTGGTCAGGCGCAGAAATCATTTAACCACCCATATTTTTTGCCCGATCAAACCCGGGGTAGCCGGTCGTCGTTTACTGGCGATACTGGATGAAGAAAAATTGCGCAGAGTACTGACGCGATTACTGGATGAACGGGAATTCCTGAGCCCTTATGGAATCCGATCACTTTCCAAATATCATCAGGCATATCCGTATCAGTTTCACTGGGATGAACAGACTTTCACGGTAGGCTATCAGCCGGGTGAGTCGGATTCTCATATGTTTGGAGGGAATTCCAACTGGCGTGGGCCTATTTGGATGCCTGCCAATATTCTGATCACGCGCGCACTCCTGGCTCTGTACGCTTATTACGGAGAGGATTTCCAGATCGAATGTCCTACCGGCTCGGGCATACAGCGCAACCTGTTCCAGGTTGCTGAGATGATTGCCGAACGGTTGCTACATATCTTTCTGCCGGATAAACATGGCAGGCGACCGGTTTTTGGCGGTGCCGAGAAATTTCAAACCGACCCTCACTGGCGGGATTATCTGCTGTTTTACGAATATTTCCACGGGGAGAATGGTTCAGGATTGGGTGCAAGTCATCAAACCGGCTGGACAGGTGCACTGGCAACTCTGCTCACTATTTTTAATTCTCTGGCACAGGAAGATCTGACTGCAACTGGCATGCGCCAGGTAATGGCTACCTTGGCAGGAAACACTCCAAACGCTGAATAAAGTCACCGGCCTTTGGCGTATCTGAAGTAAAGAACTCGACTCGATTTCCACTTCCGCCCGTTATCCGGCTGATCGATACGTTCGCTGGATCTTCTCTACCCCATGCATAACCAAGGAGTAGACTGCCGGCACTACGACCAATGTGAGTAATGTCGAAGAAACCATCCCACCAATCACCGCAATGGAAAGGGGACGATTGGTCTCAGCGCCAGCCCCGTACCCCATAGCTGCTGGCAATAATGCCAGAATCACGGTCAGCGATGTCATCAGCACAGGTCTCAATCGGATCGGGCAAGCTTCTTTCAGCGCTTCGTCTATGGATTTACCCTGCTCATAAAGCTGATTGGTCAGATCGATCAGCAGAATCGAATTCTTTGCCACCAGACCGATCAGCAGCACCAGACCTATCATGGAGAATATGTTGAGCGAGTTGCCGGTCAGCCACAAGGCAAAAATACCGCCGATAATGGCGAGTGGTTGTGCGACCATGATGATGAGCGGCTGCAGAAAAGAATTGAACTGGCTGGCTAACACCATATAGAGCAGAATTAGTGCGAGCGTGAAAATAAACAAGGTATTAGCAACCGTTTTGGCCAGTTCGTCCGCCTGGCCGGCAAGCTGCACAGCGTAGCCGGTAGGCAGTAATTCTTCGACATACTGCTGAACGATACTAGTCGCTTTACCCAGCGGCAACGTCGGATTGGCATAAAGCGTGGCCGCATATTGCAGATCGAAACGACCGATAACCGCAGCCCCCAGCTCTTCACTGAATTCAGCAACCGTATCCAATCTGACCAATTCGTTTCCGGCGCTCCTCAAATAAATCTTTTTCAAATCTGCGAGCTGGGTAAACCGATCTCCCCTGCCTTTGACCCTGATCTCGTAACGCTGCCCATCTCCCGGCTCATCGTTGAATCGGGCCACGTCGATTCCGCCGGTAAACATATTGACCGTCGTAGCAATGTCAGCAGCGGAGATACCGAGGCTGGCAGCACGTACCCGATCTATTCTGACTCTCATTTGTGGCAAATCGAGTTCGAGATCCAGATCCACCTTACCCATACCCGGAGTTTCTTCGAGTCGCCGCTGCATTTCCTTCGCCAACCGGCTGACTTCCTGCAAATTGGGGCCAGTCAGATTGAACTGTAATTTTTCTGTGCGCTGCCCACGTACGATGGCAACCGGCGCAGGAAATGCCCGGACACCGGGAATATTGTCGAAACGTTCCCGCAATGCACTCATCAGCGCCCTTTGACTCATACTGCGGTCATTACGATCGTACAACCGTACGTTAACAAACCCTTTGTTTACCTGACCTTCCTGTCCAACCCCGATCGCTGCAAAATAGCTGACAATCTCGTCGGGATAAGAGGCCAGTACTTCTTCTATTAATTTAAGCCGGGAATTGGTGTAATCGATACTTGAGCCAAGTGGAGTTCTGAACGTTATGACGAATATACCTTCATCAGTTTCCGGAGTGAATTCTTTCTGTACCTGATCGAAAAAAAAGGCACTGCTTAATACTGTCACAATGGTTATTAATACAACCTTCCAGCGATGCGAAATAGCCAGATCAAGTAAAAACACGTAAGCCCGATCCATGCGACTGAACCAGTCATCCAGCCAGTAGTAGAAACGTCCGTGTTTCCTGTGGACATGCAAGTAACGCGAACAAAGCATTGGTGTCAGGGTAAGTGAAACGAGTAAGGAAACCAGCACGCCGAAAGTGACGACAACCGCAAATGATTTGAAAAACTTGCCGATGATACCTTCCATGAAGATCACCGGTGCAAAGATACATACCAGTGCCAGGGTGGCGGCCAGTACTGCAAACACAACTTCATGACTACCCTTGACCGAAGCCGCAGCTGCATTGACCGTGCCATATTTCTTCTGATCCCGGCTCATGTGACGGAAAATACTTTCCAGTACCACGATCGCATCATCAACCACTACCCCGATCAGCAGAAGCAATGCCAGCAATGTCATAGTGTTGAATGTGAACCCCGAGAAATACATGACAGCAACCGCGCCCATCAGTGAGACGGGAATCGCGGTGGCGATGATCAGTGTCGAACGCACGGAGCGTAAAAATAACCAGACGATCAGCGCTGCCAGCAAAGTACCTTCGATCAGATGTTCCTGCAGCGAACGTACCAATTCTCTGATGAAGATGGCATCGTTGGTAGCCACACCAATGGTCATACCAGGTGGAAGATTAGGTCTGATATCCTCTTCCAGCCTGCGTTCGACTTCCTCGATGATAGCCACACTGTTGGCGTTGGAAACCTTGACTATCCCCAGACCTACGGTGGGTTTACCATTGAATCTGGCCAGCTGACGGAAATCAGCCAGGCCATCTTCGATCTCCGCAATATCTTTCAACCTGATCGGAGCCCCATCGCGATAGGCTACAATCAGGTTACCCATATTCCGTGTATCGTGAAACTCCAGATCCAACTTGATCAGTTTCTCAGTATACTTACCTATCAAAAAACCGCCGGGTAACTGAATATGCTCACGCCGGAACGCTTCGATCACATCATTGGCTGCCAGATTGTAGGAAGCCATGCGCTCGGGTAAGACATTGATACGTATGGTGCGATCACTGCGGCCACCGAGACGGACTTCACCGATACCATTGATAGTTTCCAGCTTTTTCTTGATGATATTGAAACCGTACAGATTGAGCTGCTGCAAGGTACGATCACCCTGCAACGCGAGCCACATGATAGGTTGGGTATTCGTCTCAATCTTGCGCACGACCGGCGGTTCGATATCACTCGGCAGCCGCCGTAGAATCTGACCAATATTTGATTGCACCTCGTTATAGGCGACGTCGATATCCTTATCCAGTCCAAACGTGATGGTCGTTACCGAGACACTCGGTGAAGAGCTTGACTGGATATGCTCAATGCCAGGGATCGTGTTGACGGCGGTTTCGATAATACTGGTGATACTGGCGTCGACGATATCGGGATTTGCCCCGATCAGGGTGGTTGTCACCGAAATGATGGGAAACTCGATATAAGGTAAACGATCGACACCGATACGCTGATAACTGATGACTCCCAGCAGTACCAACAACCCTGAAACCATCCATGCCAGTACATGACGCTTGATCGATAACTCAGGCAGCGTCATGATTCAGCTTGCTCGGTCATTTCCTGTTGTATGCTGATTTCAGTACCGTCGGTCAGGAAGGCCGCACCATCCAACACGATCTGCTCACCGGCCTCTATCCCTTCCACAATTTCTACCATGCCATCCTGCCATAACCCTGTTTTTACGATACGCTGCTCTGCCAATTCGTCATTGACGACATAAACCACCTGACCTGCTGGCCTGAGCACGATACTTTGCTCCGGGACCGCTATCACATTCTCGCGCACACCGAGGATAACGACACCGCTGACACTGGCACCGGCTTGCCATCCGGGCTGGTTCTCAATCTCGGCAAGTACATCAATAGCGCGATTACCTATACCTATCGCCGGTTTCAGTTCCCTGATCCGGGAAACAATTTCGATATCCGAGGTCGGCGTACTTAGCCTGACTTCGAGACCAGGCTTGATTTGTGAGGCGATACGCTCGGGAAATGGTAAATGTGCGCGTAGGCGCTGATTGCTGATGATTTGTAATATCGGATCACCGACTTTGACATAATCTCCCTCGGCAACGATTTGCATCTCGACCGTACCATCCATAGGCGAGAGCAGACGTGTCTTGGATTTATTATGCTCAATCGTTGCAAGCCGTGATTTGGCACCCTCCAGCTGCCTGCGCAACGCAGTTTCCTGAGTCTTGACATCATCCAGCACGATTTGTGAAATGAAATTCTTTTCCACCAGCTTAACGTTGCGTTCGACATAGCGTTTCTGGTTTTCCAACAAAGCTTCCAGCCTGGCAACCTCACTGAGCGCTTCCTGTCGCTGTAACTGATAATCCACCGGATCCAATAAGGCAATCACCTGTCCTTTCTTCACTTGCTGACCCGGGCGTACCAATACCTGGAGAACACGTGCAGGCACTTCGGCTGCAATCGTAGGATCCAACAAACCTTCCAGTGAACCAATAGACTCTTCACGGATTTCCATGGAAGTGCTTTCAGCAGTAATTACGCTGACCAGTGGTGGACTGGCAGTTCTTACGATTTCCTCCTGTCCGCTACAGGCGCATAGTATCAGCACCAGAACGATACACAGCAGTCTCCTGGTTTTATTCGACATTACGATCAACACCTTCCTGCCACCTCACATGTACAATCTGCTTCAGCTACCGGGATCATTACCTTCCTCCGGTTCATTCCGATACAAAATCGTTGTGAAACACATAGAATCCTGCTCTCTATAGAAGAAGAGATAATGAGAATCGGTAATGATATCAAAATAAACTGGAAATCCGCCGAGAGAAGAAATCTGGTGCATACCTGCTCGTCAATTCCACCTCATCGCAGGATTTTTTCCACGCTTTATTGCCATCGGATCACTTAGATACACTGCTCCTGCCGAGATACTTTCATACAACTTTGTCTCACAATCTTTTCCTCAGCAGTTGACTACACATTTCATTAGTATACAGTGGAACAAGAAATAGAAATCATCGCATGGATCGTTTCCTGCCTATCTATTGAATAGCGAGTCGAAAAACATCATGTCTACCGTTTTCTATCCTTTGCTCTACCAGATCAACACCCGGGTCAGGCAACATAAGTTTTCGCACGATACTTCCGTATTGCTCGGTCTGGACGATTGGCCTGATACCGAATGGGACCAGATTGCTGCACAGGGATTCCATTGGGTATGGTTGCTTGGAGTCTGGGAAACCGGAGCGGCAGGTCAACATGTTTCTCGTACACATCCTGCCTGGCAGGAAAGCTTCAAAGCCTGTCTGCCTGATTTGTCTGAGACGGATATTTGCGGCTCCTGTTTTGCCATTACCCATTATCGGGTTGCCGACAGATTCGGGGGGGACGAGGCGTTGCAGCGCCTGCGCCGAAAACTCAACGAACGTGGTCTGCGTCTCATGCTGGATTTCGTTCCCAACCATACCGCGCTGGATCATCCCTGGGTGCAGATGCACCCGGAATTCTACATCCGTGGAACACAAAAAGATCTGGAACAACATCCGCAGAATTATATTGCACTCAAGTCGGACTCCTCCGATGTAGACCAGCAAATTTTCGCTTATGGCCGTGACCCTTTTTTCGATGGCTGGCCGGATACCTTACAGCTCGACTACAGTAATCCAGCATTACAGCAGGCCATGCTGGAAGAATTACTGAGAGTCGCTGAACACTGTGATGGCGTACGCTGTGACATGGCCATGCTGCTGCTACCACAAATCTTTGAGCGTACCTGGCATCGATCAATTGAACCTTTCTGGTCCGTTGTCATCCCGGCAGTACGTAAACGCTTCCCGGAATTTCTCTTTCTGGCTGAAGTATATTGGGATCAGGAATGGGCGTTACAGCAGGAAGGGTTCGATTACACCTACGACAAACGCCTCTATGATCGACTGCTGGACCAAGCGGCCCGACCTATACGTGATCATCTTGTAGCGGATATAGATTATCAACGCAAGCTGACACGCTTTCTGGAAAATCATGATGAACGCCGGGCAGCAGCCAGTTTCCCTCCTGAAGTACATGAAGCAGCAGCTATGATCAACTATCTGGCACCTGGAATGCGCTTTTTCCATGCGGGACAACTGGAAGGTAAACAAATACACATTCCGATCCATTTATGCAGGGGACCCGATGAACCAATAGATTTGCGATTGAGCAGATTTTATCAACGGCTTTTGCAAGTTTTACGTAAACCACTTCTCCAGTATGGAAGCTGGGAGCTATTGGAATGTCTGCCAGCCTGGAAAGGGAACGAGACCTGGAACAATTTCATCATTTATCACTGGCAGGAAGAAAATGGCGATACCCTGCTGATAGTTGTTAACTATGCACCTCATGCCGGGCAATGCCGGGTAAAGCTTTCTGCTCCACAGCCGGAAGCGGAGATTAAGCCTTGGCACGATTTGATGAATCCGGGGGAACAATTATCGGTTCAGGAAGAATCAATCACGCGGCTTTTCTTTGATTTACCTGCCTGGGGCTATCATGTCCTGGAAAAACAGACTGACTATACCGACCAGAACAACGCAGGTAGTTCCGGATGACTACAGAAAGGCTTTCTCACTCTCATAAGACCACTGATGGCCAGGTAATCGTACTCGGAGGAGTTTCCGGCACCGGCAAATCCACGATCGGCAAAGTACTGGCCGATCACCTAAGCTGGCGCTTCATCGAGGGAGATGATTTTCATCCTGCCGAGAATATTGCCAAAATGCAGCGCAACGAACCCTTGAATGATGCGGACCGGGAACCCTGGTTATATCGCCTGCAAGATGAAATCAGAGATTGTCTGACACAAGGATACAGCGCTGTCTTAGCCTGTTCGGCACTGAAGGCTCGTTACCGTTCAATCCTGTGTATAGATCCGCAACGGGTGCATTTTGTGTTTCTGACTGGCGGACGGGACATCTTGCATCAGCGCTTATCCCAACGCACCCGCCATTTCATGGGACCGGATTTACTCGAAAGCCAGTTGGCGACATTGGAATTGCCAGAATATGGTCTGACCATCGATATCGATCAGCCGATCACCGCGATCGTGCAATCGATTGTCACCTGGCTTGCTTCAAGGGAGACTGAATAATGGATCTTCAAACCGAAATCTTACTGACGGGCCTCGCTTTTCCAGAGGCCCCGCGCTGGCGGGATGACCGTTTATGGTTCACCGACCAGCATGCCCGCAGAATCATGACCGTCACCTCCGACGGCAAAGCCGAATGTATTCTGGAAACTGAAGATTTACCGGGCGGGCTAGGCTGGTTGCCCGATGCCACCCCACTGGTAGTGGCCATGACTGAACGGGCAGTTTACCGTCTGACCCCACGTGGTCTGGAGCAGCACGCGGATCTTGCCACCCTGGCGCCGTTTCATTGTAACGACATGATAGTCTCCACCGAGGGCCGGGCCTATGTGGGTAATTTCGGGTACGACCTGCACGGTGGTGCAGCACTGGCCGAAACGCATCTCATCATGATCGAACCTGATGGTATCTGCCGAATCACAGCAACAGGGCTCATTTTTCCTAACGGTAGCGTGATCACCCCGGACGGTACAACACTCATCGTGGCAGAAACCTTCGCGCATCGCCTGACCGCTTTCACGATCGGCAAGAACGGACTGCTCCATACCCCCCGGCTCTGGGCTGATCTGAAGCAAGCAACACCGGATGGTATCTGTCTCGATGCTGAAGGCGCATTATGGGTGGCAAGCCCCGCGACACACGAAGTCATCCGGGTCAGACAGGGAGGTACGATTCTCTCTCGCATTCACCCTGTCGGCACGCCTTATGCCTGCATGCTTGGCGGACAAGATCGCCGAACGCTATTCATATTGACAGCCGAAACGGACGACCCTGAACAAGCAAGAAAAATACGATCGGGCCGTATCGAAACTGCCCTGGTTGATATACCCGGAGCCGGGTTACCCTGATACTCGACCAAAGTTCTTAACTGGTCGATTCTTATCGGTAAAATTTTCAGCGGAAAATTAATAGGACTAAGGAGGTCATTATGCTGAGTACAATTGAGAGATCACTGGCCGGGCAGCGCGCTTTGATTACAGGTGGCAGTACCGGTATCGGTGCAGCTATCGCACGTGCTATGGCAGATGCCGGTGCCCGGGTGGCAATCAATTATCTATCCTATGCCGGAGAAGCACAGGAGATCGTTGATGAGATACTGGCTCAGGGTGGAGAGGCGCTAGCCGTTCAGGCCGACGTCAGCCAGGAAGAACAAGTCCAGGCGATGTTTCAGCAAGTCATTCAAACCTGGGGCAGTCTCGATATTCTGGTCACCAATGCCGGTATTCAGGATGATGCACCTTTCGTTGACATGACCTTGTCACAATGGGAAAAAGTACTGGCGGTCAACCTTACCGGACAATTTCTCTGTGCACGCGAAGCCGTCAGGGAATTTCTGCGACGTGGAATCGATCCGGAACTATCCTGTGCTGCAGGTAAAATCATTTGCATTTCTTCAGTACACGACATCATCCCCTGGGCTGAACGCGTCAACTATGCGGCTTCCAAAGGCGGTCTGCTCATGTTCATGAAAAGCCTGGCTCAGGAAGTTGCTCACCAGAAAATCAGAGTGAACGCTATTTCACCAGGTGCGATCCGTACTTCGATCAATCGCGCAGCCTGGGAAACCCCTGAAGCAAAAGCCGATCTCCTCAAACTCATTCCTTATGAACGGATTGGGGAAACTGCGGATATCGCGCGTACTGCGGTCTGGCTTGCTTCCGATGCTTCTGATTATGTAATCGGTACGACACTATATGTCGATGGAGGTATGACTTTATACCCGGGATTTCGGGAAGGCGGATGATTGTAGGTTGCGCAGAACCTGTAATCCAGATCCAGTGTTGCGTACAATATCGTTATAAGTTACACCGTACCCTGTCACCCAATCTGGGTATTCCAGGCAGGTATCGGATCAATCACTCCAGCAAAGCACCTGGACTGCGACAATTTGTCACATGGTTTTCGTATTGGTTTTACGTTATGGTTATCTCGCTTTTCGATCATAAATAATTCGATTACGCGAAATCGACACATGAACGATTAATGGGTATCTTTAATATTTTGCACCAGTCCCCTCTTAGCAAGAACCTGCAACGTTTGTTCCTGCTCAGGGCCATCGCCATTATTGCACAGACCATCATTTTCGGGATGGTTTACGCCATCATCGAATTCGATTTACCCTGGACAGAAATTATTCTGACCATTTGCGTACTTACCATCCTGAATTTTCTGACTTGGGTCCGCCTGCGCTACCACTGGCCAGTCACCAACCTGGAGCTTTTCGCCCAATTATTAATTGATGTAGCCGCATTGACTACACTACTGTATTTCAGTGGTGGCTCAACTAATCCATTTATTTCACTTTATCTGCTTCCGCTCACTATTGCCGCAACAGTATTGCCCTGGCATTACACCTGGCTCATGGCAACCATCACAATTTCCTGTTATACCCTTTTGTTGTACGAATACATTCCGTTGCCTCATGACCATTCCGATGACCACAGCCGCCATATGTTTGAATTCAACTTACATGTTTTCGGTATGTGGCTGACCTTTGTGCTGAGTACATTATTGATTGCCTGGTTTGTCGTGAAGATGAGTGCTTCGATTCGTGAGCGCGATAAAGAACTATCCAGATCACGCGAACAGGCGCTACAAAATGAGCAAATCATTGCATTGGGTACACTCGCTGCGGGGGCGGCACATGAGCTGGGCACCCCTTTGTCGACCATGGCTATCATAGCGAAAGAATTACAGCAGGAATCCACCGGAAACTTAGAATTTCAGAATAATATTCGTATCCTGCGTGATCAGATTTCCCATTGTAAACAGACATTGACCCATCTGCTGGCTAATGCCGGGCAAACCAGGACAGAAGAAGGAAACGGGCAGCCCGTCGACCTTTTTCTGAAACAGGTTATCGATAAATGGAAACTGATTCGCCCGTCAGTCAAATTTACTTATCAATGCGAAGGAACACAGCCTGCGCCTATGATCATGAACACCCGTCTGTTAAGCCAATCTATTCTGAATTTGCTTAATAACGCTGCTGACGCTTCAACCGAGCAAGTCAATATCACCAGTTATTGGGATCAAAATTTACTTCACCTGGAGATACTCGATGATGGAGAAGGATTGAATGCAGAGGCCATCCAGCGTGCAGGTGAAGCATTTTTTACTAGTAAAGGGCCCGGGCAAGGTTTCGGCATTGGATTATTCCTCGCTAATACGAACATCGAACGCTTTGGAGGAAACGTACGTTTGTTCAATCGCCCAGAAGGCGGCGCATGTACCCACGTAACTGTTCCGATCTTGCCCAAAATTCTAGGTGCTTCAACATAGAAGGAGAGTTATCTATGAATGATTCCATGGATCGCCCAAGTCTGCTGATTGTAGACGATGACACGGTTTTCTGTGAGGTGCTGGCAAAGGCCATGGTGAAACGTGGATTCGATGTCGTCTGTACACATACCATCAAAGCTGCGCTCGAACAGGCGGAATCTCTGGTACCTGAATACGTCATCATAGACCTTAAACTGGGGGATGAATCCGGATTATCGCTCGTCGAAAAAATCAGAGAGCTGGACCCGGGTACTCGTATCGTCGTATTAACAGGCTATGCCAGTATCGCCACGGCCGTTGAAGCCATCAAGCTGGGCGCTACACACTATCTGGCCAAACCTGTAGATGCCGACGAAATCATGGCAGCATTCGAACGTACCAGTGGAAATACCGACACACCGATCAGTGCCCATCCTCTATCGGTTGAACGTCTGGAATGGGAATATATTCATCGTATCCTCACGGAAAACGATAATAATATTTCAGTTACAGCCAGGGTACTCAATATGCATCGCCGGACATTGCAACGTAAACTCTCAAAAAAACCGGTACAGTTATAAAAATACCCCGAGTTTCCAATAAATCCGCCTATAATATTGCTCCCCAGGTAAATCTGGTTTATCCTTGGCGGCCGCATTACTCACAGGTATAAAAAGGAGAAGTGACCGAGTGGTTGAAGGTGCACGCCTGGAAAGCGTGTGTACGGCAATTACCGTACCGCGGGTTCGAATCCCGCCTTCTCCGCCACATATGTTCCAAACGTTACCCACAGATGTCCAGAATACCCTTATAAATAAATAGTTTCAAGGTTTTCTTGGCAACCATTGTCAACCATAGAAAATGTGGGTAACAAATCAAGAGTGAGGGTAACATTGCAGGTAACCTGAATTACCCATAAAAAGTTACCCACAAATGAAGCTGACTACCCTGTTATCAGGGCTTCCAAGCCTTCCTTAAGACCATACAAGCTATCTGACGGAGATGGCCTTGTACTCCTGGTACAGCCTAACGGTTCCAAATGGTGGCGTTATCGATACCGCTATAACGGTAAAGAAAAAATGCTGTCCATTGGCACTTACCCAAAAGTTACCCTCAAAGATGCCCGAAGCTTGCGGGTAACTGTCAGCGACTTATTGAAACAGGGTATCGACCCTTCACAGCACCGCTAGAAACAGAAATTAGCCATGGCACTAGCAGCAGAAAACAGCTTCGAGTCGGTGGCCCGCCTCTGGTGGAACAACTGGAAAGCTGCCAGAACAGAACGCCATGCGCATTACGTCATCCGCAGGCTGGAGGCAGATGTATTTCCCTTGATCGGGAGCAAGCCCATTACCGAGATAACCGCACCACGCCTGATCATGGTGATCAGGCAGATTGAATCACGTGGCGCTCTGGATATTACCAAACGGGTGTTAAGCACCTGCGGGCAGGTATTCCGCTATGCCGTTGGCCCATGGGCTGGCAGAACGCAATCCTGCGGCTGATATCAAGCCTGCTGACGTGCTCAAGTCAGCGAAGAAGACCAACTATGCCAGGCTGGATCAGAAAGAGCTGCCCGGGCTTCTCGGAAGGATTGAAGCCTATGATGGACAACCGCTCACCAAGCTGGCATTGCAGTTGATGGCGCTGACCTTCGTTCGTACCAGTGAATTGATTGGTGCACGCTGGGAAGAAATAGAACTTGATTCCAAGCTGTGGCGTATACCGGCCGAACGAATGAAAATGCGCTCACCTCACATCGTGCCGTTATCACGCCAGGCTATAACCGTTCTGGAAGCAGTAAAGGATCTGTCCAGCCAATCACTCCTACTCTTCCCGAGTGAACGCAGCACCAGCAAACCAATGAGTAATAACACCATCCCGTTCGCCCTGTATCGCATGGGCTATCACTCACGCATGACCGGTCACGGGTTCAGAGGCATTGCATCCACCATTCTTCACGAACAGGGTTACCCGCATGAGCATATAGAGCTGCAGCTTGCGCATAGTCCACGGGATGAAATATCAGCTTCATACAACCATGCCCTTTATCTGGAACCACGCAGGCAAATGATGCAGCACTGGGCGGATTATTTGGATGAAATCAAGGAAGCGGGAAAATGCCAGACTTAGATATTTCTAAAAAATGGACTGATTCTTTTTGGATGTATGCTGCCATGGCGTACCCAAAAGACGAGCGTCGCCGGAATGAATTTGTTGCTGCTATTATTGTTACAAGGGTTATGTTGGAATTAGAAGATAGCGCGGAGGATATTGAAATCCCTAATAGTGTATTTCGCGTCTTACTAAATGCTCCTGGCTATGAGGACGTTACAAAACGAGCATACAAAGTAGCTGATAAAGGCTCTGTTGCTGGTGATTTGTTGGATTATATAGCGCAGATGTATTGTGTTAAGCATAAAAACCAAGCGTTAGAAAAGCTGTTTATGTGGCTGAAGAATATCTGTCTAATGCCATAGATGGATATAGCCGGAAAGGCGGCTCAAGCGATATTTTCATTTACAAATGTTGGGAAGAGTATAAAACGGTTGCTCATTTGTGGGCTGCATTTAGGGTGTGTTTATTTCTCAGACAGCCAAACACTTGGTGACCCGAGCCGTCTGCTTTTCTAAATTGATCCTTCGGCCTTTCCACGCACGCGCGGATACTGCGGATCAAAGTCGGGCGTCCGACCTTGATTTGACGGACAGTATCCTTCCCCAGCCCGACAAGATTGGCGATTTCGATATTGGTTTCGATACCTTCCGCTGAATTAAGTGGAAGGTTCACGCCCGCAAGCTGATTCGCCCTGGCCCTTGCCTCAATCAGCGGCTTGACGGCTAGTGCCACCTCAGCTTTTGCGAAATCCGTCAAGTTACGCCGGCCAAGCTGGTTCTGGACAATCCACAGCTTAGCCTCATCACGGCTGTCAAAATCTATCTCCTTGACGTCGAACGGAATGTCCAGCCGCGTGCAAATCTCGTAGCGGTTATGGCCGTCGATCAGAATGCGAAGGTCAATGTGCCGGCCTCGATCAACGTCATGGACTTGGTAGCACCACACCACCAGCGGGTCACGGCAGCTATCATAGTGCATTACGTCACCTTTATTCGATTGACGATATATCAATATTAGTACATTATTATTGTCATAAATGGTAAAGAAGTCATCAAAAAACTTGAATCGGAAGGCTGACAACTGATAAGAATCAATGGCAGCCACCACATCATGCATAAAGACGGTGTTTCTGTGAGCGTTCCTGTTCATGGCTCCAAAGACTTAAAAATTGGCACACTGTCATCGATTGGGAAACAGACCGGAGTGGAACTGAAATGAATACGCTTTATCCCGCTATCTTTGAACCGCAAGAGCCGTCCGGCTTTAGCGTACAATTTGTTGATATTCCCGGAGCGATTACGGAAGGCGAAACTATCGAAGAATGCCTGTTCAACGCGGCAGAAGCTTTGACTGGTGTTATTGAATCGTATATCGAGCTTGGGCAGAATATTCCCCGCCCGAGCGAGAACGTCGAAGGCGCGTATTACATCGCTCCCGATACACGTGTACAGTCCGCCCTGCTGATCCGCTGGGCACGTGGGGATCGATCTTTGGCCGATATAGCACGTGCTCTGGAAACTTCCTGGCCGACTGCTCAGCGTCTCGAAAATCCGCACCACTGGCCTTCTCTCAAGCAGCTTGATAAAGCCGCTGCAGCTTTGGGCAAGAAACTAGTGATCTCGCTTGAATGATTGAGATTTAACGTTGAGGCGGGTTTGGATTTTCACAGAAAGGTGACCGCCAGACCGAGATCTGACGGCCCTTTCTTCGATTAAATTGCAGGTTTACTTGTGGGCTGGTTCATGGTTGCTTCTCTTCTGCCTTACTATCATGCAGAGGCGGCAACCCGGCATAATTATCGACTCTTGATTTCATGTAAGCGACATGGCGGCGATATCGGGAATCATCAACGTAACCACAACCAACCTCTTCTGCATGGAAATTGATACTTTCCTTTATCTGATCTGCTTTGCTCCATATCGCATGCAGTGCCTGTGCAACATTTTCAAGATGTTTGTGACCTTCTGGCGTTTCCAGCGATAAAAGGGCAAGCAGAGCAATAGATCTTATTTCTGAAAATGATTCTTGTGAAAGAGCATCCATGAACTCAACTGCATTGCGCAGTTTATAAACCTCTTCCGACGTTACAGCTTCTTTTGTGTTTTCCATTTCAGTTCCCTTAAAAGTATGAGTACATTGCGAAAATGTGGGTAACTTTGAGGGTGACTTTTAATTTTCAAAAAATTAAACTGTCTTATATCAACATATTATTCGGATAATGTGAATCCCGACTTCGCATGGGGGAAGGCAGCAAGCTTATTATCCATCGCAGTTTTCAGGTTAAACTGTTTTATATCAATATATTATTCAGATGATATTCCGCAAAAAACAGCCGCAGTCAATTTAATATCAATCCACTCCTGCGTATCGTGGGACTAAACAATCAATGTCTGTCCAGACTCACCATGCCTGACCACCAGTGGATCAGGTTGTTCTCTATGGGTATGCGGGCATCCGGGTGATGTGCCACGCAGCGCGGGGTGAAATCGGTGTGGGCGCGTGTGGTGTGCAGATGAGTTTTATAAAGGTATCCGTTGACCGCACCCGGCATGGCGGTTCCGCGTTGCATCGTTTCGCAGACGGGTGTTTCCCCGTTTAATGGGTCGGCATAGAGCTGAATCTGAATCGATTCAGCTGAAACACCTCCCAGATAAACCGGTACCTCGAATGTCCAGCCTTCCTGTTCTTCGGATACGATCAGGTTGCCCCAGTGTATCTCGTGCCAGCTTCGCCTCAGTCGCTCATCCCACTGGTGCAGTTCTTGGGCGGAGGGGCTCCCCTGTGCTGTCCGGTACCGGAAAGCAGTGGCAGCGGGGAGATACAGTTTTTCGACATACTCGCGCACCATCCGGTTGCTGCTGAACTGTGGGGCAAGATGGGCCATGCTGGTGCGCATGCGGGCCACCCAGGCGCCGGGAATGCCTCTGGCGTCACGATCGTAGAACATTGGTACGATTTCTTCCTCCAGCAGGCGGTAGAGCTGTTCTGCTTCCACACTATCCCAGCCGGATTCGCTGTGCTCCTGGCCATCCCCCAGTGCCCAGCCAGCTTCCGGTGTGTAGGCTTCGGCCCACCAGCCATCCAGTTCCGAGAGATTCAGCCCGCCGTTGGCCAGTGCTTTCATGCCACTGGTCCCACTGGCTTCCCATGGCCGGCGCGGAGTGTTGATCCAGACATCCACGCCCTGAACCAGCTCCTGTGCCAACCCGATATCATAATCCTCAAGAAACACGACATGGTTGCGAACTGCCGGTCGGGCAGCGAACTGTGCCCATTCCTGAATAAAGCGCTTTCCTTCGTTGTCGGCAGGATGGGCTTTGCCAGCCACTACGAGTTGTACTGGCCGTTCCGGTCGGGTAAGCAGCCGGGCCAGGCGTTCGGGGTCGTGCAGCAGCAGATTGGGACGTTTGTAGGCGGTGAAGCGTCGGGCAAACCCGAGGGTCAATACGTTGGGATCCAGAATCCGGTCGACCTGATCGATGATTTCCATTTTTGCCCCCCTTTGCCCGAATAATACCCGCAGTCGTTGCCGTGCGTGACGCACAAGGTCGGCGCGTTCCTGACCACACAGGGTCCAGAGTGCCGCATCATCCAGTTTGTGAATTTCAGCGGCGAGCGCTTCTTCCGATCCAAGCCAGCGGCCCTTGCCGCAGGAATGTGTCCATATCTTGTCCGCCCACGGAGAATCCCATGATGGTACATGTACGCCATTGGTCACGTGAGTGACTGGTATTTCGCATTCGGGCCAGCGGGGATACAACTTCTGAAAAATGCTCCGGCTGACCTGACCATGCAGCCGGCTGACACCATTCATCATGCCGCAAGTTCGCGCCGCCAGATAAGCCATGTTGAAGGGTTCATGGTCATCCTGCCCGTTGCGGCGGCCCAGTGCCATCAGTTCTTCGGGCGCTACACCCAGACTTCTGGCATATACCAGACCATATTTCGCCAGCAGATCACGCGGGAAGGTGTCGAAACCGGCTGCCACCGGGGTATGTGTGGTAAAAATGTTGCCCGGCCGTGTCGCCCAGAGTGCTTCCCAGAAATCTGTCTGCCTTTTTTCCCGGAAACAGCGGGCACGTTCCAGTGTGACGAAGGCGGCGTGACCTTCATTCAGATGGCAGATATCGATTTCCAGCTCCAATGCTTCGATTAACTGCCACCCACCGATTCCCAGCACGATTTCCTGCACCAGACGAATTTCCTCTCCACCGCCATACAGCTTGCCGGTAATGCCGCGATCGAGCGCGCTATTCAGCGGATTGTTGCTATCGAGCAGATACAGCCTGATTCGCCCCACCTGCGCTTCCCAGACATGTAACTGTATTGTCCGACCGGGCAGTTCAATAGGAATGGATAGCCAGGTGCCGTTATGGGCCAGCAGGGGACACAGCGGCAGACTGCTGGAATCGTTATACGGATAAATTTCCTGCTGCCATCCATTGGTATCCAGCACCTGCCGGAAATAACCTTCCTGATACAGCAGGCCGATCGCGGTGACCGGCACAGCCAGATCACTGGCCGCCTTGAGATAATCTCCCGCCAGCACGCCCAAACCGCCTGCGTAGAGTGGCAGAGCCTTGCCCAGACCGAATTCCATGCTGAAATAAGCGATTCCCCTCAACCCGGTTCCGGCATGCACTTCTCCAAACCAGCCGCGGCAGTTGCAATAATCATTGCGTGCCGCAATCAGGTGATCGAGATGCTGTCTAAACTGTGTGTTTCGGTTCAGTTCCTGTAGCCGTTCGTAAGATAAATTCTGCAGGACGACGAATGGATTTTCGCTTTGCTCCCATAACTGCGGGTCCATCGTTTTCCACACGACATCACCTGCATGGCTCCAGGTCCAACGTAAATCCATCGCCAGATCGGCGATCTGCTCGACCAGCGGCAGCAGATCAGCAGGCAGATTCTTCAGATAAGGCATCATCAAGCGGGGTATCTTCATGCGTTTCAACCTCCTTTTGTATCGATGTCCGTAAATCATACATATTAACCTGCCCGTGGACAGGTCGTGTGATTGGAAATGTGGTTGTACGCATTGGATAAAAATACGGGAATGTGATGAGTTATCGTGATCGGTTCATGCGGTCACTCGTCTTGTGAGCCGTGCAGTAATTCAGAAAAAAGTGTCGTGACGGTAAAGTTAATGGCGGGGCAGATAGTAAAAAATCGGTAAAGGTGGTTTATTTGTGTTTAACTATATGATTTTTAAATTATTTTTTTGCTTAAAATAATTTAAAAAAATACTTGATTCTGGAAAAATGCAGTCTATAATTCGTACCCTTTAGCATTTGGGTAACCAATAAGGAGGTCATCATGAAAAGTAAGATAAATCTATTTGTTCTGACTGATTGGGTCCACATTCATATTCCTGAAACGTAGCGATTCTCTGGAGGAGCTCCACATGAAAATACAAACTGCCGCTGTGCAACAGCAAACACAAACAGATGTCGTTTTTGACACTCATCCCGAGATCAGTCTGGATCTCTCCCTGGTTGAAGCCACGTTGAAGCAGGGCTATCAGAAACCCTTCCTGCTGATCGATACCGGTATTATCCGTAATAAAGCCCGACGATTTAAGGCCGCCATGCCACGGGTACATCCTCATTACGCGGCCAAGGCCAATCCGGATCCGCGCGTACTGAAGACATTGATAGAGGAAGGCGTAGGTTTTGAGATTGCCTCGATTGCCGAACTCGATCTTTTGATGAGCCTGGGTGTGCCGGCTGCCGAGATCTTCTATAGTAACCCGATGAAATCACGCGCATACCTCGAATATGCTGCAGCCAAGGGGGTGGAATGGTACGTGCTTGATAGTGTTGAGGAATTACGTAAGATCGTGAGTATCAAACCGGATGCCAAACTGTATCTGCGGATTGATACGCCTAACATCGGGAGCGACTGGCCGTTGGCCGGGAAATTCGGGACGCATCTTGCAGATATTGCCGAGATCATTGATGAAGCAGTACGACTGAATGCAGACTTGGCAGGTGTAACTTTTCATGTGGGTTCTCAATGCCGTAATCCGCAGAATTGGCGAGTGGGAATCGAGCGTGCCAAGAACGTTTTTGCCAATATGCGTGAAGCTGGTCTCAAACCACGTTTGCTGAATATAGGTGGTGGTTATCCGGTACGTCATGTCAAACCCATTCCTTCCATTGAAATCATTGGGCAGGTTGTTAATGAAGCGATCGCCGATCTGCCGCAGGATATCCGTGTCATGGCCGAGCCCGGGCGCTATCTGGTATCCGATTCAGCCTGTTTCGTATGCCGGGTAGTCGGCACAGCGACACGTAATGGAAAACGCTGGATGTACTGGGACGCGGGGATATTCGGTGGCATCATCGAAGTAAGCGAAGGACTTCGTTACGAAATTCTGACTCAGCGTCACGGCTCTCCGGTTCCCTGGTCGATTGCCGGGCCGACATGCGATTCAGTCGATGTGCTTATGCATGATGAAATGCTGCCCGAGAATATCCAGGAAGACGATTTCATTTTTATTCCTAACGCGGGCGCTTATACGACTTCTTATGCCAGTAACTTCAATGGCTTTCCATTGCCTGATGTAATCGTACTATAGCGCGTTTTGAGGAATCTGAAGGTATTGCGGAAACGGGAGAACGGAACATTTTTCGATTGTTGAGGCGCTTGTGCCTGTATGGATGCTTTAGCGAAGTAATCGATAAGATGAGCCGTTTTCCCACCTTGCTACTGGTATATATCCTGCCAATAAATTCATTGATGTTGTCATCTTACCTGTTATTGGTGCAGGATATTTACAATAGTGATGATTCCAGCAGGGCGTGATGATGCCGCAGGTGATCTTCGATAAAAGTGCTGATGAAGTAGTAGCTATGATCGTACCCTGCATGACGGCGTAGAGTAAGAGGCTGCTTGGTATTCTGGCAAGCAGTTTCGAAATAATCAGGATGTAACTGCTCCGCAAGATAGGGGTCATTCAGTCCCTGGTCAATGAGTGGAGCAGGTAACCGGTGACCCGATTCGATCAGAGCGGTGGCATCGTGCTTACGCCAGTTATCCGAAGACTCTCCCAGATACTGACTGAATGCTTTTTGCCCCCAGAGGCAATGTATGGGCGCAGCAATCGGTGAGAAAGCCGAAACGGACTGGTAGAGTCCAGGGTGGCGTAATGCCAGTGTCAGTGCCCCGTGCCCCCCCATGGAATGGCCGAAAATGCCGACACAGTCGGGATCAGCTGGAAATTTTTTCATGATGATGTTGCGCAGTTCCTGTGTTACATAGCTTTCCATATGGAAGTATTTTGACCAGGGAGACTCAGTGGCATCGAGATAAAATCCGGCACCGGTTCCAACTTCCCAGTCATCTGCCTCTCCCGGAATACCGGTATCCCGCGGACTGGTATCCATGCTGACCAGTAGCAGCCCGAGTTCGGCTGCATAACGTTGTGCACCGGCTTTGATCATGAAGGTTTCTTCTGTACAGGTTAAGCCGGCAAGGAAGAAGAGTACAGGGAGCCGTCGTTGTCTGGCTTGTGGTGGTTCATAAACTGAAAAACGCATTGGTAAACCGATGATTTCCGAATGATGCTGATAGTATCCCTGGATGCCGTCAAAGCAAAGGTGTTGGCTGCGAACTTCAAGTTTGATTGTCATGGCTATCAGTAGCTAGTAAATGACTACGGAACGAATCGACTCGCCTGCCTTCATCAATTGAAAGCCTTCATTGATTTCTTCCAGTTTCAGCGTATGAGTAATCAGGGGATCGATCTTGATTTTACCTTCCATATACCAGTCGACGATTTTGGGTACATCAGAACGGCCACGTGCGCCACCAAATGCGGAACCTTCCCATTTCCTGCCTGTAACCAGCTGGAACGGACGTGTACTGATTTCCGCCCCTGCTTCTGCCACACCGATAATAATGCTGCGTCCCCAGCCCTTGTGGGTACATTCCAGTGCCTGGCGCATGACTGTCGTATTACCAATGCATTCGAAGCTGTAGTCTGCACCGCCGTCAGTCAGTTGTATGACTGCATCGACGATATTATCCATTTCATTGGGGTTAAGGAAATGAGTCATCCCGAATTGCCGCCCAAGTGCTTCCCGGGCCGGATTGATGTCGATACCGATGATCCGGTCGGCTCCCACCATACGGGCGCCCTGGATAACATTCAAACCAATTCCACCCAGTCCGAATACGGCAACATTTGCACCTGCTTCTACCTTGGCTGTGAATACCACGGCACCAATTCCCGTGGTGACACCGCATCCAATGTAGCAGACCTTGTCGAAAGGTGCATCTTCACGAATTTTAGCCAGGGCTATCTCGGGTACGACTATATAATTGGAAAAGGTAGAGGTTCCCATATAGTGCAGAATCGTTTTTCCATCGAGAGAAAAACGGGTGGTGCCATCCGGCATTAATCCGCGCCCTTGTGTGGTGCGAATTGCCTGGCATAGATTGGTTTTGCGGGAAAGGCAGAATTTGCATTCCCGGCACTCGGGTGTATACAGCGGAATAACGTGATCGCCTGGTTGGAGTGTCCTGACATCTGGCCCGATATCAACTACGATACCTGCACCTTCATGGCCGAGAATCGCGGGAAACAGTCCTTCGGGGTCTGCACCGGAAAGGGTATAGTAATCAGTGTGGCAAATCCCCGTAGCTTTGATTTCCACCAAAACTTCGCCTGTCCTGGGTCCAGCGAGATCGACTTCTTCGATTGTAAGCGGTTGTTCTGCCTGCCAGGCGATTGCCGCACGTGTTTTCATGAGAATGGTCCTTTTTATTTCCATTGTGAGATAGCTATTGTATGTGACTGGCACAATCATGCAACCTGCCTGTTATCGATCGATATAAGCTGGCCGACGATTTTTTATCATTCCGCTATTGAATTAACTAAATTTGGGTATTATTTATTAAAGTGTTGATATATGGTAGATGAGTAGCTATTTCAAAATTGAATAGGAAAAGAAGACAGTCATGAATGACCAATCGATGGACAAAAAAGCACAGATTAATTTCTGGTATATCCTGATCGCGATACTCAGCATCTTATTCATTCAGAATCTTTACAATCAGTACACAAAGGTCGAACCAATCCCATACAGTCGTTTCCAGACCCTTCTGGAACAAGGCAAAATCGCAGAGGTGGCAATTACCGAAAATCATATTTATGGTTCGTTGCATGATACGGCCACCGAAAATTTCAAGGATTTTGTAACAACCCGGGTTGAGTCTGATCTGGCTGAAATGCTGGATAAGCATGGCGTCGTCTATACCGGTATTGTGCAAAGTACCTGGTTTCGGGATTTGCTTTCCTGGATAGTGCCGATGGCAATTTTTATCGGAATCTGGCTGTTTATCATCCGGCGAATGAGCAGAGGGATGATGAGCAATGGATTGATGTCGATCGGCAAAAGTCGCGCCAAAGTTTATGTGGAAAAGGAGACTAAAGTAACTTTTGCCGATGTGGCCGGAGTGGACGAGGCCAAGGAAGAGTTGGTCGAGATCGTCAATTTTCTCAAGAACCCTGCGGATTACAGCCGGTTAGGAGGGAGGGCACCCAAAGGTATTTTACTGGTCGGACCACCGGGTACGGGTAAGACATTGCTGGCACGTGCTGTGGCCGGGGAAGCAGGTGTCCCTTTTTTCTCGATTTCAGGCTCAGAATTTGTCGAAATGTTTGTTGGTGTGGGTGCAGCCCGGGTACGCGACTTGTTTGAACAAGCGCGACAAATGGCACCAGCTATCATTTTTATCGATGAATTGGATTCATTGGGACGTGCACGTGGCGCTTCCGGGTTTGGTGGCCATGATGAAAAAGAGCAGACCCTGAATCAACTGCTCGCCGAGTTGGATGGGTTCGACCCTGCCAGCGGTATCGTACTATTGGCAGCTACCAATCGTCCGGAAATTCTCGACGCCGCCTTGTTACGTGCCGGGCGCTTCGATCGTCAAGTGCTGGTAGACCGGCCTGATAAAAAGGGCAGGGAGCAGATTCTTGCTGTCCATATCGGTAAAGTCAGACTGGATACCGATGTCGATACCGAAAAGATCGCTGCGCTGACACCTGGTTTTACGGGTGCAGATTTGGCTAATCTGATCAACGAAGCAGCATTGTTGGCTACCCGGCGCAGGGCATCAGCGGTGACTATGGATGATTTCAATAACGCCATCGAGCGGATTATTGCCGGGCTGGAAAAACGCAACCGCTTGCTCAATCCTGAGGAAAGGCGTACGGTCGCTTATCACGAACTGGGACATGCCATGGTAGCGCTTGCGTTGACGGGGACAGATGAAGTACATAAGGTTTCGATTATTCCTCGTGGTATCGGTGCGCTGGGCTATACCATCCAGCGACCGACTGAGGACCGCTTTCTCATGACCCGCAAAGAACTGGAAAACAAAATGGCGGTATTATTAGGTGGACGAGCGGCAGAGCAGGTGGTATTCAACGAGATTTCAACTGGCGCTTCCGACGATCTGGCGCGTGCTACGGACATTGCTCGTGCGATGGTGTTGCGTTATGGTATGAGTGACGCGTTAGGAAATGTGGCTTATGATCGTGAGCGATCAGCTTTTCTCCAGCCGGGGTTCTTTATGCCGCAAAGTCGGGATTACAGTGAGGATACTGCCAATAAGGTCGATCTGGCTGTGCGTACGCTGGTTGATCAGGCGCTCGAACGTGCTATCGGGATTCTGAATAAGAACCGTGCATTACTTGATCGTACTGCAGAGCAGCTGCTTGAAACCGAGACGTTGAATCAGCCTGAAATAGCGGCCTTGAAACGTGAAATTGTCGCAGAAGCCAGTTTTTAAGGAGCCTCTGAAAAATGTCAGCAGTAGCAACGCACAGGTGGGGTGGTTTTTGGAGGTATCTAGCGTAACAGGATCAGCCTTGGAATAATATCTGTATCGATCCAGACGATCGCATTCTGACCAAACTCACGGCCTAATGTTTTAGCTGTAGCACAATCAAGGGCGAGTGCAAGGAAACCCGCTTCTGCTGGCCATTTTCCGGCGGGGTCAATACTCTCACCTCGATAAATACAGGTGATATGCCATGCCAGCCGTTCGTACAGTCGGATGTTGGCACACTGGTTTTCTGCAGGAAGCTTGGCTTGACTGTATGGATTATAGGCGGTGATGTAAGCTGCGCTCCAACTGCCTGATGTATGTAAAAGGGTGGCCAGAGGAGCGCAATAATGCCCGATGGACAGGGTGAGATATCTTGTGGCTCCAGTCCATACCCGATAGTGGGTCGCGGCATAATAAATAATCAGTTGGGCTGGAATAACGGATTGCTCTACACTTTCTTCCCAGGAGATAGCCTGACGCCAATACGGGTCTTCAGGAGAAATCGCTCGGCTCATCGGTATTTTGATATTTTTTCACCAATCAAGTGTAAATGAAGTTATCTACTTTTATTCTGTTATTGATAGTCCCCATCCTGGCAAATGCCGTTGAGCCAGTGTCACCCGAAGTGCCTGATACTCTGGAAGAGCGTGTGAAGCCTTGTACGATCTGTCATGGCGACGCGGACAGAACCGGCAGGGATGCTTATTATCCACGTATCGCGGGTAAGCCAGCCGGCTATCTTTTCAATCAGTTACGTAATTTCCGGGATGGCCGGCGTTATTACCAACCGATGGCTATTCTGCTCGAAAACATGTCGGACGAATATATGCTGGAAATCGCCCATTATTTTGCCTCTCTGCAATATTCTTACCCACCGCCAACTTCACATGCCTTGTCACCTGATCAAGTTCAGGCTGTCGAGACTCTAGCTCGCTCAGGTGATCCTGCACGCGACATACCGGCATGCAGTGCCTGTCATGCGGAAACGTTGATGGGAGTGGAGCCGTTCATACCGGGGCTGCTCGGCTTGCCCCATGCTTATCTGGCTGCTCAGTTTGGTGGTTGGCGCAATGGCGGCATCATGCGCGGTCAGACACCGGACTGTATGTCGGAAATTGCCAAAAAACTGACTCAGGATGAAGTCAATGCGCTGACACTATGGTTACCCACCCAGCCGGTATCCGGAGCACCAGCTAATGCAGATATTCTTACGGCGGAACTGGTACAGCGTTGTCGGACTATTCTGTCTGAGGAGGGAGTGGCACGATGAAATATTCAGGCAGAGTATGGTTCATCTGGAAGCAGCAGGTTATTGTTCCCATCCTAAGTGGCTTGTTGTTTATATTATCACCTGCAGTGGGGCAGGCATTAGCAGAGTCAGTTGAAAAACAGATTCAACATGGGGCTTATCTTGCCCGGGTGGGCAACTGTATGGGGTGCCACACTACGCGAGGGGGTGAACCTTATGCGGGCGGACGCAGGCTGAATACGCCTTTTGGTGAATTCATCACCCCGAATATAACGCCGGATAACGATACCGGGATCGGTCGCTGGGATGAGGAAGATTTCTGGCAGGCGTTGCATGACGGCAAATCGAAAGATGGCCGCTATTTGTATCCTGCTTTTCCGTATACCGAATATACAAAAGTTACGCGACAGGATGCAGATGCGATTTTTGCCTATCTGCGTTCGCTGACTCCCGTTGCACAGATCAATCCTCCGCACAGGATACGTTCACCTTACGATAATCAGCTGCTTTTGTACCTATGGCGTATATGGTATTTCAAGGAGGGTGTTTATCAGCCGGACAATTCCAAAAGCGATGAATGGAATCGTGGTAGTTACCTGGTCCAGGGGCTTGGACATTGTAACGCTTGCCATACACCTCGTAATGTGTGGGGTGCAAGTCGAGAAGATCAATTAACGGGTGGCGAAATTGTGGGCTCCCACTGGTATGCACCTTCTCTGATATCTCCACGGGAAGCAGGGATGGGGGAGTGGTCGATTGAGGATATCGTTAAGTTGTTATCTACCGGGGTGACCAGTCATGCGGTCACTTCCGGCCCTATGGCTACGATCGTCCGGCAAAGCCTGCAATATCTGTCAGCTGACGATATGCGTGCGATGGCTGTATATCTTCAATCTTTGGGTGAGAAGCAAACTGGTACTAAAGCACCCAAGGAAATTCCAGCTATGCCGGAACGTGTACGTCAGTATCTGGCACAAGGAGAGCAGATTTATGAAAAACAGTGCCAAGGTTGTCATGGTAAATCTGGTCAGGGTGTATCAGGTATTTATCCGCCACTGGCAGGGAATCGCAGTGTGACTATGACTTCTCCGCTGAATACGATTCGCAGCGTGTTGTATGGTGGGTATCCTCCCTCCACGAGCAGTAACCCGCGGCCTTATGGTATGCCGCCCTATCAGCATATCATTCGTGATACCGAAATTGCTCAAGTGGTTTCTTACATCAGGAACGCATGGGGAAACTTTGGCAGTCTGGTAAGTCCCGATGACGTGGATAGAAGCCGGGGAAGTGAGTTCTGAACCTGTCTCTGGATTTTATGAACCACGTGACCCGATTAAATAATCAGAGTAAATGGAAACATCCATGTGACGGTAAGTGGGTGCCCATCCGGATTCCTGCCAAGAAATCAGATATTACTTTATCATCTCCTTTTGTTAGTCGAATCGAGATATTTTGACCGATTATCAGAAGTTTGACAGTCAAATTGACATCCAGTACCCTCATTTTTGAGGGAAGGTAGCTAATTGCTTGTATTGAACCTGGAAACCGCAGTCGGACGTGCAATCGGGCACGTCCGACTGCGGTTTCTAGCAATACTTCGGAGTAAGATTAAGTCTTCACAAAAGAGGACGCTTGTGCTTGTTGACATTAACCCGACTATCCGGCGTTTTGAGGAGTTTAAAGGAAATGAACATGTCTGTTCGTCGACTTGCCGTACAGTATTTTTTATTTGCTATATTAACAGTATTCACCTTTAAAAGCGGAGTGGTGCAATCAGGTGTGCCTCTTGCCGATAGTCCCGACGGAGTGACATGCCATTACTATGCGACGGGGTTTCGCCTGGCTTGGCAGAAAAAAGGGGGTGACTGGCTGGATGCGCAGGGGCGTGCATATGGGAATGAGCCCTTTGGTATGGAACGATTGACTGTGCAGCGAGGTCGGCAGCGTATATTAATGGATGTTTCATCTCTGGTACGGTCATGGTCGGAAGGTGTTCAACCGATCGGGGGAATTTTCCTTGGTGCGATAGCCGGTACTAAATCCGGTTTAGTCAATTTTGCAAGTAGAGAAAACCCGGATTCTACAGCTTACCCCGCGCTGGTCATAAAGTGGAGTGACGGTACTAGCACGTATGAACAACCGGTCGCGGATACTGAACTACAGTGTTCTACGGTCCGAAGTGTCGGAAGCAAACCAATATTTCAGGTCGGTGAGGGGGTATCAGCAATCGTCGTATTTCCGTTTAAAGCCCGGCCGAATGCCAAAGTAACTGAAGCAACCCTTATTCTCACGACTGATAAGCAGTACGGGTCTGCTGCGACAATTGGTGCCTTCAGGCCGATGTTGCCATGGACACAAGCACCACAGCGAGTTACCGGCCTGGCAGAAGCCTATAAAGGGGATCGTGGAATTGAAACCGATCCTGAAGTGATCTTTGTCGAACGTTTCGAATCGGATACGTGGTTGTCGGGATGGTCGAGTTTCGACAAAAACAGTTATGCGGAGCCCGTTTCGAAGAATAGCGTAGAGCGATTCGAACCGATAGATGGAAAAGCACTCCTTGTTACGGTCAAGAAGGGGAAAACACAGGGCCTGAATATGCATTACCGCTTTGCTAACTTGGGAACTGAACCGGAAGAAATTTTCTTTCGCTATTATCTCAGGCTTGGTGATAGTTGGGATCCTACTTTAGAGGGCGGAAAGATGCCTGGCTTGTCAGGAACCTATGGACAGGCAGGATGGGGTGGACGTAAATCTGATGGTCGGAATGGCTGGTCTGCTCGTGGGAGTTTTTTCCGGATTTCCGATAAGGACAGCCCACTTTCTCATCTTCGTGGTGTTGGCACCTATCTCTATCATGCCGGTATGAGAGATTTCTATGGTGAGGGGTTGGGCTGGGATCTTGGGTCTGGCGGTGTACTTGAAAAAAATCGGTGGTATAGCGTGGAGCAACAAGTTCGGATGAATACACCAGGGCAGCATAATGGAATTTTGCGTGCGTGGATTGATGGCCAGCTTGTATTCGAAAAAACTGATATTCGCTTCCGAGACATTCCTGATCTACGGATCGAATCTGTCTGGATGAATGTTTATCATGGAGGCACCAAGCCAGCTCATAAGGATTTATCGTTGTTTATAGATAATGTCGTAGTTGCTCGGAAATATATTGGACCTGCATCAACTTTACCATGATCAGTCAGAATTCTATGAGATATGGATGTGACCTGAATAGACAGTAAAATACTGAAGTTACTTATAAGAATAAAAAGTCGTTTACTGTTTTTTGAGGGTGCGGCGGGGTGGGTCTTGTTTAGTCTCAGATAAATTTGAAGCTGCTCGTCATTTCAGTTAAAATCCCGTTTCCCTAGGCGCGTAGCTCAGCTGGTTAGAGCACCACCTTGACATGGTGGGGGTCGTTGGTTCGAGTCCAATCGCGCCTACCAGGAATCGGCAGGATTGCGATATGCCCATGCAAATTGCTGAACCTGGTTGTCATCTTCATGTTTTTCCGGTATGCGGGAGCTTCCCAGCCCGCAGCTTGGACCCAAGCATACGAATGGCTTGTGCATTACTTGGAGAAAATACCTTATCCGCAGCTTCCTGCCACGGCAGCCAGATATATCTCAAATGTTCACGGGTGGCGATAGTAATCGGTACCTTTTCAGGTAGCTCCAGACCGAACACATGCTCGGTATTGTGCGTGATGCCGGGTGAATAGCGCCAGCGCCATTCTTCGAAAATTTCATAGCGGTTTTGTACCTGCCAATCGGAGAGGTTATGATCTGCTGTATCCAGGCCGGTTTCTTCTTTGACTTCGCGCGAGGCAGTCTGCAGAAGGGATTCGCCCGGGTTCTGGCTGCCTGTGACAGATTGCCAGTAACCGGGATGATCAGCACGCTCCAGTAGCAGCACCTGGAGATTGCTTGTATGGATAACGACTAAAACGGATACAGGTAATTTATAGTCGCGCAACAGGAAATCCGGTCAGCTGTTCGAAGTATCGGTTTTGCGCAGCCGAATATGCAGCTCTCGTAACTGTTTTTCTTCGACGGTGCTCGGTGCATGTGTCAGCAGACATTGAGCACGTTGTGTCTTGGGGAAAGCAATGACATCACGGATAGAATCAGTTCCGGTCATCATCGCAACGATACGATCGAGACCAAAGGCAATGCCACCATGCGGGGGAGCGCCATATTGCAGTGCATCAAGCAGAAAACCGAATTTCTCTTTGGCTTCGTCATCCGATATGTTCAGCGCCTGGAATACCTTGGTTTGTACATCCTGTCGGTGAATACGCACGGAACCACCACCGATTTCCACACCGTTCAGTACCATGTCATACGCTCTGGAGAGTGCTTTACCTGGTTCCATTGCCAGAAAATCTTCATGGCCTTCACTAGGTGAGGTGAAGGGGTGATGCAGTGCCTGCCAGCGGTTTTCTTCTTCATCCCACTCGAACATCGGGAAATCCACGATCCATAATGGTTGCCAAGAGTTTTCGGCTAAGCCACGTTCATGTCCGATTTTGACCCGTAATGCTCCCAGAGCATCGTTGACTATTTTTGCTTTATCTGCACCAAAGAATATCAGATCACCGTTCTGCGCCTGGGTACGTTCGAGTATCGTCTGGACGACCGGATCAGGTAAAAACTTCAGAATAGGGGATTGCAGGCCATCTGCTCCTTTTGCCAAGTCATTGATCTTGATATAAGCCAGGCCTTTTGCACCGTAAATCGCGACAAACTGTGTGTAATCATCGATTTCCTTACGGGATAGTTCTCCTCCAGCCGGGATACGTAACGCCGCAACCCGCCCACCAGATTTTTGTGCTGCATCTCGGAATACCTGGAAAGGGACTTCCTGCATCAGATCGGTCAGTTCCGTCAATACCAGTGGTACACGCAGGTCCGGTTTATCCGAACCATAACGGAACATGGCTTCGGCATGGCTGAGTCTGGGAAAAGGATCGGGTAACGTGACATCAATCACGGTGGCAAACAGGTGGCGAATCATATCTTCCATCAGACCCATGATTTCGTTTTCCGAGAGGAAGGAAGTTTCGATATCGATCTGAGTAAATTCCGGCTGGCGGTCGGCACGCAAATCTTCATCCCGGAAGCAACGCGTAATCTGATAATAGCGATCAAATCCGGATACCATCAGCAATTGCTTGAACAATTGTGGGGATTGTGGCAATGCGAAGAAATGACCGGCATTGACGCGTGAAGGAACCAGATAATCGCGTGCACCTTCCGGTGTGGATTTGGTGAGCATCGGGGTTTCCACGTCGATGAAGCCATGCTGATCAAGGAATGTACGTGCCGCCATACTGACTTTATGTCGTAACCAGATATTACGTTGCATGACCGGGCGACGCAGATCCAGGTAGCGATATTCCAATCGTATTGCTTCACTCAGATTGTCATCGTCCATCTGGAAGGGAGGGGTAAGCGAGGTATTCAGAATTTCGATGGTGCCGACCAGTACCTCGATTTCCCCGCTGAAAATTCCCTGATTGACAGTTCCCTCCGGACGGTGACGCACCATACCGGTGACTTTGAGTACAAACTCGTTGCGGATTTTTTCTGCAACCTGGAAAGCTGTTGCATTATCAGGATCACAAACGACCTGGACAACACCTTCGCGGTCGCGCAGATCAACGAAAATGACGCCACCGTGATCGCGTCGGCGATGTACCCATCCGTATAATGTAATGGTTTTATCCAGATAACGTGTATTGATGGCGCCACAATAGTCAGTACGCATAGTGATGTCGGTGTTGATTGAATGGGAAATGGGTCCAGGTAACTTGGTCGGATAAGTAAAGCTTTATTAATCTGTGGTGGAAGCAGTCGATGTAGGAGTCGGAGTTGCTGTAGTCGTCGCTGCAGCTGTACTACTATCGGTGCTGGCAGTTGTTTTATTGGCTTCTTCTTTCGGTTTCGAATCCGGCTTGGCAGTATTTTTATTTTTAAAGTCTGTTACATACCATCCGGTTCCTTTCAGTTGGAAACCTGCCGCTGAAACCTTTTTTACATAGTCGCTGCTGCCACATGCAGGGCAGCTTGCGAGCGGGGCATCGCTCATTTTTTGCAGGTGCTCTTTCTCTGATCCACATGCGTGACAAATATATTCATAAATCGGCATTTACTCTCTCCGTCGACTCAAACCATGAAAAGAACCGGCATTATACTTGACGGCCGGTGTAATTACTCGAGTGCCCTTTCATTGCCATTGATTTGAAAGGAACGGACGTAATATATGGGCAGTCGCTATTTTGAAAAGTAGCCATACTAATTTTCTTTTCGTCCATATTTATCCTCAAAGCGGATAATATCGTCTTCTCCCAGGTAGGAACCAGATTGTACTTCGATGATCTCCAGCGGTAAGCGGCCCGGATTTTCCAGGCGGTGCGGTGTGCCCAGCGGTATGAAGGTGGATTCGTTCTCACTGACCAGATAGGTTTTATCCGCGCGGGAAACCCGTGCAGTACCTCGCACTACAATCCAGTGCTCCGCCCGGTGATGATGCATTTGTAATGATAAAGCTGCACCAGGATTGACAACGATACGTTTAACCTGGAAACGCTCGCCTACATCGACCGAGTCGTACCAGCCCCAGGGGCGGTATATTTTGCGATGTGAGCGGATTTCTGAGCGTGCCCGTCGTTTCAGCGTATCGACAATATGCTTGACTTCCTGTGTCTTATCCTGGTGTACGACCAGAACCGCATCGGAAGTTTCTACGATTACCGTGTTATCAATACCGATACAGGCAACCAGTCGGTTCTCGGAGATTGCCAGGGTATCGCGACATGCGTGCAGTAATACATCGCCACGCGTGATGTTACCCGATTCGTTCTTGGGCAACGTACGCCATAATGCATCCCATGCACCGACATCCGACCAGCCGGCAGAGAGTGGAACGATAGCGCCGGGTGGCAGGGTGGCTTGATTTTCAGAGAGCCGTTCCATGACGGCGTAATCGATAGAATCACTAGGACATGCAATGAACGCAGTTTTATCTATCCGGTGAAAATCCCCGTCGACTGAACCCTGTTGCCACGCGGTACGGCACGCTTCAAGAATGTCCTGTCGACAGGCGGCAATGGCGGATAACCAAACCGATGCACGCATCATAAACATACCGCTGTTCCACAGATAAGTGCCCTCATCCAGATAGTTTTGTGCAGTAGCCTGATCCGGTTTCTCAACAAAGCGGATAATCTGGAAGGTACCCGGCTCGTCCAGTACTGTCCCATGTTGGACATAACCATAGCCGGTTTCCGGTGCATCGGGTGTGATGCCGAAAGTCACTAGCATGCCGCGTTCGGCAAGCGGGATACCTTTGTGAATCGTTGCCTGAAAGGCGGAAATGTCCGTGATGACGTGATCGGAGGGCATCACCAGCAGAACCGGGTCGCTTTCGTTATTCATCGCAGCTAATGCTGCAACTGTCAGGGCAGGGGCAGTATTCCGCCCGCATGGCTCGAGAATGATCATGCCTGCTTTATCCATGATTCGCAGCTGTTCCGCTATGATAAAACGGTATTCTTCGTTACTTACGATGATGGGTGGGTGGACGGAGACATTGCTCAATCCATCTAAACGACGTACGGTTGCTTGTAATAAAGAATCCTCATCGATTAGTGGCAGCAATTGCTTGGGATATTGTTCACGCGAAAGCGGCCACAGGCGTGTACCCGAACCGCCGCAAAGAATAACAGGAATGAGTGAGTGTTTCATGCTCGGGTTTATATATAGCAGAGAAAATTATTTATATTTCGGGATTTTCCGATTGAATTGTCGAACAACCGCTTGCTTTCAAGGCTGAATCAGTTCCGCTGTTAGTATGTCCACAATACGCTGAGCCGCTTTGCCATCCCATAAATGGGGCCGGCGCCCTTTTTTGCTCTGACCCTGCAGAATATTGTTCACTTCAGCCAGGATCCGTGCTGGGTCGGTACCTGCCAGCGTGTTGGTACCTTCTTCAAGTGTGACCGGACGCTCGGTATTTTCCCGGATAGTGATGCAGGGAATACCCAGAGCGGTTGTTTCTTCCTGTAAGCCGCCGCTGTCAGTCAGCACGACCGTAGCATCTTTCCAGAGATAGAGAAAAGGCATATAGGCTTGCGGGCCGATAAGTGTGATATCAGGTCCCAGGTCGATCCCAAATTTTTTCAGATTGCTCTGTGTGCGTGGGTGTGCCGGAAAAATGAGGGGCAGGCGTGTGGCAATCTGCCTCAGGGCCTGACTGATACGGCCGAATACTTCAGCATTATCCACATTACTCGGTCGGTGCAGCGTGACGACACCATAGGGTTTGCCGTCAAACGTGTTTTTAATCCGGCTGGTTTCGAAGGCTGATATGTCTGCCTTGTTTGCCTGTCCGAGCCGATCGACCTGATAAAGCAGGTTATCCACCATGACGTGACCGACATGATGAATGGCAGATGCTGGTTTGCCTTCCCGCAAAAGATTCTGTTGCCCGCTTGGTTCAGTCACAAAAAACCAGTCAGTGATGCTGTCGGTCACCAGTCGGTTGATTTCTTCCGGCATGTGCATATCACCACTGCGTAACCCTGCTTCGACATGGGCGACCGGGATGTGCAGTTTCTTGGCGACGATCGAGCAGGCCAGCGTTGAATTGACATCACCTACCACCAGCACTGCGTCCGGCTGTTGTGCCTGGCAATATTCCTCGAACGCGAGCATGATTTTAGCCGTTTGTTGCGAATGGCTGCCACCGCCTGCAGCCATAAAGATATCCGGTTTTGGAATACCCAGTTCTTCGAAGAAAACATCGTTCATTTCTCTGTCGTAATGTTGGCCGGTATGAACGATTTTATAGGTCAGGCGATCCTGCTGCTGCAGGGCACGTACGATTGGCGCAATTTTCATGAAATTAGGACGTGCACCGGCAATGAGATGAATTTCTTTTTGCATATTTCCTCTCGGTTGGCAATGGATACGATTGTAAACTATCCTAAGAGTAGGACTGATTGGAAAACATTCGTTTTTTCTGGTCTGTTTGAGAAAAAAGAGGTTGTGAATTGTTTATTAACGATAACCCTCAGTTAGAAGAATTTTCCGCACCAGGTAGTTCCGAAACGGTTTGGATATTATCTTGGTGGTGGTATTTTGGAATGATCCAATTAAAGTAAAGAGCGTTATTTTTAGTAATCAGCTTGACCGTATGTCATTGAGTGTACAGCAGAAATGGTAAGGTCAAACTGCTACCTCAGCGCATAGCCAAGGTGTCGTGAGTGATTTCTTGGTAGTAATGCTAAGCAGCCAGTCTATCTGATTTATTATTGGAAATAGTTAGTGTGATCTAGGTAATCCATTGATTGCTGTCATCAAAGTGATCGCTATAACACCACCGGTCTATCGGGTAATTCGTTTTTCTTATTTCCCGATCCGGCAGGAAAAAATTGTTGTAGTTGACGGGTAATTGCATCGATACCGGCGATGACACCTTCCTCGAATTGTCTTTGCTGGAAGGCTGTTTTCATGGTTTGGCAGATGGCTTCCCATTCTTCCTGCTTTACTTTGGTATAAATACCGCGGTCAGCAACGATTTCTACGTCATGATCTGCCATCAGTAAATAAATCAGCACACCATTATTATGCTCGGTATCCCATACCCGGAATAGGGAAAACACATCGATTGCCCGTTCGCGTACGAATTGATTTTGCAGGAGTAATGGTAAATCGAGGGCGGCTTCCACAGCGAAGACGATTTCACCGTCATGCACCGTTTCAGACCGTTCGATCGCTAGTTCGATCGCATCCAGTGTGCTGGGTGGAAACGCACGTTTAACTGCAGATTGGCTGGTGACAAGGTGTCGTAATATACGTACGAGATCCATCTGTTTCTTCCTGATCACCACCTTCCTGACGCGCCGCCGCCGCCAAAACCACCGCCACCACCGCCGAATCCTCCCCCGAAACCACCACCACGGAACCCTCCTCCAAAGCCACCGCTATCTGGCCAGCCTTTATATCTGCCTCGGTGTCCGCCCCGGTGAACGATGTTCCCCGTTTGTTCGAACAGGCTGATGGCAAATACTGCGATGGCAACCAGAGCGGCTACTGCCAGCGAAGAAAAGATCAGCCAGATGATCGATCCTGCAATGGTACCGGTAACGGTTGCGCCTATCATTCTTCCGAACATGGTCTGCAGTATTCTCCCCAGCACCAGGAATATAAGCAGGATAGGAATGAGGTTTTCCAGAACGGTATCCACCCCGGCAGATTTTTTTCCGGAGAGAGGAGGGGGTAGCGGTTCGCCTTCAATGACTTTGAAAATCTGCTCGATTCCTGCCTGTACTCCGCCAAAGAAATCTCCGTGCTTTAATTGAGGTACGATGACTTCATCGATGATGCGTCTGGCCAGTGCATCGGGCAGCACACCTTCAAGCCCATACCCTGTTTCGATACGTAATGTTCTGTCGTTTTTTGCGATCAGTAACAGTACGCCGTCATCTATCCCTTGACGCCCAAGTTTCCAGGCTTCGACCACGCGTATCGAATATTGCTCGATGGTTTCAGGCTGAGTGGTCGGTACAATCAATACAGCTATCTGGCTGCCTTTTTTCGTTTCAAAGTCAGCCAGTCTTTGTTCCAGTCGAGTAGTTTCTTCTCTTGAGAATGTCTGGGTCAGGTCAGTTACACGGGATTTGAGTGGCGGAATGGCTACATCGGCCGAAACGTATGCGGTAACGATACATAGCATGGCCATGATCAGCGATTGGATGTAACGCTTGATCATTCTTCAAACATGCCTGCTATTCAGCAAAAATACAAGACGATACTGATCATTTTGCCGGTGCCGGCGTATCAAAATCGACTCTGGGGGGGACGGAGATTGCTTTTTCATTCTCCACCGTGAAGTTGGGTTTGACCTGAAAACCAAACACCATCGCGGTGAGATTACTCGGAAACGAGCGCACGACCACGTTATATTCCTGAACCGCCTTGATGTAACGGTTACGGGCCACCGTAATGCGATTTTCGGTACCTTCCAGTTGCGCCTGCAGATCACGGAAATTGGCGTCGGATTTGAGTTGCGGGTAGTTTTCCGCTACCGCCAGTAATCGCGACAGGGCGCCGGATAATTCACCCTGAGCTCCCTGAAATCTGGCAAAGGCTTCCGGGTCATTGATAAGTTCGGGCGTTACCTGAATACTGCTCGCTTTCGAACGGGCCTCGGTGACACCGAGCAGTACTTCTTTTTCCTGTGCGGCAAACCCTTTTACCGTATTGACCAGATTGGGAATCAAATCCGCTCGGCGCTGATATTGATTGATTACTTCAGACCAGCTCGATTTGATCTGCTCATCAGTCGACTGCAACGTGTTATAGCCACAACCGCTCAAAGTCAATACCCCGGTGAGGACCAGAAAGCTCAGCAGTTTTTGCATGAATATCTCCTTGAAAGTCGATCAGTATTCCTGACGTAGTGAGTCGCTATTCCTGACCCGCTTCAGGCTTGTTTGGACACTGAACCACCGAGACAGGGTGGAGAATCATGGGATACTCCGCTTTTTTCGAACCATTCCTCAGCAGTCATCGTATGCAGAACAAGTGCATGGATGGAACGGGCAAGTTCGTCGGTCAGGATGGCGTTGATCATCCGGTGGCGGGCCAAAAGTGTTTTTCCTTTGAATTCATCAGAAACGATCGTCACTTTGAAATGAGATTCGGACCCTTCCGGCACATTGTGCTTATAGCTTTCGTTAATGACTTCCAGAAACTGTGGCTGCAGTGACTGCAGTCTGGTTTCGATCAGATTTTTCATGTTCATCATTTTTCGTCGTAATTTTACATGGTTGTTCGCTCGATGCCAGTCATTGATCATTGATCGGGAAGCGGCTGAATGACCGGTTTTTCATATAGAGCGATAATGATAACAGCATCGACAACGATATCTACCTTGGGTTCTGCCACTTCTGGCATAATTTTGCAATATGCTTGTAAAAACAAAGCAACCGAATTATTTTCAGAATTCTTCAGGTGTGGTGATAACCCCCCGCCATAGCGGGCGCTAACGGACGTAAGGCCATTCACTATGATGAGGGCTGCTCGGCAGAATTACTGAAAATAGTTCACACATATATACAATAATTTATTCTCTTGACGACAATATGTTAGCAGCTTCAGGTAATGGTCGGCCCAGGTATCTGGCTTCAATAATTCCCTGATTTTTTTCATGAGCCATCATTATTTACTCTCAAATTTGCTGACAGAAAATCCAGGCCGAGCAAGTTTGCCCGAACCATACGTTTTTTACGGAGTCGCATTGATATCATGACCATAATGAAAAGTGCTTTATTATTCATCATCAAAAATTTGTTCCGCTCCGATCGAATGACTGTGCTGCAGAGTGCCCGTGCCATTTCCCTAGGTTCTCTTTTTTTGCTGATGTTTATCAGCTTTGCAGTACTTGCCCAGGATGCGCGCAGTGTGGGTGGATGTAAGATCCGGCGCGGTACTTTTTGTCCGGATATGAATCTGCACGGCGCCGATCTGCAAGGTGCAAACCTGCCAAACTCCCAATTCACCCGTTCAATACTGACTGGTGCAAATCTGTCAGAGGCTAATCTGAATGAAGCAAATCTGGCAAGTGCCAATCTGCGCGGGGCTGATTTGAGCAAAGCCTCGCTGGTAAGAACGAATGCATTGGGCGCACGCTTTAACAACGCGAAGCTTGTCGGTGCAAATCTGCAAGGTGCCAATCTGCGGAATGCGGATCTGAGCGGAGCCGATTTGACGGGCTCCCTGCTGAAAAGCACGGACCTTACCAATGCCAGACTCGGTAACGCCATACTCGACAATACCAATATGCAACTCGCCAGTTTACGCGCAGCCAATTTGCGTAGCGCTTCCCTGGTCAGCGCCAACTTGCAGGGAGTGGACTTCACCAATGTCGATCTGACCGACGCTGACCTGACCGGAGCTAACATCGACCAAGCTATTTTTACCAAGGCAAAAACCAGCGGATGCAAGGGCTGTCCATAAGCCAGTATGGGCTTTTTCCAGCTTGGCAGCCTCAGGGATACTCTCTGTTTAGCCCCACTGCGTTCCGATAATCCCCGGACGCAAGGATCAACCGATACGCTTTTTCCAATTAATCTGCTTTATCCATTTCGCCGTTGCTGGCGGCTCATATTGCGGCTAAGTTTACTGCTCAGCTTATCGGCTGGACACCCACCAAACATTTTCCATAGCCGTCGCTTTCAACCCGGAAACCGCAGTTGGACGCACCCGAGTGTGCGTCTGGCACACTGTCTGCCAAGGTGCAACAGGCGGCAGGATCATTCCCTGCAACGAGGAGCAACGCAGCCAGGCGATGTGCCAGGTGGGCAATCGGGCGTGTCGCAGTCTCACCCACTAGGTCGACATACGCGAAGGCAGCAAGCTCACTTATCCATCAGAGTCTCCAGAGGCTGATAAGCGATCAACTGAGGTTTCTGGGTTCAATATTTGGAATATTTGGGTAAATAGTCCGTTCAATCCAAAAACTCACATTCCAACCAGCTTCCTGGTCAAGAAATCGGAAAGCCTGTCGGCATTCTAGGGAAATGCGTACAAAGGTGTCGAGGGTTTTTACATGAAATACGCCACATTATGTGATGTAACCCGTTAACTGATTGTATAAAAAACATTATTTATTATTGGCACATTTTGTGCTTTATGAAGGATACGGTATCCGGAATCGCTGAATATCTTCTTAACATCAATAAAGGAAAACAATATGAAGTCTTTTTTAAACAATCTGCTTACATGCGACTACATGAGCAACTCGACTGCTGTTACAAGGTTCGATCGAGAGATCCGTAAAGTAATGGTCATGACTGCCGCGATTGCTTCATTGGCGACTGCCTCAGTCAGTTGGGCAGCTCCCATCACACTGCAGTATAACGGTATCGCAAATGGGGGAATGAATGGGCAAATTACCAAGACATCGCCGGCGCCTACTTTCAGTAACATGAGTGTCCGTGCCGGTCAGTTTGACTTCAATGTGATCACCAGTCCGGATTCGGTAAAATGGAACAGTACCTTGCAGGCTTTCTGCATCGATGTCGACAACACATTGAAGCATGGAACCGTTACATATGATATTGTTTCGGCAACTGCTTCACCGGGTGGCCTGACCAGCTTGCAGCTTGCCCGGGTGGGCTGGTTGTATGATAACCACGCATCTGATCTCGGCAGCAGTGCTCAGTTTGATGCTGCATTTCAACTAACACTGTGGGAAATCTTCTTTGAGCAAGGTGCGACACTACGGTTGAATAATGGTACATTCCAGTCAAATACCTTCGGCACGGTGAATGGTATGATGACGCGGAATCTGGCTAACAGCCTGCTGGACGGTATCGGGGATGTAGCTGATGATTATCGTAGCTCTGACTGGGAGTTCTATGTTCTGAACCCGGTGAATCCGAGTAATAACCAGCGTCTGATTACAGCTCTCCCGTTTAGTACTCCTTCCGTTGAAATCAGTGAACCCGGCACATTGGTTCTATTGCTTGCTGGTCTCGGTATCGCACTTTTCAGTATGCGTCATGGCACCGGTATGCGCTTACGGGCCTGAGTAGAGATATATATTTGGTTGTCACAAAGTAATGCCGGATCGATTTCCGGCATTATTTATTATTGCATACCTTGATTAGTCAAAGTAGTGTGATACTGTAAAGAATGGTTTTTACCGGACCGGGTACTGAGTGCATTGAGCAGTTTGTCGTGCAAGCCGCCAAAGCTGCCGTTACTCATGATGAGAATGTGATCACCGGGTTGTACTATAGCTGTAATTGCTGTGATCATGGTTGAAAGGTTGGTGTAGGTGCTGGCTTTGTTCTCCAGGGGTGCAAGCGCTGAATGTACGTCCCATCCAATCTGGTGAGTGTAACAGAGAACCCGGTCAGCCTGTTCCAGGCTGGCTGCCAGACTGTCCTGCCAGATACCCAGTTTCATGGTGTTGGAGCGTGGTTCCAGCACGGCAATAATACGTGCCGTACCAATTTTAGTACGTAAGCCAGCCAGTGTTGTCCGGATAGCAGTGGGATGATGTGCGAAATCGTCATAGACATGAATACCACCGATCGTACCACGCAACTCCATACGACGCTTGACGTTTCTGAAATATGATAGAGCCTCGATACCGGTCGGTACCGGCACACCGGCATGACGTGCGGCGGCTAACGCCGCCAGTGCGTTCATCTGATTATGTTCACCCAGTAATTCCCAGCGTAACGTTCCCTGTAGATCACCCCGAAAACTGATCTGCAGAGTTCGATCAGATGCTGTTGTGACCTGCCAGCCTTTATCTGTGCCGAACAGTTCGACTGGTGTCCAGCAACCCTGGGTCAGTACGCATTGCAACGCGGTATCATATCCATTGACGATAAGCAGGCCGTTGCCGGGTATGGTTCGGACAAAATGATGAAACTGGCGCTCGATCGCTGCCAGATCCGGAAAAATGTCAGCATGATCGTATTCGAGATTGTTCAATACGGCAGTTCTGGGTTGATAATGCACGAATTTGGAACGCTTGTCGAAGAAGGCCGTATCGTATTCATCCGCTTCGATTACGAAAAAAGGCGAGGGTGTTTGTTCGTTATCAATTTTCCCGAGACGGGCAGACAGGCTGAAATTTTCTGGAACGCCACCGATCAGAAATCCTGGTGCGAGTCCGGCATATTCCAGGATCCAGGCAAGCATCGAGCTGGTGGTGGTTTTTCCGTGGGTACCTGCAACGGCCAATACCCATTTGTCGCATAAAATGTGTTGTGCCAGCCATTGTGGTCCGGAGATATAGGGCAGATGATCGTTGAGGATAGCTTCCATCAAGGGATTTCCGCGCGTAATGACGTTGCCGATAACGAACAAATCAGGTTTGAGTTGAGTCTGATCGGCATCATAGCCTTCAATCAGTTCGATTTGCTGATTGGCGAGCTGGGTGCTCATTGGCGGGTAGACATTGGCATCACAGCCGGTTACGGTATGGCCGGCTGCACGAGCCAATAATGCCAGCCCGCCCATAAAAGTTCCACAGATACCAAGGATATGGATATGCATGATATTTCGGTAGAGTTGTTACGCGATCAAGAGGAGAGATGTTTACTCATCGCAGGATTATACCGCCAGCCATAGTATTTCCTTGAAAAATGTGTGATCTGTTTGCTCAGCCTTCCCGTTATCGTGGAAGGTTCGCACCTTCACCCACTGGCCCACTGCATTTCGGTTCGCTGGTGACAGCGGTAGGCAGTTATCTGGAAGCGAGATCTCGTGGTGGAGAATGGCTGGTCAGAATCGAAGATATCGATACGCCGCGCGTCGTCGCAGGAGCAGCCGATCAGATTCTGCGTATGCTGGAAGCCTGTGGTATGTACTGGGACGGGGAAGTGGTATATCAGAGCCGGCGCTACGATGCATATCAGGATGCGCTGCATGCACTGCAAGGTGAGGGTTGGCTTTATCCCTGTATTTGCTCACGTCAGCAGATCGCTGCTTCTGCCATGCTGGGTCGTGATGGTTCGATCTATCCGGGAACCTGCCGTCATCGGCTGATTATGGCACATGGTAGTCGGTACGCATTGCGAGTACGTACCAGAAACGAAGTGATCGGGTATCACGATGCATTGCAGGGCCATATCCAGCTCAATCTCGAGCGTGAAATCGGCGATTTCATTCTGTATAGAGTCGATGGTATTTATGCTTATCAATTAGCCGTAGTGGTGGATGATGCCTGGCAAGGAATTACACATGTCGTACGCGGTGTAGATTTATTATTCTCCACACTCCGGCAGATTTATCTGCAACAGTTGCTGAATTACCATACGCCGGATTATCTGCATTTGCCGTTGGTTGTAGATGCACAGGGAAGAAAATTGAGCAAGCAGACTCAGGCTGAACCGGTGACTCTGGATCATCGTTTGCTTTCTCTGGTTACGGCACTTCGCTTTCTGGGGCAGGATGTACCGGATGCATTGCTGCAGGGCAATATCGATTCGTTCTGGCAGTGGGCGATTGCTAATTGGCAACGGAAGAGGATTCCTAAGAACTTGTTTAAGATCGCACTGAAGGGCGCATTGCCGCGTTAAAATCGAACTCGAAATGCTCCTCACATACTTTCAAGTATGCTCTGTTTTTTACTCGACGCTAGCGCTTCGCCCTACGGGCCAGCCCCACGGCTGTTCGCTGCGCGTTGCTTGCGTCGTTCAATTTTGCCTTGCACTGCCTCCTTTGATCGAGATCTTGAACAGGTTCTAAGAGGAAAATCTGGCCGGATCCCACGTGACCAGTGTGATGAATCCGTGCTACGCTAACTCGTAGGAAAAGTGCGGAAACAAGAATGAAGGAGAGTAAATGGCTTTTCTGCCATTATATGTGCCAGGGCGTAAACAGCTGAAGATCGTGATCGCAGGTGGAGGTTATGCAGGAATTGCTGCTCTGACAGCCTTGCATCGGTATATGCCAGGTGCGGATATTACATTGATCGATCCCAGAACTGATCATCTCAAGATTACGCATTTACATGAGACTTTCCGCTATCCATTGTCCGATCTGCTGGTTCCATTTTCGGTGTTGGAGCGACGTTTTGGCTGCCGTCATGTTCATGGGGCATTAACGATCGATGAATCGATGTTATGCCAGTGGCAGCGTGACCAGTGTCTATACGTTGGTGATCTGGCTGTCCCATTCGATTATTTATTGATCGCATCAGGTGCACCCACTATGGGTCCAGGTTCCTTGGATGAGCGTCCTGTAGAAAATGTTTTTAAGTTGGATGACTTTTTCACCATTGCGGGTTCTGAACTGCTGGACAGGTTTCTGGTAGCGAAAAGTGATACCTCCTCGTGTATTTCCGTTATTGGCGGTGGGGCGACCGGTATCCAGTTTTTATTCGAAATAGCCGATTATCTGCGTCGGCAGCGAGTCATGCATACTTTGCGCGTGATTGATGGTGGAGATCGAATATTGTCGCAGTTTCCACGGGGATTTGCCCATTATGTAGAAGCACGCATGCTGGAGTTGGATATTGAATTTTATCCGGGCACACGTTTTCTGGGCCAGCATACAAATAAGCTTTTACTCGAGGATAAAAATACCGGTCGAATTTTCGAACTGCCTTCCATTCTGTCACTGGTATTCCCTGGTAAAAAACAAAACGATCTTTTGGCGACGAATTCATTTGGGCAGGTCATTATCGATCGGATGCCGCTGGAAAATATTTTTGCTGCAGGTGATTGTGCAACTTACCAGTCATTCGGTTCTAACGCGATGACGGCCCAATCGGCGGTACGTAAAGGGAAGCTGGCAGCGCGTAATATTCTGCGACACTCCGGCATACTCAAGGTACTCGAACCTTATCTGCACCGTGACATAGGTTATGTCGTCAGTCTGGGGCCGACTGATGCAGTGGGCTGGCTGGCGCTCGAAAACAATGTGGTAACGGGTATGCCGGCGCTGGTGATCAAGGAAATCGTGGAAGCGCAGTATGATTTGTTATTGACCGGAGTCGATACCTATTTGATTTGAAGTATAAAATAGTGTAGCGCCTGCAGGAGATCGTTTCATGTTCGGTTTGTTCAGCGATGTCCCTATCGTGGGCAAAGCCAGTGTAGAAATTTTATGCCCGGGTAAAGTGATTTTCGATTTCATTGGTACTGATTTATTGACTAATTATCCAAGGTGGTCTCCAGAAGTACATGAACTGGAAAAGCTGACTGAAGGCCCTGTTACGCAGGGAACGCTATGTCGGCAAGTACGGGTCGACCAGGGACATCGGTCGGAGTCGATTTTCAAGGTGACTATCTTTGATCCCGTTTCAAGGGTCTGTTTCGAAGGTATTTCCCAGTCTTTTCGTTGTGATTATGTTCTGGAACCGATGAGCTCCACTTTGACGCGTGTCTCCCTTACTTTTGAACTTAATCTTGAGTTGCCCATGCGTCCGTTCGAGAAATTAATCCGTTTTGCTGTGCAGGATGGGGTGAAACGTACTGTGCGTAATATACGTGAACTGATCGAATCGGAAACAGGCAGGGTCGGAAAAACATCGGTTTAGCCGTTTCAATTGATGGTTGTATGCTTCAAATTCCGCGCATCAAGGCAATACCATGTGCTCCCTGCTCCTGAGCAATCGCAAGGTCGGCAGGTAATAGCCCACCCAGTGCATAGGCTGGTAGAGAATAGTCACGAATCAGTGCAGCGAATTTTTTCCACCCTAATACAGGGGAATTGGGATGGCTGGGTGTGGGGTAGACGGGGCTTACCGTCACGAAATCGACTCCCAGTTTCTCGGCATGATAGAGTTCTTCTTCGTTGTGACAGGAAGCACCGCACCAACTCACGTCGGGCCGGGAAGCCAGAGACAGCAACTGTGCCGAAGGCAAATGCACGCCATCTGCACATAATGCTTGTGCCATGGATATGTTTCCATTTATTAGTGCCATGGCTTGATAATTCCGGGCCCGCTGCAGCACTTCCTGAGCATAGCGTTGCAGCTGGTCACATGCCATCGTTTTTTCCCGGATTTGTAGCAGCTTTACCCCACGCTGTAAAGCCTGCTCGATTGTCTGCAGCGATTGTGCCTCGCCTGTTTCAGTGGCGTGTGTAATAGCGTAGATTGAAGGTAACGTCAGGCTGCGCAAAATGGGTTGGTTGGCTGGCAGCAAGGGAGAGACAGTAATGTTGTCAGCCGTCTGCCACGCAAGTTGCTGATGTTCACGTGCAACGGGCTCACCCTGCCAATCGGTTACCCGGTAAAACCGGAGGTACACGGTGGCGTGGGGATAGGTGAATGTCCGGGTAATCCATGGAGCTGCCCGGTTGACAGTGATACCCAGTTCTTCGTGCAGCTCGCGTGACAGCGCCTGGGTAGGCGATTCATTAACTTCGATTTTCCCGCCCGGAAATTCCCAATATCCGGCATAGGGCTTGCCTGCCGGCCGGCAGGTGAGCAGAAAACTGTCATCAGGTCGGGAAATAATGGCAACAGCAACTTCGACCGGTAGTGAGCAGGACATAGATATTCGTCTGTCAGATCCTGTTCGGTTTTGACTTCGCCAGTTTGTGTTGACCCGCCCAGTCCCTTGCAAATTGGCGTGCGACCCGGCCGCTGCGTGAACCTCGTGCCAATGCCCAGCGGAGCGCTTCCTGCCGTGCCAGATCGGACAGTTTGCGGATACCGTGATGGGCGAGCCAGTGTTGCACAATGTTCAGATACTGTGCTTGGTCGAATGGGTAAAAAGACAGCCACAGTCCAAAGCGTTCCGAGAGGGAGATTTTTTCCTCAGTTGATTCACCCGGGTGAATTTCGCCGTCGATGTGACGGGTTTCGAGGTTTTCATGCATAAATTCAGGCATCAGGTGGCGGCGGTTAGAAGTAGCATAGACCAGCACGTTATCGGATGCCGTGGTGATAGAGCCATCGAGTATGACTTTGAGCGCTTTGTAACCTGGTTCATCTGCCTCGAATGACAAGTCATCACAGTACAGAATGAACCGTTCCGGGCGTTGATAGATATGTTCGATGATATCGGGCAGATCAATGAGTCCTCGCTTATCAACTTCGATCAACCGCAGCCCCTGGCCGGCGTATCGATTCAGCAAGGCTTTTACCAGGGAGGATTTGCCAGTACCGCGCGCACCGGTGAGTAATACATTGTTGGCCGGGAATCCGGACACGAACTGTTGAGTATTCCGGTCAAGTGATTGTTTCTGTTCCTCGATATTCAGTAATGCGTCGAGTGTGATCGTGTGCGGGTGATTAACCGGCTGGAGGAATCCGCTGCTACCACGTCTGTGCCAGCGAAAGGCGATATATTTTTCCAGGTCTGTGGCATTTTGCATGTTGGCCGGCAAGGTAGCTTCGAGATATGTCAGCAGCCGGTCGAGCCGTTGAAAAAGCTGATCGAGATGATCCATATTGAGTTTATGTACGGTAGTCCGCATTGATTTTCACATAGTCGTAGGATAAATCACATGTCCATATCGTGGTGGTGGCTGTACCTCTATTGAGCAGGACACGTATTGTGATTTCCGATGCCTGCATGACACGCTGGCCATCCTCTTCATGGTAATCGGTAGCGCGACCACCTCGTTCGGCTACCAGTACATCACCGAGATAAAGTTGAATAAGATTAACATCCAGATCATCTATGCCGGCGTAGCCGATGGCAGCGAGAATCCGACCCAGGTTGGGGTCAGAAGCAAAACAGGCCGTTTTGATCAGGGGGGAATGCGCAATGGTGTAGGCTACTTTAGTACATTCTTCTATGGTTTTACCTTTTTCCACCCGTACTGTGATGAACTTGGTAGCACCTTCGCCATCCCGCACGATCATTTGTGCGAGTGCGATAGCTACTTCAGTTACGGTTTCCCGCAATGTAATGAAAGCGGTATCGGAGGATCTGGTGATCGGCATATGCCCGGCATGACCAGTAGCCATCAAAACCAATGCGTCATTGGTGGAGGTATCCCCATCCACCGTGATGCAATTGAAGGAACGATCAACAGCGTAGCGAACTATGTTGTGTAGCAACGTCTGTGTTACGGATGCGTCAGTAGCGATATAACCCAGCATGGTGGCCATGTTCGGGCGAATCATGCCCGATCCTTTGGCAATACCGGTGATAGTGACAGTGGTTCCATTTATTTGGATCTGGCGGGAGATGCCTTTGGGTACGATATCAGTGGTCATGATTGCCTGTGCGGCAGTGAACCAATTATCCGGTGCCAGATTTGCTACTGCTTGGGGCAGAGCTGCCAGAATTTTTTCTACAGGTAATGGTTCCATGATGACCCCGGTGGAAAATGGCAAAACTTGCTGCGGTTGACAACCGAGTAGTTGAGCCAGTGCAGCACAGGTAGCATTGGCATGATCAATTCCAGTTTGACCTGTTCCGGCATTGGCGTTGCCAGTATTGATCACCAGTGCGCGAATCGGCAGGGGGCTAGTAAGGTGTGCTTTAGCGACAATGACTGGCGCAGCACAGAATTGGTTTTGTGTGAATACTCCGGCTACCTGGGTATTGTCAGCGAGCTGGATAATCAGCAGATCTTTGCGATCGGGTCGTTTGATACTGGCTTCTGCAGTGCCCAGTGATACGCCATAGATGGGCAGTAACTGTTCGGGCGATAAGGATGGAATATTGACTGGCATGAAAATATCGGAATAAAAAGTGAATATCCTAACCTATCCTGAATGAAATGACTGGATTCTTGAAATCTTCCTATTGTTTGTAACAATGATGGATGGAGTTTCACAACTACTTTGCTAGAATAGCGGCTTTTGGTAAAGCTGGAATTGTTATGGAATCAACTTTTTTAGTGGACAATATCTTTTTCATCATAGCAGCCATGCTGAGCGGAGGGATGTTGTTATGGCCAATGCTTGCACGCCATACTGCACGTGAGATCGATGCACAACGTGCAGTCCGGTTGATCAATTATGAGAATGCGTTGGTACTGGATGTCAGGGATGACAGCGAATATGCCAGCGGCCACCTTCCTAACGCGAAGCATATTCCGGTAGAGCGGATCAAGGATCGCTGGCAGGAGTTGGAAAAATTCAAGGACAGACCTGTCATTGTAATATTTACACCTGGTCTGCGTGCCGGCCACGCCGGAGCAGTACTGCGCAAGAACGGTTTTGCGCAGGTTTTCAATCTTACTGGAGGTATCGATAGTTGGCGGCGTGAAAATCTGCCTCTCGTGAAAAAATAACTGGCTTGATCATTGAGCGTATAGAAAAAAGAAACAGAAATGTCCAAAGTTGTAATGTATGTGTCCGGATTTTGCCCTTATTGTACGATGGCGGAAAAGTTGTTACGTGCACGGGGGGTAGAAGAAATCGAAAAGATCAGGGTAGATCTGCGACCAGAGCAGCGTGTCGAAATGATGCAGCGGACCGGGCGCCGGACTGTTCCACAGATCTATATTGGACAGATTCATGTGGGAGGGTATGATGATCTGGCATTATTGGATCGAAAAGGCGAGGTGACTAGGCTGTTGGCTGACTGAATGTTCGCTGATGGTGTTTTCATTAGCCAATACTTAAAAAACTTTTGATAATCGTTATTTAACCGGAATTCACCATGACTGAACAGCAACAGCCAGTATTCGTAATCGAAAAAATCTATGTCAAGGATTTATCATTAGAGATTCCCAATGCACCTCATATTTTTCTGGATCGGGAAGCACCTGAAATCAACCTGCAATTAGGTACCAAGGATGCTATCGTAGAAGGAGAAATCCATGAGGTGGTGCTGACCGCTACCATTACGGCCCGTCTTAAGGAAAAGGATAAGGTCATGTTTCTGGTGGAGGCGCATCAAGCCGGGATTTTCCGGATACGTAATGTACCGGGTGATGACGTCGATCCGGTACTGGGTATTTTGTGTCCGAACATTTTGTTTCCGTATCTGCGCGAGACGATATCAGATACCGTAACGCGTGCTGGATTCCCTCCGGTCATTCTTAACCCGGTAAATTTCGAAGCCGTGTATCAGCAGAAGAAACAACAAGAGCAGGCTAATTCGCAAACTGATCAGCAGCATTCTGCAGATGCCGGGATCAAGCATTAACCCATGAAATACTGGTTGCCTGGGGGTAGGCGTTTTGTTGTTAATACGCTGCTTCCATTTTTAGTATTTCTGCTGCTGGTTTTTCCCTATCGGACTGATGCGCAGGATAATACGAAAAACGAATTTTTCTCGATCGCGAATCCCGCAGTGATTTTATATGATGCCCCTTCCCTTAACGCGGAAAAATTGTATGTGGCAAGTGTAAATCTGCCTGTAGAAGTAGTAGTAAAGGTCGAAGGCTGGCTGAAAGTGCGTGACAGTAATGGTCATTTGGCGTGGGTAGAAAGTAAAAACCTCAGTAAGAAACGTTTTGTGATCGTCAACGTACCAGTTGCTGATGTGCATCAGTCTGCTGATCATAATTCTCCATTAATGTTTCGGGCACAACAAGATGTCGTGCTGGAGTGGCTGGGTACGGCTTCTTCTGGTAATTGGTCAAGAGTAAGGCATCAGGATGGTCAGACGGGGTATATCAGAATCGACCAGATCTGGGGAGTATGAATATCTCGATTCTGGGTGCAGGGGCCTGGGGTACAGCACTGGCAATTCATTTGTCTGCACGCCATCGTGTAACATTGTGGACACGCAGTACCACCCATCTTGCCGAGTTAACCGCGCAGGGTGTCAATCAGCGATATCTGCCCGAACAGCGTTTGCCTGATTCTATACGATTGACTGCTGAGCTGGATGAGGCATTGAAGCAGGTTGAAGTGATATTGGTAGTCGTTCCCGTCGCTGGATTGCGTGAAATACTGGAAAAAATAGCGGTACGGCTCAAATCACCATCGCTCATTTTGGGGTGTAAGGGGTTCGAGTCAGGATCTGCAAAGCTGCCTCATCAGGTTGTGCAGGAGGTTTATTCAGCAGATATCCTGTGTGGCGTTTTGTCTGGCCCCAGTTTTGCACAGGAGGTAGCGATGGGCCTCCCTACGGCGCTGACACTGGCTTCCCGAAACGGCACATTTGCTAGATTCATTGCCGGTGAAATTCATGCTTCCTGCTTACGGGTTTATTCGAGTCATGATGTGGTGGGTGTAGAAACCGGCGGTGCACTCAAAAATGTCATTGCAATTGCAGCCGGAATTTCCGATGGAATGGCATTTGGCAGCAATGCACGTGCGGCGTTGATCACCCGTGGGCTGGCAGAGATTACGCGACTGGGTATCGCACTTGGCGGGTATAAGGAAACCTTTATGGGGTTGACTGGCGTCGGGGATTTGATCCTCACCTGTACCGGGAATCTGTCCAGAAATCGCCAGGTTGGCATGATGCTTGCTGATGGACAGCGGCTGGCGGATATCTTGCCAAGAATCGGGCATGTCACTGAAGGTGTGTATACAGTTCGGGAAGCGTATAATCTGGGACAACAGATGGATATCGAAATGCCTATCACACAAGCTGTTTACAGTATTCTGTACGAAGGTGTTTCAGTGAAAAATGCGGTCAAGAATATGTTGAATCGAGAGCCCAGAGCTGAAATAAATTGAATATGTACGAGGTAGTTAATCTTTCTCTTTGGGACTGAATTCAGGGTAAAACGTGTAAAAAACGACAGATTCTCAGCTTAATCACTTGACCAGTGTGAAATGGCTTGATATAAGGGCGTCTACAGAGTTTTCTGTGCTGTAGGATTGAGTTTTCTTGCAACCCAACAAAGCAAAACAAAGGGGAATTATATGAATAAATCTGATCTCATTGATGCTATTGCCCAGTCTGCCAATATTACTAAGGCTGAGGCAGGTGACGCGCTGGATGGTGCGTTATCTGCTATCAAAGATGCACTTAGCAGGAATGACAGCGTTACCCTGGTAGGTTTTGGAACTTTCAAGGTTGGAGAGCGAGCTGCGCGCACTGGACGTAATCCACGTACCGGCGAAGCAATAAAAATTGAAGCAGCTAGAGTACCCAAATTCACTGCTGGTAAAGCGTTAAAAGATGCTGTAAACTAGCGGCCTTTGCGATATCAGAGTTGAATGAGCAGGGTGCTTAGCTCAGCTGGTAGAGCGTCGCCCTTACAAGGCGAATGTCGGCGGTTCGATCCCGTCAGCACCCACCAGTAGATTGCCAGTTATTTCTACTGGAGGATTAGTTATCTCCGAGCTAATCTGCTTTGTTATAATATGAACACCAGGAGTGGTAGTTCAGTTGGTTAGAATACCGGCCTGTCACGCCGGGGGTCGCGGGTTCGAGTCCCGTCCACTCCGCCATCATCAGACTATGTCATAAGTAGACATGGTGGGTAGATAGATATTTTTCGTTTCCCACTTTTCTCATCTTCCTTTTTTGCTGGATATTTCGCTGTGTTTGATTTTGTAAACCGAAAAAAAACGATTGTTCAGATCGTACTGCTGATCGCTGTTTTGCCGTTTATGTTCTGGGGTGTTGAGTCATATCGGAGTGATGGTAGTACGGGCTATGTTGCTGTTGTCGACGGTGAGGAAATCAATCGCAGAGAGTATGAACAGGCAATACGTAATCAGCAGGAAAATTTGCGGAATATGCTGGGAGAAAATTTCGATAGCAGTTTGCTGGACAATCCAGAGATGCGATTGGCGGTTCTGGAGAATCTGATTCGGCAAAAGCTACTACGACGTGAAGCTGGCAGAGTCGGATTGACTATCCTAGATTCACAGTTAGCAGCGGAGATACAGGATATTTCTTTTTTCCATGAAGATGGAAAGTTTTCTTATCAGCGTTACCGAGACTTGCTGCAGCGTCAAGGTATGTCACCCGCCATGTTTGAAGCACGACTGGCAGGGGAAATCATGCAACAGCAGTTAGTGGAAGGGATTACTAAAAGTATCGTTGTCCCAGCGGTCGTTGCCAGGAAAGTTCAGTCTTTGAGTGAAACGCGGTATGAAATCAATCGTATCACTCTTAGCCCGGCGCAGTATGTTGACCAGGTCGAACCAGATGAGGCTGCCATTCAGGCCTATTATGATGATCACTATCAGGATTTTATGTTGCCGGAACGGGTTCGGGTCGAGTATGTGGTATTGTCTCTTGATGAATTAGCGCAGCAAGAGCAAGTGTCTGCCGAGGAAATTAGAAAGTATTATGATGAGCATCAGGCTGAATTCGGGCAGCCGGAAGAAAGGCGAGCCAGTCATATTTTATTGACTGTTTCCGCTGATGCAACAGAAGAGGAAAAAGCCACAATCAGAGGCCGGGCGGAACAGATTCTAGATCAGGTTAAACAAGATCCGGATAAATTACCTGAACTGGCAGCTGAATTATCTGAAGATCCGGGATCAGCAAAAATGGGTGGAGATCTCGGTTTTTTTTCACGTGGTTTGATGGATAAAGCTTTTGAGGAAGAAGTATTCCAAATGCAGCCTGACGAAATACGTGGTTTGGTGGAAACACCATTTGGTTTCCATATCATCAAGCTGACCGCAATCAAAAAGGCTGAAATTACGGGTTTCGAGGATGCCAGGGATCATATTGAGCAGCTTCTAAAGCGTCAGAAAGTCTCAGAGCGATTCGGAGAATTAGCCGAAGATTTCAGCAATATCGTTTATGAGCAAAATGATACCCTGCAGGTTGCAGCTGAAATGTTCAATTTGTCTGTCCAGAAAAGTGACTGGATCGATCGTAAGTCTAAGGAACCATCAGTCATTGCCAATGAGCGTATGCTCCAGGCGATATTTTCGGAGAGCGCCGTTCGCGATCGGTACAATACCGAGGCAATTGAGGTGACAACCGATACATTTGTAGCAGCCAGAGTATTGGAACACCGTGCTGCCACTGCACAATCAATTGAACTGGTCAGGGATAAAATCATTGAGCGTTTGAAGCATCAGCTTGCAGTCGAAATGGTAGAGAACGAAGGTAAGAAACAGCTTGCGCACCTTCAGGCCGAGGAGGGGGATGAAGCTATGGAATGGGGAGAGCCGGTTGAGGTTTCCTATGTTGAAATGAAAGGAGTCGAAATAGAAACCTTGCGTACGATATTCCAGACCGAGATAGAGAAACTACCTGCGTACACCGGTGTGTCTACCAGCCGGGGGGGCTTTGATCTGATTCGGATCAATCGGGTCACAGAACCTGCCATTGAGAATGAGCCTTCAAAATATGAGTCTTTCATCAATCAATTGCAGCAAGTACGTGGCCAGGAAGAACTGAACGCTTATCTTGTTGGGCTTAGACAAAGATATGAGGTGAAAATCAAAGAAGAGGAGCGTGACTGATTCGTATATAAAGATATTAGTTACTCATACGTCCAGATCAAATGCAACAGTATTAAATCCTGCATCGACGTATGTGATCTCTCCAGTGATACCGCTCGCCAGATCGCTGCAGAGAAAAGCTGCCACGTTACCGACTTCATCGATTGTTACGTTTTTCTTTAAAGGTGAAACCTTTTCAGCATAGCCCAGTAGCTTTCCAAAGTTGCCGATCCCTGATGCGGCCAGTGTTTTAATTGGTCCCGCCGAAATTGCATTAACTCGGATATTTTGTTTGCCAAGACTTGAAGCCATGAAACGTACATTGGCTTCAAGGCTGGCTTTGGCCAGACCCATCACATTATAATTCGACATGACTCGTACAGCGCCTAGATAGCTGAGTGTGAGCAAGGCTGCTCGTCTTCCTTGCATCAGTGGTAATCCGGCCTTGGCAAGGGCAGCAAAGCTATATGAGCTGATATCATGTGCGATGTGAAAGGCTTCTCGATTGATACTTTCCAGATAATCGCCCGTTAATGCTTCACGTGGAGCAAAGGCGATGGAATGTACGATACCATCCAGTCCATCCCAATGACCGGACAGATCATCGAAGCATTGGCTGATATCTTTATCTTGACTGACATCGCAGCGAAGCAGTAAGTTGCTGTTAAATTCTGCTGCTAATTTTGCGACACGCTCCCGAAAATCTTCCGACTGGTAAGTGAATGCAAGCTTAGCTCCCTCACGCTGCATAGCTCTAGCAATACCGTAAGCGATGGAACGATTACTGAGCAAACCAGTGATCAGAATACACTTGTCGGCAAGAAATCCCATGGTCGAAGCTCCTGTTATTTTTGAACAGCCGGAATTATAACGCAGCAAGGTAGGTATTGGACTAGAACAATGAATCAGGAGTATCACAAAAGAATAAAGAACGATTGCATGGGCAGGGAATTAATATACTCAATGCAATCGTTCCCAATCATAATTCATCCGGTAATGAACTAAAGTAGATTTTTAGCTTGCGTTACAAGTGCGTCGTGTTTGTCCTGCCGCCAGGCCAAGTAATGCGATAGCCAACAGCATCAGTGTACCGGGTTCTGGTATCTCCGCAGGTGGAGTGCCCGATGCGGCACCACTGATTTGGCTGATTTTGACATAGTCATTTTTGTCTTCGGCTGGAGGAGAAATAATCAAATAAGGTCCAGTAATACCATCACCCAATGATTGGGGAGTATTTCCGACATTACTGAAATCGAATTGAATAAATCCAAGTCCGTCTAGTTCCGAGAATCTTATGCCTGAAAAATCATATCCGTAACCGAGATTGCTACCACCTACCCAGACACGTAAATCAGAACCTCCACTAAACCAACCAACCTGGAAACCTGTAAACAGGTAATTTGAACTGTAATGTTCAAAGATAATTAATTCATTGCGACCGTCATTGTCCAGCGCATGCTGTGGGGAAGAATTTTTTTCTGTCAAGCTGTTGACGCCAAGACCCTGAGAGAAGATCTGAAGGGTTGCAGCTTCAAAGGGGCTTACTTTGCTGGGTCCCGTCGTTGCATAGGCACGAGCGGAAAGATTTTGTCCATTGCTGGTAAAAGTGCAGGAATTACCGAATCCACTGGTACAAGTATAGGTACCTGAAGTGGTCGTATTCCAATTAACTGGCTCTGCTGTGGCAGAGGTCATGAATCCTGCACTGGTTATCAGGATACTTGTTGCCAGTAATTTTCTCATTTTATTTGATCTCCTTGCTTAATTTTTTGAATTTGCTTGCACTGTTTCCGGAATTCTGCAGAACTCATTCTGGTATAAGCAATTACCGTGCCATTATATTAATTTTTTATAAAACAATAGCTTATGAGTAGAAGTGGTAGATTAATTGAATCGAGTGTAAAGATAGCTGACGTTTTTGGATGACCAGTAAGGCATCGCAGTCTATTGGCTTAACGTCTAACAGAAGAAAAGATGGGGGAATCAGGGTGTCGTTCAGATTTTGATATGGTGCGAGATACGGTAATGTGGCAGTATCAAATCTTTTGATACCCCTCCTTCTACGTGACGAGGCCCTTTTCCCTGCCTATTCAGGCAGGGTTTTTTTTATGTAAGTTGAGTTTATTGTAGGGGGCCGAAACTAAGGGGAATAATGCTATCAGAATTATCTGATACCGTATTGCACGCGATATGCTTCGATTGCTTGAATATGATGTGTCAAATCCTTACGGGTATGTAAATAAACTGTCACATCGTTGAGCGTAATAAGACTGAGGACTGGAATATCGTAATTGTGTTCGATTTCCTGTATAGCAGAAAGCTTTTGTTCGCCTTGCTCCATGCGATCGAGTGCTACTACGACGCCGCAGGGTGTAGCGTTTGCCGCATGAATCATATCGATGGATTGTTTGACAGATAATCCTGCTGAAACTACATCATCGACGATCAGTATACGGCCAGACAGTGGTGCGCCCACGATGTCGCCTTTTTCTCCGTGATCTTTGGTTTCTTTGCGATTAAAACTGAAAGGGTAACTGTATCCGGCCTCGTCAAGTGCAATTGCAATGGTACTGACAAGTGGAATACCTTTATAAGCGGGCCCGAATAATCCGTCAAATGAAATTTTGGAAGCTAGAATAGCCTGAGCATAAAATTGGCCAAGCAGTCGTAGGGCATGACCGTCATTGAATAATCCTGCATTAAAGAAATATGGAGAAAGTCGTCCAGCTTTGGTTCTGAAATTTCCAAAGCACAGTACTTTATATTGAATGGCAAAATCAATGAATTTCTGCCGGAAATCTGACATGACTAAAGGAGTGGAAGGATATCGATCAGGCAGAAAGCTTTTTGGTCGATTATCAACGTAGTTCCAGATAGTTCTGGTCGGTTATTTTGCTCCATTTTCTTGCTTTGACAAGGAATGCCTGTTGGCTTTCGATGACTTCACGGGCAAGTGGTGATCGGTCTGCGGCTTGCAGTAGTAGTTCATCATTAGATTTTTTAAAAGCCTGCAATACATCATCAGGGAAAGTCCGAATGTTGATACCGTGTGTTTCGTGCATGTATTCCCAAGCAAGAGTGTTGCGGTAAAAGGATTCGGAAAGCATATCGAATGAAGCTTCTTTGGCGGAAAGTGCAATAATCGCCTTGAGATCTTCCGGTAATGCATCAAATTTATCTTTATTGACAAAGAGATGGAGCTCTGCACCTGGTTCGTGCCACCCGGTATAGTAGTAAGGGGCAATTTCTTGGAAACCCATTTTCTCATCATTAGCTGGCCCCAGCCACTCGACAGCATCTATGGTGCGGCGTTCCAGTGCAGTATAGAGTTCACCCGGCGGAACACTGACTGGTTTCATACCGATTTTTTCTACTACTTCACCCGCATGGCCAGGGATACGCATTTTCAATCCCTGTAAATCTTCCAGGGAGTGAATCTCGTTTCTGAACCATCCGCCCATCTGGATATGCGTGTTTCCGGCAGGAAATGCGACAATATTATGTTTGGCGTAGACTTTATTCAATAACTCCAACCCCCCGCCATAGTAATACCAAGCATTCATTTCGGTCGGTGTCAGACCGAACGGTGTTGCCGTAAAGAAAGTGGTTGCCGGATCTTTTCCTTTATAATAATAAGAAGCGGTATGCCCCATTTCATAAGCGCCGGTTCTGACAAAGTCGAAAATCCCCAAAGGTGCTTTATGTCGACCAGGCGCATCGACGACAATCTGCATGCGTCCCCCTGACATTTTTCCCACATTTTCCGCAAACCGCTTGGCTGCACTGTGCAGCATCGGGGTACCTTCCGGCCAAGACATCGCCAACCGCCATTTATAGACGGCTTCTGCGCTTGAAAGTGAGGAAAAAGATAAAGCGAAGAGTGAAAGAAGAAAAACAGGAATATTCATTTGGTTGTCTTATAAACTTCTTCCTCAGGACGACAGAAAAGCGGGTTTTTAAACAACCTTTTCCTTATCCTCGAAATTGAGTACGGCTTTGCCATTTTCATTTATGTCTACCGTAACTTTGCCGCCATTGGACAAATGTCCAAACAGTAATTCATCAGCGAGCGCGCTGCGAATAATGTCTTGGATGAGACGAGCCATGGGGCGTGCACCCATAAGCGGATCAAACCCATGGATGGCCAGATAATTACGTAAACCGTCGGTAAACGTTACATCTACTTTCTTCTCTTGCAGTTGTGCTTCAAGTTCTATTAAGAATTTATCAACAACACGCAATATTGTTGTTTCGTTTAAGGGGGCAAAAGAAATGATTGCATCCAGACGATTGCGGAATTCAGGGGTAAACAAACGTTTTATTTCGACTAGTTCATCCCCGGATTTCACATGTTTGGCAAACCCTATCGATGTTTTAGTCAGTGTTTCAGCTCCCGCATTAGTGGTCATGATAATGATTACATTGCGGAAATCAGCTTTGCGCCCATTATTATCCGTCAATGTCCCGTAATCCATGATTTGGAGCAGTACATTGAAAATATCAGTATGTGCTTTCTCGATTTCATCTAGTAGCAGCACTGCATGGGGTTGCTTGATGATTGTTTCGGTTAGCAATCCCCCTTGATCGAAACCTACGTAACCGGGCGGTGCGCCAATCAGTCGTGAAACTGCATGGCGCTCCATATACTCGGACATGTCAAAGCGATGCAAGGGGATGCCCAGTGTATAAGCAAGTTGGCGTGCTACCTCAGTTTTTCCGACCCCAGTTGGTCCCGAGAAAAGGAAGGAGCCGATTGGCTTACGCAAATTTCCCAAGCCACTGCGAGCCATTTTAATAGCGGCAGTCAGGGCATCAATCGCCGTGTCCTGCCCAAAGACAATAGATTTGAGATCACGATCCAGCGTTTTGAGTTTATTGCGGTCATCACTAGAAACACTTTGAGGCGGGATGCGTGCAAGCCTGGCGATAACGTGTTCAATTTCGTGTTTGCCAATAATCTTCCGTTGTCTGGATTTCGGGAGTACACGCTGTGCAGCCCCAGCTTCATCAATGACGTCAATAGCTTTATCCGGTAAGTGGCGGTCGTTAATAAAACGGGCAGATAACTCGGCAGCGGCAGCTAATGCGCCTTCCGTATATTTAACATTATGGTGTTTTTCGTAACGAGATTTTAATCCGCGGAGAATCTCCACGGTCTCGCTAACGCCAGGCTCGGAAATATCAATTTTTTGGAAGCGCCGGGATAAAGCATGATCTTTCTCGAAGATTCCACGATATTCATTATAGGTTGTGGCACCAATGCATTTTAAGCGTCCTGAACTCAATGCAGGTTTGAGCAGATTGGATGCATCCAGCGTACCACCCGATGCCGCACCCGCACCAATCAATGTATGGATTTCATCGATAAATAAAATCGCTTTGGGATTATCTGTAAGTTGTTTTAGTACAGCTTTAAGCCGTTGTTCAAAATCACCCCGATATTTCGTCCCGGCCAAAAGCGCTCCCATGTCCAATGCATAGACCTGATGATGCGCCAGTACTTCAGGTACCCGATTTTCTGTGATTCTTCTGGCCAGTCCTTCAGCAATAGCGGTTTTTCCTACCCCAGCCTCACCTACCAGCAGGGGATTATTTTTACGACGACGGCACAGGGTCTGAATGACTCGTTCAACTTCCTGTTCACGTCCAATCAGCGGATCTATCCGGTTTGCTATCGCCTGGCTGTTCAGATTAATCGTGTAACTTTCCAGGGTATTGCTCGGATTCTGTTGCTCGCTGTCAGTGCCTTCTTCATGTTTGTCCGGCTCACTGTTCTGTGAAACTTTGCCTATCTTATGCGAGATGAAATTCACGACGTCCAGTCGTGTCATCCCTTTTTGTTGTAGAAAATAGACTGCATGTGAATCTTTCTCACCAAAAATGGCGACCAGAACATTTGCGCCCGTTACTTCTTTTTTTCCAGAAGATTGGACGTGGAGAATCGCTCTCTGAATAACCCTTTGGAAACCCAGTGTGGGTTGAGTATCGACTTCGTCAGATCCTTCAACTATTGGTGTATGGCGGGCTATATGATCCTGCAGAGACTTACGTAAATCTTCGATATCAACTGCGCAAGCGATCAATACTTCCGCCGCACTGGGGTTGTCAAGTAAGGCCAGTAATAGATGTTCTACCGTAATATACTCATGGCGTTTTTGCCGTGATTCGACAAAAGCCATGTGCAAACTTACCTCTAATTCTTGTGCGATCATATCATTCCTTTTCCATCACACACATAAGCGGATGTTGATTCTGCCTTGAAAATTCATTGACCTGCTGAACCTTGGTTGCTGCAATATCGCTTGGGTAAACTCCACAAACTCCCGCACCTTCAGTATGAATTTTCAGCATGATGCGAGTTGCCATTTCTTCACTCATGAAGAAGAAGCTTCGCAATACTTTCACAACGAAGTCCATGGGAGTGAAATCATCATTAATCAATATTACTTTATACAAAGGGGGCGGACTCAACCTGGTTTTACCTTTCTCGAGTACGCCACCACCAGGATGCTGGTTACCTGTCGCCATGGCTCACATTGTTTGATATTCTATAAGAAAAATGCTTGTAAGTAATATTCTAATCCAAGCCATTTAGTGCTTCTATCTTAATCCACTCCTCCACTTGGCTTTAACAAATACTAGATAATATATTTTGGATCATATTTGTCGATTACGACAAGACTTCGACTCCCTTGAGCAGTCATTCTACTCTGGCTTTAGAAAAATATGGATTAAATAGCATATCATTTGCTTGACTTGAGCAATGTTTTGCGTAACACTGCAATCGGCGTTTGGCTTCAAGTTTTCTGCAGTACTGGTTAGAGCCGTTTGCGGTCTTGAAATTCAAATAGTATCAGGGTATCCGGCCCAGTTTTTATAGGAATAGGAAGTAGAAATGGCAACAGGCACAGTAAAGTGGTTTAATGATTCTAAAGGATTTGGTTTTATTACCCCAGACGACGGGAGCGAAGATTTATTCGCACATTTTTCCGCAATTAATATGACAGGTTTCAAGACCCTGAAAGAAGGCCAGAAAGTGAGTTTTGAAGTCACCCAAGGACCAAAAGGTAAGCAAGCTTCAAACATACAGTCCGCTTGATTTGTCCAGAACTGTAAATAGCTAATAGCTGGCTGCGGGTAGTAAATAAGTTAGCAGCCTCGGTAGGCAGCTTTTACAAACTGGTAGAGTTGTAGAGCTGCTGTAACCGAGGCTATACAGAGTTAGAATGAGTAAGGTGTAGGTGATTGGGTATATATTTATCATCACCTCAATGTGGGTTGGTTTATTGCATTCTCTGTATCATTGCATTGCCAAAATCTGAACATGTGACTTGCTGGGAGTCGGGTGTTAGTCTTGCCAAGTCATAAGTCATGATTTTATCTTGGATCGTTTTCTCCATTGATGTGATAATAATTTCAGCCGCTTCGTCCCAGCCGAGATATCTGAGCATCATTTCAGCCGATAGAATGATTGATCCAGGGTTGACCTGATCCTTACCTGCATATTTAGGGGCAGTTCCATGTGTTGCTTCGAAGATTGCTATATTGTCACTCAGGTTTGCTCCAGGAGCGATTCCGATCCCGCCAACCTGTGCAGCCAGAGCATCTGAAATATAGTCCCCATTCAGATTTAATGTTGCGATAACATCATATTCTTCCGGACGTAGTAGGATTTGCTGTAGAAAAGCATCAGCGATAACATCTTTGATGATGATTTCATGATCACCATCATGTAGCTTCATCCAGGGTCCTCCATCAAGGAGTTTCGCACCAAATTCCTTTTCAGCTACAGCGTAACCCCATTTTTTAAAAGCTCCCTCGGTGAATTTCATGATATTACCCTTATGTACCAGCGTAACTGAACGGCGTTTGTGATCGATCGCATACTGAATAGCTTTTCTGACCAGCCGCTCGCTTCCTTCTTTTGATACTGGCTTGATCCCGATTGCGGAGGAATGGGGGAATCGTATTTTAGTAATCTCCATATCTTGTATCAGAAAATCAATGACCTTCTGAACTGTTTCCGTTCCAGCTTCCCATTCTATTCCTGCGTAGATATCTTCTGAATTTTCGCGGAATATAGTCATATCTACTTTTTCCGGCTTTTTTACCGGACTGGGCACACCTTGGAAATAGCGAACTGGTCGCAGACACACATATAAGTCCAGTAACTGTCGTAGGGCTACGTTAATTGAACGGATTCCTCCACTCACAGGGGTAGTGAGTGGTCCCTTGATGGATACAACGAATTCTTTTGCTGCGTGCAAGGTTTCATCTGGTAACCAGATATCTTTACCATAGATACGAGTTGATTTTTCACCTGCATAGATTTCCATCCAGGAAATTTTCCGATTACCTTGGTATGCTTTCTTGACTGCTGCATCAACAACTTTGATCATTACAGGCGTAATATCTACCCCGATACCATCTCCTTCAATGAAGGGAATAATCGGTTGGTCGGGTACAATCAGGGAAAAATCATGCCTGACCTGAATTTTGTTACCAGTAACAGGTACTTTAATATGCTGATACATAATGTCTCCAGAAAAAAGTTGTGTTTATTTATGTGTAATGGGTTGATCGGATTCTTGAGTAATGATGGTTTCCGTATTGATCGGCTCTGTTTTATCAGTAGGTATATTAAGAGAGTTAAAGTCATCAAGAGGGGGTAACTGCTCTAGAGACTGCACATTCATGTCATTAAGAAAATGCTGAGTGGTGGCATAAAGAAAAGGTCTGCCTGGTACGTCACGTTGTCCGACTGTTTCAATCCAGCCTCGTGATTCTAGTGTTTTGATAATTGAACTTGAAACTGCTACACCCCGAATTTCTTCTATGTCTCCGCGTGTTACAGGTTGTCGATAAGTGATAATGGCTAGAGTTTCCATGACGGCCCGGGAATATCGTGGTGGTTTTTGTGGATTGAGTCGATCCAAAAAGATTTGCATTTCGGGTCTGCTTTGAAATCGCCATCCACTGGCAACATAAGTTAACTCTATCCCCCCATCACGCCATTTTTCGCGTAAAGTTACCAAGGATCCAAGCAGTATTTCATCGTTTATTTCGCCATTAAACAATTTCTTGAGATCGTTGGTGGATAAGGGTTCTTGTGTCGTTAATAGGGCTGTCTCGAGTATTTTAAGGATTTCATTTGGTTGATGAGATGTAGGGCCGATTTCAGTCGGTCTGGGCAGAGTGGATAGAGTGGACATAAATTGTTCCAAAACGCTCTGATTGTACGATATTAATTAATGATTCCCGAGCCAGTTCCAGCAAGGCGAGAAAACTGGCCACGAGTTTATTGATACTGGCAATATCATTGAACAATTCAGTAAAGGGAATATTTTTGCGGGATTGCAGGTTTCTCAAGATCTCACTCATGCATGCCCGGACGGAAACCGTTTCATGGCGGATATAATGATGACGGTTGGCTTTGACGCGTTCCATGAGTGCGAGCCATGTGTTGCGTAAGTCTTCGATATCGACCTCAGGTAGTGGCCTTATTACGATCGTGTTAGTCCAGACTTGTGTCAGCACAAAATCTCTGTCGACTATAGGCCAAGTGCTCAGACGTATGGCTGCTTGCTTGATTTGTTCATATTCCAAAAGTCGGCGTACTAGTTCTGCACGCGGATCGGCTTCTTCTTCCTTGGCAGTTACCGGGCGCGGGAGCAGTGAGCGGGATTTGATATCGATCAGAAGTGCTGTCATGAGTAAATATTCTGCGGCAAGCTCGAATTGATCAGCACGCATTGCTTTGATATAAGCTACGTATTGGCGAGTGAGTTCGACCATCGGAATATCCAGGATATCAAAGTTGTGTTTGCGGATCAGATAAAGCAGCAGATCGAGTGGCCCTTCAAAGGTTTCTAAGAAAACTTCGAGTGCCTCGGGTGGGATATATAAATCCTGTGGTATTTCTAGAAATGGCTCACCCCGTACTTTTGCAATGGGATCGATTGCAATTGTTTCGTCTGACATATCTCTAGAATTGCTAACAATTTATCCAGAATTGATGAATTAGAGATAACTTAGGCCCAGCGCTTCTCTGATGTCTCGCATGGTTTCCTCAGCTAATTTATTGGCTCTTTCGCAACCGTCTGCCACGATGTTTCGCATTAAAGCAGGATCTTCTTCATACATTTTTGCACGCTCCAGAATAGGTGCCTGTTCAGTCAGTATAGACTGAATGACAGGTTGCTTGCATTCCAAGCATCCGATTCCAGCTGTCGTACAACCTTGCTGTACCCAGTCCCGGGTGTCATCCGGTGAGTAAAGCAAGTGAAACTGCCATACCGGACATTTTTCCGGATTACCAGGATCGCTGCGGCGGATTCTCGCCGGATCAGTTGGCATGGTCCGGATTTTTCTGGTAACGCTGTCCGGATCTTCTCGCAGACTAATTGTGTTGCCGTATGATTTAGACATTTTCTGGCCATCTAAACCAGGCATTCTGGATGCTTTAGTAAGCAGGGTTTCCGGTTCAGGCAGAATGATTCTACCACCTCCTTCCAGATAACCGAATAATCGCTCACGGTCACCTGTATTTAAATTTTGTTGTTCATCCAGCAAAGATCTGGCTTCAGCTAAGGCGTTTTCATCCCCCTGTTCCTGATAGCGATTACGCAATTCACGATAAAGTCTGGCTTTTTTGGATCCAAGTTTTTTAATGGCTTGTCCAGCTTTTTCTTCAAAATCCAGTTCTTTACCAAAGATATGATTGAACCGGCGGGATATCTCGCGAGTAAATTCCAGATGAGGGGCCTGATCTTCGCCTACTGGCACAAGATTGGCACGGTAAATCAATATGTCAGCACTTTGTAGGAGCGGGTAACCTAGAAAACCATAAGTACTTAAATCTTTTTCGGTAAGTTTTTCCTGCTGATCTTTGTAAGTAGGAACACGTTCTAGCCAGCCAAGCGGGGTAATCATCGATAACAGCAAATATAACTCAGCATGTGCAGGTACTTTCGATTGAATGAACAGGGTTGCCTGGGATGGATCAACCCCAGCGGCCAGCCAGTCGATCACCATATTCCAAGCATTTTGCTCAATAATTTCGGGGGAATCATAGTGAGTGGTCAAGGCATGCCAATCAGCGACGAAAAAGAGGCATTCATATTTTTGCTGTAGAGCCAGCCAGTTTTTCAGTACACCATGATAATGCCCCAGATGTAGATTTCCCGTGGGGCGCATTCCTGAGAGAACGCGATCAACAAACATTTTATAAGATCCTAGACGTCACAAAATCACACGGAGAGCTTCTGACTTTCCAAAAAATTACAAGACACTTTATATATATAGCCCAAAAAGTATGACAATCATGTATTTGGTAAGAGTAATCAGCGGCCATAATATGACACCCAATACACCACTGATCAGTAGTATCAGTAGAATTGGAAAGCCATAAGGTTCGATCTGGGCAAATTTCCAGGCAAGTCTATTGGGCAGTAAACTGACTGCTATGCGGCCGCCATCTAATGGTGGCAGTGGTAACAGATTCAGTACCATCAAAATTACGTTGATTTCAATACCAGCAATCCCCATCAGAATCATGGGTTTTGCATAGATACTTTCAGATATACCTAGACCTAGCTTGATAACCATTGCCCAGAAAAAGGCCATTAATAGATTTGCTCCAGGTCCGGCTGCTGCAACCCATAACATGTCGCGTTTCGGCCGGCGTAGCTGATTGAAATTAACTGGTACCGGCTTGGCCCATCCAAAAAGAAACCCCCCTCCCATCATAAGTTTGCTGACTAGAAACATCATCAAAGGGACCAGAATGGTTCCGACGGGATCAATATGTTTCGCTGGATTCAGGCTGATACGTCCAGCCATATCGGCTGTCAGATCGCCAAAATGCTTGGCAACATAGCCATGTGCAGCTTCGTGCAATGTAATAGCGAATATGACTGGTAGTGCATAAATGGCGATACCTTGAATAATATTATCCATGTGCGATCCCAAAGGGTGACAGGTTACCTTTACCCGATCGGAGAACTTCCGGTATTTCGTTGGTGAGATCGATCACAGTCGTCATGTCGGTTCCGCAAGAACCTGCATTCATAATTAACTCGACCTGATGTTCCAGACGCTGACGAATTTCCTCAGCGTCGTTCAATGGTAATTCATCCCCGGGCAGAATGAGCGTCGAGCTCAATAGGGGTTCGCCCAGTTCAGACAATAACGCATGGGCAACAGGGTGCTCAGGGATACGCAGGCCGATCGTATGCCGTTTGGGATTCTGCAAACGGCGTGGAACTTCACGGCTGGCAGTCAGAATAAAGGTATAACTACCGGGTGTCGTAGCCTTTAACAGACGATATTGTGCGTTATCGACTTTGGCATAGGTGGCTATTTCAGCCAGATCCCGGCATACCAGGGTGAAATGGTGGTTTTCGTCTACTTTGCGAATGGTACGGATACGGTCCATTGCTTCCTTGTTACCGATCTGGCAACCCAATGCGTAACAGGAATCAGTCGGATAAACAATTACTCCGCCTTTACGGACTATATCAACTGCTTGACGAATCAGTCTCAAATGAGGAGTTTGGGAATGTATTGAAAAGAATTGAGCCATGGTCGATTTTACTGTTTATGTTGAAAATTGTAGGTAACTTATCGGACTCAGAACAAATCTGCTGAAATAAATAACGAGTTGGTTTGTCTTTTTATTCGTTTTTAATGAACTGCAGTAATTTTCCGAATGATCAAAGCTTATTTTTGATCATTTACTTTCTGCTGTGGTTTCATTGGGTATAGCAATCTCCTGGGTATTGCATGGCAGAATTTTTTCGATTGAGTAAGATTTTCCAGTTATGCCATATTGGGATACATTCGTGTGGTAATACCGGTAACCGGCCCAGATCGAAATAGCTTTCTCCGGGGCCATGGTAATCGGAACCACAAGATGCAAATAGATTCATCCGGACAGCTAACTGTGCAAATTGTCTGGTCTGTTCGGGTGTGTGACTGGAGGAAACAACTTCAATACCCGTTCCTCCCAGTTCACGAAATTCATGCAGCAATTGTTCGAGAAGGTTTTTACCTAGTTTATAACGAGCCGGATGTGCAATGACAGCTTGTCCACCACTGCCACGTATCCAGTCAATGGCTTCATTTAAGGTCGTCCATACATGTGAAACATAGCCTGGCTTACCTTTGACGAGAAACTTCTTGAACACTGATCTGACATCCTTAGCATGGCCTTGTTCGACCAGAAAGCGGGCAAAGTGCACCCGGCCGATCAGCCTGTTTTCACTAGCGTAAGCATAAGCACCTTCAAAACTACCGTAGATACCGAATTTATCTAGCTGTGAGGCAATAAGGCGTGCCCGCTCTATACGACTTTCCCGAATTTTTTTCAGTCCGTTTATCAATGGTGAGTATTCTGGATCGATACCAAGCCCTATAATATGAAGGGTTCTCCCATGCCAAGTAACAGAAATCTCTACGCCGTTAATAAGCGTAATACCTGCTTTTCGAGCGGCATCATGGGCCTCGTCCAATCCTCCAGTGTCGTCATGATCGGTCAACGCCAGTACTTCTACCCCACGTGAGGCAGCGTGTGCCAGTAACTGGCTAGGTGACAGTATGCCGTCGGAGACGGTTGAATGACAGTGCAGATCGATGTTGAGCATTAAGAAAGATGGGAAAACCATTCAATTTGCCATCATAGCAAATAACGGTCATGATAAAAATAGTTTGGTCAGTACCATCCGTACACGAACTCCAGGTTTTAAATGATGGAGATCGGCTTAATTGGGCACCCTTGATTCTGTTTAATTATGGGGAATTTACTGCTGGAGGTAAAAGTATGTGCAGTAGCTGACAAGGGGGTAGGGTCAATAAAGACTGGTTGAACTCAAGAGACTTGCGAACAACGGACTAAGTGAGCAGCCATTCTCTCAAGAGAAAGACCGAATATAGTTCCTTATAACAGTTTGTTCACAAGCCTATGATACTTAATTTGCCTCGGATGAATCCGAGCCAGTTTGAGGTTCAGACGGTTCAGGAGCGGAATCACGTTCTATGAAAGCAGACGGAGGCGGTTTATCCATTGGATGCCCATCAAGGCTTTTCTTCCCCTCACAGGCAGTCAATGTAATTGCGGTACATGCAATAAAGAAGAAGTATGTATATTTCACAATTTTCCTCATATTTATTTAGTTTGTTGAGAAGGTGCTGATGATAGTACAACCCTGAGGTTAATACAACTTGTGCTGTTGTGTGGAGGGGGATGTATCGGGCCAGCTGGTTTTTGTCGAGTCAGAAAGATATTAAACTTAGAAACCGCAGCTGATCGCTTATCAGCCTCTGGAAGCTTTGATGGGATGGATAGTGAGCTTACTGCTTTTTCGCTTATGCCGACTGGTGGGTGAAACCGCTACGCATCTGATTACACGCCTGGCACGTTGTCTGGCTGCATTGCTTCTCGTTGCAGGGAATAACCCTGCGCCTCGTCGCGCCTTGCCAGGGCAGCGCACCAGACGCACACTTGGGCGCGTTCAAGCGTGGCTTTGTTCCCGGTTCCATTTGTTGTTTCTGGTTCTACAGGCTCAAAAAGTTTTAGTTTCGATAAATTTAGGGGAAAGATGGAAAAATATTGCATGTCAATAGGGTTATGTTATAACCTAACTTGGATGGAGGGTGGTAATAAAATCCGTGAATGGATATAAAAATTAGGGGCTTAATGAATGGGGTGGTGGAAGAGTTTTAGCAGTCTGGTAATTAGTTTTGGGTTATTCCCGTGTGCTTATGCTCAGCAGATAGTGAATGCTTCGACGTTGGAACCCATGGTGATCACCGCTGATCCATTGGGAGGAACTGAAGCCAATATATCTCAACCCGTATCGATCCTGAAGCGAGAACATATCCTGACGCAGGATTTAAGAAATATCGGTGAGGCAGTTGCGCAGGAATTGGGTGTATCTGCCAGTGATTTCGGGCCAGCAGTCGGACGCCCGGTCATCCGCGGTTTAGGAGGCGCGCGGGTGCGGGTATTGGAAGATGGTATCAGTACACTGGATGTTTCTACTATTAGTCCAGACCATGCTGTCGCAGCGGAAATGCTATTTGCCGATCAGATCGAAATTTTTCGTGGACCATCTACTTTACTTTATGGCTCCGGTGCCAGTGGCGGGGTCGTCAACATCGTTAATCACCGTATTCTCGATTATGTACCAGATGAAATGGGTGGTGACCTTTATGGCCATTACAACTCAGTGGCTGATGATTTCACTGGTGCATTTCGATTGAATGCAGGTGCAGGCAATTTTGCTTTTCATTTAAATGGGATGAAACGGCATACGGGAAACTATGCTATTCCTGGTTTTGCTGATATTGATCCTGAAACTGATGCTAAAAAAGGCGTTCTTGAAAACAGTGATGTGCAAACAGAAAATTTTTCCACTGGTATGTCTTATGTTGGTAAACGAGGGGTGCTGGGTGTAGCAGTCAGTCGTTTTACCAATCATTATGGTGTACCTGGCCATGATCACTTTCATCATGATGAGCATGGGTCTGGCAGCGGTGAAAGTAACTGGCACGATGATCATTGGCATGATGCTGAAGAAGGTGTTGATCATCATGACGATCATGTGGCAGGTGATCATGAAGCTATCCGAGTGAGGCAGCGTCAGACACGATTCGATATCAAGGGTGTACTCAATGATCCTCTGCCAGGATTCCAGGCAGCGAAAACACGCTGGGGTTATAACAACCATACTCACAAAGAGCTCGAGGGCGGAAAGATAGAAACACTGTTAATAAATCGTGAGTGGGAAGGTCGGGTAGAAATGTTGCATAAGCCACTGGCGGGCTGGGATGGTGTGCTGGGGATGCAATATCAGAATCGGAATCTCTCTACCTCCGGGGAAGCAGCTTTTGTCCCCAATGCACAGGCAGATTCCCTGAGTATATTTCTGCTGGAGAAACTGGATGTGGAAAACTGGCATTTTGAGATGGGCGGGCGTTTTGAACATCAGCAGGCGGAGCGTAAAGATGATTATCTCAAAGCGGCGCATGATGTATTCAGTATTTCCGGTGGCTTGATTTGGGAGTTTACAGAGGGTTACTCACTTGGAAGTAATATTTCTCATTCCCAGCGCGCGCCGGCTCTGGAAGAGTTGTTTTCCGATGGCCCACACTTGGCTACCAACACGTTCGAAGTAGGAGACGCATCGCTGGTCAAAGAGAAGTCCAATAGCTTGGATTTATTTCTGCGCAAGCAGAATGGTGACCTAAACTGGACACTTAACTTGTTCGCCAACCTGATCAATGATTTTATTTTTCTGCAGGAATCGGATTTAACCGGGGATGGTCTGGCGGATCGTGTCAGTATACAAGGGATACCAGGGACGGAAGGCTTATTATTGCTGCACCATCGCCAAAGCAATGCGAACTTTCTAGGTATCGAGTTTGAAACCATTGCACATTTGCTGAACGACAATCGTGGCAGGCTGGATCTACGGTTGTGGACTGATTACACACGGGGTCGGTTATCGGGTGGGAGGTATATCCCCCGTATGACGCCCCTGCGTTTTGGTGGGGCACTTGATTATAGATATGGTCCCTGGCATAGCAAAATTGATGTGATGCGAGTGCATAAACAAACTGAGATTACTTCCCTGGAAACGTCTACCGCTGGCTATACGATGTTGACTATCCAATTGGATTATAAATTTGATTGGGGACCTATAAATTGCAATTTGTTCGCACGAGGTACCAATCTACTAAATGAAGAAGCACGACGCCATACCTCATTTCTGAAAGATCGTGCCCCATTGCCAGGGCGTTCTGCCATGGTAGGGTTGCGGGTAAGTTTCTGAATAAATCGCCCGTTTAATCCTGCTGTGTAAGATTTTCCGAATCAAACAGATAAAATTTTCAGAAATTGAAATACAGGTTGATGGACAAAATATGCTGCATCTGGTCGGCTTGCTTATGCTTGCCGATATATTGGTTCATATATCCAACTTCCATTACCGTTTCCGGATTGAACCGATAGCCGATACCTGCAAAGGCCCTATTCTGGTCGAAGCCGCGTTTCAGGCCCTGATCAGTGTTATTCAAATGTACAAAAATCTCGTTCGTTAAGACAAAACTAAAGGCTGGTGGCGCAAAGGGGATCGGTAGTGTCAGTTTTGCCAGTTGGCGAAAACGAAAGGCGACATCATCACTATGGGCAATATCAAAAAATCTTTCTTCGATACGAAATCGCAGGGCTGCCGATGCAAAAGAATACGTGTCACTCCAAAGCAGTTGTTGCCACATACGATATTCATTAAAGGGATTTTGCGTGAACGGCTTACTTGTAGGTGCCCATGCGAATCCCGTCCAGATGCTGGTTTTATTATTGATAGCGTAACCTAAACCCAACCGGATAACACTTTGAGAGAAGCGTGAAGTATCATCACCAAAACGACCTTGCCCTTCCAGCCAATATTTGAAATTTTTCCATTCCGGGTTGAAGGGCCCAAAATTACCAGTGGCAGTAATATTGCCCCAGGTTTGGAAATCTTCGGAAACTTCTGCTGCAGTAACGTGTTTTATCGGAAATCCTATTGAAATTAAGCTGAGTAAGTAAAAAATTTTTTTCATTATTATCCAGAGATGATGTGAGCGGTTGCTATCAGAGTGGACTACTGATTTATCAACCTGTTTTGTTACTGATCAAGATAAGCTATGAGTGTGCTAAACTCCAAGAGTTCTTTTTAAGAGCACTGTCTATTTCTATTTTATTTTTCACAAAATTATAGTTTGAACTGAAACTGATTAGGGAATGAGAAAAATAGCTGCTTTGTCTGTGACAATATCGGGTTGTATATTGCTCGTACTGGGTGGTTGTTCCAGAAACAGTGACTATATACCGAGGGAGGGGGCCACGGGTGAAAAAATTTTTAAAGAAGCATGTGTGCAATGTCATACACCCGTAGCCAGCAAAGTTATGCTACTGAGAGCAGATATGGCAAACCCTGAAGCTATCGCGGACAGGGTGAAAAATGGTAAAGGGCTCAAGATGCCTGCTTTCCCAAATCTGACGGGAGACTCGGTGCAGAGTTTGGCAGATTATATTCTGGCAAACAGTGGGAGCAGGTGATACTGTACTTGTATCATTCTATGAGGTGACAATGTCAGAATTTCCGATAAGGTGGGATTGATCTTGTTTGATAACACAATACCCAGAAATTTCACGGCGCCACAGTACAAATCGAGTTGTGTGTCCTGTAGTCTGCGCGAGCTGTGTTTGCCGGTAGGTTTGAATAATGAAGAAATTGAGTATTTGGGTAACCTGATCAATCATAAATTCAAGGTACGACGGGGTGAGTATTTGCTGCACACCGGATCCAGTTTCAAGTCACTTTACGCCGTGAAAAATGGATTCTTCAAGACCAGCGTGTTGAAAGCGGATGGCCGTCAGCAGGTAACAGGTTTTTACATGACCGGAGAATTGTTGGGGCTGGACGCAATCAGTCCCGAGAAGCATACCTGTGATACGGTGGCACTCGATGATAGCGAAGTTTGTGAAGTCCCTTTCAATAAGCTCGAGGAAATCGGACGGAGTATTCCTTTGCTGATGAGCCAATTCCATAAAATCATGAGCCGGGAAATCATTCAGGATCATAGTGTCATGATGTTACTTGGCAGTATGAGAGCAGAGGAACGTTTGGCGGCTTTTTTGCTGAATCTATCAATACGTTTATCCAGGCGGGGTTACTCACCGACCAATTTTATTTTGAGAATGACACGGGAAGAAATTGGTAGTTATTTGGGGCTCAAGCTGGAAACGGTGAGTCGATCATTTTCTAAATTACAGGAAGAAGGGCTCATAACGATTAATAACAGACACGTTACGCTGAATGATATCGATACACTTGGCCGTAAAATTGGTGAGTCCTCGGATTAAAGTAGCAAAAAGCGGAGACGTGTGACGGTTCTTGAGCGCAAGCCGAGGCATGCTATAATTCTGGCTCGGAGTCAAATGATCGGCAAGTGCGGGTAATAGTCGATGTTTCTCTGGAGTGATTAAAAACTCATTTATTTTATCAACCTGATTTTATTACATAATTCACCTTTACCAAAATAGGGTGCCTTCCGGAAGGAAGCGTGTCGGTAAGTGGTGATTTAACCCTAAGGAGAATTCATGTCAGTGACTATGCGGCAAATGCTGGAAGCGGGTGTTCATTTTGGTCATCAGACCCGTTTTTGGAATCCGAAAATGGCTCCCTATATATTTGGCCAGCGCAACAAAATTCATATTGTAAACCTTGAAAAAACCATTGTATTACTTGATGAGGCACTGAATTACGTTCGTAGGCTTTCGGCAAACAAAGGCACGATTCTGTTTGTGGGTACCAAACGTCAGGCACGTGATATCGTCAAGGAAGAAGCACTACGTTGCGGTGCGCCTTATGTCAATCAGCGTTGGTTGGGGGGGATGCTGACGAATTTCAAAACAATCAGACAGTCAATCAAGCGTCTGCAGGAAATGGAAAAAATGGTCCAAGACGGTACATTGAACAAGTTGGTCAAGAAGGAAGCACTTGATTTTCAGCGTGAAATGGAAAAATTGAATAACAGTCTCGGTGGGATCAAGGAAATGAAAGGGTTGCCTGATGCTATGTTTGTGATTGACGTAGGTTATCAAAAAGGGGCAATTGTAGAGGCTAACAAGTTGGGTATTCCGGTGGTAGGGGTGGTCGATACGAACCACAATCCTGCAGGTATTCATTATGTGATCCCGGGTAATGATGATTCCAGTCAAGCCATACGATTGTATGCGCGTGCCATGGCAGATGCTGTGCTGGAAGGACGCAATCAGTCCATTCAGGAAATCATCGAAATGAGTAAAGACGATGATGCAGTAATCGGTGAAGAACAGTCATCCGAGACTTGAAAAAGATATCGCTGTTCATCCAACATATTGTAAATATTTTGAATCTTGGTTTTTTGGAGTGAGTATGGCGGAAATTACCGCGAGTATGGTTAAAGAGTTGCGCGAGCTCACGGGCTTAGGCATGATGGAATGTAAGAAAGCTTTAACAGAGTCCGATGGAGATATGAAAGCAGCTGAGGATCTTTTACGGATTAAAAGTGGAGCGAAGGCAAGTAAAGCTGCTGGTCGGATTGCTGCAGAAGGGGTGATTAGTGGATTTATTTCTGCTGATGGTAAGCGTGGGGCGTTGGTGGAAGTCAACTGTGAGACAGACTTCGTTGCCAAGAATGAGGATTTCATTAATTTCGCCAAGAATCTGGCGCAACTGATGGCGACGACCGAGAACGTATCGGATATTTCAGCACTGAGCGACTCGATATTAGCTGAGGGAGAAACAGTAGAGTCGGTACGTAAGGCGTTGGTCATGAAACTGGGTGAAAATATCAGTGTCCGGCGTGGGATCGGTTATGAGACCCAAGATCAGCTTGCCATGTATCTTCATGGATCCAGAATCGGTGTGATGCTTGATTATTCGGGAGGCGACGAGGTGCTGGGTAAAGATCTGGCTATGCATATCGCGGCAAGTAAACCAGTGTGTGTTTCCAGTGATCAAGTGCCAGCCGATTTGCTTGCACGTGAACGTCAAATATTCTCGGCTCAGGCAGCAGAAAGTGGTAAGCCAGCTAATATCGTGGAAAAAATGGTAGAAGGGCGGGTAGCCAAGTATCTGGCAGAGGTGACGTTACTCGGCCAGCCTTTTGTCAAAGATCCTGAGCAGACCATCGAAAAGCTTCTTACTATAAAGTCTGCGCGAGTCAAGGGTTTTACCCTGTATATAGTGGGTGAAGGAATCGAAAAAAAATCAGATGACTTTGCAGCTGAAGTGATGGCTCAAGTCAGTCAGTCGAAATAAAAAAGAAAACCTCTAAGTACTTGAGTTTCTTGGTCAGACCGAATGCAAAAAATAATAACGTACCATTGTAAATGGAGATAAATATTATTATTTTTTGCAGACGTCAAAACATAACGACGGGAACCGGGCATTAGAGGTATCTTAGGCGTAAATCATCACATGCTCTCAACCCTGTAAATATGCCAGCTATTTATAAACGTATTTTGCTGAAACTGTCAGGTGAAGCGCTCATGGGGGATGCCCCGTACGGGATTGATCGTACAGTGGTTGAGCGTATTGTCATTGAAATTACTGGGATATTACAGCTGGGTGTCGAGGTCGCGATAGTTGTGGGGGGAGGGAATATCTTCCGCGGCATGAAATCTTCCGGAGATGGTATGGACCGGGTAACGGCAGATTACATGGGAATGTTGGCGACTACTATGAATGCTTTGGCGCTACATGATGCGATGAAACGAGGGGGGGTTGTTTCGCGTGTACAATCAGCTCTGCGGATTGATCAGGTGGTAGAACCATATATCCGTGGCAAAGCGCTGCGCTATCTGGAAGAACGAAAAGTAGTAATATTTGCAGCAGGGACTGGTAATCCCTTTTTTACTACGGATACGGCGGCAGCCTTACGTGGTATGGAAATGAATGCCAATATAGTACTCAAAGCTACCAAAGTAGACGGAATTTACACCAGTGACCCGTTAGCGAATACGGACGCAAAACGTTTCCGGAATCTAACTTTCGATGAGGCGATCAATAGAAATCTTCAGGTAATGGATGCAACCGCTTTGACGTTGTGTCGGGATCAGAAGCTTCCCATCAATGTATTCAGTATTTTTAAAACCGGGGCACTCAAACGGGTCATTATGGGTGAAGACGAAGGAACGTCGGTGGTTGCCTGAATTTTCCGATTATGCTTTGAATTGCTCATTTGCTGCGCAAAGTGGTCATGAGGGTACCCTACCTAAGGTTGCAGCAATTATTCTTAAATATTCAATGGGTTTGACTGACATATGATTGCCGATGTGAAAAAATCTGCAGAGCAGAAGATGCAGAAAAGTCTGGATGCACTCAAAGTCGATTTTAGTAAAGTGAGAAGTGGGCGTCCGCATACGGGTTTGCTGGACCATATCACAGTCGATTACTATGGTGCCCCGACGCCTATTAAGCAATTGGCCAACGTTACGTTGGTTGATGCACGAACGATAGGTGTCATCCCGTGGGATAAGAAAATGTTTACACCCATCGAAAAGGCCATACGAGATTCCGATTTAGGACTGAATCCGATGACGGCAAATGAAATGGTGCGCGTCCCCATGCCACCCCTAACAGAAGAAAGACGTCGTGACTTGACTAAAATTGTCAAAGCAGAAGCTGAAACTGCACGTGTCGCGATGCGAAATATACGGCGTGATGCTAACGCTCAGTTAAAAGAATTACTCAAAGACAAGTTGATCGCCGAAGATGAAGACCGGCGTGGACAAGAGGAAATTCAGAAACTGACTGATCGTTATATTGCTGAAGTGGATAAGTTACTGCAAACTAAAGAATCTGAATTAATGGCCGTCTGACGCATGTCCCAAATACCGAGCTCGACTCGCGAAATTCCCGAAGTTGGCACTATTCCAAAGCATGTTGCCATTATCATGGATGGTAATGGCCGATGGGCGAAGCAGCGTTATTTACCTCGGACTGCAGGTCATAAGCAAGGTGTTGAGGCGGTACGAGGTACAATCAGAGCTTGTATCGAACGGGGCATATCGTATCTGACAATTTTTGCATTCAGTAGTGAGAACTGGCGAAGGCCCGAGGAAGAAATCAAGTTATTGATGCAACTGTTTCTCGTCGCGCTTGAACGAGAAGTTGCCAAACTGCATGAAAATGGAATTAGGTTCAGAGTGATCGGTGACATTTCCAGATTCGACCCGAAAATCATCAGTTGTATTCGTCAGGGCGAGAAACTGACAGCCGGTAATACCCGCTTATATTTTACTGTTGCAGCAAATTATGGTGGTCGCTGGGATATCATGCAGGCCGTCAGGAAAATGATAGCCCAGATTCCCCGAGACTCAGCCATAGATTTCGAAGAACAGGACCTTGCCAGACATCTGACAATGTCTGATGCGCCCGAGCCGGATCTGTTCATTCGTACGGGAGGCGAATGCCGGATCAGTAATTTCTTGCTGTGGCAACTAGCCTATACTGAGCTATATTTTACTGAGACCTTATGGCCGGACTTTGACGCACTGTCTCTTGATCAGGCAATTGCATCTTATCAGCAACGAGAGCGCCGATTTGGGCGAACAAGTGAACAAATCGCAGCTCGTTCAAAAGATGAAAAAAAAATTATCAGTAAAGACAGACTTTAATTACCACTATTACTAATTAACGGGATTTGCCCCGTTTATGCTTAAAACCCGACTACTTACTGCATTAATTTTATTGACCGCCTTCTTGGCGGCATTATTTTATCTGCCGGGCATTTTTTGGGCGGTACTACTCTTGGGGCTGACCGTTGCGGCTTCCAGAGAGTGGTGTCGTTTGGGGCGCTTTTCTGTCAGACAAACTATTTTTTATCTGATTTTTACTACTTTACTGGGGGGGGAGCTGCTGTTTTTAGTCAGTGAGGCTGTTTCTCTGAATCCAGCGAGTACAGCAATGGTCTGGCTTTACGCTGTATCCGGTATTTTCTGGTTATTGTGGGTACCAATTCAATTGAAGACAGCTCAGTCGATCCGGAGCACATCGATATTCATGCTACTAGGTTGGTTGGTATTACTGCCGACATGTCTGGCACTATATCAGTTACGTGCGATTGATCCGTCATTATTGCTTGGGTTGATGGGGGTGGTATGGGTATCAGACAGTACTGCCTATTTTGCCGGACGTGCATATGGAAAACGTAAACTTGCGCCACAGATCAGTCCGGGAAAAACCTGGGAAGGTGTGATTGCCGCGTTGATTGGTGTACTGATTTATGCAATGGCCTGGCTATACTGGGTGGATAAAGGGAATATCCCAGCTTCCTGGTTGATCCCGTTGCTGCTTATGCTGGCCGTGCTGGGTATAATCGGCGATCTGTTTGAATCATTGTTGAAACGGCAGGCAGGTGTCAAGGATAGTGGCAATATTCTGCCTGGCCATGGTGGTATACTGGATCGTATCGATGCATTGGTTTCGACTTTACCGGTTGCGACCATGGCAGTGATTTTATTTTATTCGACTAAATTATGACTAAAATGCGTCACCTGACCATACTTGGGTCGACTGGTAGCATCGGAGAAAATACACTGGATGTGGCAGCACGGCACCCTGACCGGTTTCGGATCGTTGCGTTGACGGCTGATAGAAACGTAGAGAAAATGTTTGCGCAATGCCTGCATTTTCACCCGCGTTATGCTGTTATGTTGGATGCAGAAAGTGCGGAGCGGCTGGATGAGAAACTGCATGGAGCGGGTCTGGATACCGTGGTACTTTCAGGTATCGAGTCGCTGGAGAAAGTCGCCGCGTTGCCGGAGGTAGATACAGTCATGGCAGCGATCGTTGGAGCAGCAGGTATCCGACCCACTCTTGCAGCGGCACGTGCTGGTAAACATATTTTACTGGCTAATAAGGAAACGCTGGTTATGGCAGGGCGTATCTTCATGGATGTGGTTAAACAGCACCATGCAACATTACTGCCGATAGATAGTGAACACAACGCTATTTTCCAGTCTTTACCGCAGCATTTTAGTGGAGATTTGACTGAAACAGGTGTTCGCCGGATTCTGCTGACCGCGTCAGGGGGACCTTTCCGAAAAGCTGCTCCGGCGGAATTAGAAAAAGTCACGCCAGAACAGGCTTGTGCCCATCCTAACTGGGTCATGGGAAGAAAAATATCCGTAGACTCAGCGACTATGATGAATAAAGGTTTGGAGGTCATCGAAGCGCATTGGCTGTTTGACGCGGCCCCCGAGAAAATTCAAGTCGTCGTACATCCACAAAGTGTCATCCATTCCATGGTCGAATATGTCGATGGTTCAGTGCTTGCACAATTGGGTAATCCGGATATGCGTACGCCGATCGCGCATGCATTAAGTTACCCCGAAAGAATGGAAAGCGGTGCGCGATCGCTAGACATTTTTGAAATTGCACAGTTGGATTTCGAAGCACCTGACTTTGAACGGTTTCCCTGTCTTGGGCTTGCTTATGAGGCCTTGACGATGGGAGGTAATATGCCTGCCGTACTGAACGCTGCCAATGAGGTCGCGGTCGAAGTTTTTTTAGCCGGTAGAATGCCCTTTACTGCTATTCCAGTCATGATCGAACAGGTGATGCAGACTATCAACAGGCAAGAGGTCGCCAACCTGGAAGACATACTCATGGCAGATTCACTGGCCCGTGAGACAGCACGAGAATGGCTGGTCGATCGTGTGGGGAATGGTATGTTACGATCTAAAGTGGTTGCCGGGGATGTGAGATCGTGAATAAAGACTATGAAGTAGCGGGGACATGTAATATTTCTGAGTTGGGTCAGGCTACTGGAACAGGGGGTATTTTTATGAAAACGCTGCGCCGGTAGCAGAATTATAACTGGGCATCAGTCAGAAAACATTGCGATACGATACATCAGCAGCATTCCCTGGAATTTGGCAGGATCGAGGCCGTTGAATAATGACGTACACACACAGAAAAATAATATCTCTCTTGTATGATTTTCCATTTTCAACTGATTTTAGCCTGGTGATATGACACTACTTTCGACGATTCTCGCTTTTGTAGTTGCGTTAGGCTTGTTGATCACTTTTCATGAGTTTGGCCATTACCTCGTTGCCCGCTGGTGTGGTGTCAAAGTACTGCGTTTTTCAGTAGGATTCGGCCAGCCTTTATTCAGAAGGTGTCTAGGTAATGATCAGACAGAATGGGTCGTCGCAGCGATTCCTTTAGGGGGATACGTCAAGATGTTGGATGAACGTGAGGGACAAGTTCCGGTCGATGAACTTTCCCGGGCGTTCAATCGGCAGTCTGTTTCCAAGCGCTTTGCCATCGTAGCAGCAGGTCCTATCGCCAATTTTCTGCTGGCAATATTGCTGTACTGGTTGCTTTTCGTAATAGGAGTCAGTGGCGTAAAACCTATACTGGGAAAAATCGAACCCCTGACACCTGCAGCCTCAGCTGGTTTCAGAGAGGGAGAGACTATCATCAGAATCGATGATCAGTTGGTTGCAACCTGGCAGGATGCACGTCTGATATTGTTAGGTCATGCAGTAGATCGCCGGACTGATGTCGAAGTGGAAGTAACTGATGAATACGGAGCAGCCCATAAGCTTAAGCTTGATCTGAGCAACCTCGATGCAGAAGATCTGGACTCAGATTTTCTGAGTAAGTTGGGTTTGAAAGCTTACCAACCTGTTTTCAGCCCTGTCATTGGCCAGGTCATAGCAGGGGGGGTAGCGGAACGTGCTGGTCTTCAGGCAGGTGACGAAATCATAGCGATCGACGGGAAGGAAATCGTCTATTGGGAAGAAATCGTCAGTGAAATTCGTGCAAATCCTGGCCAAACACTTGAACTTGAAGTTATGCGGGAAGGTCAGGTGTTTGGCTTATCATTGACACCTGAAACAGCATTCGAAAATGATATCGAAATCGGGAAAATCGGTATTGCCCCCAAAATTGAGCATGAGATACTGGAAAATCTAGTAGTGAATCTCAGCTATTCTCCGGGAACTGCTCTGGCGAAAGCGATTACCAAAACTTGGGAGATGACCTACTTTACCTTACGTATGCTTGGCAAGATGGTGGTAGGTGACGTTTCGCTGAAGAATGTCAGTGGGCCTATCACCATTGCGGACTATGCCGGTCAGTCGGCGCAGATGGGATTTACTGCATACCTAAGTTTTCTTGCTTTGATTAGTGTGAGTCTTGGTGTACTGAATCTATTGCCGATTCCAGTTCTTGACGGAGGGCATCTGATGTACTACGCGATCGAAATGATCCGGGGTGCACCATTACCTGAGAAAGTCATGGAAATTGGTCATCAGATCGGTATGGCATTGCTGATTACACTGATGATATTTGCATTACATAATGATCTGCTTCGCTTGATTTCAGGGTAAGCATGAAATTCAGGTATCTGGTATTCCTGTTTTGCCTGCACCCAATGGCAAGTGTAGTAGCGGGAGATGATTCTTTTGTTGTTCGGGATATTCGAGTTGAAGGTATACAACGTACCGAAGCCGGGACGGTATTCAGCTATCTGCCTATCAAGGTAGGTGATGTAGTGGATAAGGCAAAAGCTAGCGCGGCAATCAAAGCACTGTATGCGACTGGCTTTTTCAGGGATGTCAAGTTGAAGGCTGATGGTGAGTTACTGATTGTTCAGGTTCAGGAGCGTCCCGCGATTGCGCAAATCAGTATCAATGGTGCAAAGGAATTCGATAAAGAAAAGTTGAAAGAAGGTTTGAAACAGGCTGGTTTGTCGGAGTCCCGCATTTTTAGCCGTTCGTTACTGGAAAAAGCTGAGCAGGAACTGAAACGGCAATATATCAGTCGTGGCAAATATGCGGTCAAGATCACCACCACGACAACACCATTGGAACGCAACCGTATCGGTATCAACTTCGATATTAAAGAAGGTAAAACAGCCCGGATCAAACAGATCAATATTGTCGGTAACCAAGCCTTCCCTGAGGACGAATTAGTTGATCTGTTTAGCCTTAAAACCCCGGGGTTTCTAACCTGGTTTACCAAAGACGATCAATATTCGAAACAGAAATTATCGGCTGATCTGGAAACCCTGCGTTCTTACTATCTTGATCGAGGCTATCTCGAATTCAATATCGATTCTACTCAGGTGTCCATTACACCGGATATGAAGGATATTTATATTACTGTCAACATAGCAGAAGGTCCACAATATACAGTATCCGATATCAAGCTTGCAGGTGAACTGCTGGTCCCGGAGGAGGAACTGCGCAAGCTGATCAAGCTGGAGCCAGGTGGGGTATTCGTGCGCGAGAAGCTGACCGAGTCGATCAAGCTGATCAGCGATAGACTGGGAGATGATGGCTATGCATTTGCCAATGTCAATGCCTCGCCAGATTTGGATAAGGAAACCCGACAGACCGCTTTTACCTTTTTCATTGATCCAGGTCGCCGGGTTTATGTCAGACGTATCAATATCAGTGGTAATGAGCGTACCCGCGATGAGGTGATTCGTCGTGAATTCCGGCAAATGGAAGGTAGTTGGCATTCGACCAGTCAGATTAACCGTTCTCGACAGCGTGTAGACAGATTGGATTTTTTTACCAGTGTCAACGTTGAAACTCCTCCAGTTGCCGATGTACCGGATCAGGTAGATATTAATATCGACGTAGTCGAAAAACCGACCGGTGCAATTATGTTTGGTGCCGGTTATTCCGACCGGGAGGGGATTATTCTGAATGGATCGATCGCTCAGAATAATATTCTTGGAACGGGTAACTTCCTCAGTTTGCAGGTCAACACCGGTAGCGTCAATAAAATTATTTCTGCTTCATTCACTAATCCTTACTATACGATCAATGGCGTGAGTCTTGGTCTGGAAGCATTCAGGCGTGACATCAATACCCGTTCTCTGACCAGCGTCGGGGTCTTCAATACTGATACTACCGGAGCCAATATACGTTTTGGTATTCCTGTCGCAGAAAACGATATTGTTTCCTTGGGGGTAGGGGTGGAACGTACCAAAATCAATCTACGTGAAGATAGTCCGGAGCGCTTTAAGGAGTTTGTCGATCAATTTGGTAAGGTTTCCGACAATGTTCCGATTACCCTGAGCTGGGCACGTGATCGTCGCGACAGTGCTATCTGGACGACTTCCGGTATGACACAGCGCCTATTCGGGGAAGTCAGTATGCCGTTTGTAGATTTGAACTATTATAAGGTCAGCTATGAACACAGGTGGTTTTTCCCTATTTCAAAAATATTTACCTTGATGTTGAATGGTGAGGTGGGTATAGGTGACGGATATTCAGGTAAGCCACTACCTTTTTTCAAGAATTTCTTCGCAGGCGGCTTCAATTCTGTTCGTGGCTTCAACATCAATACGCTAGGGCCACGTGATAGTGACAATCGCGTACTAGGTGGTAGTAAACGGATAGTTGGCAATATTGAAGTATTATTTCCGGCACCGTTTATGAAAGAAGATAAATCAGTTCGTTTAAGTGCATTTGTAGATGGTGGAACGATTGTTAATTCATTCTCCGGCTTAGGTTTCGACGATTTTCGTTATTCTGCCGGACTGGCAGTTACCTGGATTTCACCTATGGGTCCGTTAAAATTCAGTGTTGCGCAGCCATTCAATAATAAACCGGGGGATAATTTGCAGCGCTTCCAGTTCCAGTTAGGACAGACTTTCTAGCTTTAGGGATACGCACGCCATCGGGAGAGTAGATGAAATATGTATTGAGTGGATGGTGGCAAACTGCTGTCGTTTGGTTTTTCGTAGCACCTGTCATGATGATACCTGTTACCTTACCAGCTGAATCCTGCGCCAGAGAAATCAAGATTGGGGTCGTCAATACCGAAAAAATCTTGCGGGAATCGATGCCTGCTATTCTGGCACAGAAGAAAATAGAGCAGGAATTTCAGGCACGTGATGCACGTATCAAGGAACTTTCCATGCAGGCTAAAGCGTTACAACAGGAACTGGAGAAAAATGCAGATACCATGGCAGAAGATGAAAGGCGTCTCAAGGAACGAGAGCTGGCCGGACTCAGTCGCCAGTATCAGCGTGCTCAGCAGCAGATGCGGGAAGATCTAAGTCTGCGTCAGAACGAAGAATATGGTCTGATTCTAGAACGTATCAATCAGGTGATTAGAGAGCTTGCTGAACTGGAAGCGTATGATTTGATCCTGCAACTGCAGGATTCAGTTTATCGGAGCTCGCGTATCGATATTACCGATCAGGTTATCAGAGCATTGAACGATCAGGTGTCAACTACCGAAAAATAATGAACGCACCGTATTTATTATCAGGGAGGTGAGAAATAATCGTCATGGATATCCATGAAATCCTGAAATACCTACCGCATCGCTACCCATTGATTCTGGTCGACAGGGTGGTTTCCTTTGAACCGGGCAAGAGGATTCATGCATATAAGAACGTTTCTATCAATGAGCCTTATTTTGCTGGGCATTTTCCGCATTATCCGGTTATGCCAGGTGTGTTGATTGTAGAGGCGTTGGCCCAGGCATCGGCACTGCTGACCATACGTACGGAAAATGCCGAGAAGAATGCTGAGATGGTTTATTATTTTGTTGGCATTGATGCGGTACGGTTCAAGAAACCCGTCATTGCAGGCGATCAATTGGCGCTGAAAGTTGAAATTGCCCGGCAGATCAGAGGTATCTGGAAATATACTGCCTGTGCAGAAGTGGACGGTCAGATAGTGACTGAAGCGCAACTGATGTGTACGGCCAGAGAGATTTAGTCTGGTATTTACTGTCAGTTTGAGGAATTCGGGTCTCAACATTTCCAGGCAGATCAATGTATTTAAACGGAAGAGCGGTATACGGTGTGGATGAAGCAGGTAGAGGCCCACTAGCTGGGCCGGTCTATGCGGCTTGTGTAGCACTCGACCCAAAAAATATTATCGAGGGGCTGGCGGATTCCAAAAAACTGAGTGAAAAGAAACGTACTGATCTAGCTGGTCAAATCAGGCGACATGCCCGTGCTTGGGCTGTGGCTTCTGCCTCGGTTGAAGAAATCGATCGTCTGAATATCCTGCAGGCCAGTCTGCTGGCCATGCAAAGAGCAGTAGAGAAATTATCGCCCGTTCATAATGCGTTGATTCTGGTAGATGGCAATCGTGCACCACGATTGAATTATGAAGTACAGACGATTATCAAAGGAGATAGCCTGGTAGCAGAAATTTCGGCTGCTTCAATTCTCGCCAAAACGGCGCGAGATGCTGAAATGCTGAAATTACACGAGACTTATCCGGAATATGGCTTTGATCGGCACAAGGGTTATCCTACTAAAGCACATTTCAAAGCAATCCAACTGTATGGTATTTCCAATGTCCATCGTCGCAGTTTCGCACCGTGTGTACCAGGTTATTATCCCCGGGCTTCTCTGTCAGTGGAGCTTGGGCCATAAAAGAGAAAGTTTTATCAACCAAATAAAGCCTGATGCAGGCGGAGGAAGTATGCGCATAGAAAAAGATACAGTAGTATCGCTCCACTATAAAATGACTAACCAGGAAGGTAAAGTTGTGGAGGAAACCGAGGTGCCCATCAGTTATCTGCATGGCGGTTATGACGGGATATTTCCTACTGTGGAGGAAGCATTACACGAGAAGGAAATCGGGTATACCCTGTCTCTGCTAATGGAACCCGATGAGGCTTTTGGCGAATATGATAGTGAGCTGATGCGGGTCGAGCCGCGCGGTGCGTTTCCTGAAGAAGTCGCGATCGGTATGCAGTTCGAGGGTGGCGAGGAAGGTTCCGATGATTTTCTGATTTATACCGTGACCGATGTAACGGATGATATTGTAGTGGTAGATGGCAATCATCCTTATGCTGGTATGACATTACGATTTGAATGCACGGTTACTGCAGTACGTCCGGCTACAGCAGAAGAGCTCTCACATGGGCATGTACATGGACCGCATGGTCATGAGCATTGATTAACCTTCCTGATCAAGGATCGATTTCATCATATAAAGTTGCTCTAGTGCTTCCCGGGGGGTTAATTCATCGGGACGAATCTGCCCGAGATGGTTGAGCACCGGATGCACAGAGGAGGGAATATCGGGTTCAGCGGCGTCAATTTCTTCAAACAGGGTCTGCTGTGGATTTCTGCTGATGGTTTCCTGTTCTAATCGGGTGAGGATTTTTCTAGCTGCTTTGATTACCTTGTCGGGCACACCGGCCAACGCGGCGACATGTAAACCGTAACTCCGACTGGCAGGCCCTTCCTCGATCGAATGCAGGAATACGATACGTTGTTTATGTTCCACTGCGGTGACATGAATATTGGCTGCCTGGGGAAACTCTTCCGCAAGTTGGGTCAGTTCAAAATAATGTGTGGCAAACAGTGTATAGCTTCGATTCTGAGCCAGTAGGTGGCGGGCAATGGCAAAAGCCAGTGCAAGACCGTCAAAGGTCGAAGTGCCGCGGCCGATTTCATCAACTAGTACCAGGCTCTGTGCGGTGGCATGGCGTAAGATGTTGGCTGCTTCTGTCATTTCCACCATGAAAGTGGAGCGTCCACCTGCCAGATCGTCAGAAGCGCCGATGCGTGTGAAAATCTGGTCGATTGGGCCGATCCGGGCGTTCCGGGCAGGGACAAAACTACCACAATGCGCCAGCAGGGCAATCAGTGCAGTTTGCCTCATGTAAGTGGACTTGCCTCCCATATTAGGGCCAGTGATGATAAGCATTTGCCGTCCTTCACGCGTGACGGCACCCAGGTGCACGTCATTGGCGATGTATTGTTCTACCTGATTTTCCACGACCGGATGCCGGCCTGCCTCGATTACCAGAACCGGATCGTCGGTAAAAGTCGGTTCGGTATAGTCGAGCAAATCTGCACGCTCGGCAAAAGTACATAACACATCCAATTCTGCGATAGATTGGGCGATATTCTGCAGCGGAGCAATAAAAACAGTCAGTTGCTCCAGCAGCGAGTCATACAATATCTTCTCTCGCGCCAGTGCACGCTCACGTGCCGTCAGTGCTTTGTTTTCGAATGCCTGTAGCTCCGGCGTAATATAGCGTTCCGCATTCTTCAAGGTTTGCTTGCGGCGGTAATCTGAAGGGACTTTTTCTCCGTGTGTACGCGTAATTTCGATGTAAAAACCGTGTACCCGGTTATATTCCACTTTGAGGTTGGGAATCCCGGTTCGCTCGCGTTCTTGAGCTTCCAGGCGTAATAGAAACTCACTGCAGTTTTCCTGCATGGCGCGTAATTCGTCCAGTTCCGCGTCGTATCCGGCAGCAATGACACCACCTTCACGAACTGTAACGCTGGGAGTGGGTTGCAATGCACGCATAAGTAGTTCGATAAGCGTGATATCCGGCGTCATAGCGGGGGTAAAACGGCGAACAGCGTTGGAGGAACAGTTCGCAAGCAGTTCAATGGTTTCTGGAAGAATCGTTAAACTGTCACGCAAACCGGACAGATCACGTGGTCGGGCAGTTTTCAGCGCAATTCGACTGGTAATACGTTCGATATCAGCAATATGCCTGAATTGCTTACGAATGGTCGCATACATTATCCGTGGTTCTGCTTTGATCAGCGCAGATACGGTATCGAGCCGCTGCTGTATGGATGGCCGGTTGCGCAATGGATGATGTAACCAGTGTCGCAACAGGCGACTGCCCATACTGGTGGAACAGGTATCCAGCAGCGATAGCAGGGTGGGGGCGTCTTCGCCACGTAACGTCAGGGTAAGCTCCAGGTTTCGACGTGTAGCGGCATCCATACGCAGATAGGTATCTTGCCGTTCGACACGCAGCACCTGCAAATGATTAAGTACAGGAGAGGATTCTCCATTTGCTGCAGGATATTGTGTCAGCCGGACATATTCGAACAATGCACCGGCTGCCATAAGCGCCACATGCAGATCCTCGCAGCCGAATGCGGCCAGGTCATGGGTACCGAATTGCCGGGTGAGTTGTTGCACGGCACGCTCGTAATCGAATTGCCAGTCCGGCAAGTGTTTGGGAATGATGGAGTCATTTAATACCATCGACAGATCGAATGACTCCGGCAGGAGTAGTTCTGCCGGACGCAGGCGCTCCAGCTCACTGGCCAGATTTTCCGGTGAGGTTTCCAGTACACGCATATCTCCAGCGGCCAGATTGAGCCAGGCCAGCCCTATCGTACCACGATGCAATGCCAGCGCCAGCACGATACTATCGCGACGTTCTTCCAGTAATCCGGCATCAGTCAGGGTTCCTGGCGTGATGATGCGCGTGACTTGACGTTCTACCGGTCCTTTACTTGTAGCCGGATCACCGATCTGTTCACAGATGGCTACTGATTCACCCAGTTTGACCAGCTTGGCCAGATATTGATCGACCGCATGAAACGGTACACCCGCCATTTTGATTGGCTCGCCAGCCGAGGAACCGCGTTGGGTGAGGGTAATATCCAATAACCTTGCAGCTTTCTCGGCATCTTCATAAAATAGTTCATAGAAATCCCCCATACGGTAGAACAGCAGTTTGTCGGTATGCTGCGCCTTGATACGCAGGTACTGCTGCATCATGGGGGTGTGCGTGGAATTGTTCGTTTTGTTCACTCTAATCAGTATTCCGGGATTTTTAACAAGATTCCTGATGACAAAGGTAACTGCGCCGCTTCCATCCGAGTAAACTTCAAAGATATATGTAGCGCAACAATGGTCGAGGCAGGGATTTGCTTCTTCTGCCCGATATTTTACGCTTAATACGCATATTGTTGATCTCCGGTTACGCGATCTGACATCCAGCTGCATTCAAACAGTCTTGCAAGACTGGCACCTTACCTTATAGAATGCGAATCGTTCTCATTATTCTCTGGGTGTCTGCCACATGTGCCTGACCGATGACGAAGAGGGCGCTGTGTCGGCTACCAATCTTGCAGCGTACCAAATCCATGATCTATATACCGACCATCACGGCTGGTTGTACGGCTGGCTGCGCCGTAAGCTTGGCAATGCCTGCGATGCGGCTGATCTGGCACATGACACTTTTCTGCGTATCATAGCTTCGCGGCGAACCCCGGCACAGCTGGGTGATGAACCTCGTGCGTTGCTGACGCATATCGCCAAGGGCCTGGTTATTGACCACTGGCGGCGGCAGGATGTGGAGCGTGCCTATTTTGAAGCAGTGGCCCATCTGTCGGAATTGGAGACACCCTCTCCCGAAACGCGCCTGCTCATCATCGAAGCACTGATGCGTATCGATGCCATGCTTACCAGCTTGTCCAGTCGAACACGCGAGATATTTCTGCTGGCTCAGCTCGACGGACTGACATTGCAGCAAATCGCTGAACGCACACAAACACCCGTGATTACTGTACGCCGGCATATTCGCAAGGCACTGGTAACTTGTATGGCTGCCGTTTGACGCGATTCCGAGCCAATTACAGATTGTCTTGCCATGTCATCTGTCACACCTCCTGACATCACCTTGCTCAAGGAAGCCGCCGACTGGGCCATGATCTTCCATTACGGTATACCTACGGAGTCGGAGCGTCAGTCTTTTGACCGCTGGCGCCGACAGAGCCCGGCGCACGATGCCGCCTGGGCCCGTGCACAGGTCATTTTCCACACTTTTAACCAGATACCTGAAGAAATCGGTAAGGATGCACTCAAGCGTCTGGAACATGGCCACAATCGGCGACGCAGTCTGCGCCTGCTGGGGGTAATGTTGTTAGCCGTACCGGCCGGCTGGCTGACCTGGCGCCATATGCCCTGGCAGGAGTGGACGGCTGACGTGGCTACTGCCACTGGCGAGCGCAAGATGCTGGAATTACCCGACGGTTCACAGCTTGTGCTCAACACAGCCAGCGCAGTGAACATTGCCTTTAGCGCCATGGAGCGCCGTATTCATCTCGTAACAGGTGAAATTCTTATTACCACTCACGTGGACCCGTTACCCACCTCTCGACCTTTCCTCGTCGATACCCCACACGGCGTCGTGCATGCATTGGGTACATATTTCAGTGTTCGTCATCTGAATCAAGATATTTGCCGTGTTGCCGTGTTCCAGGACGAGGTTGAAGTCCGCCCATGGGGCGGATCGAACCGTATCCTGTGTGCCGGTGAACAAGCTGACTTCAGCACGACAGGCGTGAATCAGCCGATGCCCGTTGAGAACAGCGTTACTTTATGGAAACAGGGTATGTTGCTGGCCAGAGACATGCGCCTGGGCGACGTAGTTGCCGAGATGGCTCGCTATCGTTCCGGCGTGCTGCGTTGCGACCCGGCCGTGGCTGAACTACGCGTATCGGGTGCTATCTCGTTGGCTGATACCGATGCCGGTCTCGCTCTGCTGGCCAGCGAATTGCCGCTGCGCATCGAATATCATACACGCTACTGGATCACAGTCGGTCCCCGTCATTGATCTGACGATTAAGGCAGGTATCCATATCGAAGTGTCGACCAGCACACTCTTCATTCCGGAAGGTCCAGAAGAGTTCCTCGTCGGCGGGGAATTTCCTGCATCTCGGGCAGGGCCGCTTCCAAGGCAGCCAGGCGCCTGGCTGCCTGAATCCTGACGAAGGTCTGGATTGCCACGCCGCCTTGCGGCTCACAAAGACGGTAAAAATCCAGCCAACATTGCCATAATTCCCGTCGCGAATGCCGCAGGCATGAAGCAATCCAGTATGGCGTTGACGGAGGGTATTACAACTCTGTTGTTACAGCGTTTTTCAAAGTGACGCGGTGTTCGCAGAGGCATCAGCAGGAGTTACTTGACGATAGATCACATCATTCATGCATATCGGTAACTTCAGGATTTATTACGACGAGTAACCGAAAAAGTCTGCCAGAAGTTTGCCATTAGATGATCAAATTTTTTCTTTCGTCCGGTGTACTGAATGAAGGCGTGTTTTTAACCCAGACAATCCATTAATCGGCACTTCGCGCCTACTCATATGGATTGTCTGGGTTGAATGCGCCAGGGTACCCCGTTTCATACACCGATGAAAGGTATATAAATCATGGTCTTCAGGCGTCTTTACCTACGGCTACCGGCCTGTACGGCAAGCCCCGCATCTTCTTCTTTTCCTACATACTTTCAAGACGATACTCAGCAGACGTTCAAAATCAATGTATTCATATTCGCCATCAATTGCATACTGGCTGGCCTGACTGGAATTGCTGTGCTTCTGCCTGGCCCTGTGCTGGCTGCCGAGTCTCTCGGCAGTGCAGCCAGTCAGGAGTATGCGATTCCCGCCGGACGGCTGAGCGACGTGCTGGCACAGTTTGCTGCTACGTCCGGCGTACAACTGGTATTCGATCCGGCTATGCTGGCCGATTTACGTAGCAATGGGTTACAAGGCCGTTATACCGTACAAGAAGGATTTTTACTCCTGCTTGCCAATAGTGGCTACGAGCTGGTAGACACCGGCGGTGGTAGCTATTCACTGCGTAAAGCGCCTGCTGTCGGGAATCCATCCGGCGAGGCAGTGGTACTGCCGCTGATGACAGTGAGCGCGAGTACTGTGGCGACCGACGGCACAGCTGCTGACGGCTACCGTAGTCGCAAGGTTTCGCAAGTCGGTCCGTGGCAAGGGCGGGAGCTGGATGATCTGCCGTATTCCATGACAGTGCTGCCGGCCGAGTTGCTTGAAAACGTGCGCGGTGCTACCGTTGACCAGATTTTTCGTATCAACCCCACCACCCAGATCGGACGCTTGCAGGTCGATAACAATCAGCCCAACGTCCTGATGCGGGGTTTTAACAACCAGAGTTTCTACCGGGATGGCCTGGCTGGCTCCCGGTACAATCATGACGTCGGGCTGGAAAACACGGAGCGCGTGGAAGTGCTGAGCGGCCTGTCCGGCTTTCTGTACGGACCGGGCAATGTCGGCGGCATCGTCAACTTCATTACCAAGCGCCCCACCGCCGAGCGCCTGAACCGTCTGACTGCACGCTATAACGGCGGCACGAACTTTCATGTGCATGGCGATTTTGGCGGCCCCATTGATCGTGATGGCCGCTTCGGCTACCGCATCAATGCCGCCTACCAGGATGGTGAGCTTGCCGTAGACAGGGCGAAACTGCGCAGGACATTTCTCAGCGCCGCCTTCGACTGGCGAGTGACCGATGACCTGCTGTTGCAAGCTCATGTCTCCGATGGTGACTTCCTCCTCACTGGCGCCCAAACCGGCTTCTCCTTGGCAACGGGTGTGCGTCGCCCGTCCACACGCGACATCGACAACACCCGGAGCTGGGGCCAGCCTTGGTCGGAGCGCTACTACAAGACCACCAGCTATGGTGCCAACCTGCGCTGGGAAGCGAGCGACTGGTTGACGTTGCGTGCCGGATGGCGGGAAAACGACAGCAAAAGATATCAACAGTTTGTGAACAATACCTTTCAGGCCGACGGCACTTACACTCAGAGTTACAACAGTTATGGGTTCGGGCCAGATCGGAATTATTACGAGGTACAGGAGGAGCGCCTTTATCAGGTATTTGCCGATATCCGTTTCGATACTGGCACCATATCTCACACGCTTAGCGGGGGCATACAGCGCACCCACCACTGGAATGAGTATCCGACTTCAGACATGTGGCAACCTCAGGTGACTATCCTGACCGGCGCTCGGTTGGAGAATGGCCCAATCTACATTCCCCGCCCCGTGTTTGATCCCTTCGTGCCCCATGAGAGCATTCCCACATTTACGCGGGGGTCGATGACGCTGAACCTGGGCGACGATATTCGCATCAACGAGCAGTGGTCGCTGTTGGCGGGGCTTGCGCACAGCACGATAGAGGGAAGTGGAGACGGCATTGAGTATGACAAATCGGCCATCACGCCGAGCCTGTCGTTGATCTACAAACCACTGTCCACAGTTACCACCTATGCCACCTACATGGAATCGCTGGAACAGGGTGGCACGGCGGCAAGTGAGTTCGCTGGCCTGCCAGTGGTTAATGCGGGCGAAGTCATGAAGCCGATGGTCAGCAGGCAGTACGAGATTGGAACCAAATGGTCGCTCGGCGGCATGCTGCTGAGCACAGCACTGTTCCAGATCGATAAGGCACTGCAGTACTACGATATCAGCAATCCCGCAGCACTGGTTTTCGTGCAGGATGGCCGCCAGCAGCATCGTGGTCTCGAGTTTACTGCCTTTGGCCGCGTTACCGAGCACTGGAGCCTGATTGGTGGCCTGACCGTACTCGACACCGTGATTCGTAAACAGAAACAGAACCCGGCGCTGGAAGGCAAGCGGCCGGTGCAAGTTGCCGAGTGGTTAGCCAAACTGCGTGTCGAGTACGATACACCCTGGATTTCGGGGCTGACACTGGTAGCCGGCTTTAATTACACCTCAGATCAGTACGCCGACGCGATGAACACCGATCGGCTGCCGTCGTACACCTTGTTCGACGCCGGTGCGCGCTACGTTACCAGTGTGGCCGGGCGGCTGCTGACGCTGCGCTTCGAAACGCAAAACCTGACCGACAAACGCTACTGGGTCAACGGCTCGATCATTGGTGATCCGCGTACCTTTATCTTCTCAGCAAGTGCAGACTTCTGATTTTGCCAGTTCAGCATAAGTGTTTTATTTTTCTTCATGTAGTGCGTTCTTTCGGTCCTATTGGCGTATTTCTGGTTATGCTGTATCGCTCAACGGATAAAGGATCGCCTTCGTCGAGCGATACAGCATAGTCAAGAGAACCTGAGGTTTCTCGCAGCCCACCGTGGTATCGGGTACTTTCATATCGACATTGCCGAAGTGCGTACCGAAGAAGGCAGGCTATACTTGTTTGTCGCTATCGACCGCGCCAGCAAACCGTAGGACTAAACACATAGTCTCTTTTATCTTCTAGGGCGGTGCTAATAACTATTAGATCAGTTAAAGGACTGATTATGAGTTATTGCTTATTGGTCGGTTCTAGTGTAAGTCACACGACGATTGTAAGCTCGTCCCTCCTCAGTGTCGTTCGAATCAACGGGTTGTAGTTCTCCGAAGCCAACGGTAGCCAGGCGATTACCATCGATGCCTTCTCTGACTAGCAAATTTTTGACTGCATTTGCCCGGCGTTCGGACAGTCTTTGATTGTAAGCTTCCGAGCCAATGCTATCGGTGTGACCTTGGATTTCTATGGTAAGCCCTGGATTAAGCTCCAAAACCTTAACTACATTTTGAATCATTGCGTGATATTCGGGTTTGATTTTATCACTGTCGAAATCGAACAACATACCATGGAATGCCCAACACCCGTCTTTATCGACGATCGCACCTCTCGGCGTATTAGGACATTTGTCCCGGCTATCGACAACGCCGTCCTGGTCCTCGTCATTTTCCGCTATGAACGGGGTAGCCGATTCGAAAAATACACCTTTAACGAAATCGGCTATGCCTTGTGAACTGGAAATAGCCTCTGCGTTGGTTGAAAAGCCACAACCCGCCACATTGGATATTGCACGCAGATTAGCAGCGCCTTGGCGATCCCGTTCGTTACCGATCCAGACTGTGTAGACACACAATCTGTCGCCAAATTTGTTTTTCAGCGCTTTAACCTCAGATACGGAAGGATTATCATCCTTACCGTCACTGAAAATAAGTAACGCAATGTTCCCTGATGCCGATGTCAGATCTTGCTGACTGGTAGCAAGAGCTTTAGCCAGAGGAGTACCTCCGCTGGAACATTCGAGTGATTGGATAGCGGCATCAAAAGCGCCTGTGGAATGAGGTTGTAATGACTGGTTGAGTTGAGTCCGGCTCCAGCCTAAACAAGACCCGAAACCAAAGCTGCGTAAACCTGATGATAACGTGATGTCAGGTATAGTTTGATTGAAGCGATGTAACAAATTTTTCTCAACGTCAAGTTTAGTCCCGCTGAAACTGCTGTCCCTTTGATAATCGTCGCCCATTGATGACGAAGAATCACTCAATACAAAAAAGCTATTGGTTTTTTGTACCAATTGACCTGATCTGACGAGATCATTTAAGTCTATTGCCTGGAAATTTTGAAATTGGTTACTGGATTGGGTTGCACAGCCCGCAAATAGCACAGTAGCACCTAATAGGGCTACTAATAAAATCTGTTTGTTCATACGCAGCTCCCAAACTATAGTTAATAAAAAATTCTCTTGGCACCATGAAAGTGTATGCCAGGAGCACATTCGAGTATACATAGCTCTCAGAATTTGACTACATAAAACAGGGGGGGATTATGCAGGAGTCTTTTTCAATGTGACCCATTTGTAGAATATCTTGGGTTAGTTTCAGCCTGCCCAAAAGCATAATCAGAACAGGAAGAAGTTTCATAGCCTTTTTTCCTGCTGTATGTGTCACGTAATTCGCTACTGAAAAGGTTCATAAGTATAAAAAGTGGCTTCTCTGCCGATAAGATCTCGCGGATGAGAGCCTGTTGCGTCGAAACAACCTTGCAGAATCGGTACCTTACCCGATAGAATGCGAATCGTTCTCATTTTATTTTGGTGTCTGCAATGTGCTTGACCAATGACGAGGAGGGCGCTGTGTCGACCACTGATCTTGCAGAGAACCAAGTCCACGTTCTGTATACCGATTATCACGGCTGGCTGTACGGTTGGCTGCGCCGCAAGCTTGGCAATGCTTGTGATACGGCGGATATTGCGCAGGATACCTTCATGCGTGTGCTTACCCGGTAACAGTCTTTGCATCTGAATGAGCGCGTGCTTATCTTTCTACTATTGCACATGGTTTAGTCATCGATCACTGGCGCCGGCGTGAGTTGGAGCGGGCCTGGCTGGAAACGCTGGCGTCATTGCCGGAGCCCGAAGCTCCTGCACCTGAAACAAGGATGATCTTCCTGGAAGCGCTGATCGAGATCGACAGGTTGCTCGACTCGCTCAAACCACAGGTACGCACTGCTTTCCTGCTGGCCCAGCTCGACGGGCTGACCTGCCCGCAGATTGCCAAGAGTTTGGGTGTATCGCTATCCACGGTGGAGCGCTGTATCGCAAAAGCCTTGCGCAGTTGTTATATCCTGCGTTTTGAGTCATGACTGATAGAATCCATTCGTCTAATAGTACCGTGCAGGCACCGGAAGTATCGCATCACAGCTTCGACCGGATTCCCGAATCTGTTGTTGATGCTGCTATCTTCTGGGCGGTCAGGCTCAACTACAATACGTCTACTATTGCACAGCAGCAGGCATTCGAATCTGGCTGCAGGCTGATCCTTTACACCGTCTTGCCTGGCGGCGTATGCACTCTTTGAAAGGTTTCCAGGCTGATCTGGGCGAACTATCGCCCAAGCTGGCACTTGACACGTTGCAAACTGCACAAGGCCATCGCGAATGCCGCAACCTGAGCCGCCGCAGCGTCATCAAGCTGCTGTCACTGGCCGGTTTTACTTTTGGTATGGGTTGGGTCGTACACGAAAACGCATGGTGGCAACGATTACTGGCCGATGCCAGTACTGCTACGGGTGAGCAGAAGACATTGCAATTAGACGATGGCAGTGTCATCGTACTCAACACCGACAGCGCCATCAACACTGACCTGGCCGGGCCACATCGCCTCGTTGTGCTATGGCGTGGGGAAATTCTCATCACTACTGGGACTGATGTCGGTGTTGCGGCGCAGCGTCCTTTCTGGGTTCACACCCCTTTAGGTAAGATGCAAGCACTAGATACACGTTTTGTGGTACGTCTGGATGAGGGTCGTGCCCGTATCAGCGTGCAGGAAGGCGCTGTGGCACTGTATCCGGCGGACGGTAGTCCTTCCGCTGTCGTGCAATCCGGCGAGAGTCGCTGGCTGATTGAAGAGGGTATCTTGCCGGCTGATCTGCAAGGCTTCGAGGCGGACAGCCGGTCTGAAGGAGTCATTGCCGGTAAGAACATTCGTCTGGAAAACTTGCTGGCCGAATTGTCGCGTTATCGGCCGGGCTATATCACCTGTGATCCGAGTGTAGCTGATCTGCGCCTGCCCGGTCTTTTTCATGTAAAAGAAACCGATCGAACGTTGCAATTCATCGCCCGCATCCAGCCGGTCAGTATTATCTACCGTACCCGATTCTGGGTTTCGGTGGGGCCGCGGAATATTCGCTGATAAGAAAAACAGGAAACGAAACACGGAAAAAGAAGCTAAGGAACCGCTGATTCATTTCGTCATTACGAGGAACGCAGTGACGTGGTGATCCAGAACTTATTGATTTAATTTGTGTTTCCCTAAGAAAAATTTTTCAGGAAAAGTGAAGGGGTTTTGATTTTCGTCCGGCTTTCTAGGTAAGAAGACCATTAATAACTTACCTTGTCGAGATTGAACAATGACCTTCAGCCATTTGCATTTTCCTCGTACAGAATACCGTACCCGATCCATACGCTGTCTTTTCATCTGCAGCGCGGGTTGCTGATCATTACCCTGCAGAGCATACTGTTGAGCCTGCTTTTCACCGTGGCGATACTGTTGCATGCTGCCTCGATAGAGATCGTTGCGGCACCGCCTGCCGCCGACGAAATCCACACCTTCGATATACCGGCTGGCCCGTTGGATGTAGCGCTGGATCGCTTTGCGCGTACCGCCGGAGTCAATCTTTTCTATGATGTAGCGTTGCTCGATGGTTTGCAATCCAAAGGGTTATCCGGTAACTACAGTATTGGTGTGGTACTGAGCCTGCTGCTGGCCGGCAGCGGCATCGAAGCAACTGCTCGATCTGGCGGTGGTTATGCATTGCGTAAAGCACCCGTTACCAGGAATTCATCCGGTGAGGCAGTGGTACTGCCGTTGATGGCGGTGAGTGCTACGATTGCTTCGGCAGATGGTAGCGCTGATAAAGGCTATCGCAGCGACCATGTATCGGCGATGGGGCCGTGGGAAAGTCGGACGTTGCAGGACACGCCCTATTCGGCTAGTGTTATGTCCAACGAACTGATCGAGAATACGATCGCTCGTGATCTCGACCAGCTCTACAAGATGAACCCGGTTGTGCAGGCCAATGCGTCGACCACAGTCTGGGGTTATCCCAATGTGGTGATCCGCGGCTTCAGCCAGAGCGCGAGCATCCTCGACGGGGTCAGGCTCTCCTCCACCACCTACGGTCTCAGCATCGAGTAGATCGAGAAGGTCGAGGTCCTGAATGGCCTGTCGGGCTTCATGTATGGCGCGGGTAACGTTGGAGGCGTCGCCAACTATGTGCTGAAGCGGCCGACCTACGAGCTGCTCGCGAAGTTCGCTCTCGGCAATTATGGCGGCAGCCAGTATTTCGGCCATGTCGATCTGGGTGGCACGCTGACGCAGGACGGGGCGGTCGCTTTCCGACTGAATGCTGCCTATGCTGACGGTGGCACCTCCCGGGACGATCAGAATCTCAAGAAATGGCTGATCAGCGGTGCGCTGGACTGGAACGTCACCAGCAATCTGCTGATCCGATTAGAAGGAGCGCATATCTATTGGCGGCTTGATCGTGAGGATACGCGCTTCTATGCTTCCGGCTTCAATTACTAGCCCGACGCTTATGATGTGGAGAAGACCTATACGCCGCGCTGGACCTACAACCAGAACCGAGACCGACCGCGCAGGCGTCAATATTAAATACGACATTAACGACACCTTCTTGCTGCGTTCAGCCTATCTTTATAAGAAAGATAGGCGTGATTTTATCATCACCTATCCGATCAACACGCCGACGGGCTGGACGATGTATGCCCCCGGCAAGACGCCTCCCTTCGACACTGAGTCGCAGGGCGCTTATACCTATCTGGATGCGGCGTTCAACACCGGCGCTGTGAAGCACAAACTGACGGTGGGCGGTTCATGGGACACCTTCAAGGAAGTCCTGCATATCAACAGCTATATCATCTTCGATCTTGGCCTCCGCTATACGACCGAGGTGCTCGACCGGCTCACGACCTTCAACCTCTATGTCAGCAACCTGACCAATGAGGATTACTGGGCCTCCGAATGGCAGCTCGGTCTCCCGCGTAACATCGCTTTCCCCTTAAGGGCGGAGTTCTGATGCATCCTGGATAAGCCGGCGCCGGTGGTAATCTGAAGTTGGCGGATATGGTTCTCGGTAATGGTCATATCTCGTAGGCTTGGAAGACAGGTTAGACAACAGGGTTTCTACCTGCATGTCTGTCAGCTTCGCTCCCTTGATCCGTGCGGACGAACTGATACTTTCAATGGTTGCTACCTTGCGAAGTTGACGCAGCCGCTCTGGGGACAGGTTCTTCAAGGCTTCCACTTGCCCTTAAACTCGTTAATCTCGGCAATGAGCTTGAGCAGTTCCTGCGTAACGGGGATTTTGGATTCTTATATGGAGGCTTCTTATATCCGATTCCATACCCGATAATGCCCAATTTAATAAACTAAAACATATTTATAACCAGCGGAAAGTTAAGGTTTATCAAGGAAGATTGGTTGCATCCATCATTTTAAGGATTTATTTGTACCCTTATTCTATGAGAATGACGATGGAATATTAATTTCCCTAATCTTACTTGTTATGCATTATTCGTAATGACTCCATAACCGCAACACTTTGACAACCGGGTTCTCTTCCAGCACCTGGTATACCAATCGATGTTGTATGTTGATTCTCCTCGAATAAGCCCCAGCAAGGTCGCCTACGAGCTTCTCGAAAGGAGGTGGTTTCTGAAAGGGATCTTCAGCAAGAATAGTCAACAACTCCTGCACCTTTGGTTTTAATCCATTTGCAGCCAGCTTTTTTGCATCCTTTTGCGCTTGCTTTGTATAGACCAGTCGCCAACTCACCAATCCGGATCCTCAGCACACTCGTCGACGGGTACCTCCATGCCTTCCCGAATTGATTCGCGCATACCAGGGACAGATAGCAGAAACAGTGTTTCCTGAATCGCTTTCCAGTCTTCTTCGGAAACCAGTACTGCCTTGTTACGCTTCCCAGATATCAGCAAGGGTTGATGCGACGATGCGGCCTCATCGATCAGGCGATAAAGGTTAGCGCGGGCTTCGCTGGCCGTAATTACAGTCATGCACACCTCCAATAAATTATTTAGACTTATTGTACGTATCTGCGTACGTGCGTCAAGCGGTACGTATCGAATGCTTGCCCGGTGTTATCCATGTGTTATCCATGTTCCGTGTCGATGCTGTATCCGGCTGCTGAACAGCACTGATGACGTCAGCATTCTGTACATAAATTCAAGACCAATCTTGCAAGGCAGGTACCTTACTCGATAGCATGAGAATCGTTATCATTTTATTCTGGTATCTGCAATGTGTTTGACCAATGACAAGGAGGGTGTTGTGCCGGCCACCGACCTTGCAGCATACCGAATTCGTATTCTGTATACCGACCATCACGGTTGGCTATATGGCTGGCTGCGTCGTAAGCTTGGCAACGTCTGCGATGTGGCTGATCTGGCGCATGACACCTTCTACGTGTTATGGGTTCACGGCAGATATCAGTATATCTAGGCGAAGAACCCCGCGTGTTACTCACGCATATCGCCAAGGGACTGGTTATTGATCACTGGCGAAGCACTGTAATCGCATCGAAGCTATGCTGCGCAGCCTGCCGGCATGTACGTGCAATACCTTTCTGCTGGTATGTTTGTCCCGTATCACCCGTCCGGATAAATACTGATTAGAATCACAGCGTCAGTGGATCGACATCCAGATGCCAGCGTACTTTACCGCGAGCCGGTAGGGAAGTGAGATATTTGTACCAGTTGCTGAGGAATGTCTGCAGATATTTACGTGAATGGGATTGTACTAGCAGTTGGGCACGTTCTCGTCCCTTGAGCCGTACCATGTGGGCAGGGACTGGATCAAACAGCTGAATATGAGCGATTTGCTCGGAAGTGGCTGCTGCCTCAGTTGCCTGATTCAGAAATTCCAAAGCATCTGCAATCGTCGCAGCTTCAGCGCGTAATACCGCTTGACAGATAAAAGGTGGAAATCCGGCCGATTTGCGTTCCTGTAACAGAAGTCGCGCATGTGCGTCGTAATCCTGCTTGAGTAGGGCGCGATATAGCGGATGCTGGGGAAATTCGGTCTGAATCAGTACGGTGCCGGGTGTATCTGCCCTTCCTGCCCGTCCTGCCACCTGTATCAATTGAGCGAAGAGTTGTTCTTCAGCGCGGAAGTCGGTGCTATAGAGCGATGCATCGGCGTTAAGTACACATACCAGTGCAAGGTTTGGAAAGTCATGGCCCTTTGCGAGCAGTTGGGTGCCCACCAGAATATCTACTTCCCTATTGTGTACTGCCTCCAGTACTGATCGCCAGGTGTGGCGACGACGGATGCTATCGCGATCGACCCGCAGAATGCGTGCTTCAGGGAAATGATGATACAGCGCGGATTCGACACGTTGTGTACCTTGACCGAATGGCAGGATATCCTGGTCTCCACATTGTGGGCAGGCCGGTGAGATGGGCTGTTGATGTCCGCAGTAATGGCAACGCAATTGCCGGTCTTGCAGATGAATGACTAATCGGCTGGAGCAGCGCGTGCAGGTAGCAGTCCAGCTACAGGATTTGCACAGCAGTACAGGTGCATAACCGCGGCGGTTGATGAATACCAGGCTTTGCTGTTTGTGAGACAGGGCATGTTGTAACGCTGTAAGTAAAGGCTCGGATAGTCCTTCCCGGGTCATTTTGGTCAGACGCAGGTCAATACAGTGTATTTCCGGCAGCGATGCGCCACTGACGGCACGTGAGTGCAGTCGTAACAGCCGGTAGCGCCCGGTCAGTGCATGATGATAACTTTCCAGTGAAGGTGTGGCGGAACCGAGAATGATCGGTATGTCTGCCTGTTTGGCACGATAAATTGCCAGATCACGTGCGGAGTAGCGTAATCCATCCTGTTGTTTGAAGGAGTGGTCCTGTTCTTCGTCTACTATGATCAGGCCGAGATTAAGCAATGGAGTAAAAATGGCAAGACGTGTTCCAAGAATGATCCCGGTTTTTCCCCTTTGTGCCTGCAGCCAGCCTTGTAATCGCTCACGATCGGTTAATCCGCTGTGCAGGCTGATCAGTGGTGTGGCAGGGAAGCGTTTTTTGAAAACTGTTTCCAATTGCGGTGTGAGGTTGATCTCAGGGACCAGAATCAGAATTTGTTTCTGTTGCGCCAGCAGGGACGCAGCAATCTGAAGGTAGACTTCAGTTTTTCCACTGCCGGTAATGCCCTGTAGCAACCATGGAACAAACATGCTGGTTTCGGCGAGTATGGCGGAAATGGCATGGGCCTGTTCAGGTGTTGGTGTGGGTGCTGATGCTTTGGTCGGGTGTGCTTCGGAAATTATTGCAACTTGCTTTTTTACCCAGCCCAGTATCTCAAACGTTTGCAATAATTTCCGGGTATGGGCAGTCATTTGTTTGAGATCTTCGGCCGTGACTTTTTCATTTTCCTGAAGGAAAGTGAGCAATCGGCGTTTGGCTACAGACTTGGCCGGAATATCGGAAACAGTGATTGCTTTGCCTGCGTCGGTGAGTACCCATTCCAGGGATTGAACTGGTTGTTTGATTGCCTGCTCGGTTGCTTGCCTGGATTGTCGCAGCAGGGCAGGCAGGCTATTCATGACCACTTGCCCGATCGGGTGATGATAATAGTGGTTACAAAATCTGAATAATTCGAGCAACGCAGGTGGCAGGGGGAGGGTATCGCGATAAATCTGTCCGGCGTATTTCAGTTTTTCATGCGTGACTTGTGTTGCCTCGCATACGGACATGATGATGCCCAGCATCTGCCGGCTGCCGAAGGGTACACGTACACGCAAACCGATATCAGTCAGATTCGCATCTGGCGCCAGGTAGTCGAACAGGCAATCAACCGGAACATCGAGAGCGACACGGATGATTGCCATGCTTGGGAGCTTCTGAAAGATTACTTATGTTGCCGCTGTGTTAAAAACAGGTTCAAAATACTCATCAGTCGACTGAAATGGTTTACTGGAGACTCGAATCCCTGTGGGTACTCCTCAATCAAGTAGAGATACGATATAAGGTAATTGGTGCCAGTCCTTCTCCGGAGAGTGTTGCACTTTGACCGTTTGCGTCGATTTTGAAAGTGATCGATTGCCCGGCATGATCCGATAATCCCGCGCAACCACTGGTATTGTAGGTGAAGCTCGAGAGCTTGAGTGTGTCGCTGGCTGTATCGAATGAATAGGTGGCAAGTTCCACCCCGGGTTTAGCACAGGCAGAGGATGCCGATTGGCCGAGACTGCCTACTGGATCGACCAGCATATAACGTTTGTTGGCAAAAAACAGCAAAGTAGGTGTTTTTATGGAATCTTTGCTTGCTGCCCAGGCGCCGATGATACCGGAGGAGTTATCCATTTTTGCGTAGTACGTTTCCTTAACTTCAGTTTCAGCCACTTCATCGTCAGAACTGAGTTCGATCGGTTTTGAGATATGGAATAATTCACCGAACAGACTGGCTTGTTCTCTTTCCCGTTGTACAACCACGATATCCGATATGATCAGCTCGTCACCGTTGGTACGAATACGCCAACTGGCTCGTGGATGAGAAAGTCCGGACTGGAGATTAGTGTCTATTTCCGGTGTGCTGGTGAGTTTGAACCCCCGTTCGTCATACTCGGTTGCTTTAGCTGAGCCGTATTCCACACCTGCTGTAAAGACCAGTTTGCTGCCGCATGAACGATTGGCATCACAGACATCGTCCGGTGTGATTTCTCCATGCAGATAGGTTCCGCTGCCATCCGTCGACATGCGAAAGAAACTTATACTGGCGTCATCGTGATTTACCCAGAGGTGATTACCGAGCAGACTGACAGCCCGGGATAAGAAGTGCGTATTGGCTTCTTCCGCTGTTTTAATGCTGCCGGAAATGCCTGCAGCTTCCCGTGCGGCGGTGAGTACTGGAGAATTGATGAAGGTTTCGGAATCGGCTTTCAGGTTTAAGGAAGCGTCCAGTGCTGCGGCCGCAGCCTGAGGAATAGAAATGCCATTTTCGGGGTTGTTGTCGGCATCAAGTGACTGGAATAAAATTAATAGATTTTGCAGCTTATTCTGATTGCCAGAAGCCAATTCAATCGGGGTGGTGAGTGCCGCAGCGGGAACTTCACCGAGATTCAACTGACCAAGTCGGAATTCGATCCGATCACCATAGTTGAATTTGTAACGACCTGCTGCGTCGGTAGTACCCGAAGCGCCTGAAGAAGCGGAATAGGAAACGCCTTCTATCGCTGCATCGGTCAGTATTCCGGTGCCTGGTCCTTGGGGGAGAGTTGCTGATTTGCTGCTTGTTTTAGTTTCCTGTTCGTTATCACAGGCTGCCAAACTCATTGCAAATATACTTGTGATCAACAACCGGAGGGTGGTTTGCTTGTACTTATTGTCTGATTTCATTGGGTTAGAGATATCATGTGTTTGATCAATCACGGTAATAGTTTGTAACGCCTGGTAATTGTAATCTTACAAAAGAAGAGGATAATGCAGCGTCAACGAAACCGTAAGTCGTAAGTCTAAAAATTTGACCCATGATTATAGTCGATGAACAGGGGAGTGTGATTAAATCTATAAAGTAGCTTCTGAAAAACTATGTGTGTTGGTTGCCGTTGCGTTAAAACGGGTTTGAAATGCTTCATTTTTCACTTTTAGACTGCGCTCCTTCGCCACCGTTTTTCAGAGGTTCTTGAACTATAGGAATAGGCTGAAATTTTTTACTTATTCTGTTTTGATTTGGAGTACAAAGGCGCTATTTTTACTGGGGTCGATGTTACACCGGTTTTATGATATGCAGATGTTTTGTTTGTAATTCCTGATCGGGAGGTGATACCCAAAAATTATATGTCCAGCTTAGCACATATCTTAGATTCTGCCATAGCACATCCACAGCTTCCTGTTGACTGGTACTTGGATCCACGCGTATTGGAGTTAGAGAAGCAGTTGTTGTTTGATCAGGGACCCGGCTATGTCGGGCACGAATTGATGGTGCCCAATGTGGGGGATTATTATGTATTGGGATGGCAGAATAGTGCCAGAGTTTTAATTCGTAATGAATCCGGTATCGAACTGCTGTCGAATATTTGCCGCCATCGTCAGGCGGTAATTCTGGAAGGACGTGGTAATACCAGAAATATAGTCTGTCCGATTCACCGCTGGACTTATGCGACGAATGGCAAACTACTGGGAGCGCCCCATTTTGGTAAGAATCCCTGCCTCAATCTGGGTAAAACGACTTTACAGCAGTGGAACGGATTAATTTTTACTGGAAAACGTGATGTCACTCATGATCTGGGTGGCATGAAAGTCCAGGGAGAATTCGATTTTTCGGGATATGTGCTGGATCATGTTCAGGTCGATCATTATCAATGCAACTGGAAGACATTTATAGAGGTTTATCTGGAAGATTATCATGTCGATCCTTTTCATCCAGGCTTAGGTCGCTTCGTTGATACCAGCAAGCTCGATTGGGAATTTGGTGATTGGTACAGTGTGCAGACGGTTGGTGCCAATCCCAATTTTGCTCGGGCAGGCTCTGAGGTTTACGCGCAATGGCATACACAGGTATTACAGCAAAATGATCAGCAGATACCTCGCCATGGTGCTATCTGGCTGCTCTATTATCCTAATATCATGGTTGAATGGTATCCGCATACGCTTGTTGTCAGCACAATTCTGCCAACCGGGGTAGAGCAGTGCATGAATATGGTCGAATTTTACTACCCGGAAGAAATTGCGTTATTCGAACGTGAATTCGTGGAAAAAGAGCAAGCCGCTTACCGGGAAACTGCAAAAGAGGATGACGAAATATGCCGGCGAATCACTGCCGGACGGCGTGCTCTGTATCAGCAGGGGGTGAATGAAGTGGGACCGTATCAGTTTCCGATGGAAGCAGGGATGGCGCATTTCCATAGTTTTCTGCGGCGCGAGATCGGACATCATTTGTCCCAATAATCACAATTACTAAGGCTCTTAACCGAATGGTTTCACTGTGGATGCTGGTGGCAGGTTTCATGTTTGCCTGTATGGGCGTGCTGGTCAAACTTGCCGCAGCGTTTTTTTCAAATACCGAGCTGGTATTTTACCGGTCGCTGGTAGGAGTGGTAGCGACCTTTCTGGTCATGCGTATCTATTGCATTCCTCTGGTGACTGAATACTGGAAAATTCACTGCTGGCGCGGGTTATCCGGGCTGGGAGGTGTCCTGCTGTTTTTCTACTGTATTTTGCAGTTGCCGCTGGCTACAGCTATGTCACTGAACAATACCTGGCCTCTGTTTCTTGCATTCCTGGCCGTAATGTTATTGAAGGAAAACTATAACTGGCCGCTGGCCGGATCTGTGGTGCTGGGCTTCATTGGTGTGATTCTGTTGCTTCGACCGACTCTGAACGAAGGTCAATGGGATATGGTACTGGTTGGTCTTGGTTCGGGTTTGTTTGCCGGTATTGCGCATTTCAATGTTAAGCAACTGAGTGATCTGGGTGAGTCAGACTGGCGTATCGTATTTTACTTTACGCTGGTTTGTACGGTGATTACCGGACTGTGGCTAGCGTTCACTGACTTCAGTCCTGTTAATACACAGGGATTGATGTTGGCGCTGGGTGTGGGCGTTACCGCTACGCTGGCACAGCTTGCACTTTCGCGTGCACATCGCGGGGGTAATACGATTGTCATTGGAGCACTTGCTTATAGTTCAGTGTTGTTTGCGGGGCTGCTGGATCTGTTTTTCTGGGATATATGGTTGCCTGTTTCTGCGTGGGTGGGGATGGGACTGATTGTAGTAGGAGGTTTGTTGAGTATCCGGGTTATGCCGGTACAGCGTGCAAGCACCGAAAATGACCAATTTACAGCATAATTAATGTGGTATGAAAAGAACCTTATTTGCATCAAAATTATTGTTTATCTATGATTACGGCTCATTATTCGGAGCAGACAACCATGATTAATATTGAAAAGACCGGCGACTTGATTACTGTAGCGATTATCGGCGAATTTACTCTGGACGATTTCAAGCAGTTTGAAGATCAGGTACTTTATCAGTTTCACTTTAATGGCGAAGCCAATTTGTTATTGGACTGGCGTGACATGGTGTCTTACACGGTAGACGTAGCCTGGGAAGAAATCAAGTTCATGCGTGAGCATGGCAGCCAGATTAACCGAGTAGCGGTGGTAACAAATAGCCAATGGCAAGCGTGGAGTGCCTGGGTTTCCAATTTATTTACCGATGCAGAAGTTGTAGTTTTCTCCGATTATGATGAAGCTCATGCATGGGCGATGGCTTGATATCGAATTTTGCGGTACATTGAAAATGTTTTACACAGGGGGGCCAGATTAGCCTGATTACGATCGCTGGTGCCGCAAGAGGGAGTTAGCAAGTATTATCCCAGAGGTGATGATGGACTATATGGTGTTAAAGCATATTCATGTAACGAGTGTTGTGCTCAGTTATCTGCTATTTTTTGTACGTGGAGTATGGATGCTGCGCGTTTCACCTGTATTGCAACAACGTTGGGTGAAAATTGTTCCACATATCAATGATACGATACTGCTTGCAAGTGCCATCGTATTAGCTGTTCTGACGCATAGAAATCCTGCTCAGGAACCATGGCTGGCAGCGAAGATTGCCGGATTACTGATCTATATCGTACTGGGTATGATTGCTTTCAGATTTGGCAAAACGCGTGGAGCTAAAATAACTGCCTGGATCTTGGCACAAGTGGTGTTTATTTATATTGTACTGATTGCTCTGACAAAAAATCCTACATTGGTCTGATGCTGCTAAGAGCAAATCAGCTGGTTACTTTCTGTCCGATCCTGATGAAGATGTTTGACATTTCTTTTACGCTAACCGATAATCCCCGATTGTTTTTTGTACCACAGAGGAAAATTAGTGAAAACCTTTTCTGCCAAACCACATGAAGTCAAGCATGAGTGGTTTGTAGTCGATGCAACCGATAAAGTCCTGGGAAGACTGGCGGCAGCCATTGCTCACCGTTTACGTGGTAAGCACAAACCGATCTACACACCCCATGTAGATACGGGCGATTATATTGTGGTTATTAATGTCGATAAGCTGCGGGTGACGGGTAACAAGGCTGAAGATAAAAAATATTATCGCCACAGTGGCTATCCTGGCGGTATTTATGAAACTACTTTCCGGAAAATGCATGAGCGTTTTCCAGCGCGTCCGTTAGAGAAAGCTGTAAAAGGTATGCTGCCTAAAGGCCCTCTGGGTTATGCCATGCTCAAAAAGCTTAAGCTTTATGCCGGAAATGTGCATCCCCATGCCGCTCAGCAACCACAACCACTAGAAATCAACACTTAATCCCTTAATCAATCCTTATGGCAATTCAATATAATTACGGAACAGGGCGCAGGAAAAGTGCTGTCGCTCGGGTTTTCATTAAACCTGGGACAGGGGTCATTACAGTCAATCGTAAGCCTGTCGATGAATATTTTTCCCGTGAGACGGGACGCATGATTATCCGACAGCCGTTGGAGTTAACTGGTAATGTATCTAACCTGGATATCATGGTTAACATTCATGGTGGTGGGGAATCCGGGCAGGCGGGTGCAGTTCGTCATGGTATTACCCGTGCACTGATTGATTATGACGAAACGTTGAAGCCTGTTCTGAGCCAGGCTGGTTTCGTGACGCGTGATGCACGTGAAGTAGAGCGGAAAAAAGTCGGTCTGCGTAAGGCCAGGCGTCGTAAACAGTTTTCAAAACGCTGATTTATGGTTTGTTTCTCAAGAAGCCGCCTTATTTGGCGGCTTTTTGTATTGGGCTTCGTTAATCGAATTGATGGTTTTGAGTAGATAAATTATTTCTGATAAAGACTGTTTTTTTCAGATGATTAAGGTCGGTATTGTAGGCGGAACGGGTTATACGGGGGTTGAGCTGTTACGTATTCTTGCGCAGCATCCCAAAGCCCGGCTGAAAGTCATTACTTCTCGCCAGGAAAGTGGAGTCGGTGTCGATGAGCTCTTTCCCAGTCTGCGTGGACAGATCGCGCTCAAGTTCTGTGATCCCGCGCAGGCAGATCTCAGTAAGTGTGACGTCGTCTTTTTCGCCACCCCCAATGGTATTGCGATGCAGCAGGCAAGGACCTTGCTCGATGCAGGGGTGAAAGTGATAGATCTGGCGGCTGATTTCCGGATTAAAAATGTGGTGGAATGGGAGAAATGGTATGGTATGTCGCATGCCTCTCCTGAACTGGTAGCTGAAGCTGTTTATGGTTTACCTGAAGTCAATCGGGAGGAAATCCGGCATGCGAGGTTGATCGCTAATCCTGGTTGTTATCCTACAGCAGTACAATTGGGTTTTTTACCATTGATCGAGGCGGGAGTAGTGGATACGGCCCATCTGATTGCCGATACGAAATCAGGTGTTTCAGGTGCGGGGCGCAAAGCGGAAGTCCATACACTTCATGCTGAGGCAGCAGATAATTTCAAGGCTTATGCAGTTCCGGGCCATCGCCATTTACCTGAAATCCGGCAGGGGTTGGCCAAGAGATCTGATAAGCCGATCAATTTAACCTTCGTTCCTCATCTGGTACCAATGATTCGTGGGATACACGCTACTCTTTACGCACAGCTTACCAAGGATATCGATTTGCAGGCTTTATACGAAGATCGTTATGTGGACGAGCCGTTTGTCGACGTATTGCCTGCAGGCAGTCATCCGGAAACACGGTCCGTACGTGGTTCAAATTTCTGCCGTATTGCTGTCCATCGTCCTCAGGGTGGTGATACTGCGGTGATCTTATCAGTTACTGATAATTTGGTTAAAGGTGCCGCCGGTCAGGCCGTTCAGAACATGAACATCATGTATGGATTGCCCGAGACTATGGGCATCAGGCATGTTCCGTTATTACCATGATCAGGATCATAGGTTGATCGGGGTTAATTAACGGAAATGGCGAAGGAAAATATCATCCGGCATGCTGTATGCATTAACATACTGTTTCTAAAGACTCCATCTTACTGAAGGTGAGCAAATTGCTGCGTAACGGACCAGATTTTAGCGCTCCGAAAATGGTTGTGCGTCCCTATATCCCTTGGTATCGGCGCTTGTTAACAGCCATCATCGGGCTGGGATTAATTGCCTTACTGGGTTACGGTATGTATGAGATAGGTCGAAATGCTATTGAGCCAGGCAGTGATAACAACACAACCGATCCAGCTCTCGAGCAGATCTTTGAATCAAGTAAATGTCTGGAGAAATACGATGCTGCGTTTTGCTCGCAGGTCACAGAGCTTGTCAGGCAGTTACAGATCAGTAATGCAACACGTATCGATCTGGCTAAACAAGTCAAGTCTCTGGATGAAGAGAATGAGCGTTTAAGAGAAGATCTGGCATTATTTCAGCGGCTGGTTTCCGGCAATGAGGAATCGCCAGATACGGAGCTTGTTATTCATCGATTTACACTCGAACCGGGACAACTTCCGGGTGAGTATCTTTATACCCTGCTGCTGGCTCAGGGTGGTCAGCGTCTCAAAGGTTTCAACGGCAGACTGGAATTTGTGGTCGGGTTGCTTCAGGATGGTGAGAAGAAACTCATTTCCCTGGTGGATGAGAATGCATCCAAGGGATTTCCAATCGATTTCCGCTTTTATCACAGACTGGAAAAAAGTTTTCAGGTACCGTCCGAAACGGTAGTGGAAAGTTTGCAGGTTCGTATATACGAGAACGGCTCGAATAAAGCGATTCTGACAAAAACTATCCAGTTATCCTCATAAGGAATCAGCATATGTTCGGACGAAAGAATAGAGTCCTCAGTCATATTGATACGCTTATCGGGTCGAATACTGTGATAACCGGTGATATTCAGTTTACCGGTGGATTACGTGTGGATGGGCGTGTTTGCGGTAATATCATCGCTACCGGAAATGAACAGCATTCCATACTCGTGCTGAGTGAGCAGGGAGCGATTGAAGGGAAAATCAAAGTACCGTACACGATAATCAATGGAACGGTAACGGGTCCGATTCACGCAGATCAGAATGTCGAGTTGCAATCGAGTGCCCGAATTATCGGGGATATTCATTATAAAACTATCAAAATCCACCAGGGTGCGGCAGTTGAGGGAAAAATGTTCCATCATGGGGGTACCCAACCGGAGAAGTTGATCACGTTTGTTGCATCGGCTACCGAGCAGAAAGAACCCAAAGAACCCAAAGAGAATGCCGAATAACGTTGCTATAGATAAACCTAATCGAATCTGCTACTTCGTAACATCTCTGCAGCATGTTGGCGGGTTGCAGCAGTAAGCTTTTTACCACCCAGCATACGGGCAATTTCCTCGATTCGTGCTGGCTCATCAAGCTCCTGGATGTGGCTGGCCGGTAATTGCTTTCCATGTGCCTGAACGGATTTGATAACCTGCCAGTGCTGATCACCCATAGCCGCTACCTGAGGCAGGTGAGTAATGCTCATGACTTGTCGTGTTTGACCCAATTGTTGCAACAGCTTCCCAACCATTTCCGCTACACGTCCCCCGATTCCGGTATCAACCTCATCAAAGATCAGAGTAGGGATCGTCCCAGCCCGGCTAGTAATAACCTGGATCGCAAGGCTGATGCGGGACAGTTCACCACCGGATGCTACCTTATTCAGCGGACGCAGTGGTAAACCGGGGTGTGCAGATACTTGGAATTCAACTTGTTCCAGGCCATGCTGATTACCTTGCGATAAGGGTGTCAACGCTACATTGAAACGACCACCGGCCATTGCCAAAGTTTGCATAGCTTCAGTCACCAGCCCGGAAAGATTTTTCGCGGCGTCGTGTCGTGCTTGGCTTAATTCGCTGGCAAGATTTTCATAATCGTTTCTGGCGGATTTTTCCGCTTCAATAAGCGCTTCGCCGTTTCCAGTATTTTCCAATACTTTCAGACGTTGCTGCATGGTCTCCAACAACTCGGGCAATGCTTCCGGTGTAGTCCGGTATTTGCGAGCAGCTCCATGAATGGCAGCCATACGTGTTTCTACTGCTTGTAACTTCTGAGGATCAATATCCAGATGCTGTTGGTAACGTTTTAATTCGTATACAGCTTCTTGCAGTTGTACTTGTACCGATTGTAACTGACCATAAAGCGATTCGAGTGCATGATCAACATCAATCAAAGTGTGTAAGCGGGTTATAATCGAATTGATCTGTGATAGTGCAGCAGTTTCACCTTCCGATAAGGTTTCCAGACCGAGCTGTGTGGCTTCCAGCAAATTTGCAGTATGCGTTAAACGGTTGTGATCAGTCTGTAGCTTTTGCCAGTCTTCCGGTACAAAATCCAGAGCAGTTAATTCTTGAACCTGCCACGTCAGCAATTCACGTTCCTGGATGTTTTGCACGCTGTTTTGTTCCCATGCAAGCCTTTGATGACATAGATCTTGCCACCGCCGATAAGATGATGCCATTTTCCGAGCAAGTTCAATCTTGTCTGCCCAGGCATCAAGCAGCTCATACTGTTTGGCGCTGCGTAACAAGGATTGGTGAGCGTGTTGGCCATGGATATCGACCAGCCATTCGCCTGCTGTTCGCAGTTGTTGTAAGGTTGCCGGGTAGCCATTGATGAAATTACGCGAGCGACCGTTGACTTCGATGACCCTGCGTAATAGACAGATACCCGGCTCATCTTCCAGTGCATTTTCTTGCAACCATATTTGTGCAGCCGGTATTTCATGAATGTCGAATTGCGCGGCAATTTCCGCACGCTCACAACCATGTCTGATCTGACCAGCATCGGCACGCCCACCCAACGCAAGTTCCAGTGCGTCGATCAGAATCGATTTGCCAGCGCCCGTTTCACCGGTTAATACTGTGAAGCCTGGCTTAAAAGCCAATTCGATTTGATTGACGATGACGAAGTCACGAATAGATAGGCTAAGCAGCATGGTCACTAGCAACCATTTTTCTGAAGAATACCGCTCCACCCAAGCTTTTCCCGCAGCATGCGGTAATAACTATGATGAACTGAATGGAGAAGTCTGATTGTTTCCGGGTAACGTCGTACTACTACTTGATCATGTTCTCCCAGATCGAACCAAGAGTGACTGTCAGTGTAAACCTTGGTTTCAGTTGTGTAGTGTATTTTGATTTCGACGGTTGCATCAGCACCGATTACAATGGGGCGGTTACTTAGCGTATGGGGACAAACAGGAACTAACGCCATCAGATCAAGCCCCGGGTGCAGAATCGGCCCTCCGGAGGAAAGCGCATAAGCTGTCGATCCTGTGGGAGTGGCTACGATCAGGCCATCGGAACGCAGTGAATAGACATATTCGTTGTTGATACGGACTTCGAATTCGATCATGCCGCTGCTGATACCACGATGGAGCACGACGTCATTAAAAGCCAGTTCTTTAAAAACACTTTCTCCATTACGTATTACTTCCGCTGCCAGCAGTGTCCGATTTTCTACAATGAATTGTCCTGCCAGCACGGCACTGAGTGTTTCATACATGGTATCGACTGTTAGATCGGTCAGGAATCCTAATCGTCCCTGATTGACACCGATCAGTGGGACATTGAATGAGACGAGTGTGCGGGCAATATTGAGCATCGTTCCGTCACCTCCCATTACGATTGCCAGATCTGCCTGTTTACCGATTTCTTCAAGTGCCAGTACCGGATATTCAATTTGCTCGATGTGTGTGGCAGTCAATGCGTCCAATACTATGTTAGCTCCGCGGTGGGCCAGATATTGTGCCAGATTGAGCAGTGGCGTCGTAATGTCGGGGTTTTTGTGTTTGCCGATCAACGCAATGGTCTTGAATAGGGGGCTACCCATCTATAAAAACTGGTCCATATAAAATTACTTGCTTAGCCTATCTATGGCAGGTTTTCCAATGGATGGCCTCGAATATGCGCAAATTTAAGAATATTAACGTAGCTGATGCCAAAGGTAAAAATAAGTTGAAAAGTATTGTTCCCGCCCATATACATCCTATCGGTAATTAGAGTTGAATAGCTGATACATTTGACGAAGTCGATTCGTGTAGAATAAGCAGATGCTTAATGAACGCGAAAAAATTTTACTTAAGACCTTGGTTGAACGTTATATCCATGAAGGACAACCAGTTGGCTCGCGTTCGCTTGCTAAATTTTCCAGCCTGGATTTAAGTCCGGCTACGATTCGTAATGTCATGACTGATCTCGAGGAAATGGGGTATGTCTCCAGTCCGCATACTTCGGCTGGGCGTATGCCGACTGCACTCGGTTATCGTTTCTTCGTTGATACTTTGCTGGTAGTCAAATCCCTGGATAATGAGCAGATTATGCTACTGGAAAACCAGATGCATCCGGACAATCCGTCGCGACTGATTAATGTGACTTCCCAGCTGCTTTCTGATTTGACTCAGTTTGTTGGGGTGGTGATGACTCCCAAGCGAGTGGGTGGAGCAGTGTTCCGGCATATAGAATTCGTGGCATTGGCTGAAAAGCGTATTCTCCTCATTCTGGTGACGCCGGAAGGTGATGTTCAGAACCGGATTATTTTCACTGAGACAGCCTATAGCCAGTCTGATCTGGTCGAGGCTGGAAATTTTCTTAATCAGCATTATGCCGGTTGTACGCTGGAAGAAATTCGCTCCAGGTTGCAACATGAACTGACACAGATACGCCATGACATGACTCGGCTTATGAGTGCAGCTATTGAGGCGAGTAGTGACGCGCTGCGGGAAAGTGGTGAAGCAGTGGTAATCGCCGGAGAACATAGGTTATTCGATGTGAGAGACTTATCTGATAATTTATCCAATCTGAAAAAACTGTTCGAGTTATTTGAGCGTAAATCCAAATTGCTGCAACTGATGGAGTTGAGCCGCCAGGCACATGGTGTAAAAATCTTTATTGGCGGAGAATCCGATACGACTATTCTGGAAGAGATCAGTGTCGTGACGGCTCCCTACGAAATAGAAGGAGAAATTGTCGGTACTGTTGGCGTGATTGGTCCACGGCGTATGGCTTACGAACGTATCATCCCTATTGTCGATATCACTGCCAAGCTACTTTCAAATAACTTGTCGTAGTATTTATCAATCTTCTTATTAACACTATCTGAGTAATGTTACCCGAACCGACTTATCGACACGGTTCACTGACCAGAGTCGGTGTTCTGATGATTAATCTGGGTACTCCCGACGCACCTACTGCCAAAGCCTTACGGCCCTATCTCAGACAATTTCTCAGCGAGCCGCGTATCATTGAGTTCCCACGCTGGCTGTGGTGGTTTATTCTGAATGGCATCATCCTTACCGTACGTCCCAGAAAATCAGCCAGGAAATATATGCAAATCTGGACGCCAGAAGGTTCACCATTGAAAGTACACACCGAGCGCCAGACAGCGCTTGTGTCAGGCTTGTTGGCGGAACAGATTAAACCGGCTTTGATAGTCGAATATGCCATGAATATCGGTATGCCATCGATTGCAGAGAGATTGCAGCAAATGAAAGAGCACGGCTGTGATCGTATTCTGATTCTACCGCTGTTTCCTCAGTATGCTGCCAGTAGTAGCGGTTGTGCGCTGGACAGTGTTTTTTCCGAGCTGAGGAAAATGCGTAATATTCCTGCTCTGCGTACCGTCAAGCATTATCACGATGATCCGGGTTATATTTCGGCATTAGCACAAAATATCCGCGATTACTGGGCGAAACATGGCCAACCGGACAAACTGGTTATAAGCTTCCATGGCATACCGCGTAAGACTTTGGATAAAGGTGATCCCTATCACTGTGAATGCCAGAAGACCGGTCGATTGTTGGCTGAAGCATTGGCACTTACCAGCGATCAATACCAGGTGTGTTTTCAGTCACGTTTTGGTTTTGCGAAATGGTTGAGTCCGTATACTTCCAGTGTGCTGGAAGAATTAGGTAAGCAAAAACTCAAACGGGTAGATGTCGTTTGCCCCGGTTTTGTATCGGATTGCCTGGAAACACTTGAGGAAATTGCGATAGAGGGCAAAGCTACCTTTATTCAAGCAGGGGGAAAAGAATTTCACTATATTCCCAGCCTTAATGAACATCCCGCCTGGATCGAAGCGCTCAGTGGCATCATTCACAGGCATCTTGCAGGTTGGCTCGATCAGCAACCTTCCGAAGAAGTGGCTGAATTGTCTCGTAAGTTGGCGTTGGAGCTGGGCGCACCTGAATAGCTCTCGTTCTGAGCTGTCGAACAAAGTCTTAGCATAGCTTACTATATACATTAATCACTTGCTTTTTTATCCTCATATGATAGGTTTATCAAGAATGTATGAGATAAGAGAAGCTTGATTTGATCATATGATGAATGAGATGAAATTATTCTTTATTTTATTAGCAGGCGTTCTTCTTACTGCTTGTGCAACGTCGCCTACAGGCAGGACACAGCTGGCCTTTATGCCTGAAACGGAGCTCAACAGTATGGGTTTACAGGCGTTTGAAACCCTGAAACGGGAAAATACGGTCAGTCGTGATACCACAAATAACCAGTTTGTCCAATGTATAGCTCATGCAATTACCCGAGAGGTGGGGGGAGAATGGGAAGTTGTAGTGTTTGAAGACCGTTCGCTCAACGCATTTGCGTTACCGGGTGGAAAAATCGGCGTGCATACTGGCCTGATCGAACTGGTGGACAACCAGGATCAGCTGGCGGCCGTCATTGGGCATGAAGTCGGACATGTCATAGCGAAACACAGTAACGAGCGTATTTCTCAGCAGACGGGTGCAAAGCTGGGGATTTCGCTGGTTCAGGCAGTCGCAGCGCCACAGACTGCGATGGGGCAAACTGCAATCGGTTTGCTGGGAATCGGTGCTCAGTATGGAATTATTATGCCATTTAGCAGGTTGCACGAAAGTGAGGCAGATATAATCGGGTTAGATTTAATGGCCAAAGCGGGTTTCAATCCTGCAGAAAGCGTAACGCTCTGGCAAAAAATGGCGCAGGCGAGTCAGGGTGCACAACCGGTCGAGTTTCTTTCTACACATCCATCTCATGCCACCCGTATCCAGGATTTGCAAGCACGTTTGCCCAGAGCACAGCAGTTGCAGCAACAGGCAAATGCTGCTGGTAAAAACCCCCATTGTACCAAGTAATCAGTCGTATTCATAAATAGCATGGTTGATAAAAGGTGATCTGCCTGTTCTTTTCTTAGCCAAAGTTAAAAGGCAGAACAGAGCAGATATTGAATGATATAAATTCCATGCTTGTTTAAATAGTCATAGAATGCCTTCCAGAAAAAAACTAAAAGCAAGTATCATTCGCCCTGCAATTATTTGCTGATCGCTTACCGGTTTCAAACCATCTTTATATATTCAAGGAGATAGCAACAAATGTCGCAGAAATATCCTGTTATTGCCGTAACCGGATCATCCGGTGCGGGTACATCCACGGTTAAGACCAGTTTTGAGCATATTTTTCGCCGTGAAAAACTGAATGTAGCTATAGTGGAAGGGGATAGTTTTCACCGTTATGACCGGGAAGCTATGAAGCGGGCTGTAGAAGAATCAGAAAAAAATAATGGGCGTCCAATCAGTCATTTTGGTCCGGAAGCAAACGAGTTTGAAAGACTGGAAGCCTTATTCCGGGAATATGGTGAAACCGGTTCTGGTGAAACGCGCCTGTATTTACATAATGAAGAAGAGGCTGCACCTTACAATCAGAAGCCCGGTACGTTTACCCCGTGGAAAGCTATTGCACCGGGTACTGATCTGCTGTTTTATGAAGGTTTACATGGTGGAGTGAAGAGTGATACAGCAGATGTAGCAAAATATGTGGATTTGCTGGTGGGTGTAGTACCGATCGTCAATCTCGAATGGATACAAAAGATCTATCGTGATACTGCTGCCCGGGGTTATTCGACTGAGGCAGTGACGCATACGATCCTGCGTCGCATGCATGATTACGTACACTACATTACGCCACAGTTCTCCCGTACCCATGTGAATTTTCAGCGGGTACCCACGGTTGATACTTCCAACCCGTTTATCGCACGTGAAATTCCTACTTTGGATGAAAGTCTGGTTGTCATTCGTTTCCGTGATTATCGTGGGGTGGATTTTTCCTATCTGCTGAATATGTTGCAGGGTTCTTTCATGTCCCGTCCCAATACGATTGTGGTTCCAGGGGGTAAAATGGGTATGGCTATCGAATTGGTGCTGACACCATTAATCTTGGATCTAGTGGCAAAAAGCAAAAAATAAGCTTTTCATTTTGATTTTCTTGCTCTAGACGGAAATGTGAGAAAAATCCGGAAGTTTCTTTGGTTTTGATGACTTCTTTACTTTCTGGCCTGAACCCGGAGCAGCTCGAGGCAGTTACCTGGCCACACCATTCCGCATTGGTGCTGGCAGGTGCCGGGAGCGGTAAGACCCGGGTATTGACCACGCGTATTGCGTATCTGCTACAGTCTGGTCTTGCTTATCCACACAGTATTCTCGCGGTCACCTTTACTAACAAGGCGGCCAAGGAAATGGTCGCGCGTATTACTGCAATGTTGCCTACCAATATACGGGGGATGTGGATCGGTACATTTCATGGTTTGTGTAACCGTATGCTGCGTACCCATTATGCAGATGCCGGTTTGCCACAGGCCTTTCAGATACTGGATATGGCAGATCAACTGGCTGTACTCAAGCGTATGCTGAAAGAACATTCGCTGGATGATAAAGTGCTTTCACCCAGGCAGATACAGTGGTTTATCAATAATGCCAAGGAGGAAGGTTTGCGGGCTTCCCAGGTTGAGGTACAGGATAGGTTTCAACGTAAGCTGGTTGAGTGTTACCAGCTATACGAGGCAATTTGTATACGTGAAGGTATCGTTGATTTTGCCGAATTGTTGTTACGATGTTATGAATTGTTGAATCGTAATGAGATACTGCGTAACCATTACCGTGCCCGTTTCGATCACATTCTGGTAGACGAATTTCAGGATACGAACCGTCTACAGTACAAATGGCTTAAATTACTGGCCGGAGCCGGTCCGCAGCAGCATGCGGCCATTTTTGCCGTCGGAGATGACGATCAGAGCATCTATGCGTTCCGGGGGGCGCATATCGGTAATATGAAGGACCTGGAACAGGATTTTGCGATTCAGAAAATCATCCGGTTAGAGCAGAACTACCGTTCACATGGCAACATTCTGGATGCTGCTAATGCGCTGATACGACATAATAGCGGGCGTCTGGGTAAAAATCTGTGGACTGCGGAAGGAGAAGGTGAGCCTGTACGTATTTATTATGCTGTAACGGATACTGATGAAACCACTTTCATTGTTGATGAAATCAAAGCGTTACACGCTGAAGGTCTGGCGCTTTCAGATATTGCGCTGCTTTATCGTTCCAATGCTCAATCCCGGATATTGGAACATGGTTTATTCAACGCAGCGGTTTCCTATCGGGTTTATGGTGGCATGCGTTTTTTTGACCGTCAGGAAATCAAACATGCACTTGCCTATCTACGCCTGATTGTTCTGCCGGACGATGATAATGCGCTATTGCGTGTCATCAATTTCCCGGCGCGGGGGATTGGTGCACGTACGCTGGAACAGTTACAGGATGAAGCCAGAGCATTGGGTACCAGCCTGTGGCAGGCCGCGTTGAAGCGATGTGGAGATGGGAAAATTGTTTCCAGTCAGGAAAACCAATCCGGAAGAGGTATAACGGGTTTTGTCAATCTGATCTTGTCCATGCATCAGGCATGTGAAGAGCTGCCACTGCCTGAAATTATTCGCTATGTGGGAGAACATAGCGGTCTGATAGCACATTATCGGGCAGAGCGAGAAGGTAGTGAGCGTTTGGAAAATCTGAAAGAGTTGGTCAACGCAGCGGCGAGTTTCGTACATGAATCCGAAGATGACAGCTTGATGGCTTTCCTGGCGCATGCTTCGCTGGAAGGCGGTGAACATCAGGCCGATGGTCGTCAGGATGCGGTCCAATTAATGACTGTCCATGCAGCCAAGGGGCTGGAATTCCATTCGGTATTTATCAGTGGTTTGGAGGAGGGGTTGTTTCCTCACGAAAACAGTCGTAATGAGCTTAATGGGCTGGAAGAAGAAAGACGCCTGATGTATGTGGCAATGACACGTGCACAGCGCCGTCTGTATCTGAGTTATGCACAGAGTCGAATGTTGCACGGACAGGTACGTACGAATGTCCCCTCGCGATTCATCGATGAGATCCCAGATAATCTGTTGAAAAGATTACAACCATATCACAGAGGAGTCGAAGCCGGGTTTCATCGATCTCTGGCAGGGAATGGACGAACCAGCATGCTGCCTAACGGGAAAAAAGATACAGCCACGACTGCGGAGAGCGTGGCTTCTTCGCGTATGGCCTCGCCCGGTTTATATATTGGCCAACAAGTATCGCATGCAAAATTCGGTACGGGTACCGTTATCAATTGTGAGGGCAGTGGGGCAGACATGCGTGTCCAAGTGTGCTTTAGTCATGCCGGTATGAAGTGGCTTTCACTCGCATATGCGAAATTAGTGCCCCTGTAGGCTGCCTCTGAAGTTAGCGGTTACCATCCTGGTTGACTGGGAAATTCGGATTTAGCGCTGTTCGGTCTGGTTGGTGTTTTCTTTGTCTTCCTGATTTTTATCCTCATTTGTGGTGGGCTCAGGATCGTTATCCTTATTTTGCTCCTGCTCCTGCTCCTGCTCCTGTTCATAGTGGAAAATATCTTTGTAGCTGGCATAAACGGAAGCAAAAGTAACCGGGAACCATAAGATGAAGCCCAGGAGGTAAGGTAGGGCCGCAAGCATGGCGAGGATAAATAAAGTAATGAAATAGATTTGAAATGCAAAGAGATTCTTCAGGCAGGCAAAGAAACTTTTGCGCATGGCAAGGAGTGGTGGCATATTCTCGAATATGACCAGCATTGGCGCAAACCAGACCGCCATCATTAATGGGATAACTAACAGCAGAGCGAATAGAAAGGCAGATAAGGCATCGTCCATGACCGCAGCCAGCTCGTTTTCGTCGAATCGCTTACCGTAAAGCCACATATCGACTACAGCATCTCCTCCAAGCAGCATGAAAACACCGATGATCAGCACGTCACCGATCAGATAGATGCCGCCGACTGTGATAAGTGATGCAGTATTCTTTTTGAAACCTACGAACAAATATTCCAGTTCCAACTTGCCGGTCAGATCCAGTTGTCTGCAGCCCACCATAATACCGGCTACGAAGACGGGTACAGTCAAGGTGCCTACGAAACTGCCCAGAAGTGGAATCAGACCAAGTGTGGTACCGATCAGTAAGTAGGTGAAACATAACAGTATCCAGTTAAGGGGGGCTTGGCGGAAAAAGTAAACACCGCTCAATATCCACTGTAACCCCTGTTTGCCGCGTACGTATCGCGCTTCCATCATTTTTCCTCCAATAATTTAGAACGGTTGCTCGCCAGAATTTTTATCGTTGAAAAGGCGAACTGGTAAACAGAGTATCCGGAAACCCAAATTGGGTTTCTACAGCATCTGATATATTATTCGGTCTCAAAGCTAGAGATGCGGTAACACACTTGGATGAGTCAGGTGATACTCCAAAATTTTTCTGAAGTGTGCCGGATCTTTTTTATGTGTTAATTCACCCGGACGGGGTAAATGATAATCGTACAAGCGTGATATCCAGAAACGTAATGCACCTGCACGTAACATTGTCGGCCAAGCCAGATACTCGTCCACATTTAGCGGGCGGATACTGTGGTAGGCTGCAATGAGCGCATGGGTACGCGCTTCGTCCAGTTTATTATCCGCAACCATACACCAGTCATTTACCGTAATGGCTAGATCGTATAGCAAAGTATCATTACAAGCGAAATAGAAATCGATGATGCCACCGATACCGGTGGATGTAAACAGAACATTATCCCGGAATAGATCAGCGTGAATAATGCCACGTGGCAGCTTCCTCATTCGTTGTGAAATTTGGTAGTGCAGTTCTTCGTCAAGCAACTGCTGTTCTCCACGCGTGATAAAAGGCATGATTGCCTGAGCTGCAGTCTGCCACCAATTCAGTCCACGTGGATTCTCATTTTTACCGGTATAGGACAGGCCTGCCAGGTGCATTCTGGCTAGCATCATTCCGACTTGCGCACAGTGCTTTTCTTCTGTATGGATCAGGGATTTGCCTGGCAGGAAAGTTACCATACAGGCAGGCTTACCATTTAATCGGCTCAGAAAGGCATGATTGCGTGACGCAATGGGTTTGGGACAAGGGATACCATGATCGGAAAGGTGGGCCATGAGATTAAGATAAAAAGGCAATTCTGTGTCAATGAGCTTCTCAAATAACGTAAGAATGTATTTTCCTTGTGTCGTCGTGACCAAGTAATTGGTATTTTCGATACCAGAGGAAATACCTTGTAGATCAGTCAGTGTGCCAAGTGAATAATTGTGTAGCCAGGTAGCAAGCTGCGCTTCGGAGACCGGAGTAAAAACAGACATGAATGAAACGTTAGGAGAATCGTTGGGACAATTACGGATGATGGGTCGGTTTGAGCAATCGTTCGTTTGGATTTCGTGAGCCCAATCAGAAGCGGTAAATTTCCCACATCGGAACGCTTACACCAGACTCCATGTCTCCCCGATGGGGTACACCGACAGCACTACGTCGATTAATGAGATAATAGGGTTTGCCGATTCGTGGAATGATCTTGATCATGTAAAGTTGGCCATTGACGCGATATTCCTCGATAGTCCTGTCGTCACCCTCACGGATCGTGATTTCCGGCTCCAGGGACGGGTCGAGCCCCAGATCGGGGAGTGGAACATCTTCCTCTTCGGTGAGTGGTTCCTGAAAGTCAGGTAATGGCACCAGATCCTCGGGCTGCTGGTTGGATTGTGCCAGTACTAATGGGGTCGCCCAGACCAGATTACCAAGAAAAAGAGAGATAGTTATTGATCTCATGCTGAGACTCCTGGGTAGATGGAAAATCTTGGAAATATCTGGTGAAACGGGAGCGGTATACATACTAAAGATTGAGTTGTATGTTACGTTCTGCTACTGAAGGTTCAAACCCTGAAGTTTCGTAGTAACGGAAAATAGTGTCAACCACTTGAGCAGGCTCATCAACAATCTGGATGAGATCCATATCTTCTGGTGAAATAAAATTTTCCTTGACAAGGATTTGACGGAACCAGTCGATTAACCCCTCCCAGAAGTCCGAGCAAACCAGAATAATCGGCATCTTGCGGGTTTTACCGGTTTGTACCAGGGTCAGTGCCTCCATTAGCTCGTCGAGTGTACCGAATCCACCTGGCATGACGACATAGGCGGTTGCAAATTTGACGAACATGTATTTACGTGCAAAGAAGTGGCGGAAAGTTTGGCTGATATCCTGATAGACATTACGGTGTTGTTCGTGTGGCAGCTGAATATTTAGCCCCACACTGGGGGACTTACCAAAAAAAGCACCTTTATTGGCAGCTTCCATAATACCTGGACCACCGCCCGATATGACAGAAAATCCAGCATCCGACAATTGCCTTGCAATGGCTTCGGTTAATTTATAATGCGGGTGATCGGGGTGGGTTCTGGCACTGCCGAAGATACTGATGGCAGGTTGGATACATTCAAGTCGTTCCGTTCCTTCGACGAATTCAGCCACAATTCCAAATACTCGCCATGATTCCCTGGCTGACCAGGGTTTGTCCAGGGTCAGGGCACTGGCCAATTTAGCTTGCAAGCTCATAGAGGTCCTTTTTGATGAAAATACTTTTGCTGGTTGACGGCTCTTCCTATTTGTATCGCGCTTTTCACGCCCTGCCCGATTTGCGTAATCGCCTAAACGAACCCACTGGCGCAATTTATGGCGTGCTGAATATGCTACGTCGCTTGCACAAGGAATATCGGCCTGATTATAGCGCGTGTGTGTTTGACGCAAAAGGTAAAACATTCCGGGAGGCTATCTATCCACAATATAAAGCCCATCGTCCGCCGATGCCTGCAGATTTATCCAAGCAGATATCTCCTCTGCATGAATGTATCCGGGCAATGGGTTGGCCGCTACTGATGGAAGAGGGGGTTGAAGCCGACGATGTAATCGGTACACTGGCGAGACAGGCGGTCAGTGAGCAAATGCAGTGCATCATATCTACTGGTGACAAGGATATCGCACAGCTGGTGGGTCCACGGATCCAATTGGTCAATACTATGACTAACGAATCGTTGGATGAATCAAGTGTACTGAGTAAATTCGGTGTTACGCCTGAGCGAATCATCGATTTTCTGGCACTGGTAGGAGACAGTGTAGATAATGTGCCTGGGGTCGAAAAGGTTGGTCCAAAGACTGCAGTTAAATGGCTGAATCAATACGGTACTTTGGATAACCTGATTGCACATGCTGATGAGATAGGTGGAGTGGTCGGTGAGAATTTGCGTAAGGCACTGGATTGGTTGAAGATTTCCAGAGAATTGCTGACGATTAAATGTGATGTGCCGCTTACTATCGAGTGGCCGGATTTGGTAACACTCCCCCCGGATATTGCTAAATTGGTTCCTCTTTACGAACATCTCGAGTTTAGAAGCTGGTTACGTGAGTTGGAACCATTGCGACAATCCAGAGCAGATGAGCCGGGTAAAGCGACGGATGGCCCACCTGACAATCATGCAGCAAATACCGATCTTCCGCTGGATTATCAGGTGATTCTGACTGAATCACAGTTGGACGAATGGTTGGCACAATGCGAAAGTGCTGAGTTGGTTTCGATCGATACTGAAACGACCAGCTTGAATCCGATGGAGGCAAAGCTCGTTGGTCTATCGTTTTGTACGAAGCCTGGCCAGGCTGCGTATCTACCGCTTGCCCATTGTTACCAAGATGTTCCACAGCAGCTGGATTGTCAATCAGTGCTGGAACGATTGAGATCCTGGTTGGAAAGCCCTGACAGATATAAAGTCGGACAAAATCTGAAATACGATAAACATGTACTCGCTAATCATGGCGTTATATTGCATGGTATTGCGCATGATACGCTACTGCAGTCTTACGTACTGGAGTCTCATCAGTCGCATGATTTGGACAGCCTGGCTGGACGACATTTGGGTGTGCAGACAATCAGCTACGATGAGGTGACCGGAAAAGGTACAAAACGTATTGGATTTGCCCAGGTGGCAATTGATCAAGCGGGGCGTTATGCAGCTGAAGATGCCGATATCGCCTTGCGCTTGCACCAGTTTTTATACCCGCTACTTAGCGAAGATAGACGTCTTGAGTATATTTATCAGCAAATCGAAATGCCATTGCTGAATGTTTTGTTTCATATCGAGCGTAATGGCGTTTTACTGGATATCGATCTGCTGCAGGCACATAGTCGTGAACTGGCACAGCAATTGGAAGTACTGGAGCAGCAGGCGCATACCCTGGCTGGCCAGCCCTTTAACTTGAACTCGACCAGGCAAATACAGGATATTCTGTTCGGACAGCATAAATTGCCAGTTATCAAGAAAACACCCAAAGGTGCACCTTCTACGGATGAAGAAGTATTGCAACGACTTGCATTGGATTATCCTTTACCCAAGGTTTTGCTGGACTATCGGGGACTGGCCAAACTTAAGTCGACTTATACGGATAAGTTACCCCAGATGGTGAATAAACACACCGGACGAATACATACTCATTACGCTCAGGCAGTGGCGGTAACAGGTCGTCTGGCAAGTAATGATCCCAATCTGCAGAATATTCCGATACGTACACTGGAGGGCAGGCGTATTCGTGAAGCCTTCATTGCACCTGATGGCTGGTGTATTGTTTCTGCTGATTATTCTCAGATCGAACTGCGGATCATGGCACATATTTCCCAGGACGCCGGATTGATACAGGCGTTTTCCGAGGGACGAGATATTCATCGTGTTACTGCTGCTGAGGTGTTTGGTGTATCTGTCGAACAGGTCAACCCGGAGCAACGCCGTTATGCCAAGGTGATTAATTTTGGTCTGATCTATGGCATGTCTGAATTCGGACTGGCTTCACAATTGGGAATTGACCGCAGCGCTGCGCGTACCTTCATTGATCGTTATTTCACCCGTTATCCGGGAGTGGCTGATTACATGCAGCGCACAAGAGAGCAAGCCAAACAGGATGGATATGTTGAAACCGTACTGGGACGCAGATTACAGTTATCAGATATTCGCAGCAGTCAACATAACCGCCGGATGGGGGCAGAACGGGCGGCGATCAATGCACCGATGCAGGGTACTGCAGCTGACATCATCAAACTGGCTATGATCGCTGTGCATGGGTGGTTAGTAGAGGCACAACTCCAAAGTAAGCTTATTATGCAAGTCCATGATGAGTTAGTACTGGAGGTAATCGAGAGTGAATTACCCAGAGTAAAAGAGAATCTGCCTAGATTAATGGGAAATGTTCTCAAATTGGATGTGCCACTGCAAGTTGAAATTGGTGTGGGAAGGAATTGGGATCAAGCACATTGATTTTTATACAGTTCGACAGCAGAATCAGAGTTAAAAAAATTTCGCTCAGTAATTCATAAAAATAATATGAAATTTCTTGACTAATGGTCTATATCTCTTTAGATTGAATCCGTTGTAGTATTGAATGACAGAGGAGGATTTTAATCAATATGGACATTGCATCGGTATTATTGACCGGTTTGATCGATTTGCCGTGGTGGGGATACATTCTTACGGCCCTGGTTCTTACCCATATCACGATTGCTAGTATTACCATTTTTCTGCATCGCCATCAGGCCCATAGGGCATTGGATCTGCACCCCATACCCAGCCATTTTTTTCGTTTCTGGCTATGGCTGACGACCGGGATGGTTACTAAAGAATGGGCAGCGATTCATCGGAAACATCATGCTAAATGTGAGACTGTAGATGATCCCCATAGCCCTCAAATCTTCGGAATCAAAAAAGTGTTGGGCGAGGGAGCTGAGCTCTATAAGATCGAAGCCAAGAATAAGGAAACACTGGATCGTTATGGGCACGGTACGCCTGATGACTGGCTGGAACGTCACGTATATAGTAAGCATAGTGTAATGGGTATCGCATCAATGCTGATTATCAATGTCGTGCTGTTTGGACCAATTGGGTTGACAATCTGGGCAGTCCAAATGATGTGGACACCAGTGATGGCAGCCGGCATTATCAATGGTGTCGGTCACTATTGGGGATATCGTAATTTTCGGTCAGAGGATGCGAGTCGTAATATCGTTCCATGGGGAATATTAATCGGTGGGGAAGAGTTGCATAATAACCACCATGCTTACCCGACTTCCGCCAGACTGTCTAATAAGTGGTTTGAGTTCGACATTGGTTGGATGTATATCCGAATTTTGGAAATGATGGGGCTGGCACAGGTCAAAAAGGTTGCACCTAAGCTCCAACTGAATAAAACCAAAACCCACTGTGATTTTGAGACGTTACAGGCTGTAATTTCTCATAGATATGAGGTACTTGCAAAATATACCAAGTCATTGAAGGTTGCGTTCAAGAAAGAGCTGGTACATTTACAAAAAGTTGCTGCAGAGCATGGTATTGATGGCCTCACTCTAAGAAGTTGGATCTTGGCCGATGCTAAGACTCTGCGGGAGGAGGAACGTACTAAACTGATTCAAGTATTAAGCCATGCACACATGTTGGATAAGCTTTATCACATGAGGGAAGAACTCTCGATGATATGGGAGCGTTCCGCGGCAACCAAAGATGAACTACTCAAACAACTGGAAGATTGGTGTCACCGTGCAGAAGAGAGTGGTATTGAATTGCTGGAGAATTTCTCCCGCAGATTACGATGTTATGCGTAATCATCTCTATCTCTTGATGATAAAAAGATGATAAAAAAGCCCGCCTAATCAGCGGGTTTTTTATCCGCACTCTAGCTAGTTTTACCAGCTTATTTTTTTATCATTTCAGTTTCGTTTCTTTATAGGTAACGTGTTTTCTTACTACTGGGTCAAACTTTTTGATTTCCAGCTTTTCCGGATTTGCCCGCTTATTTTTGGTCGTTGTATAAAAATGACCTGTTCCTGCCGAAGATTCTAATTTTATTTTCTCACGCATAGGTATGCCTTTCTTTAAGCCTGTAATTCTTGCTCTTTAATTAAAACTGAGGGTAGTCGTCATGCAGATGAAGATTAAACCATGAAAATTTGACAATAGCCCGGCCAGTTTCGATTCAACTCAAAAAGAGTATGTTAATCAGATATGCTCTCCACGAGCACGCATCTCAGCTAATACTGAATCAATACCTTTTTTATCAATGGTACGTAATGCAGCATTAGTAAGGCGTAACTGTATCCAGCGGTTTTCACTTTCCAGCCAGAAGCGACGCGATTGAAGATTGGGTAGAAAGCGACGTTTGGTTTTGTTGTTTGCATGAGAAACATAATGGCCACTCATAGGCCGCTTACCTGTAACTTGACACACTCGGGCCATGTACATACTCCTGTGACTGAATACTAAAGCTTAACATTATAGTCTGATTTGGAATGGTTTTTCAATTCAAATCAGGCCACGTTCTGCGAATGATACGACTTCACCGCTGCCAATAACAAAGTGGTCCAGTACTCGTACGTCTATCAGTGCAAGTGCCTGCTTAAGGGATTGTGTCAGTGTTTCATCTGCTTGGCTGGGTTCAGCTACACCAGATGGGTGATTATGTGCGAAAATCATGGCCGCTGCATTGTGAAAGAGGGCGCGTTTGACAATTTCACGTGGATATACACTGGCTTGGGTGAGTGTACCGCGGAATAATTCCTCAGCGATAATGGTTCGGTGTCTGGTATCCAGAAAGATACCAACAAAAACTTCATATGGTTTTCCTCTTAGACTCAGACGAAGGTAATTACGTACAGATTGCGGAGAATCCATGATATCGCCGCTTTTGAGCTCCTCGGTTAATGCACGCCGGGCTATTTCCATGACAGCCTGCAGCTGTGCAAATTTCGCGGGTCCCATTCCCGGCAACTGGCAGAAAGTAGGCAAATCTGCGGCGCACAATTTTGTCAGGCTACCGAAGTGCATCAAGAGCTCACGGGCTAATTCTACTGCGTTTTTTCCAGTGACACCGGTACGCAAAAAGATGGCAAGCAGTTCCGCATCGGAGAGTGCCACAGCACCTTTTTCGATCAGTTTCTCGCGCGGACGTTCTGATTCTGGCCAGTCAGAAATTGCCATATTGGAATCCTTTAAAAATCTTTTTCAGTATTTTGAAATGTTATTGGAACGGCGATTTCTGATAAAAATGAATAGTTACTTCAGTTGATGTTTCCTCTTTTTATGTAACTGATTGAATATAGATATTTATAACGGGATAAAAATGACTTCAGCTTATCCGCTTGCAGGGAAACGCTTATTATTGGGTGTAACGGGTGGTATTGCTGCTTATAAGGCTGCAGAATTGGTCCGGCTCCTGATACAGGAAGGCGTAGAGGTGCAGGTTGTAATGACCGATTCGGCAAGCCGATTTGTCGGTGCGGCCACATTTCAGGGATTAACCGGTAAAAAGGTATTTACTCACCTCTGGGATGTTGATGTACCGAACAATATGGCACATATCAATCTTTCCCGGGAAGTGGACGCGATTCTGATTGCACCGGCAAGCGCCAACTTTATCGCCAAACTTGTCCATGGTTTGGCTGATGATTTGTTGTCGACACTTTGTCTGGCACGAAATTGCCCGTTGCTGGTAGCACCTGCCATGAATCTACAGATGTGGGAAAATGCCGCGACTCAGCGTAATCTGGTTACTTTACGACAGGATAATATTGCAGTATTGGGGCCAGCCAGCGGTTTTCAGGCTTGTGGAGAAATAGGTACAGGGCGCATGCTGGAAGCAGAGGAATTACTGGAAGCAATCCGCTATTTTTTTCAACCCAAATACCTGGATGGTAAACGAGTGTTGATTACAGCCGGACCGACCTTCGAGGCGCTAGATGCTGTCAGAGGATTGACCAATCTAAGTTCCGGGAAGATGGGAATGGCAATTGCGCAGGCGGCCTTGGCTGCCGGGGCACAGGTAACACTGATATGCGGTCCGATTTGTATGTCGTTTCCGACTGTACATAAACTTATCCGTGTCGTCAGTGCCGATGAAATGTTTGCTGCTGTGAAAGGTGAGGTAATCAGCAATGACATTTTTATCAGTGTGGCGGCAGTGGCCGACTATCGTTTCCAGGAGCAATATCAGTACAAGCTTAAAAAGGCGAATACCGATATGACATTAACGCTGGTTCCTAATCCTGATATCTTGCAGTACGTAACGGGTTTACCCAACGCGCCGTTTTGCGTAGGGTTTGCAGCAGAAACGGAGGCAATCGAGCAACATGCAGAAGTGAAACGGAAAAAGAAAAAGCTGCCGTTGATCGTTGCAAATGATTCCCGTGAAGCGGTCGGGTCAGATGATAATACCCTGATTTTATTGGATGATGAAGGTGTACATCATTTGCCGAAAGCGAGTAAGGAAATACAAGCCCGCCTGGTAATGGCTCATATCGCTCGCTTGTATGATAAATATACGAAGAATAACGATTGAAGTATATGAATATCGACATTAAATTACTTGATCTACGTTTGAAAGATTGTCTTCCTGGCTATGCTACATCCGGTTCAGCGGGACTTGATCTACGTGCGTGCATTGATGAAAAGATAGAAATCCAGCCGGGGGAAACCTGTCTGATTCCATCAGGCATTGCGATTCATTTGGCTGATCCTGGGTTTGCTGCCATGGTACTACCGCGTTCCGGCCTGGGGCATAAACACGGGATTGTGCTTGGAAATCTAGTGGGGTTGATCGACTCGGACTATCAGGGACAAATCCTGGTTTCCTGCTGGAATCGTGGGCAGACCAGTTTCACGCTGAACCCATTGGAGCGAATTGCGCAGTTAGTGATTGTTCCTGTGGTACAGGCGAGCTTCAATATCGTAGAGAATTTCTGTCCGACCCAACGTGGAGAACAGGGATTCGGGAGCACCGGTAAGTGCTGAAACATCTGTCTGCCGTGCTGTTTATTTTTGGCCAACTATTGTCGCACGAGGTCAGCGCTGAAAGTGGATCGTTGCCGGTTATCGAACTCAGTATTGCTAATCATACAATTTCAGCCGAAGTGGCGAATACGCTTTCCACACGTGCGACAGGGCTCATGCACCGTACATATCTGCCCGAAAACAGCGGCATGCTCTTCGTTTTTCCTGTCGCTAATATCTACAGTATGTGGATGCAGAACACCCATATTCCTTTGAGTGTCGCTTTTCTGGATGAGGCAGGTGTGATTATCAATATTGCCGATATGGTACCTAATACACTTACGTCACATCGTTCTGCCAAGGCGGCAAAATATGCGCTCGAGATGAATGCAGGCTGGTTCGACATGAGGAAAGTCAAGCCTGGTGATCAAGTTATAGGAATCGGAAGAAGTGATGATGTTCAATAAGCGTTACCTCACTTTGATCTGGCCACACCTTTGGGGATACTCAGCGCATTTGCGGTAACATTCCTTTGACTGCGCGCAGCATTTTCGACATACCACCTTTATTCATCATTTTCATCATCTTGCGCGTTTGTTCGAATTGTGACAGTAGACGATTGACTTCCTGCACTGAGACGCCGGAACCAGCTGCGATGCGGCGTTTACGGGATGCCTTGATGATTTCCGGCTTGACTCGTTCCTGAGGTGTCATAGCATTAATGATGCCTTCGGTGCGATGGATGATCTTTTCGTCCACGTTCATGTTTTGTGCAGCCTGACTCAATTGATGTGGCAGTTTTTCCAGCATAGCGCTGACTCCACCCATTTTTTTCATCTGCTGAAATTGTTGCTTGAAATCGTTGAGGTCGAAACCTTTACCTGATTTCATTTTCTTCATCAGGCGCTCGGCTTCTTTCTGGTCCGAGGTACGTTGTGCTTCTTCGATCAGCCCGAGTACATCACCCATTCCCAGGATGCGCGAAGCCATGCGTTCCGGATGAAATGGTTCCAGACCATTGAGTTTTTCGGCAATGCCGGCAAACTTGATGGGCTTACCGGTGACATGCTTGACAGACAGTGCTGCTCCACCACGTGCATCTCCATCGAGTTTCGTGAGGATTACACCGGTCAGTGACAGGGCTTCGGCAAAGGCTTTAGCGGTATTGACTGCGTCCTGTCCCTGCATGGCATCGACGACAAACAGGGTCTCGACCGGTTTTAGTAATCGTTCCAGCTGGCTGATCTCTTGCATCATGGCTTCGTCGATACCCAATCGCCCGGCTGTATCGACAATGATCACATCATGATGATGTTTACGTGCATAATCCAATGCTCGTGTACAGATTTCGGCCGGTTGCTGGCCAGTCTGTACCGGGAAAAATTCAGCTCCCGTTTGCTCTGCCAAAAGTGCCAATTGATCGATCGCAGCCGGGCGATAAATATCACAGGATACCAGCAAGACCTTTTTTTTCTTTTCTTCCATCAGCCATTTGGCTAATTTACCACTGCTGGTGGTTTTTCCCGCACCCTGAAGCCCTGCCATCAAAATGACGGCGGGTGGTGCGACATTCAGGCTCAGATCTGCCTTTTCTCCGCCCATAATGGCAATCAATTCCTGATGTACGATGCCAATCAGTGCTTGTCCCGGAGAAAGGCTGTCCATGACTTCATGGCCGATGGCCCTTTGCTTGACTTGCTCGATAAATGTCTTGATAACCGGCAGGGCAACATCCGCTTCGAGCAGAGCCATACGTACTTCGCGTAATGCTTCCTGAATGTTGTTCTCGGTCAGACGTGCCTCACCACGTAAGGTTTTGATGACGCCGGAAAGTCGTTCGGTTAAATTGTCAAACATGTATACTCCTGGTAAAAATCGTATCGTCGGGCCGATGGTGACGCTTTTCGTCAAACTTTATAGAATATGAACTGAAATAGCTTCAAGTTTATCCAAGCGCAGGGTAGACTGATTATATCTTCGCCAACTGATTCGATTACTTGCTAATGTCCAGTATTTTAACTTATCTTAGCGCTTCTTTGCTTTACGGGTTCGCCGGATGGTACGCCTGGCGGGGTAGCAGGTATAAATCCACAATACAGTCGGATACTGCTGATAGGACGCCAAGTGTAGGGCTACGGCAATTTATCATACTGGCTCCGCTGGTGGTTCATGGTTGGGTGCTTTATCATTCCATATTCATGAATGGTGCCCTGAGTTTTGGAGTCGGAAACGCCATTTCATCTATTGTTTGGCTGACTGCTTTGATTTACTGGGTATCAGGGTTTCTTGTTTCCCTGCAAGGCTTGCAGAATCTTATTGCACCCATTTCGGTGACAGCAGCGATAGCAGTATTGATGCCGCTGATATTACCCTCTATTCATCCGCTGACGCATACCGAATTGCCAGTTTTCAAGATGCATTTGCTGGGAGCTATGCTGGCTTACAGTCTTTTTACAATTGCCGCCTTACATGCGCTGCTGATGATGGTACTGGAACGCCGTTTACACCACTCTGCCGTATCATCAATCTTTACTCAATTGCCCCCTCTTTTGGTCATGGAAAAGATGCTTTTTCGTCTTGTCTGGACCGGGTTTATTCTACTTAGTTTTACACTGTTCAGTGGTGTGGTGTTTTCACAGGAATTATTTGGTCAATCAGTACCTTTTACTCATAAAACATTATTCGGTTTCATTTCCTGGGGGATATTTGCTGCATTACTTGCGGGCAGATATCTATATGGATGGCGTGGCCGCACAGCTATCCGCTGGATGTTAACTGGATTTATTGTCCTTCTTCTTGCGTATATCGGCAGCAAATTTGTACTGGAAATCATACTGAATCGTGGCTGAATCAGGAGCTTTGATTATTTAAGTGGTTAATACAGGTTTTTGAGTAAATGAAATCCTTAGCCAAAAAACCGGTAGGTAATAATGAAATGTCATCAATCGTTCCTGGCCGGAATTATCAGGCAAAGCTGGCTACACCTTTTGCTGTACTGGGAATATGTATCGAGGAAGAATGGTTGACCGATATCGATTACCTTCCACTGCATACTCCTACACTTGCACCGACGAGTGTATTTGCCCAAGAAGTATGCCGGCAATTGCTGGCTTATTTACAGGATCCAAAGTTCGTATTCGATTTATCTACCCATATCGGGGGCACACTACACCAACAGAGAGTTTGGGAGTGTATTCAGACGATACCACCCGGTTCAACATGCAGTTACGGTGAAATTGCTCAAGCACTGCATTCCGCCCCACGCGCGGTGGGTCAGGCTTGTGGTGCAAATCGTCTGCCTATCGTAATTCCCTGTCATCGTGTTATCGCCAAGAATGGGAAACTGGGTGGATTCATGCATGCCAGCGACGGTATGCCCTTAGCAATTAAACGTTGGTTACTGACACATGAGCAGTGCACCTGAAGTTAATACCAGATTACTGGATGAGTTTACGGATACTTTATGGCTGGAGGATGGGCTGTCGCGTAACACACTGGCCAGTTACCGAACTGATTTGATGCAATTGGGTAAATGGTTGATTCAGCAACAACGGGCGGATGGGTTTTTGAGTAGTGCTACACAAGCTGATTTGCTCGCATTTCTGTCCGGGAGAATTGCGCAGGGAATGAAAGCAAGTACAACCGGTAGAGCGCTGTCTTGTATGAAACGGTTCTACCAGTTTTTGCTGCGCCAGGGAAAAATCTATGTGGATCCTACGGAAAATATCGATAGCCCAAAGATTTCCCGTTACTTACCCATCAGCCTGACTGAAGCGGAAGTGGAAGCGTTGCTGGCCGCTCCGGATGTCCGACAATCACTTGGTTTGCGTGATCGCGCCATGCTGGAAATGCTGTATGCTACGGGCTTACGCGTTTCCGAACTGGTTAGTTTGAAAATTTCCCAAGTACGTCTGGATATGGCCGTCGTGCGTATTCTGGGTAAGGGGAGCAAGGAACGTCTGATTCCTCTTGGTGACGAGGCGCTGCACTGGCTCGATTTATATACAAAGCAGGCCAGATCTTCAATCCTTGCCGGTAAACATAGTAGTATGCTGTTTGTCACCACGCGGGGAGACGCCATGACTCGTCAGGCATTCTGGTATCTGATTAAACGTCATGCACAGCAGGCGGGGATCGTTAAATTGCTATCGCCTCATACGCTACGCCATGCTTTTGCCACTCATTTACTCAATCATGGTGCTGATTTACGGGTGGTACAGCTATTACTTGGCCATACTGATATTTCCACCACGCAGATTTATACGCATGTTGCGCGTGAACGGCTTAAGCAGCTACATGCCCGGCATCACCCTCGAGGAAAGTTGTGACGGAAATATCCATATCCTTTGTCCAGCCCGATACGGCCTTCCAGCAGTATTCGTAGGAGAAGAAGGGATAGATTCATGTCAAACAGGGCGCACACGAGGTTGTTCATAGGGTTATGATTCGGTTGTTCATAGGGTTATGATTCATATGTGCGCCTGTTCCAGTTATGAAACCGTATCTTGATTTTACATCAATTTTTGGTTTCTACCTGTATCAGCGGTTCTGGATCGACTGCTTCCATTGCACTGTTATTAGGCTTGCTACGTGGCCTTTTGGGCGGAGATAGCATTTCTTCCGGCGTGTCGGATACCTTGTCTGGTGATGTTTCAACCATGATCAGACCGCTTTGAGTGAGATCTGGTAACTCGATTGCCTTATGAGGCGGATGAGTAGATTGAGACGCGGATTCCAGTTCAGTATCGATTTGTTTACTATCAGCAGATAGCGGTGTCTGGTCTGCAATAATGATACTTGCCGGTGACGCAGGTGTGAAATTTTCGGACAGATCCGTTGATGGAATGGTTACCTTATCAACCAAAGCCGCTGCCGGAGTAGGATCCTTGATGTCGACGATGGAAGTAGATGGTACTACTGCTTCAGTGGTATTGCTATCCTCAGCCGGTGTGATTTCACTGGGTTCAGCACTCAGCTCAGTTGATTTACTGGAACGCGCACGTTCTGTACGGTCGCGATGTAATCCTCCGCGGCGGCGACGTGAACGTCCCCGTCTTTCCCCGTTTTTTTCATCAGCCGGATCAGCAGTTAAAATAGCTCCTTCTCCGGTGGGTTCCAGGTCTGTCAATGAATCTTCACTTTGCAGGTCACGTGATTGATTATTCCGACCAGCTTGCCGATGATTACTCCGATCCTTGGCATTATTGCTACCGTCAGGATGATCAGTGCTGCGTTCATTAAGCATGATGCTGCCCGTTTCTGGTAGCGATTCGCTCATGGATATCGAACTGCTGGTTTGTCTGGACACTTCACTGGCTAGTGTAGCTTTGCTACGTTTATTGCGATTACGGTCACGCCGACTTCGTCCACGTTCGGTACGTGCAGCTTTTTCCTGTATCTGTTCCAGAATTGGCTCTGATTCTACCCTGTTGCTGGCTGGTCTGAACAGGCTGAAAAATTTGTCGAGAAATGAGAGCTGTTCGCGTGGTTTTTCCTCACGGATCGGAGCCGGCTGGTCGGGTTTAATGCCTGTCACGGCAGCTTTGGGACGGGTTGCTTTGACTTCCTGGGAGGTGGATGGCAGCATGATTTCATCGGAAATTTTTTCTACCATTTCATAACTTGCAGGCAGCTCTGCCGACTTGATGTCTTCGTGGCGTAACCGGGTAATCGTGTAGTTGGGTGTTTCCATGTGGATGTTGGGAACCAGGATGATTCCCACCTTCAGACGTGCTTCGAGCCGGTGTATTTCCGAACGTTTTTCATTCAGCAGAAAGGTTGCGACATCGACTGGCAACTGTACCTGTAGCAGACTGGTGTGTTCTTTCATTGCTTCTTCCTGGATAATTCTGAGAATATGCAGGGCAGAAGAGTCTGTTCCTCGAATATGGCCGGTACCGTGGCAACGGGGACAAGGGATGTAGTTTCCTTCTCCCAGGGAAGGGCGTAAGCGTTGACGAGACAGTTCAAGCAGTCCGAAACGTGAAATTTTACCAACCTGAACGCGCGCTCGGTCCAGACGTAGTGCTTTTAGTAAACTGGATTCTACTTCCCGCTGGTTACGAGTAACTTCCATATCGATAAAATCGATGACGACCAGGCCACCAAGGTCACGTAAACGCAGTTGTCGGGCGATTTCATCGGCAGCTTCGAGATTCGTATTGAGTGCAGTGGTTTCAATGTCTGAACCACGTATGGCGCGGGCCGAATTAACGTCGATCGAAACCAGTGCCTCAGTATGGTCAATAACAACTGATCCACCTGAGGGTAGTGTAACCTGACGGGAGTAGGCCGTTTCAATCTGATGCTCGATCTGGAAGCGGGAAAATAAGGGAACATCGTCCTGATAAAGCTTTAACCGGTCAACATTAGCCGGCATGACATGCGCCATGAACTGATAAGCCTGTTCGAATATTTCGGGATTATCGATCAGGATTTCACCGATTTCTGCATGAAAATAGTCACGGATGGCGCGGATCACAAGGCTGCTTTCCTGATAAATCAGAAAAACTCCGCTCTGGTTAATTGCGGCTTCTTCGATCGCTCGCCAAAGCTGTACCAGGTAATTCAGATCCCATTGCAACTCTTCTTCGCTCCGACCGATACCGGCCGTACGCGCAATGATACTCATGCCCTCGGGGACCTGGAGGTTAGCAATGATTTCCCGTAACTCTGCTCGCTCTTCTGCGCTGATACGCCGTGAAATGCCTCCTCCCTGAGGATTATTGGGCATGAGTACCAGATAACGGCCTGCCAGCGAAATATACGTCGTTAGCGCAGCACCTTTATTGCCGCGTTCATCTTTATCGACTTGTACAATCAGTTCCTGGCCTTCACGTAACAGTTCGGAAATACGATGGCTGGATGAATCGGTATTGCCATTAAAACAAGTCGGGGCGATTTCCTTATAAGGTAAGAACCCATGGCGACCTGCACCGTAATCGACGAAGGCGGCTTCCAGGCTGGGCTCCAGGCGGGTAATCGCTGCTTTATAGATATTACTTTTACGTTGTTCTTTGCCTATGGTTTCGATATCGAGATCGATGAGCTTTTGCCCATCTACAATAGCGACTCGCAACTCTTCCGGTTGGGTCGCATTGAATAACATACGTTTCATTTAGTGCCTCCCGCGCTCGGTTCACGGGTAGACCTTTCGTTCACTGTCAGCGTGGCATCCTAATGACTTTCGCATATGTGCGTTTGTTATTCGGATCATTGGGTCACGATGCGGATATTAGACATTGGTATCCCTTGAAGTTGACCAATTGACAATTGCCACCCGGTGTCTTAACTCTCAGGTTAACAGGGTCGAGAGAATTCGGACGACACAGGACTGTAAGGATGGTTACCCTGTGTGCTGGAGTATGGAGAACCAGGAACTTGAATCTATGTGTGCTTTGAGCGCGTAAATTAATTACTATCGCTACTTTATATGTGGTGAGCGACATTAACCAGACAAAAACTGGCTTCTTCCAGCATTTGAAAATCAAAATTTCAGGTCCACAACATTAATCGACGGTGCAATCGTGTCATGAAAAACAGATCTATAGGAATCCGAGTGTGAAAAGTATAGGTAAAAGCGGGGTATTCAGTAAAGCAATTATGCCAGATATTATGCCAGAACGTGTCATGGTGGAATATATTGATGATGCAGCAGAAACCCAGCGCATCGATAATTTTCTTTTCAAATTGCTTAAAGGTGTTCCGAAAAGTCACATTTACCAACTTCTTCGTAGTGGGCAGGTGCGTGTTAACAGTAAACGGATCGATGCTTGTTACCGATTACAGTATGGCGACAAGGTGCGTATTCCCCCGGTCAGCAGGCCAAAAAAGGGGGAATCCAGGAAAGTGGGAAATTTATCGGAGCGATTCGATATCCTTTATCAGGACGAAAGTTTACTGGTGATCAACAAGCCGGCGGGGATTGCGGTACACGGTGGCAGTGGTATTAGCCATGGTGTCATTGAGCGGTTACGTATACGGCATCCGGACTGGAAGTTTCTGGAATTGGTACACCGGCTTGACCGGGAAACTTCAGGCGTACTGCTATTGGCCAGGAAACGACAGGCATTGCTGGATTTACATAGGCAGATTCGTGAAGGAACCGTTCAGAAACATTATCAGGTGTTGGTTCGTGGAAAGTGGCGCAACCCGGTACAAAACGTCAGATTACCACTGAGTAAATATCTCACAGCCGGGGGAGAAAGGCGTGTGGCAATTGCTGCCGGTAGAGGTGGTAAAGATAAGGTACAACAGGCCCATACGCTGTTTACTCTGCGAAAAGCCTGGGAAGATTTCAGCCTATTGGAGGCAGAATTGAAAACCGGTCGCACCCATCAGATCCGTGTACATCTGGCGCACCTCGGCTTTCCTATTGTCGGTGACGACAAGTACGGTGATTACAAACTGAATCGACAACTAATGAAGAATGAGCAAAATCTGACACTAAAACGTATGTTTTTGCATGCGGCAGTCTTTACCTGCAGGCATCCGGTGACAAGTGAGGCGATGCGACTGGAAGCGCCTTTGGCAGACGAACTGCAAGCATTCCTGGCGACTCTTGATGCGAACTCGCCCTTGTTTTGATGTTTTTCTTACAGGAACAAGGAATTATTCTTGAGGCATGTCACTATTGGTTGGTATAGGATCATCTTTCGTGCCCGGTTCCGTATTTCTGACCAGTGTTTGCAGTGACTCCACCATGGGGGCCAGTACTGGCCAGACATTCTCGAATATTTTTTTCTGTGCCTGGATAGTGGGATGTATGCCGTCAGCCTGGAAGAATTCACGCCGGTCACCGAAACCTTCCAGCAGGAATGGAACCAGTTGCAACTGGTGCTGCTGCGCCAAGCGAGGGTAAATATCACGAAACTTTTGTGTGTAAGTTGTGCCATAATTAGGCGGCAATTGCATGCCAGCCAGTAATGGGGCAGCGTTATATTGTTTGCAGGTTAGAATAATTGCTTCCAGATTGTCATAAATAGATTGGATTGGATTGCCTCGCAGCCCATCGTTTCCTCCAAGTGCAATGATAACGATATCTGGCTGGTGGGTGTTAAGTGCTTGTTCGATACGTTTACGGCCGCCCAGGGTGACTTCTCCACTGATGCTGATGTTTATCACCTTGTGGTCAGGGGATTGAGCTTGTAATCGCTGTTCGAGCAGGTCCACCCACCCGGATTTTGGTGGCAGTCCAAATCCTGTGGACAAACTATCTCCCAGTACCATGACCGTAATACCTGTTCCAGACCAGGCTGAGCTAAAAGGGAAGATACCGAACAAACATAATATGGCGAGTAAAAATTTTTTCATGGTGAAACATCTCTCAACCGAACAATCGATTCTTATAAATGATCAGCCTATCATACAAGCTTGCAATTTGACCAGAGAGGTGGATACAGGAGAAACCCAGTTAATTATTTTGCAGGATATCAATTTACAAGTCGGTGCCGGAGAATCGATTGCAGTAGTGGGTGCTTCCGGCTCAGGGAAGTCGACTTTACTCGGTTTACTGGCGGGTCTGGATGTACCGACTCGAGGCACGGTTTATCTGGATGGCGTGGATATCTTTAAATTGGATGAAGACGAACGTGCTGAGCTGCGTAGCAGATTACTGGGATTCATGTTTCAGTCGTTTCAATTGCTTCCATCGCTTACTGCACTGGAGAACGTCATGTTGCCACTGGAATTGTCGGGGATTGGCAATGCTCGTGAAGCAGCTCAAGCCTGGCTGATACGGGTAGGATTGGAGAAACGGATCAAACATTACCCCAAGCAGCTTTCGGGAGGGGAACAACAGCGCGTAGCAATTGCACGAGCTTTTGTAACGCAACCCAAGATGCTGTTTGCAGACGAGCCGACCGGTAACCTGGACGCGGCGACGGGTGCCCAGATCATCGAATTGATGTTTGAGATTAATCGGGAGCAGGGGACTACACTTATCTTGGTGACGCATGATGAGCACCTTTCTGCTCGTTGCTCCCGAATTGTTAAATTAGTGGCCGGCCGGGCCGTCGACTGATCCTGCTGTTTGACTGCTAAATAGCTTGAATTTACGCCGGGATGATTATCTGTTGGGCCCTGATATATTCGCGGTGAATTCTGTCCTATTTAATCTGAGGTTGACTTGAAATGAATATGATCAGACTTTCCTTTCGTATGCTGTTGCGAGACTGGCGTGCGGGAGAGTTATATATTCTGACTTTGGCACTCATCATCGCTGTGAGCGGGGTGGCTACCGTCAGCTTCTTTTCTGACCGAGTGCAGAAAGCCTTGGTGCGTGAAAGCAATCAGTTATTGGGTGGCGACCTGTTAGTAACTTCCGATAAGCCTTTGCCACCCGCTTACGCTGAATACGCACGCCGGCTTGGGCTAAGTACTACCAATCTGACCAGATTCCCTAGTATGGTCAGTTTCGGGGACAATAGTCTGCTAACTGGTATCAAGGCGATTACACCTGGTTATCCGCTGCGGGGGGTGTTGAAGCTGGCTGATCCCCCGACTGATGATACGATTATCCGGCCGGTTCGGATTGCGCAAGGTATTCCCAAGCCTGGAACGGTTTGGATTGATGAGAAGGTTATGGCCGGGCTGAAAGTCACATTGGGTGACACAATCGAGGTAGGTTCGTCGGAAATGATGGTAGCGGCGTTGGTTGCAAGTGAGCCGGATCATTCAGTTGGGTTTGTCAGCATGAATCCAAGATTGTTGATGAACGAAGAGGATCTGTTTGCAACTCAGCTTGTTCAGCTTGGCAGCCGTATCAGCTATCAACTCTTGGTAGCGGGTGACGAGAGGCAAGTAGCCGAGTTCAGGCATTGGATCGATGATAGGTTGGCTCCGGGTGAACGTGTTGAAGGTATTCAGGACGCACGTCCTGAAATTCGGTCAGCATTGGATCGAGCCGGTAAATTTCTGAGTCTGGCCGCTTTAGCCAGCGTGGTAGTAGCCGCAGCAGCCGTGGCGTTGGCTACGCGCCGCTTTATCCATCGCCATTTGGATGGGTGTGCAGTCATGCGCTGCTTGGGTGCTACTGAGTCGGATCTACTGCGTTTGTATCTGTACTATTTTATGATATTAGGCTTAGCTGCAAGTTTGTTGGGTTGTATATTCGCTATACTGGCCCAGGAGTTTCTTTCTCACTGGCTGGCTGAATTGATCGGAATCTTATTGCCGTTACCGAGTGCATTGCCAGCTGTACAAGGGATGCTGACCGGTATGGTGTTGTTACTGGGTTTTTCCCTGCCACCACTCTTGAATTTACGCCAGGTACCAGCACTGCGCGTCATCCGGCGTGATCTGGAATTGACCAATCTGCATAGTCTGGCCGGTTATGGATTCGGGCTGGCCATGTTGTCGATATTGTTCATTTGGAAAGCAGGATCATTCAAACTGGGCATCATGATCATGTTCGGTTTCTTATTGGCGATCGTTTTGTTTGGCTTGTTTGGTTTGCTATTGATCAGGCTGTTTCTGTTGGCCCGTCCACAAGGTTCGAGCCCCTGGAGTTATGGTTTGGCCAACATACGGCGACGAGCGATTGCCAGCCTGGTACAGGCAACTGCATTGGGGTTGGGATTGATGGCATTACTGACCCTGACCCTGACACGCAATGATTTATTACAGGATTGGCAGGCTCGTCTGCCAGAGAATGCCCCCAATCGCTTTCTGGTAAATATTCAGCCGGACCAGCAGGAGGGGTTGATGGCATTTTTCGATGAACATGCCATTCCCCGGCCGGAAGTGTTTCCGATGGTGCGCGGCCGACTGATGAAGATCAATGACCGACCGGTCGATCTTGAAGATTACCCTGATCCGCGTGCCAAGCAGTTGATCAACCGTGAATTCAATTTATCCTGGGTGGATACTTTGCAGCAGGATAACGAAATCGTAGCGGGCCACTGGTGGCAGGCGGATGCAATATCGTCCGCACGCGAATTGTCGATGGAAGTGGAATTTGCTGAAACGCTTGGCCTCAGATTGGGTGACCGTTTGACTTTTTATACGGGTGGGGGTGATTTTTCAGCTACGATTACCAGTTTGCGTAAGGTGGATTGGGATACATTTCGAGTCAATTTTTTTGCAGTAGTTCGTCCTGGTACGTTGGATAACTATCCGGCCAGTTATGTAACCAGCTTTTATCTGCCGCCTGAGCAGGCGAAGATCATGCAGGATCTGGTACATATTTTTCCAAATATCCTGATTATCGATGTCGCAAGTGTAATCGAGCGTGTACAGAATATGATCGGGCAAGTGACGCGTGCGATCGAGTTCGTGTTTTTGTTTACTTTGCTGGCAGGGTTTGCCGTAATGTATGCCGCCATTGCCTCGACTCAGGATGAAAGAATCTATGAAGCCGCAATTTTTCGTACACTTGGCGCACGAAAACGGCAACTTGCACGTGCATGGGCGGTAGAGTTCGCGATTCTGGGAGCGCTGGCAGGTTTTTTTGCAGCGGCGGGGGCGAGCGTGCTTGGTTATCTGATCGGTAAATATGCATTACATATCACCTATGCGCCCAATCTGTGGATAGGAATAATTGGCGTTGTGGTGGGTGTGGTCGGTGTGACAGCAGCCGGTTTATTCGGGACACGCACTACCTTGTCGCAACCACCTATATTGACATTGCGGAAGATAGGGTGAATCAGTATTGAAGCCAGGCATGCATATAGTACTCGTGCATGCCTGGGTTATTTTTTGAAACTTAGATTAAAGACCGGGTAGATTGGGTATATCAGGTATTTGGGGAGGAACTGGACTCCTCAAGATCTCATTAGTATACATATCATAAATAGTTTCCGCATCAGTCTGGAGGCAATCTGCAACACGGGTACTGGTAACAGTCATTTTTGTAGCCTGTCCGATAGGCGGAGTGACTGTGACACCGGGTATTGCTGCCAGTTGTTCCTGCATTTCTTCAGTCACATCCAGGCAGATATCACTATTGATAATCAAATCGATCTGTTCTTCTGTGGGGGTATTCAGAATACAAACTGCAGAACTGCCGGGTTGAGTTCCGAGAAAACTGAGGGGGATACTGGATTGAACTCCCCGCCATTCTGAGGCAAGCACCTCGGTCTTAGTCAGTACCGATATCCCTGTGGCAACCGGCTCACCGGGCTCAGGTTGTCCCGGGGGTTCACATAGATTGGTATCACGCGGAAGCTTGATGCATTGACCGTTGGTGGTGATTTCTATCACATTTCCGCTTTGTCTGTAAACGAATCCTTCCGGAATATTGGCCGTATTACAGGCTGGAATATCGCCATTACCGCCTGAGCCTGCGATATCTGCCACAAGGCCTGCTGAAGAACTTATAAATACAGGTTCGTTACCAAAGGGACCACCCAACACGTATGCGTTATAGTCAGTAGTGTTAATTCCTGCATAAATATCGGTTTGTGGATAATATCGGAATAGCCAGGGTTCAATGCTTTGTGTCGTCTGGTGTTCCGGGAAAAATTCAGGAAATGCATTTTCCGCCCAGTTGAGTATCGTTTCGGTGTCACTGACAATGTCGGCCATTGCCAGATGAGTGTACCCAATTGATATACTCGCACAGACAGAGATAATGAATGATCGGATCGGATGCCTCATGCTGATGTTCTCCCATCGGTAGTTAAGAATCTTTTGTTGTTGAAAAGTCAGACCTGGAACATGAAAGGAGCATATAGTTGCATGTTCACAACGGTATATCAAGCGAGATATGTACAATGAAAAGCATTGTATTTCCTATTTTGAGAAAGAAGGAGGCCCGATATGACGATAAGTAATGATCCGATGCGTGATGCGATTATCGATACTGCAGTGGAGCTGGCTGCCCGTATATCCTGGGAAGCAGTGCGGTTGCATGATATAGCGACTGAACTGGCTATTTCCCTGGATGATATCCGTCAGTACTTTCGTGAAAAAGATGAGCTGATCGACGCCTGGTTCGATCGTGCCGATGGACGTATGCTGAAGGAAGCTGAATCTGCCGATTTTCTCGATTTGAACCCGCCTGAGCGCATCCATCACCTCATCATGACCTGGTTGGGTGCTCTGGCTGTACAGCGTAAGGTAACCCGACAAATGATCATGGCCAAGCTGGAATTTGGACATATTCATATTCAGGTTCCTGCTGTCATGCGTATCAGTCGTACCGTCCAGTGGGTACGTGAGGCCGCGCAGCGTGATGCTACGTTTATGCGGCGGGCACTGGAGGAAAGTACGCTGACGACTATCTATTTGATGACGTTTTTTTTCTGGATGCGGGATGAATCAGAAAATTCGCGTCATACCCGACAATTTCTGGAACGTCATTTATCCATAGCTGCCTGGTTTGGCCAGAAGATTTATGGTCGTGATACTGAAAAGAGTACCGTATCGCGCAGGCAGGAAATTTCACTGCGGCCTGACCAACCCTGATCGACATCTGTCTGGTTCTAGTCGTTCTTTAGGATGCGTGGAAAAAAATGGACCCTATCACGCATACGCTGAGTGGTGCACTGCTGAGTAGGGCTGCTGCCCCAGCGCATTCGCGGCAGCTGCTGTTACGGCAATACATTGTGGCAGGCAGCCTGGCGGCTGCTTTTCCAGATATCGATATCGTCTTGCGGCTGATCGATACACTTACCTATCTCAATTGGCACCAAGGACCGACCCATTCACTTATCATGCTGCCTTTCTGGGCATTACTTCTGGCACTCCTGTTTGCCAGATTTTTTACCGGGCAGCGCAATCACTGGCAAGCGTTTTTCATACCAGCATGTCTGGGCATTATGATCCATATTCTGGGTGATCTGGTTACGGCTTATGGCCTGATGCTGCTGGCACCGTTTTCTACCCAGCGGTTCTCTCTGCCACTCGTTTTCGTTATTGATCCATGGTTGACAGCGATCATTCTTACAGGGCTTATTCTAAGCATTGTTTTTCCGGCGAAACGGGTTTATGCAGTAGCTGCCTTGGTCGTTATCGTTGCATATGTGTCGTTTTTATGGAGACTGCATGAACAGGCCATGCAGGTGGGAACAACATATGCTGCTGAAAAAATGCTTGACCAGCGGGCAGTCAGTGTATTGCCGCAACCTCTGTCGCCTTTCAATCAGATGGTAGTGATTAGTGATGGGACCAAGCTGCATGTCGCACACGTCAATCTGATGCGTAAGTCTCTGCTCGAATGTGACGATTCGAGCCATCTGCTGTGCGGTATGGCCTCAGCTTATCGCCCGTTGATGGCGATAGATTGGCAGTCATACGGCTTATACAACATTCGATCATCTGGAGATACAGCTTTATCGTATGAAGCCTGGCGGCAACCGATACTGGCACCATTCCGTCATTTTGCACAGTTTCCGGTTCTGGATGGCATCGACTATACTGCACATAATATTTGCGTTTGGTTCATCGATCTGCGTTTCAAGTTTCCTGGCTTGCCGCCTTCATTTCGTTATGGTGTTTGCCGTGAACATGAAAGCGTATCCTGGTATTTACGGCGTCAGCGTGGTGCATTTTGGATTGATTGAACCCGACTTTTTATGAAAGCTATTTATGACTGAAATATCTGCAGCCAAGATTCTGATTCTTGACGATGAACCGTTCATGCTGAAACTGTTGGCACGTATGTTGGCCAATCAGGGGGTTTTATCCGTCAATTGTTGTGAGAACGGTGAGGAAGCGCTGAGATTGGTAGATGATATCTCTACCCGGCCCGATCTGATTCTGCTGGATCTCAATATGCCTGGTATGGATGGTATCGAATTCGTACGTCATCTGGTCGATCGTAAATTTGCCGGCAGCCTGATTCTCGTCAGTGGCGAGGATGAACGTATGCTCAGAACGACGGAAAAACTGGTGCAGGCACATAAGATCCCTATTCTGGGCTATTTGCAGAAACCGGTACAGCCCGATGCATTGCGGGCATTATTGATGAAATTGATGCCTCCCTTACCATCGCGGAGTAAGGCAGCCAGTGCCAGAAAAACCTATGACGCTCAGGCAATCAGGGCGGCTATTGATTCCGGTGAGCTGGTTAATTATTACCAGCCGAAAGTCCGGGTCGATACTGGAGCAGTTGCCGGTGTGGAGACATTGGTACGTTGGCATCACCCTGTGGATGGAATGGTATATCCCGATCAGTTTATCGGTCCGGCGGAGGCGTATGGCCTGATCAATGTATTGACGCAGGAGGTGCTGAGGCAGGCTTTCATTCAGGCGGGAATATGGCAGGGGATGGGTTATGACCTGAAAATTGCAGTCAATGTATCGATGGATAATTTAAAGTCACTCGATTTCCAGGATATCGTGGTCAGCCTGGCTGCCGAATCCCGTGTTCCTCCGCATAAGATCGTGCTGGAGATCACAGAGAGTCAGCTGATGGGGGATGTACGTGTTTCATTGGAAATTCTGACACGATTACGTCTAAAGCGTTTTCATTTATCCATCGATGATTTTGGTACAGGCCATTCTTCATTGGCGCAATTGCGTGATATTCCGTTTGATGAACTCAAGATCGACCAGGGATTCGTACATCGTGCTTTTGAGAATGAAACGCTAAGGGCGATTTATGATGCCAGCCTGGTATTGGCAAAACAGCTGAACATGGAAGCAGTGGCTGAAGGTGTGGAAGACCGGGATGACTGGGAATTGCTGCGTCAAACCGGTTGTGATTTGGCGCAGGGTAATTTCATCGCGCGACCCATGCCTGCTGAAGCGTTCAAGGAATGGATGGACGCGTGGCAAACGAGAGTAGAAACCGAAGCGCTTGTCACCCAGGTAAACGGGTAGGGTAGTCGTATGTTTCTGCGGGATAATAGATATGTTAGTTGCGGTAGGTATTGCAGCTCGTTACCGGTACCTCAGTCAGCTTTGCGATCCAGTACCACAAAATGGTATTCCGTTCCGGTGACATCCGGCTCATGATGAATTTCACGAGAGATTTCATGCCAGTCATCGCGATTGAATTCCGGAAAGAACGTGTCTCCCGTGAAACTGCACTGAATTTCAGTTAGATACAAGCGCTGGCAAAACGATAATGTCTGCTGGTATAGCTCCGCACCACCGATGATGAAGATTTTCCTGTCGTCATTGGAAAACTGGTCCAGCACCTCCTGTATTGATGTCGCTACCCAAACACCAGGCAGATTCAGGTTTCGTTGCCGGGTAAGAACGACGTTGGTGCGGTCGGGAAGGGATCTGCCGATGGATTCGAAAGTACGGCGCCCCATGACGACGATCTGGCCAATGGTCAATGCCTTGAAACGCTTGAGGTCAGCCGGCAGATGCCAGGGTAACGCATTGTTCAGACCGATTACTCGATTTGCAGCGACAGCGGCCAGTATGGCGAGACGGGGCGAGGTCATACGGCAACTGGTGCCTGGATAGGGGGATGGGGATCGTAATTGTGCAGGGTAAAGTCTTCGTATTTGAAATCAAAAATGTTCTTGACCATGGGGTTGAGCATCATAACGGGTGGTGTTCTCGGTTCGCGACGCAGTTGTTCTTCTGCTTGATCAAGGTGATTCAGGTACAGGTGTGCATCGCCGAAGGTATGGATGAATTCACCCACCTTCAGCTCACAGCACTGTGCGATCATGAGCGTTAGCAGAGCGTAGGAAGCAATATTGAAGGGAACACCCAGAAAAATATCTGCACTGCGCTGGTACAGTTGGCAGGAAAGCTCACCATCTGCCACATAGAACTGGAACAGCACATGGCAGGGGGCCAGTCTCATTTTATCGAGATCGCTGACATTCCAGGCAGAAACCAGCATTCGGCGTGAGTCTGGTGTTGCTCTGATTTGCTGGATGATCTGTGAAATCTGGTCGACTGATGTCCCACCGGGAGCTGTCCAGGATCGCCACTGATGGCCGTAGATGGGTCCGAGATCACCGTTGTCATCCGCCCACTCATCCCAGATGGAAACGCCGTTTTGTTTGAGATAGCCAATATTGGTTTCGCCGCGTAAGAACCATAACAGCTCATGGATGATCGATTTAACATGACATTTCTTGGTAGTGACCAACGGAAAACCCGCCTGTAGATCGAAACGCATCTGATAACCGAAAATAGACAATGTACCTACACCGGTACGATCACTTTTTTTACGGCCACGTTCCAGTACGTACCGCATCAGATCAAGATATTGATGCATGAATAATCCTGAAAACCTTCCTCAAGCAGATATAATACAGCCTATCTGATATATGACATACTTCAAAAAAATTAAATCACCTGTAGCGCTGCTCAGTTTCGGCAAAAAAAGGATAGTGCACAGCCGAAAATTCAACAGATGAATGGGGCAGATATTTATGCACGATATAGTGTGCGATTGCCTGCATCGATATCAACAGAACAGCGCTTTCCTAAAGTTCATCCACCAGGAAACTAATGCTCGCAACACTTATACAAAATGATGCTGCTTTCGATGAGTCTGTGAAAGTGACGCATCTCCTGATGATTCTACCGGGACTCGATAAAATACCAGGTAAATATCACTTGCCAGGTGGGCAAATTCTCAATGATTCACTGCAGCGCCGTGATATGCCGGTAGACCAACTTTGCGAAATACCGGTATCTGCCAGTTTGCAGAGCGGAGCGCTTTATACCTGGGTTATGGTAGATTTCGATCAACCGTTATTTGAACAGCAGACCATTGTCCGTAAAGCAATCCAATCTTTACTGGAAGAAAATCCAGCGGAAATTCACCTTGTTGTATATGGTAATACTACACAAAAGCGATATCTGGCAGGGCTTGCCGTGTATATTGCTTGGGTCAATGGTGCAGTGCTGCCGGTACGCAAACATAAGGTAGATAGAAAACCGCTGGAGAGGATTTGCTTGCATGGTTTTGTAGATCCTGATGGATTTACTTTACTGCGTGCCCAGGCAGAAGGAAACTTCCTTGCCAGAGGGTTGACCGTTCTGCCACCCAATGAGTTGACACCCAGGACCTATCGTGAACAGATCAAGAAACTCGCAGCCAGTGAAAACTGGGAGTATGAGGAATATGATCTGGCTCGGTTGCGTGAGCTGGGGGCAGGGGCATTTGTTGCAGTTGCTCAGGGTAGTCATACGGAAGACGCGGCTATCGTGCATTTACGCAGGACTGTAGGAAACGGTCGGTCAGATAAAAAGATTGCCTTAGTGGGAAAAGGTATCTGTTTTGATACGGGCGGGCATAACCTGAAACCAGCACGTTACATGTACGGTATGCATGAGGATATGAATGGCTCGGCTGTAACGCTCGGGGTACTATTGGCAGCCACGCGGGCCAATCTGCCGATTAATATTGACTGCTGGCTTGCCATTGCCCAGAATCATATCGGTCCGAACGCATTCAAGCAGAACGATGTCATTACCGCTCTGAATGGTATGACTGTAGAAATTGTTCATACAGATGCCGAAGGTCGTCTGGTGCTGGCTGATACTTTGACGCTCGCTGCCAGAGAAAAACCGGAGCTGATCATCGATTACGCTACTTTAACGGGTAGTCTGATTACTGCACTGGGGTCGCGCTATAGTGGAGTTTTCACTAACCGAGAGTATCTGGCACAAAATGCGATGGTCATTGGCAAATCGAGTGGTGAGCGGGTCTGTGTATTTCCAGTTGATAGGGATTATGAAACTGATCTCGAGAGCAAAATTGCGGACATCAAGCAGTGCACCATAGAAAGTGATTTTGATCATATTCTGGCAGCATGCTTTCTGCGCCATTTTGTCAATGACATACCCTGGTTGCATATGGATCTTTCTGCCTGTCGTCACAAAGATGGGCTGGGTGCTGTGGGTACTGATGTAACTGGTTTCGGTGTTGCCTGGTCTGTCCATTTCCTGCAGGAAATTGTCAGAATCATGCAGAAGGAAGCAAGTAAGACCCGTTGAGGGAGGAAGGTCAATTATTAACTGTTGTGGAGGCTACTGCGATGAAAGAAGAGGTAAAACAACGGCTGCAAAAAACTGAAACCTGGGTACGGGCACTTTTCATGCTGTTTTTTATTTTCATTCAAGGAATAGTAAAGTTCGTGGTCGTGTTAATGGCTATTTTTCAGTTCGGTTCCATGGCATTAACCGGTCAGACTAACGCCCAGCTGCTCAAACTTGGTCGTCAGTTGGCTGTGTATGCTTATCAGATCATCACTTTTCTTTCATTTAACAGTGAGCAGCGTCCTTTCCCGTTTTCAGCGTGGCCGAGTGATACGGATGTTCCTGAATATCAGAACGGGAAACAGGAGAGTATCGACTGATATCGCACAGTTTTTAGTCTTTGTGGAAGTACGTACCGTTTGTCAGTAATAGGTCTGTTGTACGTTCGAGCGAATGGTATCTTGATTCAGAGAGGGGTCGCATAGTTCGATGAATCTGTAGGCGTATCCGCGCAGATAGTGGTTACGCCGTACGGATATATAGGTAGTGTTCTGTTCGAACAGATGGGAGCCATCTAGTTTGATCAGCTTCATGTCTCGTTCCGGGGTGAATGCAACAGATGCGACGATACCGATACCCAGCCCCAGAGCGACATAAGTCTTGATAACGTCGGCGTCCAAAGCGGACATGGCGATATTGGGTACCAGCTCAGCTTGAGAGAAGGCCTGGTCGATGCGGGAACGCCCGGTAAAGCCTTTATGATAAGTAATAATCGGAAATTCTACGATAGCATCGAGAGTGAGTGGATGAATCGACTGGAGCGGATGTCCTGTTGGCACGATAATTGCATGATGCCATGTGTAATACGGGAATGATACCAGTTCAGAAGTGCCTTCCAGTGCTTCGGTCGCGATACCGATGTCTGCCTGGCCGCTCAGTAGCATGGATACGATTTCAGTAGGGCTGGATTCATGCAATACCAGGTGTACTTTGGGGAACGCTTGTTTGAACTGGCTCACTACACGGGGTAATGCATACTGCGCCTGTGTGTGAGTGGTCGCGACAGTCAATTCTCCCTGATCGTGCTGGCTGAACTGTTCCGCTAATCGTTTGATATTTTTTGTGTCTAACAGAATATTTTCGACGATTTTGACTAATTCTTTGCCTGGTGCAGTCAGGCCGGTTAATCGCTTACCCTTACGGATGAACAGTTCGATATTCAATTCATCTTCCAAGTCCTTGATATGCTTACTAACCCCGGATTGTGAGGTAAATAAAGCGTTAGCGACTTCCGTCAGATTGTAATTCTGCCGTACCGTCTCACTGATGATACGAAGTTGCTGAAAGTTCACGTGCTTGTACCTTGGTATTATAGATAGTTATGGCTGAGTGGCGATACGGTAAAATCCGGAAAGAGAAATCGAAAATTCACCGTATCGTATGATGCTTAATATAAATTTCGACTACCCTGAATACGATTGATGGCATTGGTCAATCTGTCGATATCCGTATAGGTATTGTAAAAAGCCAGCGACGGGCGAACTGTACTTTCTACTCCGAAGCGACGCAAAATAGGTTGTGCACAATGATGGCCTGCGCGTACTGCAATACCTTCACGGTTAAGTGCCGTACCGACTTCTTCAGGTGAAAAATCCTTAAGAGTAAAGGACAGTACACCAGCTTTATCCGATGCTGTACCGATAAGCCGCAGCCCTGTTATCGATTTGAGGCATTGGGTAGCATAGGTCATCAATTCATGTTCATAGCGATTGATGTTTTCAAGACCGATACGCTCCACGTAATCGATTGCAGCACCTAACCCTACTGCGTCGGCGATATTGCCGGTTCCCGCTTCGAATCGGGCAGGAGTGCCGTGATAAGTCGTTTTTTCAAAGGTAACGTCCTGAATCATATTGCCGCCACCTTGCCATGGCTGCATACTGTTAAGTAATTCTGTCTTACCGAATAAAGCACCGATACCAGTCGGGCCGAATACCTTATGCCCGGAAAAAACGAACCAGTCACAATCAAGCTGCTGAACATCGACACGCATATGTGAAACGGACTGCGCACCGTCGACCAGTACACGTGCACCGACACGATGTGCCATTTCCACCATTTGCCTGGCAGGTGTGACAGTTCCCAAGGCATTTGAAACCTGCGAGAACGCGACGAGTTTGGTATGCGAATTGAGCAGTTTCTGATATTCCTCCAGTAGAATCTGGCCATCTTCATCGACTGGTACTACACGTAATATGGCACCACGTTCATTGCAGAGCATTTGCCAAGGGACGATATTGGCATGATGTTCCAGCCAGGTAATAACGATTTCATCTCCTGCATTGATATGTTGTCGTCCCCAGCTTTGTGCAACAAGATTGATCGCTTCAGTCGTTCCCCGTACGAAAATGATTTCATTGGGGGAGGGCGCGTTGAGAAACCGACCAATCTTTTCCCGTGACTCTTCATAGGCATCTGTTGCGCGCGCTGCCAATTCATGTGCTGCCCGGTGAATATTGGAATTTTCGTGTTCGTAGAAATAGGTAAGCCGGTCAATCACAGCTTGTGGCTTTTGGGTCGTCGCCGCATTATCCAGCCAGACCAGGGAATGCCCGTTGACGTATTCCTGCAGAATCGGGAAGTCGCGCCGAATCGCGTGAACGTCAAACGGAGGATGGGCAGTAGAAATTTGTGCGATTTGCCCATTGCGAGTGGGGACTGTGATTTCGTCGAGAAAATAAAACGATGATCCTTGCTCTGAGTGAGCCGGTATGCCTGGATTAAATATATTGGTATGACTCGGCATAGTATATTGGTCAGGTGTAAGTAATGCCTTGAGTTCTGCTTCAAATGGCAGTGGGATAGTCGAAGGATAGCTGGACGCAGTGGTCGGACGTGAGTGACTTGTCTCAGAACCAGGAACCGTCAAAGCTGCTGGTTCTATTGGTCGCGAAGGTAAAGGTGTGGTCGACGGTGTTGATGAAAGTGTTTGTGGAGAAGTATTCGGGGGAGCATTGAATAATTCATTAGCCATTCGCGTCAGTAATTCAACATCGGGCGCGTAACCGGATGCAGTATCCGGCGCCTTATCTGTCAATCGATTGAACTCATTTGTATTCATGATATTTACCCACTTCGACGTTTTCCAGAACACCCAGTGCATCTTCAGTCAGCACGGCCAGTGAGCAGTACAGAGAAACCAGATAGGAAGCAATGGCCTTATGGTTGATTCCCATGAAGCGTACGGATAATCCCATGCCTTGTTCGCCTTGCAACCCTGGCTGGTAGAGTCCTACTACTCCTTGCCGGCTTTCGCCCGTGCGTAGCAGCAGGATGCTCGTTTTGCCCCCCGTAATACCTACTTTATCGCATGGAATGAGTGGAAATCCGCGCCAGGTGAGAAATTGTGAGCCGAACATCGATACGGTAGGAGGCGGTACGCCACGACGGGTACACTCCCGGCCAAATGCTGCGATCGCTTTGGGATGTGCCAGAAAGAAAGCGGGTTCTTTCCAGACGAGCGAAATCAGTTCATCCAGATCATCTGGAGTAGGCGCACCTGTACGTGCTTTGATCTTCATATTTTTGGCGACATTGTTGAGCAGACCGTATTCCTTGTTGTTCACCAGTTCTTTTTCCTGGCGTTCTTTAATGGTTTCAATGATCAGTCTGAGCTGCTCACGAGTTTGATCATGCGGGCTACTGTAAAGGTCGGCTACGCGGGTATGCACATCCAGTACGGTATTGACTGCACTGAGCACATACTCCCGTCCCCATTCCTCATAATCGACATAGGTGGCAGGCAGTTCACGTTCGTCTTTGTTGGAGCAATCGACCTCGACATGATCGGGATCTTTGACTTTGTTGACACGGTAGATACCTGCCTCAACGGGTACCCAGTGCAGCAGATGCGTTAACCATCGTGGTGTGATGGTGCCCATCATAGGGACGGTTTTGGTTGCATTGGCAAGCGTACGGGCGGCTACATCACCTAGTGCGGTATGGGCTTGATGGATATCAGTCATTGAAGTTCTCCCGGAAAAATATTAGAAAGGATCGTACCTGTCAGGTACGATAAACATTCTAAATAATTTTTAGTTATTTCTATATATGAAAAAGATATATGTAATTCAAATTAATCTGCTACTTTTTCATGACGCATTTGCGCTTGGGTAATATGACTGTTGGGTGGAATGCTGTGTGTCAGCCAGACATTACCGCCTATCGTCGAGCCGCGTCCGATGGTGATGCGTCCCAGAATAGTTGCGCCTGCGTAGATCACAACATCGTCTTCAACGATAGGGTGACGTGGATTTCCCTTGACCAATGCTCCCTGCTCATCGACCGGGAAGCGCTTGGCACCTAAAGTGACAGCCTGATACAGGCGTACCTTCCGGCCGATTACGGCGGTTTCACCGATGACGACTCCTGTACCGTGGTCGATAAAGAAACTGTCACCGATTTGTGCACCGGGATGTATTTCTATCCCGGTCAATGAGTGAGCAATTTCTGAAATCATGCGGGCAATCAGCGGTACTCCCAACTGGTGGAGTTCATGTGCCAACCGATAATGAGTAATGGCAGTAATGCCCGGGTAGCAGACCAGTACTTCATCAATGTTATGTGCAGCCGGATCCCCTTCATAGGCGGCACGAATATCACTGTCGAGGATATTGCGTACGGTGGGTAATTGCCTGGCAAATACGTGAATGATTCCTGTGGCCTGTTCACGTACTGAGTGGCTGATGACTTCCAGTCCGGAAGTAAAGTGAAGTTCCCGGAGTACTTCCATTGACAGATCACGCAAGGTCGTATCCAGTGTATGCCCCACGAAATAATCTATGCCTTCTTCAGTCAGATCGGGCAAACCCAGGCGATTGGGAAATAGTGCTGCGCTTAATCTATCAATGATGCTTGCCAACGTTTTTCTTGAAGGAAGCTTGGGTGGGTTGTTGAGCCTTTGTCGGTGTTCCAGTGAAGTTTGGCGCAGCGTACGCAGTTCTGCGACGATGTCACTTATGGTTGTGTGAGCGTTCAGTGATTCTGGCGATTCCATGTTTTTAGAAGTCACCATTAATGTATCGGGCCATCATGTGTATGGCTCGGGAACAGATCAAGACGACGCGGCTTGATAAAAACCTGGTCTCCCCTTTCTAATTGTAATTCGCGAAAACGTTCTTTACTGATCTCGACTTGGACGAGATTCTTATTTTGATCGTTTCCGTGTGACAGCTCCAGCCTGACTACTGGCCCCACCGAAAGGATATGGACGACATGTGCCGTCAAGGCTGATTCTCCGTTGATGATCCGATCGACTTCGATATCATGTGGGCGTACATAAGCGACGGCACTGAGGTCTTCAGCTTCAGCATGCTCGGGTGCATCGATTTCGAGATCACCGATCCATGCGCGCCCCTGATGTACTCGACCATGGAACAGATTGACGTGACCGAGAAATTCATAGACGAACGGATTGGCCGGTTTTTCATAGACATCGTCAGGTGTGCCAATTTGTTCGATATGTCCTCGATTCATGACGACTACCCGATCGGCTACTTCCAGCGCTTCCTCCTGGTCATGTGTGACAAAAACACTGGTGATATGCATATCATCGTGCAGCCTGCGCAGCCAGGCACGTAGTTCTTTACGTACCTTGGCATCAAGTGCGCCAAACGGTTCATCCAGCAATAAGACTTTAGGCTCGACTGCCAGGGCGCGTGCCAGTGCAATACGCTGGCGCTGGCCCCCGGAAAGTTGGTGGGGATAATGGCCTGCCAGCCAATCGAGCTGTACCAGTTTCAGTAAATTGGTCACACGTTCATTGATTTCTTTGGAAGTCGGACGATCTCTTTTAGGACGTACACGCAGACCGAAGGCTACGTTCTCGAAAATCGTCATGTTACGAAAGAGTGCGTAGTGCTGGAAGACGAAACCCACCTGACGGTCACGCACATGTTTGCTAGTTGAATCTTCCTGATTGAAGAGTACCTGGCCGGAATCTGCCGTTTCAAGACCTGCGATGACCCGTAGCAAGGTAGTCTTACCTGAACCGGACGGGCCCAGTAAGGCAAGCAGTTCACCTGGATTGATGATCAGGTTGATATCCTCCAGGGCGACGAAGGATCCGAACTGCTTAGAGAGGTTACGTATTTCAATACTCATGGTGATTTTCCTCGTGTTGTATTTGCTGTGCGACTCTGGATTCAACAAAAGTCTTTGCTGCCAGTGTGATCAGCGCAAGCAATGCCAGAAGCGACGCTACTGCAAAGGCTGCTACAAAGTTATATTCGTTGTAGAGAATCTCGACATGGAGGGGTAAGGTATTGGTGCTGCCACGAATATGGCCAGAGACGACCGATACCGCGCCGAATTCACCCATTGCGCGTGCATTGCAGAGAATCGTACCGTACAGCAATCCCCATTTGAGATTGGGCAGTGTGACGCGCCAGAGTGTTTGCCAGCCATTGGCGCCCAGGATGACGGCAGCTTCTTCTTCTTCGGTGCCTTGTGCTTGCATCAATGGTATCAATTCACGTGCGATGAACGGTACCGTGACAAAAATAGTTGCCAGGACGATGCCGGGTACGGCAAAAATAACGTAAATATCGCGTTCTATCAGCCATGGGCCCAGCCAGCCTTGCAGGCCGAACACCAGTACATAAATCAGGCCCGCGACAACAGGAGAAACGGAGAATGGTAGATCAATCAATGAAACCAGAATATTTTTTCCCAAAAATTCAAATTTGGCGATAGCCCAGGCGGCGGCAATACCGAATACCAGATTGAGTGGTACAGCGATAGCAGCTGCTGTCAAAGTCAGTTGCATGGCAGCAAGGGCATCGGGTTCGGTAATAGCGGCAAAGTAAACATCCACCCCTTTTTTCAAAGCCTCATAGAAGACGGTGATCAGAGGTAAGAAAAGAAACAATGACAAAAAGGAAAGCGCCAACCCGATCAGCGACCAGCGTATCCAGGCTGATTCTTGCGTGATCAGTGTTTTCTGCTGTGTGCCGGGGGATTGGGATAATGTTGTGGCAGTCATGGGTATTCCTTATGCCAGAGCGTTGCGATGGCGGGTCCACCATTGCAACAGGTTGATGATCAGCAAGAGCACGAATGAAATAACCAGCATCACGACGGCGATTGCTGTAGCACCGGTGTAATCATATTGTTCCAGCTTGGTAATGATAAGTAACGGCGTGATTTCGGAAATCATCGGCATGTTGCCTGCTATGAAAATTACTGATCCGTATTCTCCAATGGCACGGGCCAAAGCCAGCGCAAATCCGGTAGTCAGTGCAGGTAAAACCGTGGGAAAAATGACGCGCCGAAAAGTCTGCCACCGGGTTGCACCCAACATGGCGGCAGCTTCCTCCAGCTCCTTCTCGATATCTTCCAGCACGGGTTGAACGGTACGGACGACGAACGGTAAACCGATGAATGTCAGTGCGACGAAGACCCCGATGGGAGTGAAGGCGACTTTAATGCCCAAGGGTTCCAGATATTGACCGATCCAGCCATTGCCTGCATAAATTGCAGTGAGTGTGATACCGGCTACCGAGGTGGGCAGGGCAAAAGGTAGGTCGATCAATGCATCGACGAAGCGTTTGCCAGGAAACTGGTAGCGTACCAAGACCCAGGCGACCAATAGGCCGAACAGGGCATTTACCAGTGCTGCTGCGAATGAGGCGCCGAATGTCAAACGGTAGGAGGCCATGACCCGAGGAGCGGTAACCGTTGCCCAAAATTCTGGCCAGGTTAGTTTTGCAGCATGGATGAACGCAGCCGAGAGAGGAATCAGTACGATCAGGCTTAGATAGAGCAGCGTGAATCCAAGCGCCAGATTAAACCCTGGCAGAACACTATATTGCTTGAAAGTGCGCAAGGTTGAGACTCCTGTTATTCAATTGGGAAAATTTTTCTGAATGGTCGCTGGGGAAGGGTGTGATAGATGGCTCGTGTCGCTTTCCCCAAGAAATTCCCTTGCAGATAACTTGCACCGGCCTGTTGTGCTGCAGCCAGTTGTTCGGAGGTTTCGATTTTTCTGACGTGCAGGACGGACCTGGTATCACGTATGTTGTTACCCAGACGATTATTTGCTTGATATCGCAGTAATTCATGTGCTTGTATGATCGTCACATCTGGATGGAGATCATCTGTCCCCAATAACCAGTGACCGTTTGTGCCATTGAAATTGATGGCTACCTGATAACCATACGAGCGATAGTTGATGATCAGCTTTTGCAGCAGTTTCCAGTCGTGATTCAGTATTGATGGAATTTCTATCACGATGCGGGAAGTACTGACTCCGATTAAATCGAGAAAATCCTTGAATGTGCGTCCATGTTCATTCTGAATGCTTTCCAACAAGCGTGGGTGCACACTCAAAAAAAGCTGTCCTATACTATTGAGAGGTTTTTTGAAGTAATTCAATGCATGAATTGCTCTGCACAGGCGATCGAGATCGATCAACTGTTCATCTTTTGATGCCAGGGAAAATACTTGCCACGGCCAGAGCGCAACTTCGCCATTTGATTCGGAGCGAACATACGCTGCATGACCGATTATTTTATTTCCTTGGGTATTAAGGATGGGTTGAAACGCACTCGTCAGTTTGCAGTGGTAAAAATTTCCACTGACCCAGCCATTCTCATCACGTTCCAGTGAGTAGTCGGTAGCTGTCTTGATTAATCTGAATTCGTCCATTACGGTAAAAGGTTTGATCGTTGTTCTATGCATGAAAGGATTCCTTGCAGGATCGATTTTCATTATTGTGCGTTAAATTTCTTATGAGAATGGCGCGATCCAACAGTTTTACAAAAAGCAAATGTAAATCCGTGCACTCCGATTCTCCAGCAGTGAATACATTATCAAGTTTATATCAGGGCCTGATCCAGTACTTTTCCCGGAAGCTGTGGCAGTGGAGAGTCACCGGATTTGCTCGCAGGTCTGGCCAGAAAATCTCCTTGTAGCGAATCTGCACCGGCACGAATTGCATCAGCCAACTGATGTGAGGTTTCTATATTGTCTACCAGTACATTCGCACCTTGATCGTGAGCAGTTGTTATCAATGGGTCCAATGCGTTATGACGTAGCAGATCACGTACACTGATACGAATAACATCCGGATACAGTTTGCCTAGTTCCAGTATCCAGTCATTATTCGTTCCACTGTAATTGACTGCAGTCAGGTAACCACGCGCACGGTAATTCATGATGACACGCCTGAGCAGCCGCCAATCACGATTGACTTCGACTGGAATTTCAATAACGATTCTGGAGGTACGTATACCGATGATATCAAGTATTTGCTCGAATGCACTGCCATGATCATCTTTGACACTTTCCAGCAGACGAGGCTGTACACTGACGAACAATTTCATTTGTTTATTGGAAACATTGCCGAGGAAATTGAGCGCGTGAATTGTCCGGCACAGACGATCCAGTTTGATAAGCTGCTCATTATCTGGTGCGAGCGCAAAAATATGCCAGGGAGAGAGCAGGGTTTCGCCATTCCCATTTAAATCGGCGCGAATATGGGCCGCTTGCCCGATTATGTTGTTTCCGGCAGCTTCGAAAATAGGCTGAAAAAGACTCGATAGCTTGCAATGATAGAAAAGTCCGGTGATTTCGCCATGATCCGCTTGTTGCAGAGAAAAGCCAGTTGCAGTGACAACTCGTTCTATCGTACGAATCATATAATCATCATGTACCAGTGTTTTTAATGTTGATGGCAGCATTTCGGGACTCCAGCTGAAAAACGACTTTGATTGTTGAAGCCAAAGCATGCGGGCAAATCGTTTGACACTTTCTAGAAGCGGTATGACGAAAGCTCAGATTGTTTGGCCAAGTTTATGGGCATCATCGGTAGATTGATACAACAACAACTATCTTCAGTCTCAGCTTCTTTCTCATTAAAAATCGTATTGATTTCATGCATGGATCGGCGGCAGAAAATCATCGGGATGCCAATGCGGCTGGCCTGGTTTTTGACTGAATGGGCCAGGCTGTGGCTGACATAGTCATAAACTATAATGACCAGCTCTGTGTTGCCTGGCAGCGCCCGTTTATTGAATCCTTTCTTACGCCCGCTCCAGTGTTCGATACGGGCATAGCCCTGTGCTGTGATTTTCTGCCTGAGAGACGCAATATAGTCTCCACCCACTATAAGTACTGTCATTTTTAATTTTTTATTGATTAATGTTTGGATAGGTAAGTAATTGCCATAGATACTGGTCAGTATTATTGATTGATGTAAATTTTATCGAACAGGCCGCCATCACTAAAATGAATGCTTTGTGCTTTTTGCCAGCCGCCGAATACTTCATCCACGGTGACTAAATTCACTTTCGGGAATTGATGGGCATATTTCTCCGCTATTTCCGGGTCACTGGGTCGGTAGAAGTGGCGTGCGGCAATTTCCTGTCCCTGTTTGGTATAGAGGTATTCAAGATAGGCCTGTGCAATATCGCGTGTGCCGTGTCTGTCAGCGTTCTTGTCAACGATTGTTACCGGCGGTTCGGTAAGGATGCTGATTGAAGGAATAATGATTTCGAACTTTTCTGGGCCATATTCTTTGATTGCCAGAAAAGCTTCGTTTTCCCAGGAAATAAATACATCTCCTATTCCACGTTCAACGAAATTGGTAGTAGAGCCACGAGCACCTGAGTCCAGGATCGAGACATTCTGATAGAGTTTGGTCAGAAAATCCTGCGCTTTGGCCTCGTCACCGTCATATTTCTTCAGTGCAAAAGCCCAGGCGGCCAGATAGTTCCAGCGAGCACCTCCTGATGTTTTAGGGTTAGGTGTGATGACGGCTACACCAGGTTTGATCAGATCGTCCCAATCCTTGATCCCTTTAGGATTACCTTTGCGCACCAGTAAGACAATGGTTGAGGTATAGGGTGAACTGTTGTTAGGCAGGCGCTTCTGCCATTCCGCAGGAATTAATCTGGCTTGCTGACTGATTGCGTCGATGTCATAAGCAAGCGCCAGTGTAACCACGTCAGCAGGTACACCGTCGATGACAGCACGCGCCTGCTTACCAGCACCACCATGCGATTGTCTGATAGTGACTTTTTCTCCTGTTTTCTCTTGCCAGTAGCGGGTAAATTCCCGGTTGAATTCTTGATATAGCTCGCGGGTGGGATCATAAGAGACGTTGAGGATCGTTCTTTCAGCCAGCACTTGATCGCCGATCACCAGACTGAATACGAATAATCCGGCTGATAACCATGTATTGAGTTTCATTCGATTTCCTTTTTATAAACAAATTAATATTATTTAAGTGCGCTGATCGATACTTCAATATAGAAAAAATTGGTGCCGGCAGTCGTTTCTCCCAACTCAGCCAGCTGCCGTTTTTTCACAAATTCGCCGTTGAACCAGTGTGAATAACCTACCGTAGTATTTACGTATGGTGTTAATTGGTAACGTGCCCGGATGTCTACCGCATGGCCGAGAAAGTCACCACTATTACCGGTACGATCACGATTGTTTCCACTACCGTTGAGAAGGTTATTGAAACGATCGGTTTTGCTGGCAAGCCAGAACCAGTTATAACCACCGTCAATTTGTAAATCTTTGTGTGGTTGAAATTCTATTTTGATTTTCGGGGCCTTGATGTTTTCCATGACGAGATTGTCGTCTGCCGACCAAGGACGTGCAAAACCGAAAAACCGCTCGAAACGGTTATTCACGTTATCGTTTGGGTCACGGTCACCGCTGACAAAACCATAAAAGGCACTGAGGCGAGGCTTCCATGCAAGCTGCTGGAAGGTATAGCCAAATTCAAGTATATAAGACCAGGCAGATTTCCTTTGCCCATCATCGCGACCAAACTGGTAGATGGCACTAAGATCGAAGTCTACTTTTGTGCTGGGTAGCACACCGTAGGTACGTATAGCAGGAGAGTGAATCTCTCGTTTGGCTCGGGTTCCATTGTCATCATCCTGCATCAATCCCATGTAATAGGGTTGCAAGGTAATTACTTCAGACCACCTACGCCAATGGCCGATCGCACCGTAAAACCATTGACCTTTGTCGCGTCGATCGAATTCATCTATCAGTCTTATGACCGGCTGTACCCCCCATGCGTCGAATTCCCAGTCATTCGATTCTTGGCCGAGTGTGACACGAAAACCATCGAAATTGTTGGTGGTATTGCGCCATTGGTTGTTGCCCAGCAAACGTCGATCCAATGCTTCCCATGCCATGCGTCCCCCTCGAATTCTGATGGGACGATGATTACCTAAATCATCATGCCCCAGTGCACCCTTGAAATATAATTCGCCATAGGTCTGGATCAGTTCGAATTCGTTCCAGTCGCGATTATCTTTGGGAAACTTGCCGTTATAACGCCGGGCATCCTCAAATTCAACCACTAAGCGTAGAGGATCCAGAATTTCCCTGATCCCCAGGTAAGCCCGTGTTCTGAGTAAAACAGGATGGTCGGTAGTGATCCGGGAGCGTCGGATATCGTTGTTACGTAATTCATAACGTACACGATAATCCAGCCCCACATCTAACCAGTAGAGATGCTTAAAAGCATCGATTCCGGTTTGAGCGAGATTGCGTACATAACGAGGAGGATCGGATTCAGGATGGGTGCTGTAACTGCGTGCACGCTGATAAAAAGTGGCCGGCTTATTGCCCGTAGTATTCATGGCAGATTTGCTTTCAGCAGGTTCAGTATAGATAATCCGCTTGTCTGCCGGGGGATGAGTACCTTTTATGTTAGTTTGAGTAACCTGTAGCATTTTTATTTGAGCCGCCTGGTTAACTTTTTCGATCAATAGCGTATTTTCTTGTGCATAAGCCATACTAGTCAGTAGCAAGCTGCTAACCAGCGAAAGCCATATCCGTCTGGAATATTTCATTTACTTCTCCCGCAGTTGAAAATGACGTCCGGTTTTCCGGTCGAGTCATTCTCAGTTTTTAGTTGTTATGATTACCTTCGCTTTCTGGTCGGGATGAAAATTTATAATCTAAACATGGCTGTAAAATTGATTACTGGTCTTGTTGCCTGAGTTTGTGAACTGGTTCCGCCTGATTGATACGAATCTTTTCCCGACATTCGATTTGAACAATTTGCTCGTTATGAATGGTTATTTCTACTGATCCATAATTGATATTGTTGATGATGCGGAAAATTTCCCGTCTGATACCCGCGGGAATCTGTTTCTGTTTTGTCGAAGTAACGTCGGTAATCATCATGTCTGGAACTAGTCTTACTATTGAGTTGCGAGAAGTTATCAGGTATTCCTTATTTATAAAAATAATAAATTATAATTTCTTTATCATGATTATGTATATAGAAGTTGTCTGAAAGGCTCAGGAAGATAGGTAGGTGGGTTTTCTTAGAAATGGTTGGCAGAAAGGGTTGAGGGCTGTTTTTTGATGTAATTGATCTATCTGACGAGTAAGTAATTTTAATTACTCGGGTTCCTCGGCTGAACAGTTGAGTAGGTAGCTGGAGTCTGTCCTGCCGGATGCAGGAGGACTGCAGGGAAGGGTGAATTTGATGTAAATCTAAAACCCAAACATTCTTTTCAAAGAAAATTTCTCTGTTTTCTTAACGGCCAGTTTCAATATTTCATCTGATGGAATCTGTTTAATCCGTACCAGAGGGGTATCCGCTTTCAGAGCTGTGACTTGGCCATGATGCAGTACATAAAATTCACCGGTAGTCTGATTCGGTAATTGATCAGCGACATTCGTGCTGGCTTCAGTAAACATAGGTCGTAGCTTCTCGATCGCTGTTTTTTGCGTGATGCGTCCAATAAACCAGGAAGAAATCTGATCGCGTGATTTATAATCCAGATCACCCGGACTTTGGGTCGCCAGCATTAATCCGATCCCTGCGGAGCGAGCGCGTTTAAGTAGATTTTCCAGGGGATCTTTGGTAGCAGGTTTGGATTGGGCCGGCAGATAAAGATCCGCCTCATCCAGCAGGATGACGGCCTGTAGTTGGTTGCTGGGTGATTTTCTTGTAAAGCGGCCAATTTCCAATAGAAGCTGTGCAACCCAGAACAGAATATTGTCATCATTGCCGAGAAACGATGTATTAATGATGCTCAAGCGAGTTTTTCCCGTGTTGTCATGGGCGGAATTTCCCAGCAGGCTTTCCATATTTAACATCTCACCACCCTGGGAAAACAGGTGGCCGTTGGTCAGGCTCAGTGTTTGCAGATCTGCGACCAGCCTGCCGAATAACTTGCTGTCCAGCTTGCCGATTGCGTTGAGTAACAGGGGATCGTGGCTATGGATAAAGTCGATCAGGTGAGGAAGTGTCAAAGCCTGATTGGGATCGAGTTCACTTAACACTCTGATTGCCTGGCCCAGGACAGCGATACGTGTTTTATCCTGACCATAATCCTTGTAACCTAGAATTTTGCCCAGGGCAAACGCGGCATCTATCGCAAGCTGCTGGCGTTCTTCACTGGTGAGTTGTTCCAATCCAGTAGGGACGATGGGAATACTCAGCGCATGCCCTCGCCCGGGTAAGGTACCGGGTGTATAGAGCGTAATTGCAGTATTTGCCCGAAGCTTGTCGCGCAGTGCTTTACGTTCGGGATCGGCAATCGGTGCCCGCCAGCTTTCTTCTAGTGCGTAACTGCATAAATCACCTTTTCGATCCAGCAAAATGGCAGGAATACGCTGTAACAGTAACTGTTCGATAATATTCAGTGCCAGTGTGGTTTTACCACTGCCTGAACCGCCGAGAAATGCTGCGTGGCGTACCAATTCGGCTGGATTTATCGTGTAAAGCTGGGCCACATGACTTCGGGTCATACCGATTTTGAGATGCAGCGGGTTAGGCGATGGTGGTAAGGGGTCGGGTGGTGTGGGTGGAAGTGAATCGTCAGTGTCAGTATCTATATTCAAAATCTGCTGCAGTGATGGTAAGCCGAGTAGAGGTTGCTCGGTATGCAGCCAGGATAAAAATTCCGGATGATCTTCATATTGTGCGCGGAATGAATCCATGGCAACCATGGCACGCCAGTCAGAGTCGGTTATTAACGCACGTTGTCCGCCAGCTGCTATGAATTCCCCCAACCGAATGGCTATTTTTGTTTTGGGATTAGCAGGAAATTCGCCTGAGCGGATGGCGATCGGCTTACGCATGCCCGCCGCTGATTGCAGCTGGTCGATCTGTTTGGCCAATGCACCGCCCTGCGAGGATTTTTGACATAAACCGATGATTAACTGCTGACCTGCATGTGTCGTACCACGTTGCAAGTCGATATTCAGAAAATCTCCATGCGGTGAAATATGGATCTGGTAGGTTCCACCATTCAGCTCCTGTTCACAGTGCGTGAGCGAGCGGGCGAGCCATCGCAGCATTTCTGGTTCAGTTTCGGGGACTGGATGAGGCCGGGTGAGATGATCGCTCCAATGTTGGGATAAATCGATGGCTGGCGGCGTGGGATCTGGACTGAGAGAGGCGCCAGGAGGCGGGGGACTTACAGGAAGTGAAGGACGTATTCCGGTTGCGATTGATTTCTCCCGCTGTTCACGACACCAGTGCAAAATTTGGCGACAGCTTTGATTATTTAACAGTGCAGGCGTTTCGGGTAAAAATGGGTAGAGAGGCTCATTTTCGTTGAATTCGACTTGCTGATTTTCGTACAGGTATTGTAGACGGGTAGCAACCATCGTTTGAATTTCTTCGGTATGACGCCCGCTGTAAATTGTATTGGGAGGAGGGTCCTGCTCGAGTCTGTCAATCAGTGCTGTTGTCAGTGATCCTCTGATTTTTGTATAGATATCAGCCAGGCAGGCTATCACGATAATGACGTTGGGAATCTGCGCCAGGGAGTTCGTCACCTGAATGGCACGGCGGACCTTCTCATCCGGGCGCGCTCCCTCCAGCATATCTTCGATCTGATCGAGGCAGATGACTAAAGCGCCCGAATCCGTTCCATGGATCAGATTGGCTAATGCTTGCAGCATCCGCTGCGGGTCATCTTCCTCGGTTCTGGCCGGGATACCCCCAAGTTTTTTACGATCATAGTCTGATAGAGCTTCACAGCGAAGATATTTGAAGACTCTGGCATGGATGGTGGGATCATCATTTTGCAGGTAGAGTAGTGCCTGAATCAGGTCTGGGTCCTGGTTACGAAAATAGTCAGTGTTCAGAATCCGATCACAAATGTTGTGCACCAGGTTGATCAGATCTTCCTGACTCAACTCTTCGCTATGCAGATCATCGATGTCATGTGCCGGGATAGCTGTCCGTTCAATTAGCGCATTGGACAGACGCATCAGCCCGGTGATATTTCCAGTAGGCAGATAATAGGGTTTGTCGAGTGAATCAATGGTATTGCGCAGGGTATAACGCGCATAGTTGATTTCAGAAGAAGTCATCTGCATGTAAGCAAAATAACCTCGTCCACGTTCATGCATCTGATTACGGAATACGCGCATCAGATGAGTTTTTCCCGAGCCGGATTCACCCAGCAGTAACAGAGTCCTGCCTGAATCCAGCGTATCCGCGTCGAGACGGTTTAATAACCGTTCGAAGCATTCACGACTCTTCTGGTGAATGATTGGAACGTCATACGGATCGGGCAGCCAGACTTGATTAAGGTGGGTAATAGACTGAAAAATATCCTGTTTATAGGGTGAACAAAAAGCTTTAAAGCGCTTGTCTGCATGCATGTCAGTCATTGCCAGGTTCCAGATGAATAAAATGGAAAACGGTTTTTCCATAACTGATTGCAGATAATCTGACGTCTTCAGGATCCATGAGTTGAACCAGATCAGCGTGAGTCAAACGAACCAGACCTTTATTATTAGCCAGGGCGAGGTAATATTTGAACTGATCGAAATCGAGGCCGAATTGCTGGCCATCAGTTCCCATCTGTTTCCAGACGTGAGAAATAAATAACTTGCTCTCACCCCAACGTCCAGTCTGGCAGCGATGAGCAGATTGCAGTACCTGTTTAGCGAATATTTCAAGATCGAATTCAGTTGCTGAGTCTGAAGCTGACCGTGGAGTTATGGGCTGTTCGCTTGTAGCCGTTCTGAAAATAGCTAACCGCAGTGCCTCTGCATCTGTACGTTGAGCATGTGTAATTTTTGCTATTAGTTGTTTGAGTGCGGATTCCCATGGTAAATCCCGTGTCGCACCCAGCAGATCGTTCAACAGCAGGGTCATGAGCGTATTCTGTGTAAACGGTTTATGGCTGGATGCCGATAGCCTGGTTCTGAGGTTCGTCATAGTTTGTGGATGAGTCAATTGCTGCCATAGCAAACAATCGCGTGCCTCCGTCAACGTTGGATAAGGGTTGATGGGAAGCTGGTAGATATGCACCAGAATCATTGCCCGTAGACCGTCAACACGAGTGATTCGTTGCCGGTCCTGATGATTGATGGGAGCGGTGAGCCCAAGTATGTAGGGAATCAGATAGCATTTTTTGATAGTTTGCCAACTGATGGTGACCGGCAAGGAAGCTATCCCGAGCATTTGCAATGCCATAGCTTTACCAGCGGCAGTGATACGGTAGCGTGTTCGACCGGTAGCTTGGAGCATACTCTGATTTTCCAGGTGTGCTAACTCATGTGACCATTGTTCGCTGGTAAGGGATCTGGCAAACAGTGGATTCAGAGATTTTTTGAGCTCGCTTACCGTTAATCCTCGATCGGGTACGGCCAGTAGACAGATCGGTATCAGCTCATATAGTTGCAGAGTTTTTGCCACATTCATATCGGTAATATCTCTATTTATCCACAGCTCGGTGATTGTGTTGTAACGCCTGGCATATCGTACTGATTATCTCCTCCAGTCGATTAACTACATCGTTTGCCAGAAAGCGCAGAATCAGAATTCCCTTTGTCTGCAGTTCAAAATCCTTGCGGCGATCTCTGCGCCAGGCATCTGGTTCCTGAAAATGATAGTATCCATCGATTTCAATCGCTAGTCGTGCAGTCGGTGCATACAGGTCGATTTCCATTGCCTGGTTGCCAAAATTAAACGGCATTTTATAGTTGGGCTTGAATTGATGGCGAGTATCCGGTATGAGTTCCAGTATATGAAATAGAAACTGTTCCGCTTGACTGCGTGTAGCTGGGGTGCCTGTTTTTTCTTCAGCAAGCCTACGAACGAGTAATTCTGCTTCGTCGATCAATCGGGCGGGAGCATTATGTTGATTGAGGAATTGTTTAATGGCAGATGGAAGGATGGTGCGCTGAACAGGAAATGAGCTTATGTCGATAGCGCCTGCACGGAGCATGGTATGGATTCTGTCTGCCGTGGTTGATGAGAAAAAATATGCAAGTGTCTGGGGCGAAGCTGAGATGGCTATCGGGAGATTCGGTTGTAACTCGACAATATCGGCGAGAGATTGCATCAGGGACCATACGGAGGAAATATCACCGTCCTGCAGTTCGACCAGCAGACCGGGTAGGGTATCTGTCGGGAGGATTTCGGCACATGCACTGATAACACCTGATAGCTTTGGCGTGCCTTGGTTATATAACAGTTGTACCAGCGTTTGCATCAGGTCGGTTGTAATCGCTTCATTGCTTGCCACCCAACCGATGAGCCAACGTAATATCGATTCCGCAGTATCGGAAAGCTTTACCGACAATCGTTGCTGGAATATATTGAGCTCATACTCGGTTTTGTATAACAGGTATGGCTCAATTTGAGCGGTGGGATAGCCAGTTGCGTCTGCAAGATAATGTAATAAATCAGAACGTACCGTTCGAAGAGTGAACAATTTTCCAAGCCATCCAATGAGTAAGGATGTGGAATCATTGATAGACCAGATTACGGTTGTCTTACTTTGATTTGTTATCCATTGCTGCCAGATTTTCCGGGTTGTATACCGTTCTCCACCCAGGACAGAAAATGTAGGAATATTTTGGTTACGCTGTTGCTGGTGAAGAGTGAGTCTCGAAAAGACACGCACTATGGTATCTTGCGTATCATGCATGGAGCCAGGTAATCTGAACGATACGCTTCGGCTGTGCTGGAGTCGAAGCGTTTGTCGGTTTCATAAGAAAGAAAGTTACCTTGATATGCTTAGAATTCTTGGTAACAGAGCAGAAATATAGTGTGACGTTTTACCACACAGCCGTAGTAAAAGAAACGGTCAGCTTCTATTTGCTGAGGGATCTTTCCGGGTTTTTTGTTTACATTAAGGAAGATCAAGCATTTTTTTCCTGTTTTCCACCGATATTACCGATAATTTCCACTTCACCATTCAAACCCATCAATAATGTCTCTACTTCGATTTCCGGGTATTTTTGATTGATCATACCTTTGAGTTGCATGAGTTTTGCAGTATGCTCGGCTGTTTCTTTCTGTGTATCCTTGGAATAGTCTTCCCCGAGTAGCACCTTGTATGCGCCACAATCGCGATGATCCATCACCATAACAGTATGTATTCCATGCAAACTGACCGCCAGATCAAGATGATCCCAGAAAGTTCTGCTCCAAGATGGATATTTGTCCGTGATTGCACCCAGCGAAGCACCGGCCAGCACGATATGATCATAATTATGATATAACCCCCTGCGCAGCATGTAGCGTTCCACTTCGTCCATCAGGCGATAATCCATGCAACTTAAGAGTAGTGTCTGTGCCCTACTGGCTGCACGTGTTTCGGATATCCCTGTCGTAACTGAAAATAAACCAATGCCGCTGCTCAAAACGGCAAGTTGAAGAAATTTCCGGCGATTGCCTGCCAGAGATATAGCTTCTTCGGTATCGTGCGAGCAATACTGTTTTTTCATTTTTCCTCCTTAAAATATTCGTAACATCTAATCATAGATACTTTTTAAATCAGTTTTCAACCTCTTCGTTAATATGGTTAATTGGCTGTAATTTATATACTTTTTTTTAATTTTACGATAATAAAAATGTATATTCATATGGAATAAATATAGAGTCCTGGTAATAAGAATTTACAATAAATTAGCACTCTTGAACTAAGAGTGCTAAGATGTGTCAGTATGACTTTGAGTCAGATTTGTTTCAAAAGTTAGAGGAGAACGCCATGAATGAGACTTTGGCTTTGCCGGTAATAGGAGGAGGTAACCTGGAAAGCTATATCCATGCAGCCAACAGTTTTCCCGTTTTATCGCGGGAAGAAGAGACGTTGTTGGCAAGACGCATGCGGGAAGACGGGGATATCAACGCCGCTCATCAGTTGGTGCTATCGCATTTGCGGGTGGTCGTTACTGTTGCACGTGGTTATCTGGGCTATGGACTGCCACATGCAGATTTGATACAGGAAGGTAATATCGGATTGATGAAGGCGGTCAGGCGTTTTGACCCGGAGCGTGGTGTTCGGCTGATATCTTTTGCAATTCATTGGATCAAGGCAGAAATTCATGAGTTTATCATGCGCAACTGGAGACTGGTCAAAATCGCCACTACCAAGCATCAGCGAAAACTCTTCTTCAATTTGCGTAGCATGAAGAAAGGGCTGGATACGATGAGTCAGGCAGAAGTTGCCGCCGTGGCGGAGCAGCTTGGTGTTAAAACCGAAGAAGTCGTCGAAATGGAGATGCGCTTCAGTGGCCGGGATATTTCATTGGAACCTTCAGAAGATGAGGACGAAATTTCCAGCCCGATTACCTATTTGACTGATGGCTCCGACCCATCCAAGGTGTTGGAAAATGAAGAGCTGGAACAGCTGACTCATGAGAAATTGAGAGATTCACTGGATAATCTGGATGAGCGTAGCCGCCGCATCATTGAAGCGCGCTGGTTGCAGGATGAGAAAACCGCTACCTTACATGAACTGGCGGATGAATTGGGTGTATCGGCCGAACGTGTGCGCCAGATCGAGGTTAAGGCCATGAAAAAAATGCGTGCGATGATAGAACAGTGAATGTTCAGGTAGGTAACGAAATTTGAAGGGGTCATAGAGGATAGTGACCATGGGAGGGCGTAGTAAAATCACCTTTTTAATGCAGTAATCCATTTCCCATACAGGCGATTGGCTACTGATTGTAATATTGCAAGTCGGCGAGCCAGATTCGCCTGAATTTCTTCACTGTGCTGGACGGCAGGGCTATGCTGATTCTGCAGGAGCTCTGCAGCATTCTCCCTACACCAGGTATGTATCATCGTTTCTGTCATTTCGATATGGCACTGCATTCCTAAATGAATGTTGTAGACAAACATTTGATTCTGGCAATGAGCACTGGATAGTAGTCGTTTAGCGCCAGCAGGCAGGCTAAACGTTTCACCGTGCCAATGAAAGGCTTCAAATCCCAGTATATCGTTACCGAACCAATCATATGCGATCGATGTACCTGTGGCTACTTCTACCCATCCCCAGCCGAGTTCCTTCACTGGACTGGGTGTAACAGTTCCACCCAGTGCCGTCGATAAAAGTTGCCCCCCCAGGCAATGTCCCAGAACAGGTATATCCGCCGCCACGGCCTGTTTGATGAGGGATAGAACAGGGTCGATCCAAGGCAGCTTATCATGCACACTCATAGGGCCTCCCATTAGCGCAAGGCCACTATATGACGTCGGGTCGACTGGAGGGGGAGCCTCCTCATCCAGGCAAATCAATTGCCAGGGGATGTGATGGTTATCGAGAAATGTGGCAAAATAGCCCGGCCCTTCGATCGGAAAAAACCTGAAAATGACGACGGGCTTCATTGATGACATGTTCCTTGGAGTAAGTTAATAAATTCCACTATCACCTTTCCTGGTTTTTGCTTTATTCGGGATAGAGTAGATTATACGGTTTTGCGGTACATAACCATGTATATTGCCCTACCCAGCAGGGTATCTGGAATCATTTTTGCTGTATTTCCTATTAAGTGAGTGATGGATATATCAGGTTATGCTGTGGTATCACATTAAAACAACCTGATTTTTATTCTTTCTGTTTTTATCAATTGTGATGGTAACTAAAAACCACGGTTTTAGCGATCTGGTCCGGCTCGAGCAGTTACGACATATCGAAACTAACCAATCCCAGGCACTCTCGTATGCCGGTATTGCAGATATGGAGCTGCATCCTGCACCCAGCTTCAACTACACCGTTTTCTTCGAAAGGCTATTGAATCGTGCTCGCCGTCTGATTCAGGATAACGCTTTGAATCACACTTTGCAGCAACCGGAAAGACTGTTTTTGCGTGCCAGCAGAATCGTTCTGGTACTGGCTGCACTACTCGGTGGCTTAGCGGCTGGTAATGCAGTAGGGGAATCTTCGACCTTGAATATTTATTGGTTACTGGCTGTCTTGCTTGGATTCAACTTTCTGTCAATGCTGCTGTGGGGTATCGGGATTTTATTGAATATTCAGGGATTGAGTGCGGGTGTAGCGGCCCAATTGGCTTGTTGGTTGCCTGTTCAGCTTAGGAAAAAGGAACGCGACTCGGTCAGTACGCTCGCGGCACGAGCCTGGTGGGAGATCTGTCTGGCTGGCAAAATAGGTAAATGGCGCATCAGTATGCTCACGCATCAATTCTGGCTGGTTTACCTGCTTGCAGGGATAGGGGTATTGATTTTACTGATGATGGCGAAACAGTATGATTTCGTTTGGGGAACTACGTTACTGCCAGACGGCAGTTTGCCCGAATTGACCCGGTTACTGGCTACTCCCATAGAATTTATCGGTCTGGTCCCGCCGGATAGTCAGCAGATTGCAGCCAGCCGGATTGGTACGGTACTGCAGGATGCACCAACCAGAAACGCCTGGGCAAAATTTCTGCTTGGTGTACTGGTCATTTATGGATTACTGCCGAGACTGATATTAATCCTGCTCTCGTCTGTGATGCTGAAATTATCGGAGCGTCGCTACAAGCTCGATTTATATTTACCTTATTATGTGACTTTGCGACAGAATCTGGTTACGAATGAATTTGTGACCAGTGTAATTGATGCGGACCCGGGTATAACAGAAGAACAATCCGTTTCTATTCCTGGTAATCAGTACCGGAGTATACCGGCTGAAGCACTGGTGATTGGCATCGAACTGGATGACCATATCGTCTGGCCAGAAGGAGTGATCTGCGGACAGAATGTGATTGATCAGGCTACTTTCTCCCAGGTTTTCGATAAGCTTAAAAAAGCCAAGGGCCCATTGCTGATCGGTGTGGCGGCGCACCGGTTACCCGATCGGGGTGTACAGCGAATGATAAAAGAACTGGTAGCAGTAGCTTCAGGCCCTGTTTGGTTGATGCTTTTGCACAGCAACATAATGGTCCCTGTTGCAGAATCACGTAAACTGGCCTGGTTCAGATTGGCACAGGCTTGTGCCATTCCTGCTGAACACGTCATCACCTGATAATTAAAAAAGTCATTCTGACATGAAAACAGCCAAGACAGCATCCAGGCAAGCAGCATCATTGCTTGATATTGCTGTGGTCGGTCACACCAATACAGGGAAGACTTCGCTGATCCGTACTATGCTGCGCAGTACCAAGTTCGGCAAAATCGAGGATGCGGCAGGTACTACCCGTCATGTTGAACGGGCTACTATTTTTGCCGGTAGCAAAGCGGTTCTCAATCTGCATGATACACCGGGGATCGAGGACGCCTATGCATTGCGTGGGCAATTACAGACCATGGCAGCACAAAACAAGCATCTGACTCAATACGAATTACTGGAAAAGTTCGTAACAGATATTGCCATTAATGATCCATTAGAACAGGAAGCTAAAGTTGTTCGTCAGGTGTTGCGCAGTGATGTTCTGTTATATGTGATCGATGTACGAGAACCCGTGCTGGAAAAATATCTTGTTGAAATCGAGATACTCAGTAAGGCGATGAAGCCTATTATTCCAGTATTTAACTTTATTACGGCACATCGTGCGGAGCTTGATCTGTGGCGAAAGAAGCTTGCGGCTTTTAATATTCATACCTCGCTTGAACTGGATACGGTAGCATTTGCTTTTGAAGCGGAGAAACGCTTGTATCAAAAGATACAAAGTCTGGTGGAAGTTCATTACCACCGATTGCAGCAACTGATCGATTATCGTGCGGAAGTATGGAATCGACTTTGTCAGTCCGGTGCGAAGCGTATAGCTGAATTGATTGTGACGGTAGCCTGTTATCGTGAGAGTAAAAGTGATCATGATGAGGCTGTGGATATGCCGTCTGCTACTCTGAAATTACAGGACTTTATTCGACAGGCGGAGCAGCGTTGTCTGCGCGACTTATTGGCGATGTTCAATTTTTCGGATAAGGATGTGGCATTGCAGAAAATCCCCGTGCAAGATGGACGTTGGCAACTCGATCTGTTTGCACCGGGTGTTTTGAAGGCTTATGGTTTGGATGTTGGCAGCTCTGCATTAAAGGGCGCCGCCGCTGGGGCGGGAATTGACCTGATGGTGGGTGGGTTGAGCCTGGGGGCAGCCAGTGTACTGGGTGCACTGGCCGGAACCGGCTGGTCCACTTTTAAGCGTTATGGTAAAGAAATTCGGGCAAAAATTCAGGGAACCCAATGGCTTTGTGCAGATGATAATACTTTGCAGCTATTATATTTGCGCCAGCAGCAATTACTGGATAGGCTCATGCACCGGGGGCACGCCGCGTGCCATATCGATCAGGTGGATCAGTCACCGGAGCAGGGTGATTTGCCTGACGATTGGCACGAGATTATCAAGTCCCTGAGACAAAATCCTGCCTGGAGGAAACCATCGAATGTTCGGAGTAATAATGCCCAATACCGGTCGATTGAGGCAAAGTTGATTAATGCATTGCTGAAAGTTTCCATATCACAGGCTTAACATGAATTTAGGTTGTAAGCCCTGGGTAGAATAAGTCGATTGCCTCAATTGGATGTTTAGCTCCGACGGGAGAATATGATCCGTAGTCGGACAGTTCTGCCGGTGCAATATAGCCTACAATCCGTTCGAGTTCGGCAAGCCTTATCCCCTGTCTAATGAGATGAAGGATGTAGGTATGGCGCAGTGTTTCGGCTGAGATTTCATCGGAAACAGGGAGACCGGCATCGACCTGCAAACAGGTCAGTAGAGCTGCCAGGTCTTCCTGACCCAGATTGTTTCCGGCAGGATCAGTCAAGCAATATCCGTGCTTAGCGTGAAGTGTCGCCAATACAGGATGCAGGGGGATCGTTCTGGGCGAAATACCTCGCACAGTCAAGGTATTACGTTTGCAGTCGATATCGCCATTTTGTAAGGCAGTGATTTCACTCAGGGTCAGGCCACTCAGCAACAGGATAAGTAACTGTTTTTCCTTGATATTGGCAGCCTGAAACAGTTCGGTGATTTGCTGAGTCGAGAGCTCCTTCGTTTTTACTTGTTCGAGTGCTTGCAAAGGCGTCCGCGGCAGATCTACTTGAGCTGGTGATAACGCATCGAGAACATTACGAGCTAACTCATCCTTATTGTGGAGATGAATACCGGACAGATGAATGGCCAGTTTTTCCTGTTCTTTACGAGTCAGGAATTCCACGATCCAGACGGTAACGAGTCCTAGCGATAGAGAGACCAGTACAGCAATTAAGGCATTCCATTGATAGTCCGGTCTAATCGGGCGGTGCGGCAGAAAGGCACGTTCAATTACATCGACATAAGGATATTTGCCAGTATATTGTGTTTCGATCTGAACCAATCGTTCCTGAGTATCCCGGAAGAGTTGTTCCAATCCTTCCAGATCGGATTTTAAGGCGTCATGTTTAGAAAAGCGGGCGGTAAATTCACTTACTTTTTGTCGATGTAGATCAAGTTGCTCTTGTATCGAACGAGTCGCCTGTTTAGCCGCAACGTATTCTTGTTCGGCTTCGTTGACGACTATGGTTTGCCCCCCCTGACGTACACGCTCAATTTCTGCTTCCAGTGCAGCCAGTTTCTCTGGGATGACCTTGAGTGAGGGGGATAAGGCCATATACTCACGGGTATATTGCCGATCCAGCTCTTCCAATTCTTCGCGCAGTTCTTGTGCACGCCTTTCGAGCGCGCTCAGGGTTCGAGTATCTTCCATGGGAACGATTGTCTGTCCTCTGGCAATCGATTTTCTGACCGAATCGAGCCGTGCTTTCGCCTTGACCTCGGCTTCGCTGGCTGTATTGAGCGCATCGTTCAACCCTTTAAGGCGTGCCAGGGCTTCGTTTTCCTCTCGTCCGGTCGAGACAATATCGTTATGTTCCCTGAAATCTTCCAGTTCGAGCCGTTTTTGTTCAATCCTTTTAGCCAGCTCAGTTAATTCATCCTGTATGGCCTCTATCGTTGTACCCTTGGATTTGGCAATTTCTTCAGCTCGTGCATCCAGGTAGACGTCGATCCACGTATTGATAAGTATCGGGAGCAGCGCAGGGGTACTTCCTTCGGCAATCATTTCTACCAGATTGGTATCGGTTACCGGTCGTACATCAAGCATGGTACGAATTTCTGCAGGTGTTAACTCAATTCCGGATGGATTATTTTCGTTACGCAGTCGACTGGCAGTTTCCTTCAATAGTTCTGAACCGAGAAGAATCTGTTTTTGAATGGCAACATGTTGGATATCCGCTTCTTTACTCGCCTGATCAACAGCTGTTCTGGCTACTGTCAGCAACGTAGCGTAGCTTTGGTAGATTGCCGGTTGTAGAAAAACATAGCTGAGCGAAATGAGGGCACACAATAGAAAAACTGCAATAAAGATTGTCAGTCTGGTGGGTTTAAGCTGGGTTAGACGACTGAAGATAGAATGGTGTCCGTTTTCAGCAGGCGTAGCATTTTCTAATTGGAGTATCTTTCTTTTTCTCATGCTGTCTCCTGTTGCTGGCAACTCGATTCAAGGAGAGATTAAATACAGAAAGGAACTTTTGAATCTGGGTTTCCAGTTGATTACCAATTCAAATACTACACTATGAGCACTATTAACTATCTTCAGTTCAATCGACGAACTCGATTCACCTCCTTTTCAATGATACCGTTTCTTGTCTTAAATCGAGATATTTCTACTCACACCAGGATAATAGCGAAAGCTACCCACTATTTCTCAGCCCCGTGGCGACACCATTAATGGTCAGATGGATAGCGCGACGGACGGTATCGTCGTCATCACCTGAGCGATAACGACGAAGTAACTCTATTTGCAGGTGATTCAACGGATCGATGTAGGGAGTACGAATCCGGATACTGCGTGCAAGCGTCGGATTTTCCTGTAACAGCTCGGTATGATCGGTGATGGCAAACAGCCATTTTACACAGCGCTCCCATTCAGCCCGAATCCGGGTAAAAATCTGCTGGCGTAAGTCAGTATCAGTGACGAGCTCGGCATAACGTGACGCAATGCCTAAATCACTTTTCGCCAGTACCATGTCCATATTGGACAGCAGTGTTTGCATAAAAGGCCAGGTACGGTACATTTCCCGCAGTAATTCCAGTGCATCCTGCTGTCGGGTTTGCTGGACGAAATTTTCGACTGCCGTGCCGAATCCATACCAGCCAGGAATCATGGTGCGATTGAGACTCCAACTGAATACCCATGGAATAGCTCGTAGATCTTCGATCTTGTTGGAAGGTTTGCGTGAGGTCGGTCGGCTGCCAATGTGCAGACCGGCAATTTCGCGGATGGGTGTGGATTCCTGAAAAAACTGTGTGAATCCAGGTGTTTCATAAACCAGGTTACGGTAAGCAGCATATGCACTGGATGATAACTCTTCCATGATTTTGTAATACTGTGGTGCATGATGATTGATGGCATCATGGCTGAGCAGTGTGGATTCGATTGTTGCAGCGACCAGTGTTTCGAGATTACGTCGACCAATTTCGGGGTCCGTGTATTTACTGGCGATCACTTCTCCTTGTTCGGTCAACCTGATTTGACCATTAACGCTTCCCGGTGGTTGTGCAAGTACTCCTTGATAGCTGGGACCGCCTCCTCGTCCTACGGTACCGCCTCGACCGTGAAACAGGCGCAATTTTATTCCGTGGCGGTTGAACACCTTAGTCAATTCGATTTCGGCTTTATATATTTCCCAGTTCGAGGTAATGAAGCCGCCATCTTTGTTACTGTCGGAATAACCCAACATAACTTCCTGTAAATTGCCCCGGGACTGTAGCAATTTACGGTAGTAAGGCAGTGAAAATAATGCTTCCATGATGGCAGCGCAGCCGCGCAGGTCATCGATGGTTTCAAACAATGGGATGATATTCATGCCTAAGCGGGGATGTTCACCGGCCTGCAGTAGCCCGACTCCCTTCAACAGTAATGCAACTTCCAGTATATGGGTGACATTTGTTGTCATGGAAATGATGTAGTTGGGTAATGCGGCATGACCAAAGCGGCGCTGGATTTCTGCAGCCATTTTCAGAATACGCAACTCGCCCTGGGTGGCGTCGGAATAATTCAGATAAGGGGAAACCAGGGGACGTGTGCTTTTGATTTCTGCCAGCAGCCATTCCAAGCGCTTTTCGCTGGGTAATTCGAGATAATTCTGATCATATTGCGCATCTTTTTCGAACAGTTCTGCCACGACCTGCTCGTGTACCTTACTGTGCTGACGCATATCCAGCGGCGCAAGGTGGAATCCGAAGACATCAGCTGTACGCCTCAGGTTACGCAAAGCACCCCGGGCTAACCAATCTGACCGGTGCTGCTTGAGAGAGCGGATAACGATGTCGAGATCATGCACGAATTCGGCACTGTCGGCATAAGGTTCTGCGATATTCTCCTGATAGCGCCCGTTGATAGCGTGCCCCAGGCGTTTGCTGGTGGCAATCAGGCGTGCGTGCATCCCCAGAAATACCCGTCGATAGGGTTCGTCGATTCTGCTGGCAGGTAAGTCAGGGGCGACAGAAGCCAATCCCTCCAGTTCACTGGTGACTTTGATCAGACGTTCAGTGAGACTCATGGTCTGGCCGATTTTTCCAACTTCGTTGATGTAAAAATCCAATATCAGCGCTGAATGTCGCTCAGCCGCATGCAGCATGATTTGATGTGTGACGAAAGGGTTGCCATCCCGGTCACCCCCTATCCAGCTGCCAATCCTCAGAAAAGAAGCGACGCGCGGGGCGTCTTTGTCCATGTGCCGTTCCAGCAGATCTTCGATTTTCGCGTAGATATAGGGAATCTGGCTGAGAAAAGTATAGTGGTAATAAATCAGTCCATTTTCGATTTCATCCTGGACAGTGAGCCTGACGGAGCGCAACATGCGGGTTTGCCACAGTGTCTGAATGGCAGTGCGCAGACTTTCCTCGTTATGGCGCAGTTCGTTAGGTGTAAGCTGGGTACGATCTCGTTCCTTGAGTAAACGCTGTATCGTCAGTTGATAATCCAGAATGCTGCGGCGCTGTACTTCAGTGGGGTGGGCGGTCAGAACGGGAGAGATCAGTGCCTGAGCAAAAAAATTTCCCAATGCTTCGGGGCGGATTCCTTTAGCGATTACACGTTCCAGTGCCAGCGTTACACTGCCTGCTTGTGGCGGAGAGCCTGCACGTAAATGAGCACGACGCCGGCGGTTGTGGTGCAAATCTTCGGCAATGTTCGATAACAGGGAAAAATAGCTGAATGCGCGTACGACCGCAATCGTTTCCCGGTGACTCAGGTGAGTGAGGATCGTATCCAGTTCATATCGTGCTTCTTGTTCCTGCTCGCGATGGAAGCGGACAGCTGTCTGGCGGATGGTTTCGACCAAGTCGAACATCGTTTCTCCTTCCAGTTCACGTATAGTGTCGCCCAGCATGCGCCCCAGCAAACGAATATCTTCCCGCAATGGATGATCCTTTTCATTGGATATGCTTTTCTCAGCAGTTACGTTTGCGTGGATGTTCAAATTCATTGATGCATGTCTCCTGTAATCATGGAATTCGGGGTGCAGCAGTAGTGCGGACAGAGTGACAGGCCGTAATCCGTGCCGGAGCCGGCCGTGCTAGAATTACATCGTTGCTTCAAAATCAAACTCTTTTCTATGCCTAGTCCTAAAAAAATCGTTATTGCTTCACGCGAAAGCCAGCTTGCTATGTGGCAGGCAAATTTCATTCGAAGCCGTCTACTCGAATTATACCCGCAAACCGAAATCACCATACTTGGCATGACGACCAGAGGGGATCAGATATTGGATACCTCTCTGTCAAAAATTGGTGGCAAGGGTTTGTTTATCAAAGAGCTTGAGCAGGCTCTGGAAGATGGTCGTGCAGATATCGCCGTACATTCCATGAAAGATGTACCGATGAATATGCCGCCAGGATTTAAGCTGGCTGCGATTACCGAGCGTGAAGATCCGCATGATGCATTTGTCTCCAATAATTTTGCCAGTCTGGAAGAACTGCCTGCCGGCAGTGTAGTAGGAACGTCCAGTTTACGGCGTGAGTCGCAGTTGCGTGCACATTTTCCCCATCTGCAGGTACGCCCATTACGCGGTAATGTGCAGACACGGTTGCGTAAGCTGGATGAGGGTGAGTACAGCGCGATTATTCTGGCAGCAGCCGGATTGAAACGATTGGAGCTGGCCTACCGTATCAGTTTATTGTTATCACCGGAACTGAGTTTGCCGGCAGTCGGGCAAGGTGCGCTGGGTATCGAGTGCCGGGAAAGTAATCAGGACATGGCTGAGTGGGTGCAACCACTGCATCATGCTGTGACGGCACATTGTGTAGAAGCCGAGCGTGCTATGAGCCGGGTACTGGGGGGCAGTTGCCAGGTACCATTGGGTGGTTTTGCTGAGATTTCCGAAGATGTATTGACACTGCGTGGTTTTGTGGCAACCCCTGACGGGACAAAGATGGTTGCGGATAAATTGTGTGGCAAACCAGAGGCAGGGGAGCTGATTGGTCAGCAACTGGCACAAAATCTGAAAGCCAATGGTGCACAGGAGATTCTTGCAGCATTGGATTTGAATCATGGTTGAGGCGAAGATTTGTCTCATAGCGGGCGATTGACGGGTATCGGTGTATTAATTACGCGTCCCGTCCATCAGGCAGGCTACTTGACTGCGCGGATAGATGAACTGGGAGGAGAGCCTTGGCTGTTTCCAGTATTGGAGATCTCCGAAAGTGAAAATAAACAACCTTTGTTCGATCTCATTGCGCGTCTGGATAGCTTTGATCTGGCCGTGTTCGTCAGTCCGAATGCAGTGGAAAAGGTGATGCCCCTGATTCGGGCAGATCGTATCTGGCCCGAACATGTGCGCGTGGCTACCGTGGGTTCGGGGAGCGCTCAAGCGCTCAAGCGCTATGGAATCACCGACATTATTATGCCGGATGATGGTTCCGACAGTGAAGCATTGCTGCGTGTTCCACAGTTGCAACAGATCCAAGGGAAGCGCGTCGTGATTTTTCGTGGTAATGAAGGGCGGAAATTACTGGGTGATACACTGCTCCAGCGTGGTGCGAAAGTCGAATATATCGAGTGCTATCGACGCCATAAACCGGAAACCGACGCTTCACAATTACTGGAGCATTGGAGCAGGAACAAAATCCAGGCAGTGATCGTGACCAGCAGTGAAGGACTGGATAATTTGTTTGACATGATCGGTGAAACCGGCCAACAATTGCTCAAGACTACGGCCTTATTCACGGCACATGATCGGATCGTACACAAAGCAAAAAAGCTGGGAATAGTAAAAGTGTATCGTACACCTGCCGGGGATGAGGGGACGGTGCAGGGCTTGCTGGAATATTTTAATAATATTCAATCACATGAAATCACCTGATCACATGGATAATAAAGACGTGCAGTCTACAACTTCCAAATCAGTTCGTCGTTTTGCTCTTTTCGTTCTGCTGATCTTGGTAGCTACGATGGCCGCTATGGTGTGGAAATGGGCTGAAAGACGCGGCTATATTGCTGACATGGAACATTCCTTTACACAATATCTGGCTGATGCGGATGTCTTCAGTAGTCGTTTACGTGGATTACTTGCCGAAATCGAAGCAGGAAAAGCGGAAATCGAACAGCGTCTGGAGCAATTGGCAGCAAGCCTGCTTGCTTCCGAAGATCAACTGCCGATGGTTGAGAAGCTTGACGAGGAAGGTATTGGAAATAAATCGGATGTCTGGATTCTGGGAGCGGTAGAACGTCTCATTATTTCCTCCGACCGTTATTTACAACTGACAGGTGACGTTCACTCTACCCTGGCTTCCCTGGAGTATGCACTGGAGTTATTGCGTTCCGGTAGTGTATCGGGTTCATCTGAGCTGGATAGCATATTGGACAAGAATATCGAACAACTCAGGACACTGGTAGCAGTAGATATTCCTGGAATTTACCAGGATATCGAAGCGCTTTCTGCTCAAATGGATGATCTGCCCTTGGCAATGGATGCCAGGTTAATCGAGATCGACTGGGCAGCAAAACAGTGGGATTTTCCTGAATCGACGGTGTGGTATCGTTATCTGAGTGAAGTCTGGCAGGATTTCAGTCAGTTGATCAAAGTTGAAAAACTGTCTGATCCGGATATGCCGCTGTTGTCGCATTCCCAGGCGCATCTTCTGCGTGAAAATATCAAGTTACAATTGACACTGGCCAAACTTGCTCTGCTTATCCGGGATGGGGATGGTTTTCGATCCGCTCTGGAAACGGTGGTGAATTGGGTAAGCCGGTATTATGACACACAGAATCAGTCGGTCGAGAATATGCAAGGGGAGCTAAATCGATTGGCTGATATTCGTATCGGATCGCGGTTACCAGATTTGAAAGAAGCGCTGGAGGCCGTGCGTCACGATCAACTTATGCTAAAAGGGGAGGATGAATGAAACTGGTGCTATGGGTTCTGGCGTTATTTGCGGCAGCAGCAATCGTTGTGCTGACCGCTTATTACAATACGGGGTCGGTATTACTCACTGCGCCGCCTTATACGATTGAGCTCGCACTCAATACTTTCATAATACTTCTATTGTTCGCCTTTATTGTGTTTTATGTGCTGCTGAGGACTTTGATCGGGTTATTCGGTATACGTGGGCAGTTACGGAATAAAAAAGCCGAGCGTGTGACATTGTCCGGTCTGAAAGCATTTTTCGAAGGAAAATATGACAAAGCGGAAAAAGCTGCGGAAAGAGCCTTCAAGTTAGCTGGTACGCAGACTGTCAAAGCGTTGAACGCTGTTGTTGCCGCGCGCTCAGCCCATCAGCAGGGGGATTATTCACAGCGCAACCGATTACTGGCTTCAGCTAGAGAGCAGGCCCCCGAAGAAAACGCATTGAGACTGATTACCGAAGCTGAGCTTATGCTGGATGAAGGGCGCTATGCCGAAGCATTGGCCGCGTTACAATCGCTTTATTCGTCCGGTGGTTTGCAGAGTACTGCAGTACTGCAGCTGGAGCTGAAAGTTCAGCAGATGGCACGAAATTGGGATGCTGTCCTGGAATTGACCGAAATATTGGCTAATCGTCAACCTGTTGATCAGGCATTGGTTGACGGGGTCCGGCATCGTGCACATCTGGAAAACATCAAAAAAAATGCTACAGATCTGGGCTCGCTGAGAAAATACTGGCACAGCTTATCCTGGCAGGAGAAGCTCGATGCAAAGCTTGCGGTGGCAGCTGCCCGTGCGTTTATGAGGCTGGAAGATAATGCGACTGCACAAAAAATCATTGAAAATGGCTTGGATGTTCAGCCGGATCCTGAATTAATCGCATTGTATGCGGACTGCCTGAGTGGTAGTGTAAGCTGGCAGATACAACGGGCTGAGAGCTGGCTCAGGAAATATCCCAACAATGCCGATCTGTTGCTGACACTGGGAAGATTGTGTACTTACGGCGAATTATGGGGTAAAGCACAGAGTTATCTGGAAGCAAGTTTGTCGATTGAACCAGATTATCCGGCACATCTGGCATTGGCTCAGTTACTGGAGAAGCTGGGTAAACAGGAGTCAGCAAGCGAGCATTATCGTAAAGGGTTGGAATTTGCTTTGAAACAGATCAGCCCCTGATATCTGTTATTTTGCGGCTGTCGACGGTGTAAATGCATCGGAAAAGAAATTCTCTTCCTGTAGAT
>JBDIVK010000002.1:0-234241 GCA_039794425.1 Nitrosomonas sp. | reverse complement strand
CACATTCAACAAACTCAAGCATTGGCGCAGACTCTCAACCAGATATGACCGGAAAGCCATTTACTTCTCGGCCTTCATACATCTGGCCGCAGCAACTTTATGGCTTTAAATGTCGATTCGACCTAGGATAATGCATCGCTTCAAAGGAATGATTTTTATAGTGGTATGCAAGGTGTAATAGATGTAAGTATCGGCAGCGCGCTTCTAATGACTGATTGATAAATAGATTTACAGCAAGTTACTTGCATGAGGCAATGCAATGAGTGTGATTCGTTAAAGCTACCCCAATCAAATAAATAAACGAGGTCATATACAGTGATATGGAGAAAGATTCTCATCTGTTACATTGGGTTGATCGTGATGATTTCTCCTTGTGCGGCGCATCCGCATAATTGGGTGACTATGCGTAGCGAATTCCAACTAAACGATAGCGGTGAGCTAGTATCAGTTACGCAGGTGTGGCGTTTCGATTTTTTCTTTTCAGCTATGCTGATTGCAGAAACGGTGAATGAATGGCAGCAGCCACTGCATAAGGCGCTTGAGCTTGAAGCCAGCCGTATGGTTAAAAATCTAAAGCCATATCGGTATTTTTCAGTATTTTCGGTAGATGAACGCGACGTTCAACTACCGACACCGGATCGGTATGCATTGCAAGTAGTTAAGTTCGAGGAACAGGAATTTCTGGAATTAACCATGCATTTCCAGTTGGATCAACGTCCTGTATTTGCGGGAAGGGATATCAGCTGGTCAGTCTACGATCCTACTTATTATATTGCTTATAGTCATGAACATGCAGACAATGTAACCATTCATCATGCATCGACGTTGCATTGCAGTAAGCAGCTCAAACTACCAAAGCTGACGGAAGAATTGATCGCCTATGCATTCTCGCTCGATCAGACTCAGCGGGATACGGATGGTCTGGGCTTGGCATTTGCTGAAAAAATATTGATGAAATGTGAGATACGGGGAAAATAGCCATATGAACATAATCAACAGTGTCAGTCAGAAAAAGTACTGGATGTGGTTTGCGTTGTCGTTCAGCGTGATACTGGTAGTTGTACTGGTTCCATGGACAAGTATTCCAGGCACGGTGGTTACGCTGCAGAGACAACTTCATTCATTATTATCAGAACATATTTCACACGTGGCAGCTTCTCCTTGGCAATATGGAACGAGTCTTATCCTGATCAGTTTCCTTTATGGAGTATTCCATGCAATAGGCCCAGGTCACGGCAAGGCAATCATTGCCAGTTATTTAGGCACTCAAAGAAGTGAGCGGATAGGGCATGGTATCAAGATTTCTTTTTTTGCTTCGCTGTTACAGGCAGTTATTGCAATTGTTCTGGTGACGGGTATTGCGCAGTTACTGTATTTATCACCTGGTATCGTAAGACGTTATGGAACCGATATAGAAATGGCTAGCTATATTCTAATAATCTTACTGGGGGGCATGATCTGCTTGCGTGCCTGGCTGCATTTATATAGGAAACGTCATTTAAATACTTTCTCTCACCTTGCGGCGGAGAAGCATGCCTGCGGTTGCCAGCATGGTTATCTATCCGGTTCCAGAGATGATATGAAGCAACGTGCACTGGTCATTTTGTCAATGGGTTTAAGGCCTTGTACAGGTGCCTTGATCGTATTGATGTATGCATATATGGTCAATGTATATGTTTTCGGCGTGGTGGCTGTACTTGCTATGGGAATTGGCACCGGCTTGGCTGTCGCGTTGCTCGCCTGTCTGACGGTTATATTCAGAGATCGTCTGGTGAAATGGGTGAAGCGGAATGACGAAAGCCGGGGTAGAATTTATCCGTACCTTGATTCCGGCCTGATGTTGTTTGGTGGGTTGATGTTGATGGTACTGGGGGTATCATTATTGATGATGGCTAATACTATTCCTCCCCATCATCCATTATTATAGAGCGTTTAGCATGATCGAAAGGATCGTGACGGTAGATTGTTTTTTTCGTAGCTTCTGCTACAGTACAGCTTGACATTCTGTTAAAAATAAGGAGTGAGTGCCATGTATAAAATCAGAATTGTAACTGCAATGCTGACCGGATTTATTATTACGAGCTGTGCTGACATGACAGCCACCCAGCGAGGTACAGGTACAGGCGCAGCGGTGGGTGCGGGTACAGGTGCGGCGATTGGCGCATTGGCCGGAGGAGGTAAAGGAGCTGCGATTGGTGCGGGTGCAGGTGCAGCGCTGGGTGCTGGGGCGGGTTACCTTTGGTCGAAGAGAATGGAAGAGCAAAGAATGCGGATGGAAACTGCTACTGCCGGTACTGGTGTGGAAGTATCACAGACTCCGGATAATCGTCTGATGTTGAACATCCCGAGTGATATTTCGTTTGATACGGGGAGTGCCCGGATCAAACCGGCTTTTCAACCGATCCTCGATAGCTTTGCAACCAGCCTGCTGGATAATCCTGGTACGCAGGTAACGATTGTTGGTCATACTGACAATACGGGCACTGATGCCGTCAACAATCCGTTATCCGTCAATCGCGCAGCCAGCACACGTGACTATCTGGCAGGCCGTGGTGTACCTTATCAGCGAATCCAAATCGACGGTCGCGGTTCATATCAGCCAATTGCTCCGAATGATACGGCAGCGAGTCGTGCAAAGAACCGTAGAGTGGAGATTTACGTTTCAGAGGTAGCTCGTGAATCAGGCCGGTAAATTGAATATATTAGTAACTTTTACTATTTATGACTGATACAAATGATTCCGATAAGGAAGGATGGGAAAGAGAAACGCTGCAGAAGCTATTACTGACTTCTTTACGAGAGCAGCGTAAGGCGCGTAACTGGGGTATTTTTTTCAGGCTGCTGACTTTCTTTTATTTATTCATTCTGCTTTTCTGGGGATTGGGCTGGCTGGATACTGAATCTGTGGGTGTTTCTGATAAGCATACTGCGTTGATTGATTTACGCGGTGAAATCATGCCTGATAGCTTGAATAGTGCGGAAAATATCAACGCTGGTCTGAAAAAGGCATTCGGGGATCGGAATACTGCTGGTGTTATATTGCGGATTAATAGCCCGGGTGGTAGCCCGGTGCAGGCCGGTTCCATCAATGATGAAATTCTCCGATTACGTGCACAGTATCCAGATATTCCACTCTATGCCGTAGTCGAGGATGTTTGTGCCTCAGGTGGTTATTATGTAGCTGTAGCCGCCGATAAAATTTTCGTGGACAAAGCTAGTATCGTGGGTTCAATAGGTGTAATTCTGGATGGGTTCGGATTTACCGGTACCCTTGAAAAGCTGGGTGTAGAACGCCGTCTTCTCGCGGCAGGAGAGAATAAAGGGTTCCTTGATCCTTTTCTACCATCTAACCCTGCACAGAGGGAGCATGCTAAGAAAATGCTGGCGGAAATTCATCAGCAATTTATTCGCGTGGTGCAGAATGGGAGAGGTGATCGCCTGAAGGATCATCCTGAAATTTTCAGTGGAACTGTATGGACAGGTGAACAGAGTATCGAACTGGGCCTGGTCGATGCACTTGGCAGCACTGATTATGTGGCGCGAGAAATTATACAGGCTGAACGTATTGTTGATTTTTCTGCGCAGGCAGGTCTTGCGGAGCGTCTTGCCAGGCGATTTGGTCGCGTGACTACCAGTTTATTAGCTGAGATCAGGGAAGGGTGGTCTTTACGATGATTGTTCCGGGGAAAGTATTTCGGTAAGCATACGGGTTACCCCGGTTTGCCAGGATGGTAGATACAAGTTAAAAGCGCGACGAAATTTTTCTGTATTCAGGCGTGAGTTTTTGGGGCGTTTGGCTGCAGTGACGAAAGCTTCAGTCTGAACGGGATCAATTGCGTCAGGTTGAGTTTTAAGCGGGATATGGTGCGCATGTGCGAAATCTAATAAGAATCTGGCATATGTATACCAGGAGGCTTGACCGTCTGCTGCAACGTGATAGAGACCTGATAAATTGGGATGTCGGAGTAATTGAGGGAGGACATGGGCTGTGACATCTGCGAGCAGTTCCGCGCCGGTAGGTGCTCCAATCTGGTCATCGATGACAGTCAATCGTTCTTTTTCTCGTGCCAATCGCAGAATGGTTTTTGCAAAATTCTGACCACGAGCAGCATATATCCAGCTGGTCCGTAAAATTATATGCTTACAGCCGGAATGCAAAATGTATTCTTCCCCCTGGTATTTGCTCAGGCCATAGGCATTGATGGGGGAGGCTGCGTCGGATTCTGACCAGGGACGGCTGCCACTGCCATCGAAGACGTAGTCAGTAGAATAGTGGATCAGCCACGCATCGATTCGCTTAGCCTGCCTTGCCAGTAATTCGGGGGCTTGAGCATTGATATGGAATGCAAGATCTGATTCGCTTTCTGCCCGGTCTACTGCTGTATAAGCTGCTGCATTAACGATGACATCGGGTTGGATCGTTTGCAGAGTGTGGGTAATCCCGGTCAGATTGGTCAGGTCTCCGCAATACTGTGAGTTTTGCTTGTCCAGTGCGATCAGTTCCCCTAGTGGAGCCAGACTACGCTGTAATTCCCAGCCAACCTGACCATTTTTTCCGAAGAGCAGAATTTTCACTGGAGTCGCCCGGCATAATTGACTTCAACCCATTTCCGATATTCGCCCGATTGTATATTTGCAATCCAGTCCTGATTGTCCAAGTACCATTGCACGGTTTTATGGATACCTGTTTCGAAAGTTTCAGTCGGTTCCCAGCCAAGTTCCTGTTTGATTTTACGTGCATCGATCGCATAGCGGCGGTCATGCCCCGGGCGATCGGTTACATGCGTAATAAGTGCGTGATAATCACCCGGTCGGAACATCTGAAGAATATTGCAGATGGCATGTACAATATCGAGATTGGTTTTCTCATTCCAACCTCCGATATTATAAGTTTCTCCCGGTTGACCTTTTTCCAGTACACAACGGATGGCACTGCAGTGATCGCTGACGTATAGCCAGTCGCGGATTTGCTGCCCGTCTCCATAAATGGGCAACGGCTTTCCAACCAGAGCGTTTGCGATCATCAACGGAATCAGTTTCTCAGGAAACTGAAATGGTCCATAGTTATTAGAGCAGTGGGTGGTGAGTACCGGTAGGCCATAGGTATGGTAGTAAGCACGTACCAGGCAGTCACTGGCAGCTTTGCTCGCTGAATAGGGGCTATTCGGCTGGTAGCAGTGATTTTCGGTGAATGCAGGCGCATGTGTGGTAAGTGTGCCGAAAACTTCATCGGTTGAAACGTGCAAAAACCGGAAGTTTTCTTTTGGAGCAGTGGATAAATTTCTCCAGTAATGGCGAGCGGACTCCAGCAGTCGGAACGTACCTGTAATATTAGTCTGGATGAAATCTTCGGGGCCGTGAATGGAACGATCCACGTGACTTTCCGCTGCCATGTGAATGATGGCACGGGGCTGATAGTGCGTCAGCAAGGTAGTTATTTTTTCACTGTCACAGATATCCGCGTGTACGAAAATGTGTTGAGGATTATCGGCCAGTGAAGCAAGATTTTGCAAATTGCCTGCATAAGTCAGTTTATCAACGTTGACAATACCTTCGTCAGATTGTGTAACCCAGTCCAGTATGAAATTTGTGCCAATGAAACCGGCACCACCTGTTATTAAGATCATGAATTATTAATGAATTAAAGGTTGCTCAGAGTTTGATTCGCATGCCACGTGATGACTAACCCGATATTGCCTGGTTGTACCTGAAAATTACAGTCAATCCCGATTCCTGCTACCCAGACGAGTTGATCTTCGCAAAAGAGTAACGGCAAGGCATTACGTTTCCATGGAGGCAAAGCGGCTTCCTGTAAGATTTTTTTCAAACTGCGGCGAGGGCGTCTACAATCAGGTTGAAATCGCTCACCTCCTGATCGTGAACGAATTGTAATAGTGTGTCTGATCAGCTTTTCCAAATCAATACCCATATTAACCTGATAGGTGAATTCGAGTGTGCTTTGCAGTGGTTCGATGACCAGATATTGTTCACCTTGCCAGGGGATAGGCGATATGGGCTGCGGTTCGGAATGAATGGGTAAAAACTCAATGAGTCCACGATAGCAGCGGATCTCCAGCGTATCCAAGACGAATCGGAAACGAGTATCAGTTCGTATACTATACAATTGACGTAGGGTTTCTTCGAGTTTTGTAGTATTCGGCAGACTGATTATTTGTTGTGTCAGTAGATAACGCAGCAAATTTTTGGCACGGGGAAAGTCAAGATTACGTAACTCTTCTAATTTAATTTTGTCGGTAACGATTATATTCTTGGCATCAATTTTCGCCAGTTCGTCCAGCAAATAAGTGGCTTCACTGAGATGCTGACTTGAGCGGAAAAGTGTTTTTCGATAAGCCGGGTAGCGCTGTTCCAGTAGAGGTAAGATCCGGTGTCGTAAGAAATTACGGTTAAAAGAAGTATCTGTATTGCTTTCGTCAGTTACCCATGATAAGCCATGCTGCTTAGCATAAAACAGGATAGCTGATCGCGGAATGTCGAGTAAAGGCCGAAGTAATTTGATCGATGTACCAGGTTTGAGTGGTCTGGTAATCGGCATACTACTGAGTCCTCTGACACCTGCGCCACGTAACAGCTGTAGCAACAAGGTTTCAGCCTGATCATCCTGGTGGTGCGCGAGTACGATATAGTCAGTCTGAATGCGCTCGAATACTTGGTAACGAGCCTGTCTTGCGATAGCTTCCAGGCTTTCCTGTGGTTGTTTGTGAATCTTTAACCGGAATATCGATAAGGGGATTGTGAGCCTATCACATAGTGTTTGACAGAAGGTGCTCCATTGATTCGCATGGGGGCTGATACCGTGTTCGATATGTATCGCTGAAAGTTCCAGCTGCATGGGCTTTGAAAATTTTGAGAGTAGATCCAGTAGTACTACTGAATCGACTCCGCCGCTCAAGGCAACTGCAAGGTGATCGCCGGTTCGGACTTGTGCGTACAAATTGCGGTGGAAGTGATCAATTATGTCGATCGGGCAGATTGACTTTGAATTTGCCATATCCCATCAGTCGTTCAAGGCGCTTTTTTAGTAATGTTTCTAAGGGGATATCCTGGAGTTTGCGTAAAGATTCCTGCAAAGCTTGCCTGACGGATTGCATTACAGCCGGATAATCACGATGTGCGCCTCCGACAGGTTCGGGGATGATACCATCGATCAATCCCATCTCTTTAATGCGATCAGCGGTAATACCCAGGATTTCAGCAGCTTCTGGCGCTTTGTCCGCGCTTTTCCATAGAATGGATGCGCACCCCTCAGGAGAAATGACTGAATAAGTAGAATATTGCAGCATCAGATCAATATCGCCTACCGCAATGGCCAGTGCGCCACCCGATCCACCTTCGCCGATGATGACGCAGACAATGGGAATCTTCAGGCCGGCCATTACATAGAGGTTCCTGCCGATCGCCTCAGATTGGCCGCGTTCTTCGGCATCTATGCCAGGGTAAGCGCCAGGTGTATCAATGAAAGTAATCAGCGGGATCGAGAATTTTTCTGCGAGCCGCATGAGTCGAAGCGCCTTACGGTAACCTTCAGGTTTTGGCATACCGAAATTGCGGTGGATTTTTTCCTTGGTATCGCGACCTTTTTGATGTCCGATTACCATGACAGTTTGGCTATTGAAGTGTGCTAGCCCGCCAACGATGGCTTGGTCGTCAGCAAAATTCCGGTCACCATGCAGTTCTTCGAAATCCGTAAATAGATGCTGAATGTAATCAAGCGTATAGGGGCGTTGTGGGTGCCGGGCTACTTGTGAAATCTGCCACGGAGTGAGCTTGGCGTAAACGTTTTTGGTCAATCCCTGACTTTTTGCTTGCAGACGGCTAATTTCGGCAGAGATATCCAGCGCGGAATTATCTTGAGCATAGCGTAATTGCTCTATTTTCGCCTCAAATTCTTCGATGCCTTTTTCAAAATCTAGAAAAACGGTTTTCATGAAAACGGATTTGATCAAAAGCGCGATGATACAGGATTTAACCTGGATTGTTCATTCAGGCAAAGTAGTATTGTCGATGGTATACCATACCAGGATTGACATGTAATTGATTCGAGTAGCGAAATAATGTTGAATGTATGTTTTTTTGATGAAGCGATATTTATTGTTCGAGTACTTCGAATCCGGCATCTTCTATCGCTTGGTTGAAGATATCATCATTGGCAAGAGATATATCATGCTGAATGATAGCCTGCGCTTTGTCGAGAGATACTTCTGCGTTGTTTACGCCTGGAATTTTTTCCAATACGGTTTTGATGCTGCTGACACAACCTGAGCACGACATTCCTTTAATATGAATAATAGTTGTTGGCATTAAAAACTCCTTTTGATGAAAGGTAAGAAAGCAATCAGGTACCTGTTTGCCAGCGTTTCAGTAATAGTGAGTTGCTAATTACTGATACCGAGCTCATCGCCATGGCTGCCCCGGCAACTATAGGATTCAACATACCTATTGCAGCTAATGGAATTCCCAGGATGTTATAGAAAAATGCAAAAAACAGATTCTGGCGGATTTTTTGCAAAGTGGCATGGGAAAGGGAGATTGCATCTGCAACACTCATCAAGTCATTGCGCATCAATGTGATATCAGCAGTCTCGATTGCTACATCGGCACCGGCCCCAATTGCGAAGCTCACATTGGCAGCGGCCAGTGCCGGGGCATCATTGATCCCATCTCCAACTACGCCTACAAACCGGCCATCCCGCTTGATTTTTTCGACCTCTGCAGCTTTAGCTTGTGGCGAGACCTCGGCTTGAAAGGTTTTGATTCCAGCCTGGTTTGCGATGGCAGCAGCTGTGGCCTGATTGTCACCAGTCAGCATGATAACTTCAATCCCCATTCCTTGTATGCGTTTGATTGCTTTTACGGATGTGCTGCGTAAGGGGTCAGCAATGGCAAAGTAGCCTATTACTTGTATGGTGCCATTGTTCTGGGTAGCTACACCAACTACAGTTTTACCTTCTGTCTGGAGTGTGGTGATACAGGATTGATCAGGAAGGGCCCCTTTCTCGGTTAAAAATTTCGGTGAGCCGAGCAGATAGGGAGTGCCATTGATACTGGCTGTAATTCCACTACCTGTTACGGATTCGAAATCACTGATTGTCAGTGGTTGGATTTTCAGGGATGTTGCGTGCTGCAGTATCGCTTTTGCAAGGGGATGCTCTGAGCCCTGTTCCAAAGAGGTAGCTATCTGTAGCAGGTCATATTCGCTTACTGTATCAGTGGTAACAATATTGGTGACTACTGGTTTGCCCTCGGTCAGAGTTCCGGTTTTATCTACGACAAGCACTTGAATCTTCTCTGCAAGTTCTAGAGCGGTAGCATTTTTTACTAGGATACCCGATTGTGCACCGCGCCCAGTGCCTACCATGATTGCTGTAGGAGTAGCTAGACCTAAAGCACATGGGCAAGCAATAACTAGTACTGCAACCGCATTGATTAGCGCAACGACGAAATAATCAGTCCACCACCAAGTTAATCCGAGTGTCAGTGCGCTGATGCTGATGACGATCGGTACGAAAATACCGGAAATTTTATCAGCCATACGCTGAATGGGAGCCTTGGAGCCCTGTGCAGTTTCTACCAGACGGATGATGGCGGCAAGCTGGGTATCTGCGCCGACACCAGTGGCGCGGCATTTCAGCAAACCTTGCTGATTTTGAGTCGCTGCATAGACTTTTGCACCAACTCGTTTGATGACTGGCAGACTTTCACCCGTGAGCATTGCTTCATTTACGCTGGAAGTGCCATGGATGACAATACCATCTACAGGCAGGGTATCGCCTGGCCGAACGAGAAAGATATCATCGTGTTTAAGCGTATCGATGTCAATTTCAATGATTTCTCCATTACGTTCGACTCTGGCAGTTTTGGGTCGGAGTTTGATAAGTGTTTCGATAGCAGCCGAGGTTTTTCTTTTTGCACGAGCCTCCATCAGTTTGCCTAGAAGTACGAGTGTAATAATCATTGTACTGGCTTCAAAATAGACATGCTGATCCAGTTGTAAAGCCGTTACAACTGCACTGAAAAAATAGGCTATGCTCGTGCCCAGTATGACCAGCACATCCATATTGGCGCCACCACTTCGGAGTGTATGCCAAGCGCTTATGTAGAAACGTCGACCCGCCCAGAATTGCACCGGTGTGGCCAGTAACCATTGTAACCAGCGCGGGAGTAAGCCAGTATGATCGCCAGTAAACATCATGATCATTTCCAGCATGAATGGGGAGGTGAGTATGGCCGAGATCCAGAATATGCGGAACTCTTTTTGATAGGCTGCTAGCCGGTGAGTTTGTTCCTCACTCCGGCTGCTATCGCTGAGCGGGCTGGCGTTATAACCTGTTTTTATTACGGTGGCGATTAGTTGATTTACTGTAGTAATGGCGGGATTGAAGCTAACGTGAGCAATTTCTGTAGCTAAGTTCAGTGTTGCGTTGACGCCGGGTAGTTTATTCAAGGCCGCTTCTATACGATCACCGCATGCAGCACAAGTCATACCATTGATTTGTAGTTGTACTGTTTGTGCTGCTACCCGGAATCCTGCTTTCTCGATCGATTGAACTAGGTCTTCAGGCAGTGTGGCATGGTTGTCGAATTCAACCAGCGCTTTTTCATTGGCGAAATTGACGGCTGCATGTACCCCTGGCAGCTTGTTGAGGTTTTTCTCAATTCGAGCGGCACACGCAGCACATGTCATTCCCTCAATGGGTAATTCGATTTTTGTGAGTAGTGATGTACTCAATCTTTCTGTAAAAGGGGCCAGAAGGGCGGATTATTTAGTCTCTTTCACCCGAGAAAGCAAGCAGCAATTGCAATAGGCTGATGAATAGGTTGTATAAGCTGAGATAAATGCCCAGTGTCGCCATGACATAGTTGGTTTCACCACCATTTACAATGCGACTTACATCAAACAGGATGAAGCCGGAGAAAACCAGTACAGCCGCAGCAGATATAGCCAGCGAAACGGCTGGAATGGTAAGAAATAAATTGACTAAAGCAGCCAAGATTATTAACACGAGCCCGACCATTAAAAAGTTTCTCATGAAGCCGAAATCTTTGCGCGTAACCGTTGCTATTGCGGCCAATGTGAAAAAAATGGCAGCTGTTCCAGCAGCAGCAAGGCCAATCAGTTGTGAACCATTATTGAAATTCAGCGCATACTGAAGCATGGGGCCTAGCCACCAGCCTGCGACAAAAGTAAATAGGAAGAGTAGGATGATCCCCCAGATACTGTTACGAGTAGCGCTGACTGCGAACATAAGACCAATCATTAGAGCCAGCATGACCAACGATCCTACAATTGGAGACTGAGCAAGAAAAGAAAAATTTGTGCTGGTTCCGATAGTTGCCCCGATTAGGGTTGGGATCATCGTTAATCCGAGCATCAAATAGGTATTTCTCAGGACCTTATTACGAGTGGCCAGATCAAGTGTTTGTGGTATAGATATAGATGTTGCGTATTTTGAATCAAATTGCATGTCGTTTCTCCTTTCCTTAGTAGGCTTAGTAGATTCAGAAGTATCTGGCTAGACTACCGTGGCCGGATAAAAGTTGCAATTCATTTTCTGGGCTGAGTTTGGTTGGATTGTAAGTGTGAATCAAAACCAGGAAAGAATTAGCATAACCATAATAATAATATGGTTTTATATTTTTAGTATGGTTGATAAGAATCAGGTGGTGCGGAGCATCGTGGAGTAAAGGTTAGAGCATGAATATATAAGCTTGATTGTGCATTGAGTTGAGGTTGTTTTTTATATTGGAAAACAGAATTACCATGGTGGTGGTAGGGTAATTTTCCTATAAAAATCATGATTTTCCCTTGTATCAGCGACGCCCGAATGCTAGAATCCGCTGAAGAGAGCAGCTGTCATTCAATCTGCCGATTCAGGGGAGAGGGTGAGTATTTTCTACTTTGTCAACCGTAAACTGAAGTTTGCTGATGTTTGTTTCAGATCATGTGAAAGGTGAGGTGGATTTCTCCTGAAAATGAGGTGGGTAGTAAGTAATCGATAGGATAGGCTGTTTGCAGCAGTTGGTATGTAGCAAGACAATACTTTTTAGTGCAAAGAAGTAAGTTGATTTGGAAAGCAGTGATTTAGTGATTAATGTGGGGGGAATAAAATATGAGTAGTAAGTTGATGGCGGTTTTAACGGGGGGTGGAGCCTTCGTTTATTCAGGGATGGCAGTTTCCAGTAAATATAATTTTCCTGAGCCGCAATCCGTCATCGCCCAGGATATATATGATCAGCATATAGTGGCGCTATGGATCTGTCTGGCAATTTTTGTAGTGGTTTTCGGGGTGATGGGGTATTCCATCGTCAAGCATCGTAAATCAGTAGGTCATAAAGCAGCAAATTTTCACCACAGTACAACCGTAGAGTTTATCTGGACAGTCATTCCTATCATTATTTTGGTGGCAATGGCATGGCCGGCCACCAAAACGGTTATCGCAATGAAAGATACGAGTGAGGCGGATATCACTATCAAGGCTACTGGGTATCAATGGATGTGGGGGTATGACTATCTTCAGGGTGAAGGAGAAGGGATTAGCTTCTATAGCCAGCTGGCAACTTCACAGCAGGAAATACGTAATCAGGCGCCAAAGGGAGAGAATTACTTGCTGGAAGTAGATAACCGTGTGGTAGTGCCAGTGGGTAAAAAAATAAGGGTGCTTATGACAGCTAATGATGTTTTACATGCTTGGTGGGTGCCTGCTTTGGGTGTCAAGCAGGATGCTATACCAGGCTTTATTCGTGATGCTTGGTTTACTGCTGATAATCCTGGTGTCTACCGCGGACAATGTGCTGAGCTTTGTGGCAAGGAACATGGGTTTATGCCAATAGTGGTGGAGGTTGTGGAGCAGGAGAAGTATGCGCAGTGGGTGGCCGAGAAACAGAATGCTTCCGCCGCTGTCGTGAATACAGCACTGGTTGAAGCAACTAAAAATTAATGTGTCTGGAATTTAAGCAAAGCTAGTTTAAAGGAGAAGATAATGGCAGTAATACAAGATGTTCATGGTCATGGGCATGACCACCCGACCGGCATAATGCGCTGGCTAACTACAACGAATCATAAGGATATTGGTACGCTGTATCTATGTTTCAGCCTAACCATGCTGTTTGTAGGCGGGTTCTTGGCTATGGGTATACGTGCTGAGCTTTTTATGCCGGGTATTCAGATACTTGAGCCCGAGTTATTCAATTCATTTACTACGCTACACGGTCTGATTATGGTTTTCGGTGCGATCATGCCTGCATTTGTTGGGTTTGCTAACTGGCAAGTGCCAATGATGATAGGTGCGCCGGACATGGCCTTTGCACGTATGAACAATTGGAGCTTCTGGTTATTGCCTGTTGCGGGTTTATTGTTGATTACCTCATTCTTTGTACCAGGTGGTGCGGCTGCAGGTGGCTGGACATTTTATCCGCCATTGTCCACTCAAGGCGGAATGGGTGTGGATATGATGATATTTGCGATTCATATCCTGGGTGCTTCATCTATTATGGGGGCCATTAATATCATCACCACTATTCTGAATATGCGGGCGCCGGGCATGACTTTGATGAAAATGCCGTTATTTGTCTGGACATGGCTAATTACAGCTTATTTGTTGGTTCTGGTGATGCCGGTACTTGCAGGGACAGTAACGATGCTGCTAACTGATCGTCATTTTGGCACCAGCTTTTTCAATGCTGCAGGTGGCGGGGATCCAGTTCTATTTCAGCATATTTTCTGGTTCTTTGGTCATCCGGAGGTCTATATCATGATTTTACCGGCTTTCGGTATTATTTCTGAGATTATTCCTACTTTCTCGCGTAAACCCTTATTTGGTTATTCTTCAATGGTTTATGCAACAGCCTCGATTGCAATTTTGTCATGCATCGTTTGGGCGCATCATATGTTTACTGTTGGCATGCCGGCTGTTGGCCAACTGTTTTTCATGTACGCAACCATGTTGATTGCTGTGCCCACGGGAGTAAAAGTATTTAACTGGACAGCTACTATGTGGCGGGGTGCAATGACTTTCGAAGTGCCAATGTTATTTTCCATCGGATTTATTTTCCTGTTTGTCATCGGTGGTTTCAGTGGTGTTATATGTGCAATCGTTCCGATTGATATACAAGTGCAAGATACCTATTATGTCATTGCACATTTCCATTACGTGTTGGTCTCTGGGGCATTGTTTGCGTTATTTGGGGGTGCTTATTACTGGCTGCCAAAATGGACTGGACGTATGTATGATGAAACGTTGGGTAAATGGCATTTCTGGCTGTCGATGATTTTCTTCAACGTGGCGTTTTTTGTACAGCATTTCTTGGGCTTGGCAGGCATGCCGCGCCGGATTCCGGATTACGCCCTGCAGTTTGCTGATTTCAACATGATCTCGAGTATAGGGGCGTTCGGATTCGGTCTCTCGCAATTGCTTTTTGTCTACATCATCGTGAAGTGTGTTCGTAGTGGGGAAAAAGCAGCAGACAGTCCTTGGGAAGGTGCTACCACTCTGGAGTGGACTCATTTGCCTTCTCCTGCACCATATCACAGCTTTGAAACACCACCTGTGGTCAAGTAAGGAATATTTACATGACGCAAGATGAAGATACAGAGTTGAGGCGTAAGAAGCTACGGACTGCCTTTATTCTGTTGATCATGATAGTGGTAATTTTTATTACAACTGTGATATTTAAGCAATGAAACAAGATGCGACCAAGACCAATTTAGACATACTGAAGAAGCTATTGATATTCAGTGTGATTATGTTTGGTTTTGGTTACGCACTTGTGCCACTTTATGAGAAGTTTTGTGAAGTAACGGGCATATATGAGCTGCAGCGCCCGGATACATTGGACAAAGCTACCAAAATAGATGAAACAAGAGTAATAAACATCCAACTTGATGCAAATGTTCGTGGGCTGCCTTGGAAATTCAAGCCGATCCAGTCCAGCATTCGTTTGCATCCGGGTGAACTTACCGAGGTCATGTATGAAATCAGTAATGAATCGGATGAAGTTCGAGTTGGCCAGGCTATTCCCAGTTATAGCCCAAGAAATCTTGAGCGATATCTGAAAAAATTTGAGTGTTTTTGTTTTTCTAAGCAGGAACTCGAAGGGGGAGAAGTTAGGCAAATGCCGGTAAGGTTCATTATTGACCCGGAAATTCCAGCAGACATCAATACAGTTACGGTTTCTTATACTTTTTTTGCACTGAAGGCTGATTAGTCGAGTTTAGAAAAATGCAGAAAGAAAATGGAGAGCATAAGTTGGCGAATAGCTGTGATACAGAAAAAGCTTCTATTTTCCAAGTAGCCCAAGCAGTTCTATTTTCATTTATCGGCATCAGAAAGAAAAGTGATTTAGAGCGTGATGCAGCAAGAATAAGGCCTTTACAGGCGATTATCGGTGGTCTTGTTGGTGGTGTGATATTCGTTTTGAGTATATTGTTGGTAGTTAGGTTTGTAACAGGTTAAATAAAATATTTATTCAGGAGGGTTGTATGAGTCAAGGAACGGGTCATTATTACGTACCGTCCCCGTCAAAATGGCCGATCGTTGGATCGTCAGCATTGTTTTTCTTAGGCTTCGGGGCTGCGTTTGCAATGAACAGGCTGCCGTTGGGTTATGGGATGCTGGCAATTGGATTTGCCATACTCATATTCATGCTGTTTGGTTGGTTCGGTGATGTTGCCAGAGAAAGTGAAGCGGGAAAATATCATGCACAGGAAGATAAATCCTTTCGTTGGGGTATGAGTTGGTTTATTTTCTCTGAAGTGATGTTCTTTGCTGCCTTTTTTGGGGCACTTTTTTATATGAGAGTGCTTTCTGTTCCATGGTTGGCAGATGAAGAACATACTTTGCTATGGCCTGATTTTACTGGTGGTTGGCCAACTGCCGGGCCGGGCTTTACTGAAAAATTTACACCAATGGGTGCATGGGGTATCCCGGCATTGAACACTTTCTTACTGTTGAGTTCTGGTGTCACTATCACTTTGGCTCATTGGGCGTTGAAGAAAAATGATCGTAGTGCGCTCAAGTGGTGGTTGTTTGCTACGATCGCTCTTGGTGTAACGTTCCTTGGATTTCAAATTTATGAATATGGTCATGCTTATGCAGATCTTAATCTTAAATTGACCAGTGGTGCGTACGGCTCAACCTTCTTCATGTTAACCGGATTCCATGGATTTCACGTGACGTTAGGGACAATCATGCTGATCGTGATTTTCTTTAGATGTGCAGCAGGCCACTTTAAACCGGAACATCATTTCGGTTTTGAAGGTGTGGCCTGGTATTGGCACTTTGTCGACGTTGTATGGTTGGGCCTGTTTATCTTTGTTTATTTGTTATAAATATAACTAATCCAGGTATTACAGGATGTTGAGGGGACTCGGCTCGAAATGTGAGCCGGGTATCCCGGTAAGTATCCGCTCGTGGTATGGATAAAATCTGTGAGTGACTCAGGATACCAATTCAAGCCGAAGCTTTGGCAGACTCTGGTTACTGTATTGGCAGTTGTCCTGTTTGTAAAGTTGGGCTTATGGCAATTGTCTAGGGCCGAAGAGAAAGAAGCCCGATATGCGCGCTTAGAGTATTACGCACAACATCCAGCAGTAACCATTCCCGTAACTGCCGTAAATCTGGATGATTATCAATATCGTCAGGTTGAGATCCGTGGTTATTTTGATCCGGAACATACTATTTTTTTAGATAACAAGCTATACCAGGGAATCGCCGGTTACCATGTGTTGACACCTTTACGGTTGGTAGACAGTTCCATGCATGTCCTGGTTAATCGCGGCTGGGTTTCTGGGGGGAATGACCGGTCTATACTGCCTGATGTTTTAACTCCAACCAATCAGGTTGTTATAACTGGGATTGTGGTTTCTCCATCGATCAAGACATTGTCACTTTCAGACGAGCAGATTACTGGTAAAGTTTGGCAGAATTTTGATTTGGATATTTATCAACGTATGACCGATCTTACACTTCAGCCCTTATTACTGTTACAACAGGGTGAGACTGTGAATGATGGGTTGATACGTCAATGGGAAAAACCTGATGCAGGGTCTTCCAAAAACTTCGGTTACGCTTTTCAGTGGTTTTCTCTGGCGGTAGTGGTTTTTGTTATTTATTTGGTATTAAATGTCAAACAAAAAGGTTCTGAGTAGCAGATTTAAGCTGATCTTATTAATGTTGGTCATTCTATCTCCGATAGTAGTGTCTTCATTTCTGCATACATTAAATATTCGTCCAGATAAGACAGTAAATTACGGGGAATTGATCGAAGTTAAGGCTTTGCAAGGATCAGCAACAAATTTTGGGGACGATACAATTTTCAGAAGTCGTCAATTAAGGGGTAAATGGACTTTATTGACTATAGATTCTGGTAAGTGTGAGCAGTATTGTCAGGATAAGCTTTACAAGATGAGACAGGTTCGTTTGGCTCAGCATACTGAAAAAGATAGAGTCCAACGTGTCTGGTTGATTAACGATGATCAGAAGCCAAGTACTGAAATTATTAATCAATACGAAGGGACTAGGCTGGTGCTTGCCAAAGGAAGAGATCTACTGGAGGAGTTTCCCTATATAAATAGCCAAGTGGACCATATTTATGTAATTGATCCTATGGGAAATTTAATGATGAGATATCCCAGAAATGCGGAACCCAAGAAAATGGTGGATGACATAAAAAGATTACTGAAACTCTCTCATATGGAGCATTAGTAGATTGTGAGGGAAAACTCTAGCCGGTTTGAAAAGGTGGCGATTTAAAAATAAGTAACACAGCGTTTGCTATCTGGTTTTTTAGAGATGATTCTAGTGAGGAGTCGTAATGGTAACAAATTCATTAGCTTGGCAACAAGCATCTGCACGAATACAGCAGTTTTATCGGCTTACTAAGCCGCGTGTCGTTTCACTGATTGTTTTTACTGCCGTGATCGGTATGTTCTTGTCGGTTCCTGGCCCAGTGCCGCTGGATACATTGATATTAGGCACAATTGGTATTTCACTCGTGGCAGGGGCAGCCGCTGCACTGAACTGCCTGGTCGAATACAAATTTGATGCAGTCATGGCTCGTACTCAAGGCAGACCTTTGCCTCAAGGTAAAGTAAGTGTGCCTGAAACGCTATTCTTTCTGATAATAGTAGGCGGGTTCGGTTTATTTATTCTGCATCAATGGATCAATCCTCTGACCATGTGGTTGACTTTCGGGACATTTGTAGGGTACGCAATCATCTATACTGTGATACTCAAACCGCTTACACCACAGAACATCGTTATCGGAGGAGCTTCTGGCGCGATGCCGCCTGTCTTGGGGTGGGCAGCTGTTACAGGAGAAATATCGGCTGATGCGCTCTTGCTGTTTCTCATTATTTTTGCTTGGACTCCACCACATTTCTGGGCATTGGCACTCTATCGTAAATCAGATTATGCAAAGATAGGAATGCCTATGCTTCCAGTAACACATGGTGATGCTTTTACACGTTTACATGTATTGCTGTATACGGTCATTCTGTGCGTTGTGACAGTTTTGCCTTACCTTACTCAGATGAGCGGCCTGATTTATTTGGTCAGCGTGCTGATTCTTGATGCAATATTCTTGTTTTATGCAATTAAAATTTACCTGCATTATACTGATCAAATCGCTAGGGAAGCTTTCCGTTATTCGATAATTTATCTGGCGTTGTTGTTTACTGCACTATTAGTGGATCATTACTTTTATATTTAAAGTAACAGGTTTGGCTCTGCCGCACAGCAGTTGCGAAGATTGATATCTTTGAAGCTGCTGTGTTTGTGAGAGGACCGTATCTCAGAGCACCAGCCAGGTCTTCTTGCCAAGGTAATCAGGTCGGAAATAGCTTTCCGGGATTCAGGATATTATTGGGGTCGAATGCTTGTTTGATCAGTTTCATCAGAGCTAGAGTTGCCTCGTTAATTTCTTTACCAATATAAGCCCGTTTTTCTGAACCTACCCCATGCTCACCTGAAAGTGTGCCATTGAGTCTGATGACCAGATCAAAAATCTGGTTCAGACACTTACTGGCGCGCTCACTTTCACCATGATTATCTGGGTCAATCAGTAGGTTTACGTGGATGTTGCCATTACCTGCATGACCAAAATTTACGTTGGCGATCTGGTATTGTTGGCACAACCTGGTTAATTCAGCTAACAATAACGGAATTTTGTCAACGGGTACTACAATATCCTCATTGATTTTTCTCGGCGCAATTTCGCGCAATAGAGGCGATAGTGTTTTTCTTGCTTTCCATAAGTCTTCGGAGTGTTGAATGGGTTCCGCCTGCAGTAATCCAGGGTTTTGGCAGGTCATTAATAGCCTTGATGCCGTTTCTGAAACTTCATGCTCCGTACCGTCAACCTCGATCATCAACATGGCACAGGAGTCGGGGGGCAGCATGTCGGGATATCTTGTACGAATGAGATTAAGCGAACCAGTATCTAGAAATTCAAGTGCACTGGGCCCTTGTGATTCTTTCATGATAGTAACGATTGCCAGTGCACAACTGGCTATATCCCGGTAATGAGCAGTGAGCCCACCTGTTGTGACGGGTAAAGGGGTTAACTTAAGTGTCGCTTCAGTAATGACAGCAAGCGTACCTTCTGAACCAATCAGCAATCGGGTGAGATCGTATCCTACGACGCCTTTAGTGGTGTAACACCCAGTTTTGATGATATCACCCGCACCTGTTACTGCAGTTAATCCTAATACGTGGTCACGTGTTGTTCCATATTTGACAGCATGTGGTCCCCCCGCACAGGTGGCAAGATTGCCGCCGATACTGGAATAACCAGCGCTAGAAGGATCTGGTGGCCAGAAGAAACCATAAGGTTTAGCTGTGGATTGAATAGTTTCGTTCAGAACACCCGGTTCAGTAATTAAAACTCGATTGGCAGCATCAACCGATACAATCTGTGTCATGCGTTCAAGTGATAGAGCGATACCGCCTTGCTCAGGTAAACTGCCTCCGGCGGTACCTGTGCCACGTCCGCGAGGGGTAACGGGGACTTTGAATTGATTGCACAGTCGAATTACCTTTACAACATCTTCTGTAGTCAATGGAAAAACGACGCATTCAGGTGGAAAAATTTTTCTGCTGTTATCGTAAGCGTAAGCGTAACAATCTACTGGATCGGTATAAAGGCGATCAGACGGGATTTGATTTTGCAATGCCAGAATAAACTCAGAAGGTAGCATGGCATGACCATTGAGCGACTGGTATTCTTCTTAATTCAGGTATTCAAATACCTTTACCACCTTTGAAACACTGGCTGTGGTACTGGCAATTTGGGCTGCTGCTTCCCCTTCTTCACGTGTAACAAGCCCCAGCAGATACACTACGCTGTTTTCTGTAACCACCTTTATATGATTGATTTGGAAAACGCCATTGTTGAGAAACCGTGTTTTGACTTTCGAGGTGATTAACGTATCGTTACTACGGGAAGCTAGTGAACTCTTTTCGGAGATTGTGATTTCATTGAAAATGTTTTGTACGTTTTCTATGCTCATAGCTAATTTTTCTGCCTCCTTTTTCATAGATTCCTCTGGTACTTCACCAGTCAGGAGCACGTTGCGGTTAAAGCTGGTAACATTGACATGAGCACTGTCTCCCAAATTCTCCTTAATTCTGCGACTGGTTTTGAGTTCAATGCGTTCATCTTCTATGAAAATACCACTGCTACGCCGATCTTCGGTCATTAATGCACCGGTACCTGCCCCGACTCCCACGCCTGTCAGAACCATAGGTACACAGCCTGTAAGAAGGGGTAGAACAAGTATCCAGGACAATAAGCTGATGAGAATATTTTGCATAGTGATTTAAACGTACAATAGGGTTATATTTCTCTATTCAAAGTAAAAAGTGTAATTGTACGGAAAGTACTGTGTAGAGAAAAATGGAAAACTAAAACATGTAGTCTACACTGGATTGGCCTATACTGACGCTTAATCATAATGCTTTATGATCTGAAGATAAAACTTTAAAATATAAATTTAATATCTTTGTTTCAGTTCATGTTTTGTCTTCCAAGTTTTGGGTATTTTCAAGAAATAGGAAATAGGGAGTTTTTTACCGAGTGTTACACATGCCAATCAGGACGATATTAGTAGTCGATGATTCTCCTACGGACCGTCATATCCTTTCCAGTATACTTACCCAAAACGGGTATGAGGTGGGCACAGCTGAAAGTGGCGAGGAAGGTGTAGCCAAGATCAAGGAAATCTGGCCAGATCTGGTTCTAATGGACGTAGTAATGCCGGGTATCAATGGTTTCCAGGCAACACGCATGCTTGCAAGAGACGATGCAACCCGGCATATCCCCGTCATTCTTTGTACGACCAAAGGTCAGGAAACCGACAAAATTTGGGGATTACGGCAAGGTGCACGGGATTATATTACCAAGCCAATAATAGCCGAAGAATTATTGCAGAAAATTACCAGATTGGATTGATTGCGTATGGCGATCAGGCCAGGTGGTATGCTGGAGTATCAATTGACATTGACCGAGCACATCAGTAAAAAAATTCAGGAGGCTTCGATTACTGTTCCCGTATTGGGCGTGATTATCGGGGAAGATCGGTGGCTAGTTCCCATGCATCATATTGGGGAAGTGCTGCCAGTGCCGAAAATAACGCCGGTCTTTTTGACTCATTCGTGGTTTCTAGGGGTAATAAATGTACGGGGTGATCTTTATGGTGTGTGTGATCTAGCTCGATATTTGGGTGGCATTCCTACTCAGACTGGAGTAAAAAACCGCATCTTCCTGATTGCTTCCTGTCTAGGTGTAAACTGTGCCATATTGACCAGCGGTATGCTGGGAATCAGAAACTTACTGGAATTTACTCGTCAGTCGGATTGCCAGGATAGCGATTCTATTGTGGCAGGAATTTATAATGACCGGCAAGGAAAAACCTGGCGCATTCTGAATCTACCAGTTTTAGTACGACTGGAGTCTTTCTTACAGATTGCCGAGTAACATGTTGGATATCGTATCCGGCATCTGATACAGATCAATTAGCAGATATTCATTTAATTTTCCTAGTTTCCCGAATTATGTTGTCCCCTTCTACTGCTAACGAAAAGGCCAGGATTCTTGCTGAGGCATTGCCATATATACGTCGTTTTCATGATAAGACGATCGTAATCAAATACGGTGGTAATGCAATGATCGAAGAAACACTCAAGCATAGTTTTGCCAGTGATGTTGTGTTGTTGAAACTGGTAGGGATGAATCCGGTCATTATTCATGGTGGAGGGCCACAAATCGACCACATGCTGAAGCGAGTGGGTAAGGAAGGTGTATTCATACAAGGCATGCGCGTGACTGATGCCGAAACCATGGATGTGGTCGAGATGGTACTTGGTGGACTCGTCAATAAAGAGATCGTCAATCTGATTAATCGTCACGGTGGGCACGCAGTTGGCTTGACTGGTAAAGACGGTATGTTCATTCGTGCCAGAAGAATGCTGATGCAGGATAAAGAAAAAGTAGGTGAATGGATTAATATCGGCCAGGTCGGAGAAATCGAGCAAATTGATCCCTCCCTGATCGCATTACTTGACAGCCGTGACTTTATTCCAGTAATCGCACCGATCGGTGTGGGTGACGACGGCCAGTCTTACAATATCAATGCCGACATTGTTGCAGGAAAGCTGGCCGAAACACTCAATGCAGAGAAATTGATATTATTGACCAATACACCCGGTGTATTGGATAAGAACGGTAATTTGCTGACCGGCCTGACTGCCAGTCGGGTGGATGAGCTATTCGCGGATGGTACGATTTCCGGTGGAATGCTGCCTAAAATCAGCTCAGCATTGGACGCAGTAAAAAATGGCGTCAAGTCTTGTCATATCATCGATGGACGTGTGCAGCATGCATTGTTGTTAGAGATATTGACTGACGAGGGCGTAGGGACTCTGATTAAAGGGGCGTGACTCCAGTATAGAAAGGCTGTTCTTTTACTTTCTCATCCTGGTTCGTTTCAAATGTCACACAAGCCACTGGTAATACTGAAGTTATCATCGTATATGGCGCATATTTTTGGCGCTTAAACTGAAATGATTTTCAATTCCTTGAAAGTTAGATGGGAAAATACGCTGATTAGGCTGTATTAAGTTTTTGTCAGATATTGTTAACAGAAATCTGAAAGATTAATGGAATGGTAGTCGTCTCACAGTAACTGCCTCGATAAGTTAGTGTAATTTAACTTGAGTAAAGTCAGCTGTCAGAGGCGTCTACATTCTACATATATGTAGCTTCCAGCCTTAGTTTTCTTCCGATGATTGGAACCATACAAAATAATATCCAACTTCAATTTTCTTATAATGTCTATTTTTCCAAAGATATTTTTCATGCGGAAAATTTAGATCTTATTAATACAATTCAGGAAGTTGATTCCAAAGAAGAAAGCTCAGTCTGTATTTTTATTGACCAGGGAGTACTAGAGAGTCATCGAGGGCTGATAGATAGAATTCTTCATTATTTTAAAATTCATCATACGAAACTAAAACTTCTTGGCAACCCGATGTCGATACCTGGCGGGGAGGTGTGTAAAACAGACGCCGGTGTGCTCGATGGAATCTATCGCAAATTTCATCTTGACAGAGTGGATCGCCATACTTTCGTACTGGTCATTGGGGGAGGAGCGGTCTTGGATTCGGTAGGATACGCAGCTGCAACCGCACATAGAGGTATCAGGTTATTACGTATACCAACAACGATATTGGCCCAGAATGATGCTGGAATAGGTGTTAAAACAGGTGTGAATCGGTATGGAATGAAGAATTTTATTGGTGCTTTTGCAATTCCCAGTGCTGTTATCAATGACGTAACTTTTTTAGGCACGCTGTCTGACCGGGATAAAAGATCTGGCATGGCTGAAGCGATAAAAGCAGCCCTTATCCGTGATGGAGCATTTTTTGAATGGATGGAGACCAACGCAGAAAATTTGACGCGTTTTGTGGATGAAGCGGTTCAATATATGATCAGGAGGTGTGCTGAACTGCATTTATTACAGATAACGAAGGGAGGGGATCCATTCGAAACGGGCTCAAGCCGGCCATTGGATTTCGGCCATTGGGCAGCACATAAACTGGAAACGATGACTGGATATGAGTTGAAGCATGGGGAAGCCGTGGCTATTGGTATGGCAATCGATACTAGATATTCTCTGGACACCAATAGGATTACAAAAAGTGATTATGAAAGGGTTATATCACTTATTGGCGGGCTGGGCTTTAAGCTTTCACATCCGATAATGAAACAAAGGGATAAGAGTGGTTCATTGACTTTATTAGATGGAATCGATGAATTTCGTGAGCATCTCGGGGGTGAATCCTCGATTACAGTACTTGACTCAATAGGATCCAGTACAGAAATTCACGATGTTTGCAAGAACACTATGGAGCGAACCATTACTTCTCTAATGAGTGAGGTAGAATAGATTGAAGCTTTCTTGCGGGGGAGAGCTGACTTATTGTACGAATATCCATCCAGGAGAGAGCTGGGGTGAAATCCGACAGAATCTGGATCGGTACGTGTTACCTGTCAAGGCATCAGTTGCTGGCGATGATCAGTTTGGCATCGGACTGCGATTATCCGCCTCAGCGGCAACAGAACTGATATTGCCGGATAGGTTACGAGAATTTAAATCCTGGCTTGCCGAGAATAATTGCTATGTATTCACGATAAATGGTTTTCCATATGGGGACTTTCATGGCCAGCAGGTAAAAGAAAACGTGTATTTACCGGATTGGAGAAGCAAGCATCGGGTGAATTACACGTTAATATTGGCTGAATTGCTCGCTGAATTACTACCAGAAAAGAATGTAAGCTATGGAAGTATCTCGACTGTTCCAATTGGATTCAAAAAACATATTTCAATAACTGAAGACATTCGGAATGTCATCGGTAATTTGATGCTTGTAATTAAGTATTTAATTGATCTGGAAAATAGAACGGGTAAAAGGATTTTACTGGCATTAGAGCCTGAGCCATGCTGTTATCTTGAAACAATTAGTGAGACCATTGATTTTTTTAATAGAAATATATTCTCTGATTCCACGGTAAGACAGCTCAGTGAAGAGCTAAAAACCAGTCATTTGAATGAGCGGTCTGAGATTCGGAAGCATATCGGAATTTGCCTCGATTTATGTCACGCGGCAGTTGAATTTGAAGATCCCAGAAACTTTCTGCAGCAGATTCGTGCATCAGAAATTTTAATCCCTAAGATACAGATAAGTAACGGCTTGTGTATTACTTCGGTAAATGACGAAAAAATTCAACGATTACTGGAATTTAACGATGAAGTTTATTTGCACCAGGTCGTAGAGAAAATTGGTCAGAATCTGTACCGGTATGAAGATATCGGAGAGGCTGTGTCTTGTTATTATTCAGATGCAGCTAGAAATGAAGCTGGTAGCCGTGAATGGAGGGTGCATTTTCATGTACCTGTTTTTCTAAGTTCCTTGGCTATGTTTCATACATCTCAGTCATTTTTGCAGTGTGTTTTGGCCGAACATTCCGAGGATGCACTGACACAGCATTTGGAAGTGGAAACTTATACCTGGCATGTTTTGCCTGAACAATTCCGTAACGAGGATATAGTTCAACTGATTACGCGCGAACTGACCTGGGTAAAGAGCCTACTTCAATCGTGAACATAAGAGTAGCTTTACGTTTAGGGCGCATTTCTAACCTTCCGACAGTCTGGACAAATTGTCTGGCTGGCGCATGGCTATCGGGTGGATTCTTATTTGATTACCGGATATTCCTTTTGCTGTTATCGATGTCTTTGCTTTATGTTTCTGGCATGTTTCTCAATGATGCTTTCGATTACGTAGTGGATTTAAAAGAACGTCCAGATCGACCCATACCGAGCAAACAAGTATCGGTTACGACCGTATTTGCGTGGGGAATATTATTAATGCTTTGCGGCCTGCTAATCTTTTTCTCTACTTCAATTAATAGGGATACCGGGTTGACAGGATTAGACAGCCATATTGCCGTACTATTTCTATGTATACTCATCGTTTTCTATGATTGGAAACATAAGGAAAATCCGTTCAGTCCGTATATTATGGGCGCATGCAGAGGGATGCTCTATCTGACGGCCGGGTTGATGTATGTTCCGATTCTAAATAGTCAGTTAGTCATGGGGGCCATGATGATTTTTTCCTGGATTATCGGGTTAACGTTCTTAGCCAAGCAGGAAAATACAAAACGTATTCGATTATGGTCAACGCTATTTCTGATAGTACCTTTAATCTATGGCATGATGCAGATACCGCTTACTGCCAGCGCATGGGCCATATTATTCCTTCTGGGATCTGCAATCGGATTCGCGGTACTTATTGTACATTTCCGGAAAAACAACTATGGAATAGCTATATCAACTCTAATTGCATCGATTTCATTGCTGGATGGCTTGCTATTAGCAGTCAATGGATTTGAATTCGTTGCAATATCAGTTTCATTCGCTGTGCTACTTACTTTGTTTCTGCAGAAGTATATTCCAGGAACATGAACTTTCATGAGTGTTATGCCGGGTTCAGAAGCGTATTTTGTGCTGAAAGCCTGTATATTGCGTCAGGTAGCTGAAGAAGTTGCCGATTGGATTAAGCAAGTTACAGAAAATGCAGTTGAATATTCTGATCCCAGAAAGTTAAGCATCCATATTGCAATCGTACCGAGGCGAATTTCTGGCAGCAATAGGCTGATTCTCAGTAAAGAAGATTTGAGTAGGGTACAGAAAATCTATAAAGGTTGGCAGCCGGAAAAATGGCTGTTGATTGAGGCAATTAGAATATTGTTTAATTTATCGGTAGTGCATGGTTCAGTTAACACAGAAGACATATTGTTACGGGTTTACCAAATTGCTGAATTATCTGAACAAGTTGCCTTTCTGAAAGGGCTCCCTTTGTATGGGAAAACCGATTTCTTTTTGAGCTATGCAAAAGAAGCGGTTCGTTCTAATACTCGACCTTTATTTGCAGCCATTGCACAATTTAATCCTTTCCCAGCCGATCACTTTTCGGAAAGTGAATGGAATAATATGGTGCTTAAGGCCGTATCCTGGAATTATCCATTACACAATATCTATGGTGTAGATGAACGAGCAAATCCCTCATTGATGAACATGCTCTGTGAATATGCCAGAGAACAGAGGGGAGCTAAAAGACCGATATCTATTGATTTATGGAGATGTGTTGGGCCTTACGCTGATGAGGATGCGCTGGCGGATTTAGCTATTATGTTAAATTCGGCAGATACCAGGGAACAGTTGGCAGCTGTACTTGCTTTGAATACGTGTCCCAGTACTCAAGCTAAGGACTTGTTAGATACGAAAAAGGATTTACTCACACTGATAAAAATAAGAAATATCAGTTGGGAAACACTGAACGCTGGTAAATATTTAGAAACCAATTAGACCAAGAATTCAAAATAGACTTCGTTATGACTTTTTTTGTAGATCCGCATATTCATATGTCTTCCCGGACAACGGATGACTATGTTGCCATGGCACAAGCAGGTATATCCGTAATTATCGAACCAGCGTTCTGGCTGGGGCAGCCAAGAACAAGTGTCGGTACTTTTATCGACTATTATTCTTCATTACTGGGGTGGGAGCGTTTCAGAGCATCGCAGTATGGGATCAGGCATTTTTGTGCAATCGGGCTAAACAGCAAGGAAGCCAATAATAAGGAGCTGGCTGAAGAAGTTATCGCAATCCTGCCGCAGTTTTTAATAAAAGAGGGAGTCGTTGCAGTAGGTGAAATCGGGTTCGATGAGCAGACTCAATTGGAAGAAAGATTTCTGCAAGAGCAATTAGTATTAGCTAAAGAGTTTGATTTACCCATCATGATTCATACCCCTCATAGAGATAAATTAAGGGGTACTCTGCGTACAATGGATCTGATGAAAGAATATGAAATTGACGTCAATAAAGTCGTCATCGACCATAACAATGAGCAGACGGTCAAAGCAGTCCTCGACAGAGGTTACTGGGCTGCTTTTACGATTTATCCGGAAACGAAAATGGATAGTGAAAGGATGGCTCGTGTCGTCATGGAATACGGAGCAGATAGAATTATCATTGATTCTTCAGCGGACTGGGGGTATTCCGATCCGTTGGCTGTTCCTAAAACAGCTGCACTGATGCAAAAGATGGGCATTTCGCAGAAAGATATTCATTTGTCTTGCTGTAAGAATGCATTGACAGCCTACAGATTAGCTGGACTGTTAGATGAAATGTTAACCGGTAGGACTTTATCCGTAGATCAGAGAAAGCTTTATGAAAATAATTCAGTGTTGCGGGGCCAATTGCCGAGAGTCGATGAAAACCAAAAGAATTAACTGGTCAGGCGAAGATATGATCCAGTATGAGTTTCTTAATAGCTGTGGCATGAATTGTAGAAGCGGGTAAGCGGTTCCTTTCGGATGAAATAACAACAGGGCTGTATGTTTGAGTGTTATGAACAATACCGTGAGAACCTTTTACCAGCTCTGGCATTAAGGGTATGACATCCATTAATTGACGGAACCCCAATTTTCGCTTGAATAGCTTCCACATTATCGAAACCGGCAGCATGCGGATGGCTGGATCAAAAAACAGCTCCACCGGATCAAACCCCGGTTTTCTATGAATATCCACCGTTCTTGCATAATCGGGTGCTTTCCTATCCTCCAACCAGTAATAATAGGTAAACCAAGCATTTGGCTGGGCTAATGCAATCAGATCACCCGATCGCGCATGATCCAGGTGGTATCGCTTACTGTCCTCCTTACTCAGCACTTTGTCGACACCTTCCAAAGATTCGATGAGTGTCTTGATGGCAGGTATATCACTATGGTGATGAATATAGATATGGGATATCTGGTGGTCGCTGACGGCAAATGCTCTGGAATTCGATACATCCAATTGCTCTAAACCCAATTCAGATCTTATTTGTAAAAAACCGGATTGCCTGAGTACCTGGTTGATATGAATAGGTTTATCCACTGGCGTCACGGCGTATTCGGATAATACGATCACACTTGCATTGTCATTAAATGCCATATCTATAAGCTCGCTACAAAGCTGGTCTATAAGTCTGACATCTTTTGCTATCTCTGGGTGCTGCGGACCCAGACGCTGCAGGTTGTAATCAAGATGAGGAAGGTAGGCCAGCATTAGCGTAGGATTATTAGCATGCCAGACGTGTTTAGCAGCTTCCGTAATCCACCGGCTTGAATCAATGGAAGTGGCAGGCCCCCAGAAATTAAATAAAGGGAAGGGGCCAAGCTTTGCAGTAAGAATATCGCGCAGTTCAGCCGGTTTGGTATGGCAATCCGGGATTTTTCTGCCATCTGCCGGATACATCGGTCTGGGGGTCACGGCAAAATCTGCAGTCGTTGCCATGTTGTACCACCAGAACATATTTGCGCAACTGAATCCGGTATCAAGCTGCTTGGCGGTTTCCCAGATTTTCTCACTTTCGATCAGCTTGTTGGATTGCCGCCAGAACCAGGTTTCATTGTATTGCCGATCAAACCAACCATTCGCAACGATACCATGTTGGCTGGGCATCGCCCCGGTCAGAAAAGTTGCCTGAACAGAACAAGTGACAGCGGGTACTATTGTTTCTATATGACTTAGTTGACCTGTTGTCCTGAGTCGCTGGAGACCTGGCGTATTTTGTCCAATCATGGGTTCAGTCAGGCCGACTGCGTTTATGACCAATGTTCTGCGCATCAAAATATTTTTACTGCAAAAAGAATTGGTTCATAAACAGTGATCAGCCTAGGCGTCCTAATCGGAATGGCTGTTACCGATTTCTCCCAGTCTCCGGGTATAGGTGGTCAAATGATCGATCTCACTTTCTTTCAGAAAGCCGCCCCACGGTGGCATCATCGGGCTCATTTGCAATTGAGCTCCTCCTTTCTCGATGATATCGCGTATTTCACGATCCGATCGGGTCGATTGAAAATCTTTAGAAGTAAAATCCGGTAACTTGACCCCTAGTGATTCTGCATCGGGTCCATCACCACGGCCTTCCACTCCGTGACATCTGGAGCAATTTACTGCAAAGAGTTGACGCGTCAGGTTTTCGTCATATTCTTTGGCGCCTGATTCAGCCATTTCATCATTTACAGACCGATCCGCATCCTGTAATGACTGATTGGATTGCTGTACTGTTACCTGATCCGCTCTGACCAACGATAAAATTTCGCCACTGGGGTGAGAAGCAGAGCCAAGCAATGTAATCAGAATATCGCCCGTTTTCAACTGTACTACTGAACTGATGCCACGCTGTGCATATTGTGTTCCTTGTGCGATTAATTTAGCTTCCGTGGCTTCTTCTTTATCAGTGTCTAGTAAATATACTTTTGCTGAATAATTATCTGCAAAAATATATTTACCGAATAATTCCGGAAATTTATTACCTCGATAAACTGTTCCGCCTATAACAGCCCTATCATAGGCTGTGTGCTCATAAGTATAGACAGGCCCCTGTTCTGGCGCCGGTAATTTTTCTGGTCTTTCTTTTCCAGTCGGGTGTCTGCCTTCAATGAAAGGAAACTGATAATGTTTTCCTTTTTCGATGATGTTGACTTCTTCCCACACAGTCGATCCTACATCTCCTGCCCAAAGTTTTTTGGTTTCCGGGTCAAAAGTAAAACGAAATGGATTTCTAAGGCCGATTGCCCAATACTCATCCATGACCTCAGGGTTTCCCACAAATGGGTTATCTTTGGGTATAAGATAGTTTTGTCGGATCCCATGATCGAATGGTTCTTGGGGTGGATAACTCGAGTGAATATTATCCATATTGAGATCAATTCTTAAGATACCGGACCTCAGCACTTCCGAGTAACTGGAGATTCCCTTTGGATGCACGCCCTCACCTAATCCAATGTAAAGAAAGCCATCCGGTCCGAATTCTATGGATCCTCCATTATGGAATCCGTCAGGGTTTCGGGGCAGGGAAAGGATAACTGCCTCGGAACGTAATCTGGAATCAATATCCGGTAAAGATATGTCAAATCTGGAAAGCTTGTTTACCTGGGTATCTCCACGATGCTCCGTGTAATAAAGGTAGATGAAACCGGCATTTTTGCTGCCTACCTGGTTGAACTCTGGGTGAAAATCAAATCCAAGTGCGCCATTTTCGATTTCTACCTCACCGAGTAATGCTGTGGCATCAAGAATCAACTCAGCCTGATTCGAATCTGGATACTGTAATTTGATGATTCGTCCATTTCTTTCCAAAATATACAGATTTTCTAAATCTCCCGGTACCTGCCTGACCAGCATGGGTTGAGAGAAACCAATATCCTGGTAAAGTCGCTGTAAGCCCCAGTTTGAGTCCTTAACAGGATTAAACCAGATTCTGATCTGCGTAATCAGATTTGCTGTATCTCTATCTGATACAAATGCTTTTCCCAATATCAATGGGGATAGAAAGTAGATTAATATAAGAATTCCCTTAACCGAGAAAAGCTTTTTTATGATTTCGTAGGGAATAAGGTACAAGCTGCTAAATTTGCTTCTTTCAGTTTCGTGTCTTGCGTACCAGACTATAAAAACTAGAATATAGATGAGTGTAGAAAATAAACCGATAGCGGCGATAAGCTGTGGATTGTAATTAATTGCCGTGACGAAGAAAATGTATAAGGAAGCAGTTGTATAGGCGCAGAGATAAGCCAGGTATTCACTGGCGAATCTTGCTGGTTTATAAAAGACGCCACTCCCAAGAATGAATTGTAGCGGTATCAATAATATGGCATAAACGACAACAAATATTATTGACAGATTCCAGACATCGCTTCGGCTGACATGGATATCGGGAAGCCGAATGATCGATTTAGGAATGATGTCGTTAGTCAGCGTAAATTCGTATGCGATAGGTACGCAGGAAAATATGATAAGTAATTGAATCAATACTTCCAGTAACGAGCTTTTTTTATTACTCATCTTTTTTGTGAATGTACTTTTAGATATATTCTGATCGGTGCTGTTTTGATCGCACTATCATACGTGTGAGCCCTGTGATTATTTTCGTTATTTTCGAGCATAGAGGATAGGTAAACTTTGCATTATTATATGCATTACGCAGTATTTGAAAGCTGAGACTGCTGCTCTATTATCCGTAATGTTACAACAATCATAATCATGATATGGTAAGGCAAGTCAAAATATGCAAGCCCAAGAAAAGCACCCCCCGTCGCATATCCTACCAGACTGACTTGAAGCATGGTTGCCAGGTCATACGCCCACTTGTTCGGTTTGGATTCCTTGGTAAGTTTTATAACCCTGTTTGCAGTTTTCCATGTAAGAAAACCAAGTATGAGAAAAATTGCCAGACCTGCGAAACCATGTTCACCGAGTATTTCAAAATAAATACTGTGGACATCATGATAGTGCCCTGTACCTTGCGCTACTAATCCGGGAGTAAAGCGCTCATAGTTTATAGGTGTAAAACTTTCAAAACCACCACCTAATGGTCGTGCACTGGCCAGTTCATATGAAAATTTCCAGGCCTGGATTCTTCCCTGCGCTGAGGTGTCTTCTTCGTAACTGCCGATCGTTGCCATTCTATTATGCCACTGTTCTGGCATGAACATGAAAACAACGGGAAGCATTAGTATGATGACGATAAACGGAACAAGTTTTTGCCTGCTTTTTACCCAAAGAAAGAAAGCAATGGCTCCTATGGCCAGCAGTGCGCCACGCGACTGTGTACCAAGAATAGCGATGGGTACAAGCAACATTGAAAATATTAATCCTGCACGGATCCAAGGCTGGTTTGTGTTTAGATACAGATACCAGATCAGGGGTAAGATCATCACCAGCGCTAAGCCAATTTCTGTATTACCTGAGATAAAGCCACCTGAAGGTCCTAGGACATGGCTGGTTCCACCGCCGATCAATGTAAATATTCCTCCCTTTACACCATAAAAGCCGATGGATAAGACGATGATCCACACAAAAATATGAATCTTTTCTTTATCATTTATTATCCAGGCTGTCAAAAATGTAAATAGCTGTATTTTAAAAACTTTCGACCATTGCTCCCAGGAGTCGTCTGGTTGCAGGGAGAAGATAGTAGTGATCAGAAACCAGATATTTAAAGCCATGAGCCAGCCTAATGTCGGTGACCAGAAATAAGTGATTTTTTGTCTGGAAAAAAATAATGAGGCAAGTACGACTACAGCAATAAACACTGCAAAGGGAAAGTTATAAGCGAACCCCCAACCTAACTTATGCGGATTCATATATCCGATCCATGACCAGAGATAAATACCGATATGGGGTTGTTTCAGTGCAAATGGTAATACTCCAAAAACGATAGCGGTAACGAGTATATCTCTCATGAATCAGTTTATTTCATCAGGAATACGAATAGAAATTGCATCGGACGAATTTTTATTATTTGGAGTGGCCAGTAAATTTCTATCGGCATAACAACTATCATACTGTAAACGAATGCCGGATATTTTCACAAGCCGTTTATTTCTGCATTAATGATAGGTAAATAGATCGGTATATTGAGGCACTCGCTTTCCAGCTGAAGTCTTTGCGCATCCCGTTTCGTTGCAGACTCCTCCATAATTTCCGGTTATAGTAAGCGCTAACTGCGCGCTTAATCCCGGCCAGAAACGATTCAGGTGTCATCTCATGAAAGCAGAAACCGCTGGCACGTTCATTAGCCAGCGTTTTAGGTGTTAGATCGACTACTGTATCCAATAATCCTCCTGTGGCGTGGACTACAGGTGGTGTACCATAGCGCTGGCTATACATTTGATTTAATCCGCATGGTTCGAAGCGAGAGGGCATCAGGAAGCAATCCGCACCAGCCTTGATCAAGTGTGATAAAGCTTCATCGTACCCGATACGAACAGCTATTTTCGTGGGGAAGGTTTGTTCCAAGGCGGCTAGCTGTTTTTCCAGCAGCGCATCCCCGCTGCCTAGCAGTACCAGTTGGGCAGGGAGCTCAACCAGTGCTGGCGCTACTTCTAGTATGAGATCGTAGCCTTTCTGGTAACTGAGGCGGCTGACTGCAGCAAATAGGGGAACTGTCTCATTTCTTTCCAGCTCCATTTTCTGCTGTAAAGCAAGTTTATTAACGGCCTTCACAGCCAGGCTTTTGTTTGTATATTTTTTTGCAAGGTATGGGTCAGTGGCAGGGTTCCAGACGGTTGTATCAATACCATTGATAATACCGGTAATGTCTTTTTTACGTTCGGTCAGTAACCCTTGTAAACCAAATCCGAGTGGTTCATGCTGGATTTTCTGGGCATAGCTAGGACTGACCGTGGAAATCCGGTCAGCGTAATAGATTCCTGCCTTGATGAACGACATATTGCCGTAGTACTCGATTCCATGCACATTGAAGCTTTCTGTCGGTAGTCCCAATTCGGTTACCATATGAGGTGGGAAACACCCTTGAAAAGCCAGATTATGCAGTGTCATCAGGCTCGCAGCTTTTTTTCCGGAGTGGAAATGAAGATAAGCAGGAGTGAGGCCACTTTGCCAATCATTACAGTGGACGATATCTGGTATCCAGGCAAGTGGACTGGCATCACTGGCCAGGAGTGCACCGATTTTCGAAAGTAAACCGAAGCGCAGCGCGTTATCCGGCCAATCATGTCCGGTATCATCCATATAAGGTCCTCCTCTGCGCTGATAGAGGTCGGGACAGTGGATGACATATGCAGGTACACTGTCAGATTCGTGGACCGGCAGTTTGGTTACGAGTAATGTTGCCGGAGGAAAATGTGGCGAGAGATTGAATTCCGCCAGCTTACGCTTGTACTTGAGTCCTGATAATACTGTGGGATAGCCGGGCAACAGTAACCGCACATCTACTTTTGATTCAAGCAATGCAAGGGGCAGTGCAGCACTTACATCACCCAGCCCTCCAGTTTTACACAATGGAAAAACTTCAGGTGTGATGAATAGTACGCGAGGTTTTTGACGTGAAGACATGGATAACGCATCCGGAAAGTACTATTGAATAATAATAGGGTGCAAGCGTTATTGTGCTTATCAGAATCTATTGTTGCATCCTGAAGAAATTGATTAAACCATTAGTTGATGAGTCATGAGAGGTAATTGGTTGATCCGACGCTAACTCGGCCAGAATTTTTCCAGCCAGTTGTTTACCTAACTCTACTCCCCATTGATCAAATGGGTTAATATCCCAGATGACACTTTGTACGAACACTTTATGTTCGTATAGCGCAATTAACATCCCTAATGTTGCCGGGTCGAGTTTTCTGAACAGAATCGAAGTCGTAGCATGATTGCCCGGGAAAATTCGGTGAGGGAGTAAACGTTCCAATGAGTCATACGGTACATTCTGGGCTGTCAGTTCAACTTTTACTTCCTGTTCATTTTTACCGCGCATGAGTGCTTCAGTTTGCGCGAAAAAATTGGCCAGTAGCATTGGCTGATGTTCTGATAGAGGATGATGACATTGGCACGGCGCTATAAAGTCTGCAGTGAATGTTTGTGTTCCCTGATGGAGTAATTGATAGAAAGCATGTTGACCGTTGGTACCAGGTTCACCCCATACTATGATACCGGTGCTGTAATCAACGGCTTCCCCGTTCCGGGTGACACGCTTGCCACAGCTTTCCATTTCTAGCTGCTGTAAATAAGCAGGAAAACGATGCAGGGATTGATCATAAGGTAGAATAGCTTGGCTGGTAGCATGAAAGAAATTGATCTGCCAGATACCGATCAATCCCAACATGACGGGCAGATTCTGCTCCAGAGGTGTGGTCAGGAAATGATGATCCATTTCTCGTGCACCGGTTAGGAGAGAATAGAAATTTTCCATGCCAATTGCCAAGGCGATAGGTAGCCCGATGGCTGACCACAATGAATAACGTCCACCTACCCAGTCCCAGAATTCGAACATATTGTCTGGAGAGATCCCGAAATCTTTCACTGCCTTGTGGTTAGTAGAGATTGCGACGAAATGAAGAGCAATATCCTGTTCATTACCTCCTCCTGCCAGGAACCATTTCCGGGCGGAGTGTGCATTAGTAAGCGTTTCCTGGGTGGTGAACGTTTTCGACGCAATGATGAATAAAGTGGTGGCCGGGTTGAGGTTCTTCAGAGTACCAGTAAGGTGCGCGCCATCAATATTGGAGACGAAATGTACTCGAAGATGAGGCAAACAATAGGGTTTAAGTGCTTCGGTCACCATTACCGGCCCTAGGTCGGAGCCGCCTATACCAATATTGACTACGTCAGTAATCGGCAGACCTGAGTAGCCGCTGTGTTTTCTGTCGTGGACTGCTCGAACAAATTGCTCCATTTGCTGCAATACACGCTTGACTTCCGGCATGACATCCACGTTGTCCAGAAAGATGGGAGTGTTTGCACGCAGTGCAATATGTAGTGCCGCCCGGTTTTCAGTGGTGTTGATCTTTTCACCGGTTATCATGCGAGTAATCCAACTATTCAGATCCTGTTGCCTGGCCAGTGTTAGTAATAAGCGGATTGTTGTTTCGTCAACTGGCTGCTTGCTGTAATCGAATAGTATGTCTTTGAACCGCAGTGAGAATTTATTGAACCGTTGAGGGTCTTCGGTAAATAGTGTGCGTAGATGGCGGTTTGCCATATCCAGTTGGTGTGCAGTGAGAGCACGCCAAGCCGGAGATTGAGTCAGTGTGGACATATTGTCTCAAACAGAAAAAGAAAAGTCAGAGTCGCTCAAATATGGCAGCAATACCTTGTCCGCCGCCGATACACAATGTTACCAGCGCATAACGGCTGCCTTGGCGCTGCAACTCGAAAATTGCTTTAATCGCCAGGATGCAGCCGGAAGCACCGATTGGGTGCCCTAGTGCGACTGCACCACCATTCGGATTTGTTTTTTGGGGATCAAAATCTAATTCCCGAGCAACGGCACATGCCTGCGCAGCAAAAGCTTCGTTGGATTCGATCACATCTATATCGGTTAATCTGAGTCCGGCGCGGTCCAGTGCTCGTTTGACTGCAGGTACCGGGCCAATGCCCATATACTGCGGGTCTACGCCGGCGTGACCATAAGCGATCAAACGTGCAATGGGTTTCAGATTATTGCGCTTAGCCGAGGTTTCCTCCATGAGCACTAAGGCTGCAGCACCATCATTGATACCAGAGGCATTACCGGCTGTAACTGTGCCATTGTCCTGAAAAACAGGACGCAACTTCGCCAAGGCTTCTATATTGATGTTATCTCGTGGGTGTTCATCAACGTCAAATAGGACGGTATTACCACGTACAGATATTTCTATTGGTAAAATCTGCTCGTGAAAATAGCCATTTTGGATTGCGTGGATGGCACGTTGGTGACTTTCCAGTGCGTACTGGTCCTGTTGCTCGCGAGTGATACCCCATTTCTTGGCAATATTTTCTGCGGTTATCCCCATGTGTACACGATCAAACGGGTCGGTCAATGCACCGGTCATCATATCTATAGCCATACTATCCCGCATGCGCTGACCCCAGCGTAATGCAGGAAGGAGATAGCCTCCCCGGCTCATCGATTCCACGCCTGCAGCCACCACTGCTTCAGCATCACCCAGCAGAATAGTCTGAGCAGCGGAAACAATTGCCTGTAAGCCACTTCCACAAACACGATTCAGAGTCAATGCTGCTATAGTTTGCGGTAAACCGGCTTCCAACGCTGCTACTCGGCTCAAATACATATCGCGTGCTTCAGTGGGAATGACATGCCCGGCTACCAGGTGGCTGATTATCCCAGGGTCGATACTGGTACGGGCGATGGCTTCTTTGATTACCCTGGTTGCAAGGGCGGCAGGTGTCAAGTCCTTCAGTGTGCCACCATAGTCACCGATAGCAGTCCTGACGCCACTTAAAACAACGACATCTCGCATTCAAGTACCGTTATAGTACATAGCGCGCCAGATCTTCACTTTGAGAAAGCTTTTCAAGGCGCTCATCGACATATACTGCATCAATAGTGTGAGTAGTGCCGCTATAGCGTGTTGCATTGAATGATACGTCTTCCAGCAGTTTTTCCATGACGGTGTGCAGCCGTCTGGCACCAATATTCTCGGTTTTTTCATTGACCGAAAAAGCGATTTCAGCCAGGCGCTTAATGGCATCTTCTGTAAACTTTAACTCGATTCCCTCGGTTTTCAGCAACGCCTGGTATTGTCGAATCAGACAGGCATCGGTATTGGTAAGGATTTGTTCGAAATCGTCGGCACTGAGACTGTCCAGCTCGACTCGTATCGGAAAACGACCTTGCAGTTCCGGGATCAGATCGGATGGTTTCGCTAAATGAAATGCGCCGCTAGCAATGAACAGAATATGATCGGTACGGATCATGCCATATTTTGTAGAAATGGTCGTTCCTTCTACCAGAGGCAATAGATCCCGCTGTACCCCTTGGCGTGAAATATCGGAACCGGAGACATCGGATCGGCTGGTAATTTTATCGATTTCATCAAGAAATACGATGCCATTTTGTTCGACAGTCTGCACCGCACGCAACTTCAGTTCCTCATCGTTGATGAGGCGAGAGGCTTCTTCCTCGGTCAACAGTTTCTTGGCTTCGCGGATGCTGAGTCTGCGTGTTTTCTTTTTATTGGTACCCATATTCTGAAACATACTTTGAATCTGCGATGTCAGTTCTTCCATACCAGGGGGAGCAAAGATCTCCATGCTGGCATGCGTCATGGTAACTTCGATATCGATTTCTTTGTCATCCAGGTTCCCTTCACGTAATTTTTTACGGAATTTCTGGCGTGTGGCATTGCTTTCTTCATTTTGTTCAAAGTGAAAATCCTGATCACGTGCAGGAGGCAATAGTGCGTCGAGAATACGTTCTTCTGCCCGATCTTCCGCTAGTGGTCGATTCTTTTTGATCTCACGTTCACGTGCCTGCTTGATGGCAGATTCCACCAGATCACGAATAATCGAGTCGACGTCGCGTCCAACATAGCCTACTTCAGTAAATTTGGTTGCTTCAATCTTGATGAAGGGTGCATTAGCCAGCCTGGCCAATCGTCTGGCGATTTCAGTTTTGCCGACACCTGTAGGGCCGATCATCAGGATGTTTTTGGGTGTAATTTCCTGGCGTAGGGGTTCATCTACCTGTTGCCTGCGCCAGCGGTTTCTCAAGGCGATTGCTACGGCCCGCTTGGCTGTTTCCTGGCCGATGATATGTTTGTCCAGTTCATGGACAATTTCCTGCGGAGTCATGTGTGACATGATGAGTTTTCCTGGCTTGGGTAAATATCGGTTTCAGTCGAGTTGCTCGATCACATGCGCTTGATTGGTATAAATACAGATATCTCCGGCAATAGTCAGCGCTTTAGCAACGATTTCTTTTGTGCCCAGATCTGTATTTTCCAACAGTGCACGAGCGGCTGCCTGGGCATAGGCGCCACCACTACCAATAGCAGCCAGACCTTGCTCTGGTTCGATCACATCTCCGGCACCGGTAATAATCAGGGTAGCTTCATGATCGGCGACTACCAACATTGCTTCCAGTCGGCGTAATATACGATCGGTACGCCAATCTTTGGCAAGCTCGACTGCAGACCGCATGAGATGACCCTGGTGCTTTTCCAGCTTGCCTTCGAAACGTTCAAACAGGGTAAATGCATCTGCAGTTCCACCTGCAAATCCTGCCAGAATTTTTTCATGGTATAGTCTGCGTACCTTGCGCGCGCTGGCCTTGGCTACTACCGCACCAAGCGTGACTTGGCCATCTCCGCCGAGCGCTACCTGCCGACCGCGCCGCACTGATACTATTGTGGTCATATTTTCTTACCTGTTTGAGCAAAAGCAATAATTATAGCGCCGTTTTATGGGTAGAATATAGCTGATAGCGTTGTGGAGCAGGGATAAACGTCAGCTTAGACAGAAACTGCTGCTGAACGTGCAAATACTGGAAGCAGTAAAATTCTTCGGGGTAGCTACAGACCAGCAAAAATAAGAGTCAAGCAGTTACCTGGAGGGGCAGATATAAGGCCGTATGTTTTACTGGGCTTGGCGCTAGAACCTATCAAAAACTATTATATGTTGTATCGCCGCGTTAAAAAGAGGCTCAAAATACTCATTTATCATTCGTAAACCGCACTTTTTTGCCTTACGCTGACTGCCTCGCCAGCATTTTTCAGAGGTTTCTTCTCAGACATTGAAAGCAGGAAATATATGGAAGCTGTCAGTCAGCGTATCGTATTGATGATATCTTCTCCGTATTTTCCTTGTGCCAGCTCGCGCAAAGCGATGACAGTCGGTTTATCGCGCTCCGCATCGACCATAGGTGTGGATCCGACCGATATTTGTCTTGCCCGGGCGGTAGCTGCTAATGTCATATTGAAACGATTGGGGACGATTTTCAGACAATCATCAACTGTAATACGTGCCATAGTAAATAAACCTCGATTTAACTGGATTCTACAAAATGCTACGATAAAAAATCAGGCAAATTGTGCAATCACTGTGCGTTGCCTGACGAGCTGGCGCATCGTCTTCAACCGTTCCGCCTGTATGATACAGATAATCTCCTGTACGGCTTTATCCAGTTCATGATTGACGATAACGTAGTCGAATTTGTTCAAATGACTGATTTCATCACGTGCAGCGGATAAGCGGCGTTCAATGACCCTGCTTTCATCCAGGCCACGTTGCTCCAGACGATATTTCAATGTTTCCAAAGATGGGGGCAGGATGAATATGGATATTGCCTGCGGATACAACTGACGTATTTGTTGTGCTCCCTGGCAATCTATTTCCAGTAATACATCTCGTTCCGCTTCCATGGTTTCTTCGATCCACTTTCGGGATGTGCCATAAAAATTGCCGTATACCTCTGCATTTTCCAGAAACTCTCCGCGCGCCAGCATATCTTTGAATGTCACGTGATCAACAAAAAAATAATCGCGACCGTTTACTTCATCCTGTCTGGGCTGGCGGGTTGTGTAAGAGATGGACAGATGGACATCAATATCTGTTTGCAGCAGGGCACGCACTACACTGGTTTTACCCGCACCAGAGGGCGCGCTGATAACGAATAAGCAACTCATATTGAATATTATATTGGATTTTCAGCGCATTTTAACAGCAAAATTTTGCCGGCTTGCAAAAATTACCGCTTGTTGGCTGTAATGAAAACCATGCTTTTCAAGACAAAATCCCGATGATATTTTTAGGATGAAAACTGCATGACGGGGTATTGCTGAAGGTACACTGGAATCTGCTAAGTACTTGACTGACTAGACCAAACAACGAGAGAACGATTTATTTTATGCTGTGGTTTCTTATTCCGCAATATAAAACCTAACAATTAAGAAAGTTTCTTGCCAGGATACAAAAAAGCCGATACTTGAGGTATCGGCCCGAATTCATGCTAAGAAGCAATTCAAGTTCATTTGAGCGATAGAATCCATTCTGCCAAAGTTTTGGCGTCTTCCTCGCTAACATTTACATTAGGCGGCATCGGAATTTGACCCCATACGCCAGTACTGCCATTTTTGATTTTGCCTGCCAGTTTGTCGGTAGCACCTTCCTCGCCAGCATATTTAGCGGCGATATCTTTGAGTGCCGGACCAACTGTTTTAATGTCTACTTGATGACAAGCAACGCAATTGTTCTTTTTTGCTAATTCCGCGTCTGCCTGAGCATGACTTACCATTAACAAGGCAGAAGCAGCAAATGCGCTTAACCAAGCTGTTTTCATCATATTTTTCCTTTTTCGAGTAATATAAAGGGATCGTCATTTTACTCCGAACCGCGCAGACTTGCAGTAAGTTCCTCAAGGGTACGTATTTCCGGTAAACAATGACTACCTTCACATACCCAGGCACTTATCGTTCCGTCCGGAGCGGGCCGTTTGCTCAGACTGTCGGGTAATCCAGAAAGTTCCAGTGGTAAGGCGACCAGGGTCATCGACGATGAATAAGGAATCAGTCCGGTAAGCCATACTTGAAGTGCCGCTTTTTCTCCACGCAGAATTACGGTCCGCGGCGGCGCTATGAATTCTTCCAGTGCTGTCAGCAGGCTGCAATATGTGCTGGCATGCCGTGATAGTTCACCCGAAAAAACATCAAGTACCCGTTGAGCGGATTCAAGATAACGTGGTTCATTTAGTAAATGGCCCAACCGTTGTAGCGTAATGGCAGCAATACCATTACCGGCAGGTATGGCATTATCGTGGCCTGTCTTGGGTCGATGCATGAGGGTTTCATGATCATGACTGGTAAAGAAAAAGCCACCAGATACTTTGTCTTCAAACTGAGTAAGTAATGTATCTGCCAGGGTATTGGCGAAGTCGAGATCTGCTTGCCGGAATTCGACTTGTATGAGTGTCAACAGACTGTCCAACAGAAAGGCGTAATCGTCCAGATAGGCATTCAGATGTGCTTTGTCATCCTTGAAGGTCGCAAGTAATCGGTTATTCTGCCATAACCTGTCGCGAATAAAGTCTGCTGCCTGCATGGCTGAATGTACCCATTCCCTATGCCCGAATACCTGTCCGGCGCGTGCCATACCTTTGATCATTAGCGCGTTCCAGCTTGTGAGAATTTTTTTGTCACACTCTGGCCGGATACGGTGCTCACGTTCGCTCAACAGTTTTTTGCATGCAGTATCGATACACTGTCGTGTGGTTTCCTCACTGATATTGTTGTGTGCTGCAATGGCTTCGATCGATTGCACGACTTCGAGATGCCAATACTTGTCTTCGAAATTGGGCGCGCGGTCTATACCGTAGTAAGGGGCTGCTACAGCATATTCGTCATGAGAAAGGATTGCCGCAATGGTCTGCTGATCCCAGACATAAAATTTCCCTTCTTCGTGCTCTGAATCTGCATCGATTGAAGAGTAATAGCCTTCATTTTTTTCCGAATTAGCCTGCATTTCCCGCATGACCCAGGCAGCTGTTTCTTCGACGACCCGTTTGAAAAGTGGATGTCCGGTCAGTAGCCATGCTTCCGTATAAAGGTGTAACAGCAGTGCATTGTCGTACAGCATTTTCTCGAAATGCGGAATACGCCAATAACGATCAGTACTATAGCGGTAGAAACCTCCACCCAACTGATCGTAGAGACCGCCTTCAGCCATTTTTTCCAGTGTATGAACTACGACATGCAGCGCTTCATTTTGCTTGTCAAAGATATAACGTCGCAGACAGAACTGTAATTCGGCTGGATGAAGGAACTTGGGCGCATCTCCAAAACCACCATACGTTTCGTCAAATGAATGGCGTAGCTGTTTCCATGCCTGGTCGATTGGCTGCCTGGATAATGAGGAGGCACTGGTGTCCGATGCAGGCAATGATTGTGTAAACAATTTGAGCAATACAGCATTCTGTCGTTCGATATCTTCCCTGCGGGTACGATAAACCTCTGCAACCTTGGGTAATAAATCCAGAAAACCTGGCATGCCGTAACGTGCTTCCTTCGGGAAATAGGTTCCACCGAAAAAAGGCTTATGTTCAGGCGTCAGAAACATGGTCAGTGGCCAGCCCCCTGAGCGGTGATTTAGCATGTAATGGGCATTTTGATAGATCTGGTCAAGGTCGGGGCGTTCTTCCCGGTCGACTTTGATATTTACAAAGTGTTCATTCATCATGGCTGCGACTATGGGATCCTCGAATGATTCATGGGCCATGACGTGACACCAGTGGCATGCGGAATAACCGATGGAAAGTAATATCGGCTTGTCTTGGGTCTGTGCGATTTCCAGTGCTTCTTTTCCCCACGGGTACCAATCTACTGGATTCTCTGCATGCTGAAGTAAGTAGGGACTGGTTTCTCCGATCAGATGATTAGGCATTGAAATTCCATTCAAAATTCGTTAATCGGTGACAGCACCACGGCTAGCGGTAGACACCAGCTTGGCATATTTTGCCAGTACACCACGTGAGTACCGTGGTGCAGGTGGCTGCCAGGCTGCTCGACGGCGCGCCAGTTCAGTTTCCGGGACGTTCAACTGCAGCAGACGACGGTGAGCGTCGATCGTGATCGAATCTCCTTCTTCGACCAACGCAATTACACCACCTACGAATGCTTCAGGGGCGACATGTCCTACTACCATTCCGTAAGTGCCTCCGGAAAAGCGTCCATCAGTGATCAGTCCTACCGAGTCGCCCAATCCTTCACCAATCAGTGCTGAAGTAGGGGAGAGCATTTCCCGCATACCTGGTCCACCTCGCGGGCCTTCATAACGAATAACGACCACATCGCCTGGCTGAATCTTGCGTTCAAGAATGGCTGTCATACAAGTTTCCTCAGAGTCAAATACACGTGCAGGACCGGTGATAGTGGGATTTTTTACGCCGGAAATCTTAGCGACGGCACCTTCCGGTGAAAGGTTCCCCTTTAGAATCGCTAAATGACCTTGTGCATAAACCGGGTTGTTCCACGCCCGGATCACATCCTGATCCGGGCGTGGCTGTTCAGATACATCTTTTAGCGCTTCGGCAATTGTTTGCCCACTGATAGTCAGGCAGTCACCATGCAGCAAGTCGTGTATAAGCAACATTTTCATGACTTGTGGAATACCCCCTGCTTTGTGTAAATCAGTCGCGACATAGCGTCCGGACGGTTTCAGATCACATAGTACCGGTACGCGTGCACGGATCGCTTCAAAATCATCAATACAGAAATCCACTTCCGCAGCATGTGCAATGGCCAGCAGATGCAGTACTGCATTGGTTGAACCGCCCACTGCCATGACTACAGCTACGGCATTTTCGAGTGACTTACGGGTGATAAGGTTGCGTGGCAGGATCTGCTTTTTGATCGCTTCCACCAGCACTTCTGCTGAACGTGCGGCACTGAGCCGCTTTTCCTCATCTTCCGCAGCCATGGTAGAAGAATAGGGTAGACTCATTCCCATTGCTTCGATCGCGGACGACATAGTATTGGCCGTATACATCCCGCCGCAGGAACCAGCGCCTGGGCAAGCGTGACGCTCGACTTCCAGCAGTTCCTGATCGTCAATTTTGTGCGCTGTATACTGACCCACTGCTTCGAAGGCACTTACTATCGTTAGATCCTGGCCGCGGTAATGCCCCGGTTTGATGGTACCTCCGTAAACGAAGATGGCCGGTATATTCATTCTGGCCAGTGCGATCATAGCGCCCGGCATATTCTTATCGCAGCCACCAATGGCAATCACGCCATCCATACTTTCCGCCTGTACCGATGTTTCGATGGAATCGGCAATCACCTCGCGTGAAACGAGTGAGTACTTCATGCCTTCTGTACCCATAGAAATGCCGTCTGAAACGGTAATCGTACCAAACATCTGTGGCATGGCTCCGGCAGTTTTCAGTGCATGTTCGGCGCATTTTGCAAGTACATCCAGCCCCATGTTGCAAGGGGTGATGGTAGAGAATCCATTAGCTATTCCGACAATGGGTTTGTCGAAATCCCCATCACCGAATCCGACTGCACGCAGCATGGCACGGTTCGGAGCACGTTTGGCACCCTGGGTGATAGTCTGGCTGCGTCGATTATGTGGCATGATTGTTCCCTCAATATAGGTTAGTTATAGGCTGGACATGGTGATGCTTGCTGCGACCAGCAGGCATTACCGTATAATGTCTATTTTACCGTAAGTCAGAGTTACCCATGCTCGTTCACCCGCAGTTCGATCCAATTGCAATTTCTATTGGTCCGCTTGCCATTCGCTGGTATGGGCTGATGTATCTGTTGGGGTTCCTGCTATTTATTTTGCTGGGACGTTATCGTATCAAGCGACAACCACATGGGGTTTTTACCCGGGAAATATTGGATGATGCGCTGTTTTTTGGTGTGTTGGGCGTTATCCTGGGCGGACGTTTGGGTCATGTGCTGTTTTATCAGCCGGACTATTATTTGCAACATCCACTGGAAATATTTGCTATCTGGCAGGGGGGCATGTCTTTCCATGGCGGTTTTCTGGGGGTTGCCGTTGCCATGATATGGCTGGCGCGCAAGTACAAACTGTCGTGGCTATCAGTTACAGATTTTATCGCGCCGCTGATTCCGCCCGGATTAGGTGCAGGCCGTATCGGTAATTTCATCAATGGCGAATTGTGGGGGCGTCCCACCGATGTGCCTTGGGGGATGATTTTTCCGCATGTGGACAATCTTCCGCGTCATCCATCCCAACTTTATGAATTTGCACTGGAGGGATTGGCCCTTTTCGTCCTGGTCTGGCTCTATTCTGCTAAATCAAGGCCGTTGGGTGCTGTGACGGGAATGTTTATGATCGGTTACGGTGTATTCCGCTCGTTTGTTGAGTTTTTCCGTGAGCCGGACGACGGGTTTCTCGGGATGATGACGTGGGGTATCAGTATGGGTCAATGGTTGTCGTTACCCATGGTTGCGGCCGGTACAATGCTGTTAATCTGGGCATATCGATACGATGACAGATCGAGGAAAGATGTGAAGAGCTAACAGTGTAGGGAGTCAAACACTGGGATTCGTTGGATTAGATTCGATTTAGCTTTGTTGACACAGTGTTTCCGATTATCGGCAAATAATCGCGGTAAAGGGACAATAATGAAATGACTGTCCTGTCATAGAATAAAAATGCTTATGTCTCCTGACTTATCAGTCGACGAGAATGCCTGGTATCGGCTCGTTACCACTCAGGCGGGTAATCCTTGTTTGCAGCTTATCGGTAGTTATACATTGACCGCACTAGATCGGTCATTACCTGAAATTACAAAGGAACTGGCACGATTCGCTGATCGATCCGGCTTATGCTGGGATCTGACGAATATTCAGCAAATGGATTATACCGGTGCGGGAATGCTGTGGCAGGTGTGGGGCGCGCAGCGTCCTGAGCATTTGTTGTTAAGGTCAGAACAGGAAAAAATGTTCGCCCGCCTGGAAGTAACAGTTCCCTGGCCTGAACCGGTCCGTTCCGATCTGTTTTTGCCGATTACTATGCTCGGCAAACAGTTTTTCCGGTTTTTCGATCATTTAGCCGGCATGATTACACTCTCCGGACAAGTCGTGCTGGATATTTTTTATCTGGTAGCTCACCCGCATAGAATTCCCATACGGGAGATTTCTGCGAATCTGTATCGTACTGGTGCACAGGCACTGGGAATTACTGCCCTGGTCGGATTTCTGATCGGTATCGTATTGAGTTATCTTTCCTCCGAACAGCTCCATATGTTCGGGGCGGATATTTATATCATCAATATTCTAGGGATGAGTATCATTCGGGAACTGGGGCCGATGCTGGCGGCTATACTGGTTGCCGGTCGATCCGGTTCTTCCATGACGGCGCAGCTTGGTGTCATGCGTGTGACCGAGGAACTGGATGCATTGACGGTAATGGGGATTCCCTATAGTTTGCGGTTGGTGTTGCCAAAAATCATCGGACTGGGGATTGCTATGCCGTTGATCGTCCTGTGGACCAGTGCTATCGCACTGTTGGGCGGCATCATGGCTGCAGATATCCAGGTAGGACTAAGCTTTCATTATGCTTTGACCAGTCTGCCTGATGCCGTACCTGTCGTTAATTTATGGCTGGGATTGGGCAAAGGAGTGGTTTGCGGCATGACGATTGCTCTGATTGCCTGTCATTTTGGTTTACGTATCAAGCCGAATACCGAAAGCCTGGGGGAAGGTACTACCAATTCGGTAGTCACTTCAATTACTGCCGTGATTATCATCGATGCCGTATTTGCGGTGGTCTTTTCCAATGTGGGTATCAGGATAGCAGGCTAATGGCAGGTACCGATCCAGTGATCGAAATTGTCGGGCTGCATACGCGCTTTGGTCAGCATGTCATCCATGAAAATATCGATTTAGAAGTGCAGCGTGGAGAGGTGCTGGCACTGGTCGGTGGTTCCGGTAGTGGCAAAACGACGTTGTTGCGCCAGATGCTCGGATTAGGAGTGCCCGCACAGGGCAGTGTAAAAATTTTCGGTGCTTCGCGGTACGATTGTGGTCACGAAGAGCAGAAGAGACTCCGTACTCGTTTGGGTGTATTGTTTCAGCAGGGAGCGTTATTCAGTGCTTTGACAGTTTATGACAATATCGCTCTGCCTATGCGGGAACTGCGTCTATTGCGTGAGCCCTTGATCCGTGAGCTGGTTATGCTGAGGTTGAATATGGTCGGTGTTGAAGCACAACATGCTTACAAGATGCCGGCAGAACTGTCAGGCGGGATGATCAAGCGTGTCGCTCTTGCGCGCGCACTGGCGCTGGATCCTGAATTATTATTTCTGGATGAACCTACTGCGGGACTTGATCCGGCGCTGAGTGAAAGTTTCGTTGATCTGATACGAACTTTGCGCCGGGAATTGACTTTGACTATCGTGATGGTCACGCATGATTTGGATACATTGGTGGCTATTTCCGATCGGGTTGCAGTGTTGGCTGAACGTCGTATCATTGCCTTGGGTCCCATATCGGAAGTCGTTACCGTCAAGCATCCGTTTATCGAAAATTTTTTCTTGGGCAAGCGTGGGCGAAATGCTTTGCGTGCACTGTAGTAACTTCATCACTTTCCACATTCGAAAAATTTTATCCAATCCTCCCAATCAAGGAAACCTAATATGCCCAATGATACCCTGACACTTGCACAAATGCTGATCGCGCGTCGTTCTCTGACTCCCGATGATGATGGTTGCCAGAAAATGCTCATGAATCGCCTCGTGGACCTTGGATTTCGTAATGAGTCCATGCGTTATGGTGATGTGGATAATTTGTGGTCACGACGTGGAAGCAATGGGCCAGTGGTATGTTTTGCCGGGCATACTGACGTCGTGCCGACGGGACCACTTGGGCAATGGGATAGTGACCCCTTTACGCCGGTGGTTCGCGATGGTTACCTTTACGGGCGAGGTGCCGCGGATATGAAAACTTCTCTCGCTGCTTTTATCACGGCAATTGAGGCATTTATCAATGCTTATCCAGACCACAAAGGTTCAATTGCATTATTGATTACGTCGGACGAAGAAGGCCCTGCCACTGAAGGTACTGTAAAAATTGTAGAGGTGCTTAAAGCACGTGGAGAAGCAATCGATTATTGCATCGTGGGTGAACCTACCTGCGTGGATACGTTGGGCGATACCATTAAAAATGGTCGGCGCGGTAGTTTATCCGGTAATCTGACCGTTAAGGGGATACAGGGTCACATTGCTTATCCTCATCTGGCTAAGAATCCTATACATGCAGCTGCTCCTGCTATCGCTGAACTTGCTCAAACTGTGTGGGATGAAGGCAATGAATACTTCCCGCCTACTACCTGGCATATTTCCAATATCCATGGGGGAACGGGTGCAACCAATGTTATTCCAGGGGAAGTAAATCTGTTGTTTAATTTTCGCTTTTCTACCGCTAGCACAGTCGAGTCGCTCAAAACACGTGTGCATGAAATCCTGGATCGGCATGAATTGGATTATATGCTGACCTGGGAACTTTCCGGTAAACCTTATCTTACCCCCCGGGCAGAGTTGGCAGACGCACTCAGTACGGCTATCCGTTCGGTAACAGCAGTTGAGCCGGTGCTTTCTACCTCAGGGGGTACATCTGATGGTCGCTTTATCGCCGAAATTTGTCGGCAAGTGGTAGAGTTCGGACCTCGTAATGCAACTATTCATAAGCTCAACGAGTGTGTCGAAGTAGCAGATATCGAACGATTATCCAGGATATATCGATTGACCCTGGAAAATTTGCTACTGTAGGTTTTGCTTGAACCGTTGCATGACTGCCCGTAAAAAACATTAAGCTTTGTCAGTATTTCTACCACGAAGCAGTTCTACCAATTTCTCGCTTAACCGATATTTGACTGTGTTTTTCTTAGTTTCATCCACATGACTGATCAGGCCATGGGATGCTAGCGTGTTCAGTTGTCGTAACAGGTCATCGTGATCTTCGAGAAAATAAGCAAGACAAGGTCCCCTACGATGAAATCCCCAACGATTCCAGTCCCAGCCTTTTTTCAATACGTAAAATTCTCGGTGAAACTTGAAATCAGGATTATCCAGATCCTGTTTTATTTCCTTTAATAGACGCTCATGCGTTTGCCAAAGTTGGTCGAATAAATTTTTTGTGTGTGTGACAGCGACTTCTTGTTTATTGGGTTTCAAGAAATAGCTGACAAGATACGTTGTTGCGGCACCTACTAGAAAACCTGCCGCCAGGCTCAAAACATCCATTCAATCTCTCCACATCATAGAATTTATGTCTAACCTAGAAACCGCAGTTGGACGCGCCCGAGTGTGTCAGGCACACACTCGGGCGCGTAGCAGTCTCACCCACCGGGTTAGTATGAGCAAAGGCAGAGCTCACTATCCATCGGGACCTCCAGAGGCTGATAAGCGATCAACTGCGATTTCTAGGTTTAATTGTTTCTCCTCCGAGCTGTGCAGTATAACAAGTAAACCTGGAATTCAGGTAAGTCTGTGTTTTCGAAGGAGCTGATTAGTGTTGATGTTAGTCACGCTGAACAAAGGAGCTATAAACTGTTATTAACTGTAATACAAGTTGTGTACCATTAATTCTTGTGGTGATTTCAGTATTTCTGTCATTTTTTGATAACACTGTAGTTGCGGCTGTTATTGTATGTTTACGAAAAAAGTTAATTTTCTTACGGTGATATATTTTTCTTGCATTTTCAGATTCAGGGTATATACTAAAAAATAGTATCGGTTGTACCTATTTTAAAAGTGATAGGTGAAAACAGTTGAAAAGCGTGTTTTCATGAAACTTTTCAGAAAGTATAATCGCACACACGAAACTAGGGTTCCGGTCTCTTTTTAAATGGGTAGAGATGTCTGGTCCGAGAGTTTCAGGCTTCGTCGTGACGGAGTTCCACGGAGGGATAAAAGCCCGGGAGATTATGTATATCCAATACATTAATTACCGGAGCCTAAAATGGAAGCATCGTCATGTACTTCTGTTTCATATCTATCTCTATTTCCCCTTTTCTCAGTAATTAGCTGCTGTTCAGCAGCAAGCGGCTCCTTACGTATTGATTTCATTGGTAGCGGTACTTTCAGGTCTCGGCCTGCCTGCGCGTGGAATTCTTCAATCCAAAGCTTTGCTGTTTCTCAGCTGTGCATAATTGCCTTAACCGTTCAGGAGGAATTGCTATGCCGATAGAGGAAAGGAAGAATATGTTGCCTTCGACGAGTAGCACTTCAGTTGATGTTGAAGTCAGATCTGAGGCAGTGCATGGAACAGACCGACTTCGTCGCAGCATGAGCGTATGGAACTGTTTCACGCTGGGATTCTCGGTCGTATCACCGGTAGTAGGGTTATATGCCATTTTTGGGGTCCAGAATCTGGTAACGGGAGGAGGATGGATTGCCGCACTCATCCTGAGTTTATTCATGCAGCTCATGGTCGCGACTGTCTATGCCGAGCTTTCGTCACAATTTCCCATTGCGGGTGGTGCTTACAAATGGTCCCGGCACCTGGTTGGGCCGAGAACGGGGCAATATGCCGGAGCTATTTATGTCAGTTCAACGATCGCCATGCTGACTACGACTGCCTATACGGGTGGGATGTGGCTTTCCGCGGTGGTCGTGGGGGGAGATATACAGGGTACCGAGGCAGTCATATGGGGAGTCGTGTTTCTGTTGATCTGTACGACAGTCAACATTGTGAACCAGAAAGTCTACAAGGTCATCAATCTATTGGGGGTCAGTGCCGAGGTACTGGGTTCGATATGTGTGGCGCTGGTACTGTTTTTTTTCTTCCGGATTCATCCGGTTTCCGAATTGTTTCAGCATTTGGGGACGGGGCTTGCGCCCACCAGCATAACTGCATTTCTTGCCGCGCTGGCTATCGCAGGTTGGGCATTCATCGGTTTTGATTCCTGTTCCACCATTGCTGAAGAGGCACACAATCCTGAAAGAATGATTCCACGTGCAATTTTTCTGTCCCTGCTGGCGGTGGGCAGTGTGGTGCTCTTCAATTCCTCCGCGCTGACGTTGTCGGTCAGTCACGATACACTGGTCGAGGCTAGCGCTACATCTGATCCTATCTCACCGATTATTACCAGCACGATCGGAGCCTGGGCTGCAAAACCATTTCTGGTGATTGTCATGACAGCCTTTCTCTCCTGTGGATCCTCAGTGGTGAATTACGTTTCACGTATCGTTTTTTCGATGGCGCGTGAAGGTAATCTACCCGCCTTCTTTTCACGGGTAACAAGAAAAACGCAACTGCCACGCAATGCGATTGGCGGGACCGTGCTCATGGCAGGTCTCGGGTTGCTTTTCGGACTGAATGACGGGGCCGTTGCAACCATTATTGCTTTCGGTACAGGTGGCCTGTACGCCATGTTTTCCATGACTACGGGAGTGGGTTTGTACGCACGCCTGACGGGGCGGTGGAATCCTGCACTGGGTGCGTTCAGGCTGGGAAGATGGGGACTGGTTATCAACACCGTGGCTTTTGTCTGGGCACTATTTGAACTGATCAATATCGGCTGGCCACGTGAATATGTGGCGGCTCCCGGAGCGCCCTGGTGGCAACTCTGGGCGGTACCTCTGGTGCTCAGCACCATTCTGGTTCTGACGACGCTGCATGTGCAGCTGGGTCACAAGCGTCGGATGAAAAAAACTCTGAGCAGTACCACGATAGACGGCGTACAGGAGTGATTGGCAGAGACTTCGTTTTTATAGTGAGTAACTCATAGGGTTATGAGTTGAAATCAAATGTAATAAGGAGGTATGACGTGAATCAAGTTACTACGTATCTTTGGGAAGCACATATCCCTGGCGGAGGCCATTGGTCAGGTATCGTGCGTCGGGGAACGACTTTGCGCTTGACAGATATAACAGGTAGGGCCAATGCTGCTGTTCTGTTTTACAACCTGGAAGAGAAGCTGGAGCGTTATAACATGGCTGATACGCTCAAGACACAGCATACATTCTACTTAACCAAAGGACATGCCTGCCATTCCGATATGGGGCGGATTTTCTGCTGTATTACCGAAGATACTGCGGGCTGGCACGATACCGTATGCGGCCTGAGTGATGCAGAGCTGATCAACCAGCAATACGGTACGGGCCGATATCAGGAACTGCGTAACGACATGTACCGCAGCGGGCTCGACGGTATGCTGGTCGAGCTGGGAAAATGGGGACTAGGCAGGCGTGACGTAGTACCCAACATCAATTTTTTCAGCAAAGTGACTGCCAATTCCTTCGGGGAGTTGCAGTTTCATGCGGATCACAGTAAAGCAGGTGAGCACGTGGATCTGGCCTTTGAAATGGACACGCTGGTGGTGTTATCCGCCGCGCCGCATCCGCTCGATCCGGCGGAAACCTATCATCCCGGTGCAGTTGGCCTGGCAGTGTTTCCGTCACCACCCGCGGTAACAGGAGCCTGTACACATATCGCGGAAAATGCACGTGGCCTGGAAAATACCCGCCGTCTTTATGCTTATGGAGGTGCTAAATGAGTGCGCAAAACCTGGTTGAAAGTACACTGAATCCTGATCTTGCCGTGGTGAATGAGATCTGTGCTGCGGGTGAACCATGGGTCAAGGAAATAAAGAAGGGGCAAATATTCCGCATCGTTGATCTCGAAGGTAATCAGGCGGTAGATACACTATTTTACAACGCACATGATGCAATGGAACGTTACAGTGCGACTGATACGATACGTCGGCAGCGTAGCCTGTATCTGACGACCGGTAGCAAACTGTATTCCAATTTCGGTAATGTCATGCTCGTCATTACTGCCGATACCTGTGGGCGGCATGATACGGTAGGTGGCGCCTGTGCAGCGGAAAGCAATACTACACGCTACGCCCTTGACAAATATCCGATGCACAGCTGCCGGGATAATTTCCTCCATGCCTTGGCACATGATCCGATTTGTGAACGGCTCGGTATGAGTAAACGTGATATTCCCAGCAACATCAACTTTTTTATGAATGTCCCGGTGACAGAAGCAGGTGGGCTGGAATTCGCGGACGGCGTATCGGCACCGGGTAAGTATGTGGAAATGCGGGCGGAAATGGATGTAGTGGTATTGATTTCGAATTGCCCGCAGCTGAACAATCCCTGTAACGCTTACAACCCTACACCAATCCGCTTGTTGGTCTGGAATTGATCGCTGATATACCGAACAGCTATTTTCCAGGTATGAAATTATAGTGACGGTCCAATTCCAGCGTCCGGCAGATTTTCTACCCTGACTCTGAATGTGACGTTGCTGGATACGGAGATAACGATGTCTGATAATGCATTAGATACGAATAAAATAGCGGCACCTACCATTGAGGTGTTTGCACCAGGAATACAGACTACCATACAGGATTACCCCGGACGTCAGGGTTATTGGAATATCGGTGTGCCGCCCTCAGGGCCGATGGATAGCCTGGCGTTCAGACTGGCCAATCGCCTGGTGGGTAATGAAGAGGGACAGGCTGCGATCGAGATCACTTTTGCGGGGCCGACTCTGCGCATCAACTGTGACAGTGTCATCGCAGTGACCGGTGCGCCCGTTGAGGTAAATCTGAACGGGAAACCATTGGCACAGTGGAAGTCGCACAAGATTGAAGCGGGAGCATTACTTGCTTTCGGTGATGTACTGGATCAGGGCAGTCGGGTTTATCTGGCGATACAGGGCGGCATTCAGGTCCCGGATTATCTTGGCAGTAAGGCCACGTTTATGCTGGGTCAATTCGGCGGGCATGAAGGCCGCATACTGCGGGCAGGGGATGTGCTGAATGTCGTGGCGGGTAAGCATGACGGTTATACACCGCGTGAATTACCGCAGGCGTCCATTCCACAATATACCAACCACTGGGAAATCGCTGTATTGTACGGGCCGCATGGGGCACCAGACTTTTTTACGGAAGAAGGTGTCGCTGATTTCTTTGCTGCCGATTGGGTAGTACATCATAATTCCGACCGTACCGGGGTGCGTCTGATCGGTCCGAAACCCAAATGGGCACGTACTGATGGTGGAGAGGCCGGATTGCATCCTTCCAATGTTCACGATGTTGCCTATTCTATCGGTGCAGTGGATTTCACCGGGGATCTGCCGGTGATACTCGGCCCGGATGGCCCTAGCCTGGGGGGCTTTGTCTGTCTGGTGACCCTGGTTCATGCTGAACTGTGGAAAATGGGACAACTCCGACCCGGTGACCATATCACTTTTCGACGGATATCAGCTGACGAAGCAGCAAGACTGGAAGCATCGCAAGATGCACTCATCCGTGACTTGCGTTTGCCAGAAACGGCATCGACCGAGATAAAAGTGGCAATAACGGCTGACAGCCCGATTTTGCACACCATTCCTGAGTGCCATGAACAGGTGCAGGTAGTCTACCGGCAAGGTGGAGACAGGAATCTGCTGGTGGAATATGGGCCGATGGTACTCGATTTCAATCTGCGTTTCCGTATCCATGCTCTGATGGAATGGCTGCAGCAGGCTGTGGATAGTGGTGATCTACCGGGTATCGTGGATTTGACACCTGGTATCCGCTCATTGCATATTCGTTTCGATGCAAAATTATTGCCACGTAAAAGGCTGCTGGATACGCTGATCTCTGCGGAAAAACAGTTACCAGCGATCGAAAATATGGAGGTGGCGACACGTATCGTGCATCTGCCGCTATCCTGGAACGACTCATCCGTCCAGCTGGCAATGAAGAAATACATGCAATCAGTACGCAGGGATGCGCCCTGGAATCCGGACAATATCGAATTCATCCGCCGCATCAACGGATTGGACAGTATCGATGAAGTCAGGCGCATTATTTTCGATGCCAGCTATCTGATCATGGGGTTGGGGGATGTCTATCTGGGTGCGCCACTCGGCACCCCGGTGGATCCAAGGCACCGCCTGGTGACAACCAAATATAATCCGGCGCGTACCTGGACACCGGAGAATGCAGTAGGTATCGGCGGCGTGTACATGTGTGTGTATGGTATGGAAAGCCCTGGTGGTTATCAGCTGGTCGGGCGTACCGTACAGATGTGGAACAGTCATATTCAGACAAAAGATTTCAAGGAAGGCAAGCCCTGGCTGCTGCGTTTCTTTGACCAGGTACGATTCTATCCTGTGACAGAAGCTGAGCTGGCTGAGATGCGCAGAGATTTTCCGCTCGGAAAATTTACGCTGCGTATCGAAGAAGATCGTTTCAGTCTGAAGCGATACAACGATTTTCTGAAAGAGAATGCTGCATCCATCGATGCGTTCAGAACGAAACAGAAGGCTGCCTACATTGCCGAGCGCGAACGCTGGAAAGTAGAAGGACAGGAAAATTACACCACCAGTGAGATTCTGGAGGATGGCCCTGCTCCAGACGGCATCCCTATCCCGGCAGGAACTCGTGCTGTACATACTCATGTAACCGGCATCGTGTGGAAATTGCTGGTGAGTGAGGGGCAGCGTGTGAATACCGGTGATGATCTGGCCGTACTGGAATCGATGAAAATGGAATTTACAATCAACGCACCTATTAGTGGAGTGATACAGCGTGTACTGTGTAAAGCGGGCAGCAAAGTCACTGCCAGGAGGATTCTTTTCCTGATCAAGGAGGATTGAGATGGAGGGTAATCTGCTCAGAGAACATGCCGAAGACATTTCCGTTTCCGGTGAGAACGTTGTTCCACCACCCCGCTGGAGCGTTGTTGAAATAGAGAAACTGCTGGGTTTGCCGTTTAATGATCTGCTGTATCGTGCGCAGGTAACCCATCGTCAGCATCACGACGCCAATGCGGTACAGCTGTCTACACTGGTCTCGGTCAAAACTGGCGGTTGTTCGGAGGATTGCGGCTACTGTCCTCAGGCAGCACGCTATCACACGGGTGTGGAAAACCAGGGTATGCTGGCACTGGAAGAAGTGGTAGAAGCGGCGACCGCAGCCAAGGCACAGGGAGCATCGCGCTTTTGTATGGGGGCAGCCTGGCGCGGACCCAAGCAGCGCGACCTTGACAAGGTAATCCAGATGGTGAGCGCGGTTAAAGCGTTGGGGATGGAGACTTGCACCACACTGGGAATGCTCAGACCAGGGCAAGCCGAACAACTGAGGGGGGCCGGGCTCGATTACTACAACCATAATCTCGATACTTCACCTGAATTCTATGGCGAGATTATTACCACCCGCGATTATGAGGATCGGTTGGACACTCTGGAAAAAGTTCGTAATGCCGGTATCAATGTATGCTGCGGTGGCATTGTGGGGATGGGAGAATCCCGACAGGCTCGTGCCGGTCTGATTGCCCAGCTTGCCAATCTTGATCCTTATCCGGAATCTGTGCCCATCAATCATCTCGTACAAGTGGAGGGCACGCCATTATTTGGTATGGATGTACTTGATCCTCTGGAGTTTGTACGAACGATTGCTGCTGCCCGAATCACCATGCCCAAGGCGATGGTAAGGTTATCAGCCGGAAGGAAAGAAATGCCGGAGGCCGTTCAGGCGTTATGTTTTCTCGCAGGCGCTAATTCCATTTTTTACGGGGACAAGCTACTGACCACTGATAATCAGGAAGCTGAACAGGATAAAAAATTACTCGATAAACTGGGACTGCGCCCAGTATAGTAATCATCCTGGAAGCCTCAGTTGGACGCGCCCAAGTGTGCCAGGCGTGCAATCGGTGCGTAACGGTCTCACCCGCCGGGTCGGCATGAGCGAAGGCAGCAAGCTTACTATCCACCAGGATTTCCAGAGGCTGTAAGCGATCAGCCGCAGTTTCTAGGTTTATAAAGGTATAAAGAAACATTACTGTGAGCATGAGTCTATAGCACGCAACGTTCCCTCTATCAACAGATCAATCTCCTGCTCACTGATTATATAGGGGGGCATAAAATAGACTGTATTTCCCAATGGGCGCAACGATAACTCCTGTTTGAGTGCTGCGCAGAAGAATTTCTGAGAAAAATCAGGTTCTGAGGTATCGAATTCGAATGCCCAGATCATTCCACAGTTGCGGAAATTTTTCACTTTGGGATGAGAAATAATTGCCTGTGCTGCATGATTGAGATAGCTGGCTTTGTGGCGGTTTACCTCAATGACTTTATCTTGCTCGAAAATATCCAGTGTGGCTAATGCAGCCCGGCAGGCAAGGGCATTACCTGAGTGAGTATGGGAATGTAAAAACCCCCGTGTGATTTCATTGTCATAAAAAGCGTCGTAAATTATGTCTGTAGTCATTACTAATGACAAGGGCAAATAGCCGGCACTTAGACCTTTGCCGATGCATAAAAAGTCGGGGATTATGTTAGCCTGCTCGCAGGCAAACATAGTCCCGGTCCTGCCAAAACCAACTGCGATTTCATCTGCAATCAGATGAACTTCATACTTCGTACATATTTCTCTTGCGAGTTTAAGATATTCCGGGTGATACATTCCCATACCTGCTGCACCCTGTACGAGTGGTTCGATGATGAATGCCGCAGTTTGAGCGTGATGATTCGCCAGGTAGTCGTCAAGTACTTTCGCAGCGCGCCGCGCATAATCTGCAGGGGTTTCTCCTGAAGACGCGTAACGCCAGTCAGGGGTGAGGACATGGATGGTATCTCGCAGCAGTGGTGCATAGGTTTTTTTGAACAGCGCAACATCTGTGACGGAGAGTGCGCCTAGTGTTTCCCCATGATAGTCATTTTGGAGACTGATAAAACGATTCTTTTCAGGATGATCACAGTTGTGCCAATAATGAAAGCTCATTTTCAGCGCAATCTCGATAGCTGATGCGCCATCGCTGCTATAGAAGCAATGGCCAAGCTTGTTCGATACCAGTTTACTCAGCCTTTCCGATAGTTCTACTACTGGCTCATGCGTGAAACCAGCCAGCATGACATGCTCCAGTTTTTCAAGCTGGTCACAAATGGCGGCATTGATACGAGGATTTGAGTGTCCGAACAGATTGACCCACCAGGAACCGATCGCATCAAGGTAGCGGCGACCTTCGGTGTCGTACAGCCAGATTCCTTTGCCATGAGTAATAGTTACAAGCGGTATGGATTCATGTTGTTTCATTTGGGTGCAGGGATGCCAAACTGACTTTAAGCTTCTTTTCAGCAGGTATTTATCATTCATCTATCTGGTTTCCTTTTATGGTATGAGCATATTCATTGATACCAGTTTACACACGCTTTTCAGCCCATGGATTAAAGATCAAGGGGAAATAAATAAAGGTCCTAAGCTATCAGAAAGTTAATATCTCATGAGCGACTATATTTATCAGAGTGTCAAAAACAAAATAAATATAGTATGCGAGGCTGGGAATAGTATATTTCAGGATTCAGCAGTTTTTACTCAGTTCACTGCTCTCCTATAGTACGCTACTTAGCGAGGGATTACTGGTATGTCCTGGTTTTGAGTTTGTATTTTAGCTTGCCAGCAGTCGGTGAGGTTGTTTCAACCAAAGGTAGCCGGGTGATGTTGTTGTGATTGACCTGGATCAGAATCACGCTGAGTGGAAGGCTATTCGTTTCGACCTGGAAGTGGTGTTACTCCCGACCTTGTGGTGATCAGTTGATTCGGTTCTATTTTTTCTTACCATGCACTATTTCGGATTGATGAATTTATCCACCACCACAATGGATCCAGCTTGCTGGTATTGCATGACTATGATAACAATATCTTACTGGTCAGGTTCTCGAATAGAACCTCATATCGCATGCTTGTCCCCGGATCACTTTCAAGTACCGTCAGTAGGCTATCTCAGTGTTGCAACTCATTTCTCCTGAGATGATGCGGTTTCTAGGATTATTCCGAGGCACTTTATTTTGCGTGCTATTACCAAGACAGGATAAACTACCTGTTTTCTTTTTGTGTGAGTAGAGCTTCCTGGCAATGAAACAAAATGCTTCTGTAGAAAAAATTAAAGCACCAGAACTGCAAACTTCAGACTGGTTGAATACTCCCCAGCCTATTACGCTGGCTTCCTTGCGTGGTAAGGTTGTGTTACTGCATGCTTTTCAGATGCTATGTCCGGGTTGTGTTCAACATGGGATTCCACAAACGCAACGTATTTTTGATGAGTTCGATCCTGAACGAGTAGCCGTGATCGGATTACATACAGTTTTTGAGCATCACGCTGTGATGGGTCGCGATGCGCTGGAGGTTTTCGCTTATGAATATAGGTTGCGTTTCCCGATTGGAATTGATAAGCCAGGTGAACGACAAGTTGTGCCTTGCACGATGATGGCTTATCACATGCAAGGTACGCCAACCACCATTCTGATTGATAAAACGGGGCACTTGCGTTTGCATAAATTCGGGCATGTCAGTGATTTTCTGCTAGGGGTATCAATAGGAACGCTACTTGCCGAAGAAGTTTCTGAGGACACAGTTCCCGTGTCAGAAACTTCTGCGACAGAACATCCTGCTGTACAAACACAGTGTGATTCGGACGGTTGTAGAAAATAATTTCGGTGCATTCTTGAGAATGGATGATGGATTGCTCAGAAATGATTTTTCCAGTCGCGAATTGCTGTAAAAACACTGACTGGATCATTAAGCGGTTGTCCGGTATAACGGCGAGCGCTATGAATGATGGCGGGTTGATCGCAGCGTAGAAATGGGTTAGTCGCTTTTTCGGTAGCCAGTCGGGAAGGAAGTGTAGGCATACCGCGTTTCAATCGATCCAGGGTATCGCTTTCGAGTTTGATCAATACAGGGTTATCTGGATCGATTGTTTTGGCAAACTGGATATTGGCCAGAGTGTATTCGTGTGCGCAATAAATCAGGGTTTCATCTGGTAGCTCAGTCAGCTTTTTTAATGAATCATATAGCTGCTGTGCATTGCCTTCGAAGATCCGTCCACAACCGCAAGCAAATAATGTATCTCCGCAGAATAGCTGGTGTTGATCATAATATGCGATATGACCCGCGGTATGTCCAGGTACCTCCAAAACCGCAAATTTAATCGCTAACTCCTGGAAATAGAGTGTATCTTTTTCTTTGAGCGGGTGTGTAAGCCCCGGTATTTTTTCGTTCGCAGGGCCATAAACCGGTATGGCGAATTTCTGTACTAATGCAGCATTTCCACCTGTATGATCATTGTGATGGTGAGTACAAAGGATCGCAACAGGTTGTAGTTTTTGTTGTCTCAAGTAGGTGATGACAGGTAATGCGTCACCGGGATCTATGATGACTGCAGAATGTTGGTTGTGAATGATCCAGATATAATTATCTCTGAAGGCCCGGACGGGGAAAATGTCGATCATTTTTTCTCCTTAATACGTAGCAGACTGACCAAGTGTCATAATTGTTCATCCTAACATCATGTTTGATTCTGCATTCCAGCAAAGCATACAACAGTGGTTTGGGACTTCTTTGGGGCAATATGTATTAGACTTGGAGCAACGTTATTTTGATCGTGTGGTGGCTGATGTTTTTGGCTACAATGCAACACAAGTCGGCTTTCCCGGATTCAATTTCCTGCGTAACAATCGAATGCCGTTCAAGTTCGTGGTCGGGTTGGAAAAAGGATCTTCTGCCTATACATTTCCTGATTCCTTACCCATAGAAAGCGGTAGCATAGACTTGGTTCTGTTACCGCACACCCTTGAGTTCAATGCTAATCCACACCAGATTCTGCGTGAAGTGCATCGTGTGCTTATCCCGGAAGGTCACGTAGTAGTCAGTGGCTTCAATCCTTATAGTCTCTGGGGGCTGCATCGACGTATGACATCGTGTAAAGCAGACTTTCCCTGGTGCGGTCATTTTATTGCATTATCGCGCATGAAAGATTGGCTGGAATTACTCAATTTCGAAGCCATTGGAGGGCAGCTCGGATGTTATATTCCGCCGTGCAAGGGGGAAAAATGGCTTTCCCGATTGCGTTTTATGGAAGCAGCCGGGGATCGGTGGTGGCCTATCGCTGGTGGCGTTTATTTTTTGCAGGCGGTTAAACATGAATGTGGTATGCGGATTATCAAACCCTGCTGGGAAGGTTCTGCCAAAGCTAAAAGAAGGACTGCGCCCGTTGCACAGATAGAGCGGGGGGAAGATCGATAATTCCCGAAATTTGTTAGGTTGGAATAAAGCCATAGATTATAAAAAATCTGATGATTGACTGAGAGCGTACAGATAGGGTGAGAGTACCCGAGAGAGGAGCGTAAAACAGTGCAGCAGAAGGACGAAGTGAGATGGGTGGAAATTTTTACAGATGGTGCTTGTAAAGGTAACCCAGGTATAGGTGGGTGGGGTGTCTACCTTCGTTTCAACGGCGAAGCTCAAGAATTTTTCGGTGGTGAGACAATGACGACGAACAATCGGATGGAGTTGCTTGCCGCTATTCGGGCTTTGCAGGTACTGGAGTCATTACCGCTATCCAGGCAATCGTGGCGGATACGATTACACACGGATTCACAGTATGTTCAAAAAGGTATCAGCGAATGGATTCATTCATGGAAAAAACGTGGATGGCTAACTGCTGATAAAAAACCAGTCAAAAATGAAATGCTGTGGAAAGAATTGGACCAATTGTCCCAGCGTTATCAAGTTGAATGGTGCTGGGTACGGGGGCATAACGGACATGATGGTAATGAGCAAGCTGACAGATTGGCTAATCGCGGGGTGGAATCGGTTATGGTCGGGAAGAATTAGGAAATTTTGTTTGCTATTCCTTAATTGGAAAGATTGATAAAATTCAGGAGGAAGATTGTTTATGCGGCGGATGTCAATAGCTGGCCCTGTATTTGATCGAGTATCCAAATAATGCGACATATATTCATTGATACTGAAACGACTGGTCTTGATCCTGCATTGGGGCACCGTATCGTCGAAATTGCAGCGGTGGAAATGTGTAACCGGCGTCTGACCAGTCGTCATTTTCATCGTTATCTCAATCCAGAGCGGGAAAGCGATGAAGGTGCACTTCAGGTTCACGGCCTGACGCGGGAATTTCTGCGCGATAAACCTAAATTTCAGGATATCTGCGAAGAGTTTTTAGCGTTTATCGATGATGCCGAAATTCTTATCCACAACGCCCCATTTGATGTGGGTTTCATTGATCGTGAACTTGATTTGATCAGTATGCGACCACTGAAGCATTACTGCTCACAAATAACTGATACGCTGATACTGGCTAAAGAACTGCATCCGGGCAAGAGAAATAACCTGGATGCATTATGTGAGCGTTATCAGATCGACAATTCGAGGAGAACGCTGCACGGCGCTTTACTTGACGCTGAGTTGCTTGCTGAAGTGTATCTGGCTATGACCCGGGGGCAGGAAAGCCTATTGATGGAACTGGATACACCGTCATCGCAGTTGACCATTGATACAGCCGTGACTGATGTGGGAAACCTGACACTGGTCGTGCAACCTGCTAGTGAACATGAGCTCGAGCTGCATACTCAGTTGCTTGAGCGTATCAATGCTGAAAGTAGAGGGAACTGTTTGTGGCACCATTGAGCATGAATTAGTAATACAGAGGAACGATAGGCTGTAGATGGCCGGTTATTTGTTCTCAGGTGCCCATTCTGGTACGCATGGCCTGAGTTGCTAAGGTTTTACCCAGATTCCAGACTGCGCTGGGGCCGCGATGGGCATCGGCTACAACTTCCCTCACTGCTTTGATGACCCATTGAGTATCGGGCTCTGTCAGGATGAGCGGTGGAATGAACTTGACGATATTCATGCCATGGCCAGCTACCTGAGACAGAATCCGGTGCTGTTTGAATAGCGGGATCGTTATCATCTGTGAGAATAATCCCTTATTGGCAGCCTCCAGTATTTTCCATGATAATTTCAGCATCAGGCTTTTGGGTTCGGTAAATTCCAGCGCCATCATCATTCCTATTCCACGAACTTCCCTAAGGCATTCATATTCATCGATAAGTGGCCGTAGTGCGTCAATAATACTCGTTCCAGTGTGGGCGGCGCGTTCAATCAGATTTTCCGATTCCAGTATTTCCAATGTGGCGAGACCTGCCGCCATGGCCAGGTTATTTTTACCGAAGGTACTGCCATGCACGACTGCGCGGTCCATTCGGTTGAAAACTCGGTCAAAAATCCATTCCTTGCAGACCAGTGCACCAACTGGGACAAACCCCCCGGAAAGGGCTTTAGCCATGCAGAGAATGTCAGGCTCAACGGACCAGTGTTCCACTGCCCACCATTTACCGGTACGCCCTAATCCAGTCTGCACTTCATCAGCAATGAGCAATGCACCATATTTACGAGTAAGCTTGGCAGCGTTCGGTAAATAGTCATCATCCGGTATCCAGACACCATGTCCTTGAATCGGTTCGGTAATGAAGGCCGCGACGTCTTTTTGTGAAAGTGCCTGCTCTAGCGCAGCCAGATCATTGAATGGGATTTCGATGAAATCGGGTACCAGCGGACCGAAGCCCTGTTTGTAATGGTCGTCTCCCGTGGCGGAAAGGGAACCGAGACTTAGGCCATGATAGCAACCGTGGCAGAAAATGATCTTTGATTTTCCGGTTGCATAGCGGCTGAACTTGATTGCAGCCTCAATTGTTTCTGTGCCGGAGTTAGCGAAGAAGACACGGTTTAATCCTTCCGGCGCAAGTTTTACCAGTTTTTCCGCTAATAGGCCGGCCAGTAATGAAACATCGAGCTGAACGAGATTGGGCAAATCCGCTTCCAATGTACTTTTGAGTACCTCGATGATTTCCGGATGATTTCGTCCCAATGCAAAAACACCAAATCCACTCAGCAGATCCAGATAACGATCACCTTTATCATCGAATAAATAGGCTCCTTCAGCTCTGACATAATGGCGATCAAAACCGATCGTTTTAAGCACTTTGACCATTTGACTGTTGAGATATCGATCGTGTAAAGAAAAATTTTCTCTACCATGCTGCTGCAAGAGTGTTTGGATTTTCATGGATGAGGGCTCCGGGTGAGGCACTGGATGGAACAGCGGATGCTAAAAAATTTAGCAGTATTCTACCTTAATCTGTCCCGGGAATAAGGGGATGTCAGCGGGGAAATTGTATTTGTTATCAGACATTCTTGTCTGTATCTGATGTGTCTGATTTTTCTGACAGGTTGGATGAATAAATCGGCGATGATGTTGACATCCACGATCATCCCATCTAGAGTATCGGGCCGGGACTACCAGATAGCTAGGTGAGTTCTTGAGCATAAGCAGAATCATATTCAGTAAACTTCCGTGGATGGGTATGTAGGTGAATTTCCTATCCAATGGTGTTTATCTATCGGCTAATGATGTAATAAATCTTGTTATTAGCGCCATCCACAAAGAGTTGAATGTTATTTCACTAAACCAAAACGTAAATTTTAAGTAGAGGAAAGTAATGATGAAAATAACCAAAACAATGCTTGTGGGTTTTGCCCTTGGATCGTTATTGATAGGCACTACACACGCAGCAGAACACAGCTTTAAGGTAGTAGTCAACGCTTATGATACTAATATTCCTGAACTTAACGTCGAGGGTGTGACGGTCAAGAATATTCGTGCTTTCAATGTGCTTAATGAGCCTGAAACACTGACTGTCAAGAAAGGAGATTCAGTCAAGATTACGGTAGAGAATAAATCTCCCATCAGTGAAGGATTCTCCATTGATGAGTATGGCATTCAAGAAGTGATCAAAGCTGGGGAAACCAAAACCATCACCTTCTCGGCCGATAAAGCCGGTGCCTTCACTATTTGGTGCCAACTCCATCCCAAAAACATTCACCTGCCGGGTTCTCTCAACGTCATAGAATAATATTCGATATCATAGTTATAAGTTAAAATTAGGCCGGATTTAATCCGGCCTAATTTTTTCATAGCCTTAAATTAAATTTCCCTTTCGGGAGAGTGCTTTCATATGCAGGAAGCTTCTTGCTACTATCTGCAGTTTTTCATTTCTGGAACTTGATTACGTTTGTATTACGTGAAAAAGTCCTGATAACGCTGTAATTATGAATACATCGATATTATTGATGCTGATCGCATAAATTTGATTGGTTTTATGTGGCCTTTAGTTTACCTGTGAAACTGTCGGTGGTCTGTTACTGGTACTGCATAGTCACAGTATACAGATACACAGTCAGTCAGCATTTTTCTGAAAATGGTCATCTTGTTACCTTGCTCATTTGATAAAGGTAATGATCTGAATCTGATTACTGGATATAGTCGTCGAATGAAGGGTAAATCTCGCCGTGCACTCGCTATTTTTAAGTATTGAATGAGTGTAGCAACGTCCCTCTTTTATTGGGCAGGCCGTATGAGCGACATGGCTTGTTTTGATTGAGGTTTAGTAAATATATATGGGTTTTTTGTTAAAATATATTTTCTATTAATAAACTTATTTTATGAGGTATTTGATGGCTGTAGAGAGGACCCTGTCCATTATCAAACCTGATGCGGTGGCGAAAAATGTCATTGGGCAGATTTATTCAAGATTCGAAGCCGCAGGTTTGAAAATTATTGCTGCACGTATGGTGCATCTATCAAGGGCCGAAGCGGAGAATTTTTATGCGATACATAGAGAGCGTCCGTTTTTTAATGATCTGGTTGAGTTTATGATCTCCGGGCCGGTCATGATTCAGGTACTGGAAGGAGAAAGTGCCATCGCCAAAAATCGTGAGCTGATGGGCGCTACTGATCCCAAGAAGGCGGACAAAGGCACAATTCGTGCAGATTTTGCCGAAAGTATCGATGCAAATGCTGTACATGGTTCCGATGCACCGGAAACAGCAATAGTTGAAATTGCCTGTTTTTTTCCGATTTTGAATATTTATTCACGCTGAGGTGATCGGAGTAGATTCAATATATTTGGAAACTACTTGCGGCTTTTACTTTTTCTTGAGCTGTTCTGACAATTTTTTATAGATCCAGAGAATCAGATTCGATGGTTAATTTGCTTGATTTCGGTGAGGCGGAACTTGTCCATTTTTGCCAAGAAATGGGGGAGAAACCTTATCGTGCAAAGCAGCTACTACGTTGGGTGCATCAGTTCGGTAAGACGGGATTTGCAGAGATGAGTGATCTGGCAAAAGGGTTCCGGCAAAAGTTGGAAGAATCTGCTGTAATCCAATTGCCCACCATCGTCAGCGATCATACGGCAAGTGACGGTACTCGTAAATGGTTGCTGTCGACGGGTGTAGGTAATGCGGTCGAAATGGTTTTTATACCAGAGCCGAATCGTGGCACACTTTGTGTTTCCAGCCAAGTCGGTTGTGCATTAGCTTGTAGTTTCTGCTCCACAGGCCGGCAGGGCTTTAATCGTAACCTGACCGTTGCGGAAATTATTGGTCAATTGTGGTGGGCGAATAAATTACTCAAAGTAGAAAAAAATGATAGCTCGCTTTTTTCAAATGCCTCTCAAACACTGACAAACAAAGCGGGAACGGAGCGGGTGGTGACCAACGTCGTCATGATGGGAATGGGAGAACCATTGGCTAATTTTGAAAATCTGGTGACAGCGCTTGATCTAATGCTGAGCGATTATGCATATGGATTGTCGCGCCGACGTGTGACGGTGAGTACCTCTGGGTTGGTGCCTGCGATCGATCGTCTACGTGAGCGTTGTCCGGTCGCTCTGGCGATTTCTCTGCATGCACCGAATGATGCTTTGCGTGATGAACTAGTACCGATTAACAAAAAATACCCGATTAAAGCGCTACTGGCTGCCTGCGAACGTTATTTACCTGCTGCACCTAGAGATTTTATTACGTTCGAATATGTTATGCTAAAAGGTGTAAACGACAGTGTCGAGCTTGCGCGTGAATTGGTACGGGTAGTTAAAGATATTCCATGTAAACTCAATCTGATTCCATTCAATACTTTTGTAGAGTCTGGCTACCAGCGATCGAGTTCGACTGCCATCAACAATTTTCGGGATGTATTGATGCAGGCGGGTATCGTGACGACTGTGCGCAAAACACGGGGTGATGATATTGCGGCAGCTTGTGGTCAGCTGGCAGGGCAGGTACAGGATAAAACCCGTCGAATGAATACGCGTATGTCAGATATGTTGTCTCAAGCCGCAATTACTGGATAAAAAATATTTGACGGATTTTTGTAGACCTAGCGGGTGCTAATTGCAAAGTAAAGCAATGAGTAAATGGTATTGGGGGGGGATTGTCGGGTGCCTGGTTTGGTTAGCAGGTTGTGGTCACGCGCCAGTTCAGGAGAAACATTCTCCTGAGGAATTGAAGCGGCGTGCATTACAGAGTGCAAAAATTCATACTGAACTGGCTGGTCAATATTACCATCGCGGTCAGTATCGAGTAGCGATCGAAGAAGCTGAAATAGCACTGCAAAAGAAACCCGATTATGCGCCAGCGTATAATATGCTGGGATTGGTTTATATGGATTTGCATGAAGATGAGCGGGCGGAGCGGAACTTTGAACAAGGACTCAGGATTGCACCGAATGATCCCGATATCCGTAACAACTTCGGCTGGTTTTTATGCCAGCGGAAACCCGATCTAATGGAACGAGCGGTGGATCATTTTATGGTCGCTGTTCGTGATCCTTTGTATGAAATACCTGAAAGAACCTATGCGAATGCAGGATTGTGTATATTGAGACAGAATGATTTTGAGCGTGCACAAACTTTTTTTGAGAAAGCACTGGTTATTCGTCCAGGTTATTCTCTAGCACAGCTCGGTCTGATAGAACTGGATTTCAAGCGTGGCAGTTTGAAAAAAGCTCAATCCGCAATTACCCGCTATCTGCAGACATATTCTTCTGCACCTGATAGTCTATGGCTAGCAATTCATATTGCACGCGCAAATGGAGATACGAATGCAGAAGCGAATTATGCTTTTCAATTGCAGAAACACTTTCCGGATTCTAAGGAGGCTAGGGCATTGCGTGCAGGCAGGTTGAACCATGAAAGACAATGATACGGACGGAAGAGAAGAATTCGGTACGGATCGGGAATCTGACATGATTCGAAATACCGATGGCCCCGAGACAGTCGGGGAAGCTGTGAATCAGGACGATAGATCGTTACCATGTGCTAGTGAGGAAATTTCTATCCCACCTTCTCAAATCACGGAGGATGATAGGCTGGCCGATATCAGTACTAAGAGTGCTGCTAACACTGAGATTACTCCTGGTTTTGGCCAGATATTACATGATGAGAGAATTAAGCGCGGTCTGAGTGTTGGTGAGGTAGCACGTCGGTTGCGTTTGTCAGAACAACAAGTCGAGGCAATCGAAGCACAGGATTTTGCCAAGCTGCCTGCGGTTACTTTTCTACGCGGTTATGTACGCAACTATGCTAATTTATTACAGCTTGAAGGGGTGAACCGATTACTGGAATCGCTGCCACGATCCACACCAGCACATACTTACTCCAATGAGTACTTATCTCAACGTTTTAAATCCATTGAGCCTGTATCTCGACGCAATCGTAGTAGTCGTGGACTACTGTATTTTGCTGTAATACTGGTGGCAGTTTTCGCCGCTTATGGACTTTATCAGCATGGTGGTCTGGAACAGGAGTCATCCTATTCGCTGGATAGTTTTGACGTGACAGCCTTATCTGATCCCGAGACTGGAAATGATCAAGCCGCAGTTGATTTGCCATTGCCCCTATCTCCTTCATCTTCTCTGGAGCTTCCTTTTTCGCCACCGACTGTGGGGAATAATATACCATTGACCAGTGGTACGGCAGTTTTGCCGGACCCGTCAATATCATCTGAATCTACACCAGATATGACTGAGGACTCAGGTGACGGGAAGAAGTCGTTGCACTTTTCTTTTTCTCGGGATTCATGGGTCAAGGTAAAAGATGGTGATGGTAAGGTCATTCTTGAGAAGACCCATTCTCGTGGCACCGAGCAGATGGTCCAGGGAAAACCGCCTCTATATCTGGTTATCGGTAATGCGCCTGGGGTCAATCTGACTTACAACGGACGAACGGTCGATCTTGTGCCATATACTCGTGGAAGTGATGATGTGGCACGCTTTTCGCTGGAGTGATCCAGCTTCTGTAGTCTAAGCAGTCTACCTGATATTTTTGGAACCTAATTAAAAATATGTCTTTTAATAGCATTCCCAGCCCGCGCCGGAAGTGTGTGGGCGTCAAAGTAGGTGCAGTAACGATTGGTGGCGGTGCACCGATTGTTGTGCAGTCAATGACCAATACCGATACGGCCGATGAGCTGGCAACTACTTTGCAAATAGCACAGCTTGCACGTACAGGTTCCGAACTGGTCAGAATTACGGTCAATACGATGGAAGCTGCACGTGCAGTAGCTGGAATTCGTGCCAGACTGGACGATATGGGTTGCCATGTACCACTTGTGGGTGATTTTCATTTCAATGGCCATAAATTATTGACCGCTTATCCGGAATGTGCACGGGCGCTGGCCAAATTTCGTATCAACCCAGGGAATGTAGGGCAGGGTAAAAAGCGTGATGAACAGTTTTCGATTCTGATAGAAGCGGCTTGTGAGTACGATAAACCAGTACGGATTGGTGTTAACTGGGGCAGTCTCGATCCGGCCATGCTGGCACGGATTATGGACGAAAATGCGCGTGCTTCAGAGCCGATGGATTCAGCGCAGGTTATGCGCAAGGCACTGATTACCTCTGCATTGGAAAGTGCAGCCAAAGCTGAGGATCTGGGGTTGAGTCGGGATCGTATCGTGCTGTCATGCAAGGTCAGCGGTGTGCAGGATCTGATTGCGGTTTACAGTGAGCTGGCGGCACAATGTGATTATGCGTTACATTTGGGATTGACCGAGGCCGGTATGGGGTCAAAAGGTATCGTTGCGTCGACTGCTGCATTGTCCGTACTGTTGTTCAAAGGAATTGGCGATACCATTCGTATTTCTCTGACACCAGAACCTGGGGGAGATCGTACCCGTGAAGTAATCGTGGCACAGGAAATTCTGCAAACAATGGGGTTGCGTGCGTTTGTTCCGCTGGTGGCGGCTTGCCCGGGTTGCGGGCGCACCACCAGTACTTATTTTCAGGAATTGGCAGAAAGTATCCAGGCATATGTGCGAGAACAAATGATCGATTGGCGGGAACAGTACGATGGTGTTGAAAATATGACACTGGCAGTTATGGGATGTGTAGTAAATGGCCCGGGTGAAAGTAAGCACGCTAATATCGGTATCAGTTTGCCCGGATCAGGAGAGAATCCGGTAGCACCGGTTTTTGTCGACGGACAAAAAACTGTTACCCTGAAAGGTGACAATATCGCAGCAGAGTTTCGTGCGATAGTTGATGGATATGTGCGTACGAAGTATCGGAAAAAAGTAGCTAATGTCTAGCTCGATCCGGGCAGTTCGCGGGATGAACGATATCCTGCCGGATGAAACTGGCCTCTGGGAGTTTTTCGAAGATACGATTCGTCGATGGGTGGCTGCTTATGGTTACCGTAATTTGCGTACGCCCATTGTTGAACAGACCGATCTATTTGTTCGTTCGATTGGAGCAGTTACAGATATCGTCGAGAAGGAGATGTACACGTTCGTCGATCATCTCAACGGGGAAAGTTTGACGTTGCGTCCGGAAGGGACAGCCTCCTGTGTACGTGCGGTAATTGAACATAATCTGTTGTACCCAGGTCCTCAGCGTTTGTACTACAGTGGACCGATGTTCCGCCATGAACGGCCTCAAAAAGGCCGCTATCGCCAGTTTCACCAGGTGGGTGTAGAGGCACTCGGATTTGTCGGTCCGGATATTGATGCAGAGCATATTATTATGTGTGCACGGTTATGGCGTCTGCTAGGTATTCCGGATGTTCGCCTTGAAATCGGTACACTCGGAAGTACTGAGTCACGTGCAATTTATCGCACCCGACTGGTCAATTATCTGGAGCAGTTCTACGATAAACTCGATGAAGATGCACGCAGACGATTACAAAGTAATCCACTGCGAATCCTCGACAGTAAGAATCCAGCGATGCATGAGATATTGGAAGGCGCTCCTCGGCTGCTGGATGATTTGGATGAGGATTCGCTCAAGCATTTCGAGTCTTTACAACGTATTCTGCGTAACCAGGGAATCAGCTTTGAAATTAATCTGCGACTCGTGAGAGGGCTGGATTATTACAATCGTACGGTATTTGAATGGGTAACCGATAAATTGGGCGCACAGGGAACTATTTGTGCGGGCGGGCGCTATGACGGATTGATTGCCCAGATCGGTGGTAAATCTGCACCTGCGTGCGGTTTTGCCATGGGAGTCGAGCGGATATTGGCATTGATGCGTGAGAGTAGTACGAATGAAGCACATGTCGTACCCGACATTTACGTGGTTCATCAGGGTGATGCAGCCACTGAGTTTTCCTGGAAGGTAGCTGAATTATTGCGGGATCAGGGATTCAAAGTGATTTTGCATAGTGGTGGTGGAAGTTTTAAAGCACAAATGAAAAAAGCCGATGCCAGCGGGGCACGTTTTGCTGCCATTATCGGAGAAGATGAAGTCCGGGCTGAGCAGATCAGTATCAAGCCGCTGCGCGAGGCAGCCGAGCAGATCAGAACCGATTTGGCAGAAGCTGTCATATTGCTCGGAAATATTTAATTAAGCCTTGGAAGATAAAAAACGATGTCGACGTATAATTTTGAAGAACAGGAAAAGATAGATCGATTGAAAGCCTGGTGGGCGGCTCATGGCAGTACTATCTTGCTGGTTGCGGCTATTTTTGCGGCAACGATAGCGGGTAGTCAACTGTGGAATCATTACCAAAGGCAGCAAGCTCAGCAGGCGGGTGATTTATACATGGTTTTGCAGCAACAGGTTGAGAAAAGTGGTGACGCCACAAAAATCAAGGATGCTGCGTTACTGTTGACTGAGGGTTTCCCAGGGAGCGGTTATGCCTCACGGGCAGCATTGATTGCTGCTCATGCCAGCATCAATGCTGGTGATGCTCAAAGTGCCAAAGAGATGCTGCAGTGGGTGCTTGATCATGCTGATGAACCTGAAGTAAAGGATCTTGCCCGGTTACGTCTGGCGGGCATATGGTTGGATGAGCAACAGTACGATCAAGCACTGGCATTGCTGAATACGCAGCATGGCTCACCTTTTGCTGGGCTCTATGCAGATTTACGGGGAGACGCATTGGCTGCATCCGGGAATATCAGTGAGGCACGATCTGCTTATCAGCAGGCACTTGATCGACTGGGTGAACAGAGTGTCTATCGAAATATCGTACAGATAAAAATGGATGCGTTGAGAGAAAATCGGCAGTGATCAGTAGCATTTTATTACTGACGCGTATTTACGTTTTTCGTATAAATTCCAGATTATTGTGTATCTGGGCACTGATTTTACCGCTTACATTGAGCGGATGTGCGAGTTTGAGCGACCTGGGTGGAGGGCATTTCACTGATCTTTTCAGTAGCGAAGAAGATGAAGTCGAAATCGATGAGGCTGAAATAGCCGAGTTGGAATCAGCGCCTAAAATTGAACCCTTATGGCAGGTTAAACTGGGAGAAAGTAAGACCGCAGTTTTTTTTCCAGTCTATGAAAATGGTGCGTTATATGCTGCAGATGAGAAGGGCCGATTGTTCAAACTTGATCCCGAGACAGGGCAGGAAATCTGGCGTGTAGAAACTCGGCTACAGCTTTCTGGCGGAATAGGTACCGGTGATGGCATGATTTTGCTTGGTACCTATAAAGGTGAAGTCGTTGCCTTTGATGAATCTGGTAATTCATTATGGCAGACTCGGGTGACCAGTGAAATATTGAGTCCACCTCAAGTGGATAGCGGAATTGTCGTGGTGCGCACCGGTGATGGCCGACTATTTGGCCTGGATGCGGCCGATGGTAAGCGCATCTGGATTCATCAAGGCGCTACCCCCCCCCTTACGGTCAGGAGCTTTGCTGGGGTACTGATCTCGCGGGGCGCTATTTTTGCTGGATTCCCCGGGGGTAAGTTAATTGCCATGGATCTGTTTAACGGTAATGTCGGCTGGGAAGCAACGGTTGCGCAACCGCATGGCGTTACTGAACTGGAACGTATGACGGATATCAGCAGTTTACCGGTCATCGACGAACATGAGGTTTGCGCGGTTGCTTATCACGGACGAGTTGCCTGTTTTGAAGTTACCAGTGGTAATCAGATTTGGGCTAAGGATGCTTCGAGTAGTGCTGGTTTAGTCATGGATAACAATTATGTCTATGTTAGCGAGGAGCGTGGCGCAGTAGTGGCTTACGATAAAAGCAGCGGTGTGACGGCTTGGAAACGAGGAAAACTGGGTAGCCGTAAACTGTCTACCCCAATGATTGCACGGGGGGCTCGTTTAGTAATTGGCGATGATCTGGGGCATGTCATGTTACTCAGCCGCCATGATGGTTCCCTGGTTGGTCGTGCGCCTACTGACGGTAGCGCTATCCTATCACGTCCTGAATATCTGCCAAACGGCTTTGTAGTACAAACACTGAAAGGTGGACTTTACGCGTTTGCCCTGCAATAGCCCGTTTTTTGCGGCCCTCCTTCGATTCTTTCCAAGGTAAACCATTTTTCAGTTTTCCATATCTCTATCATTATGAAACCCACACTCGTATTGGTCGGGCGTCCGAATGTCGGGAAATCGACATTATTCAATCGCCTGACTGGCAGTCGTGATGCGATTGTGATGGATATTCCGGGGTTAACGCGCGATCGGCATTACGGTCATGGAAAGATAGGTCTTAAGCCATATCTGGTAGTGGATACAGGTGGTTTTGAACCAGTAGTGAAATCCGGTATTTTGTATGCCATGGCCAAGCAGACTCTACAAGCTGTGGATGAAGCTGATATCGTGTTGTTCATCGTCGATGGCCGCCAGGGATTAACCTCCCATGACAGAATCATTGCAGAACAACTACGTAAAACCGACCGGAAAATTTTGCTCATCGTTAATAAAACCGAAGGAATGCGGTCATCGATCGTGACTTCCGAATTCCATGAGTTGGGATTAGGTGAGCCCTGTGCTGTCTCCGCTTTGCATGGAGATCATATAGGTGAGCTGATTGATCTGGCGCTGGCAGATTTTCCATATGTGGAAGATACTGTCGACACGCAGCAGGAAGAATGCCCCAGAATCGCCATCGTCGGTCGTCCAAATGTCGGTAAATCCACCCTGATCAATACATTACTGGGTGAGGAGCGAGTGATTGCGTTTGATCAGCCTGGCACTACTCGGGACAGCATCGATGTAGATTTTGAATATAATCAGCGCAGTTATACTCTGATCGATACGGCAGGCTTACGTCGGCGTGGCAAGATTTGGGAAACCGTGGAAAAATTTTCGGTGGTCAAAACATTGCAGTCGATTGAAGCTGCTAATGTGGTCATTCTGGTATTGGATGCTAGAAATGGCATCTCCGAACAGGATGCACATATTGCCGGATTTATTTTGGAAACCGGTCGGGCGTTAGTAATTGCAGTTAATAAGTGGGATGGCCTAGGTGACTATCAGCGCGATACGATCAAGCGGGAATTTGAGCGTAAGCTTGCTTTTCTGGATTTTGCCGATTTGCATTATATTTCTGCATTGCATGGACAAGGGATGAAAGGACTGATGCCATCTGTAGATACTGCCTATGCTGCTGCAATGGCTCATATCCCGACTCCACGCCTGACACGTGCTATGTTGGCTGCTGTAGCCAAACAGCCCCCACCTCGGGGCGGGATGTCCCGGCCGAAATTACGTTATGCTCACCAGGGAGGATCGAATCCTCCATTGATTATCGTGCATGGCTCCATGCTCGAGCATGTTTCACAGACCTATCGACGTTATCTTGAAAATACCTTTCGGAAGGTCTTTGAATTGAGAGGTACGCCATTACGTGTGGAATTCAGAGTCGGGCATAATCCTTATGCTGGCAAAAAAGCTCCGACACCCAGCGAGGAAGAAGCCCGGCGTGCGCATAACCGTCGGCGCCGTAATCGTAAAAAATATGGACGGTAGATAAAATTAAAACCCGCCAGAAAAATGGCTGGCAGGTTGTCAGATTTTCAGTTTCCAGAATTTAAGTTTATCTAAGTGTAGCGATGAATTCTGATACAGCCTTCATTTCCTGTTCACTCATACGTGAAACAACTGTCTGCATGGTGTCATTCGTATCATTCTTACGTGTTCCCTGACGGAATGCTTGTAACTGCGACAAAGTGTAAGCAGCATGCTGCCCGTCGATTCTCGGATAATGAGGTGGGATACCTCGCCCATCAGGAGAATGGCAGCTGGAACAGGCAGGGATGGAATGTTCCAGATTACCGCCTTGATATAATTTTTTCCCCATATCGAGCAGTGAGGCATCGTTAACGATTCCAGGCTGCGGTTCTTGCTGAGCATAATAAGCAGCCAAGTTTTTCATGTCATCCTGGCTCAATGTTGCTACCATGGGAGCCATGATTGGATTGTCTCTCTTTGCCGGAGCTTCATCTTCTGTTTTGAAATCCATCAGTTGCTTGGCGGTATAACCGGCATACTGCCCGGCAAGAACAGGATAGATAGGAATAACGCTGTTGCCATCAGCATTATGGCATCCTGCACAAATGCCTATCGCGATTTCCTTGCCCTTTTCGGCATCGCCTTCTATAAGTAGTTGGGACTCGGCAAAAACGAGGCCGGAAAACATGAGTATGATGGCTACCGCAGCATTTTCAATGAGTTTCATGATGTCTAATTAGGGTTGAATTTTTCATAAAAACTTTAAACAGCCATATATTCTAGCAAGATTTGCAGGTCACAGTAAACGACTACAGTCGTTTGTCCACGAATACACAAGATGAAAAAGATTTTTGTTTTTTTACTGTTAGTTAATATCATCGTAGCCTTTTATTTTCATACCGATTCGGATGACAAACTTCTGGCACGTGCACCATTAATTCATCCGGAGAAAATAGTACTACTGCCTGCCAAAGTGGCCTGTCTCAAATGGGATAACCTGTTGGGTCCTGCGGTACAACAGGCCAGAGCGGAGATTTCTCAATGGAAGCTGGGAAAAAGTCATTTTAATGAAGTCTCTAAAGGAGAGATCATTGTCTACTGGGTACATGTTCCCCCATTCAGAACAGTACGTGAGACCACCAGGCAAATCAACGAACTGGAGAAACTGGGAGTTCCTCATATGCATATTCAGGAAAATGAGGGCAGCCCGTGGCATAATGTAATCTCATTGGCGATACTGCGCGATGAATCTGAGGCGATGGCATTAGTCGATGGCCTGAAAAACAGGGGCGTGACTCGAGTGACAAACAGTGAGCAGCGTCTGGAACAGTTCGAATTCGTGATACGCAATCCAAGTGCGCAAATGACAGAACAGATTCAACAACTGGTGCAGCAGTTTCCTGAAACACGACTGGATATTACTGAATGTGATCGCATATGAGAGAATCGGATTGCGTTATATAAATAGAAAGACAGAAATCGGGGTTTTCTTCCAATATCAGAGACAATAACTCTATTTATTTATTGGTTTGCAAGATGTTCATGTGTTGTTTGCCATGATCGTTGAATTAAGCTGGAGTAAGAGATTGTGGTAGTTCATATTAAAACGGCTCAGGAAATTGAGATCATGCGCGTAGCCGGCAGGTTGGCTGCTGAGGTGCTGGATTATATTCAACCGTATGTAATCCCCGGCGTAACTACCGGAGAACTGGATGAGCTTTGTCATCGTTATATGGTTGATGTCCAGAAAACGATTCCAGCCCCGCTTAATTATGCTCCACCCGGTTACAGTCCCTTTCCGAAATCTATTTGTACTTCGGTGAATCACCAGGTTTGTCACGGCATACCAGGGGATAAGAAACTCAAGGAAGGAGATATCGTCAATGTTGATGTGACAGTCATTTATGATGGTTATCATGGTGATACCAGCCGCATGTATTACGTCGGCGAGCCTTCTATTCAGGCCAAACGGTTGTGTGAGCTTACTTTTGAGGCAATGTGGCGTGGTATTGAGGAAATCCGCCCGGGTAAGCATCTGGGGGATATCGGTCATGTGATTCAGCAGCTGGCGGAAAGTGCCGGTTATAGTATCGTCAGAGAATTTTGCGGACATGGTATCGGTGCAAAATTTCATGAAGATCCCCAGGTGCTGCATTATGGTCGTGCGGGAACAGGTATCGAGCTCAAACCAGGCATGATTTTCACGGTTGAACCGATGATCAATGCGGGTAAAGCTGCAATTAAGCAGCTTCCAGACGGCTGGACGGTGATCACCAAAGATCGCAGCTTGTCTGCGCAATGGGAGCACACGATATTAGTAACTGACGACGGTTATGAAGTATTGACTGTCTCCTCAGATACCCCTCCCAAACCTGACTATCGTTTTTCCACTTGATGACTTTTCAAAGTCAAACTCTGGAATTCTAGCGTTTTTCAGAGACCCCTTAGCTCATGAGGTAAGTGATTTAAATATGCCGCGATACAATAATCGTGCCCCTGCCGAGATGCGTCCGGTCAGGATCATTCGTCGCTATACCCGATATGCCGAAGGTTCGGTATTGATCGAATGTGGTGAGACCAAGGTTATCTGTACTGCCAGTATCATTGACAGAGTTCCTCCTTTCTTGAAGGGAACCGGTCAGGGATGGCTGACAGCAGAATATGGCATGCTGCCACGTTCAACCAGCGAGAGAATGCAGCGGGAGGCTGCCAAAGGCAGGCAGTCGGGACGGACCATGGAAATCCAGCGTTTAATCGGGCGGGCGCTGCGCTCAGTGCTAGATTTGGAAAAGTTGGGTGAACGCACGATTCATATCGATTGTGATGTTATTCAGGCAGATGGTGGTACCCGGACTGCCAGTATCACTGGGGCATTCGTAGCATTGTGTGATGCAGTGGAATATTTGCGCACGCAGCAAGCCATTTCAAATAACCTGATCAGAGAGCATGTCGCAGCCATTTCGGTAGGAATGTTGAATGGCCAGCCTCTGCTGGATCTGGATTATGTGGAAGATTCCAGTTGTGATACCGATATGAATGTCGTCATGACTGGTGATTTAGGGTTAGTAGAAATTCAGGGCACTGCTGAAAGAGCCGTTTTCAGTCGCCAGGAACTGAACGTCATGTTGGATATGGCACAACAGGGATTGCAGGAATTGTTCGGTTTGCAAAAGAAAGCACTGGGAACTAAGTAAATGTGAAGGGCGTAATGGGAACAGTTAAGGAATGGGCGATATTTCCATTCTTGTAATTGATCTCGTAACCGATTTACCTTGAAGCCGATAGTAGCCAATTGGGAAAAGTAATGCCATCCTTGAACAGAATAGTTGTCGCCAGCAATAATGCAGGAAAGCTTAGAGAAATTAGTGAATTGCTTTCACCATTAGGTATCCAAGCAATTTCCCAATCATCATTTGCCGTGACAGAAGTTGATGAACCTCACGCTACCTTTGTGGAGAATGCGTTGGCTAAGGCACGGCATGCGAGTTTGCTAACCGGACTACCTGCCCTGGCGGATGATTCCGGAATATGTGTCAGGGCGTTGAATGGTGCACCCGGTGTCTTTTCTGCCCGCTATGCGGGAGAACCTCGCTCAGATGTCCGCAATAATCAGAAGCTGATCGAGGCGCTGCGTGATCAATCCGATCGTCGTGCTTATTATTATTGTGTGATCGTATTGTTGCGTCATGAGCGGGATCCGCAGCCTATGATTGTCGAGGATACATGGCAAGGTGAAATTATTTCAGAGCCGCAGGGTGATGGGGGATTTGGCTATGATCCGTATTTCTTTTTGCCAGAATTGGGCAGGACTGCTGCCGAATTACCGATCGAGGAAAAGAACCGGCTCAGTCATCGCGGTAAGGCACTGACCAGACTGGTGCGAACCCTTTCCGGGGGTGAGCCAGATCGGGCTTAACTTGTTTGTGCTACCTGACTCAAACAACCTGGTCAGTATGAAACAGACTACTTTGATTCCATCTATGCCTGATTCGAAGTGGCCTCGATTAAAGACACTTCCTCCTCTGAGTCTCTATATTCATATCCCTTGGTGCGTCAAAAAATGTCCTTATTGTGATTTCAATTCACATGCGATTTCTCGCGATGGAATCTCAGAATCTGAATATGTGGCAGCACTCAAACGTGATCTGGAGTTGTCACTGCCGCAAATTTGGGGCAGACCTGTCGTCAGTATTTTTTTTGGTGGTGGTACACCGAGCTTATTCAGCGCTGCATCGATCGATACAATTTTGTCGCACGTGAGAATGCTGCTGTTCCTCCCACCCGGGACAGAAGTCACGCTGGAAGCAAATCCCGGTACTTTTGAGGCACAGAAATTTATAGATTTCCGGGCTGTTGGCATCAACCGGCTGTCAATCGGGGTTCAAAGTTTCAATTCCCGGCATCTGCAAGCATTGGGACGCATTCATGATGGTCTTGAAGCGCATCGTGCCATAGAACTTGCTCAGCAGAATTTCGACAATATCAATCTGGATTTGATGTATGCGTTGCCGGATCAGACACAGGATGAAGCAGAACAGGATATCGAAGCAGCATGCGCCTGGAAGGTATCTCATATCTCGGCCTATCACCTGACAATCGAACCCAATACACCGTTCTATTTCAGTCGTCCTCCCAGGTTGCCGGATGAAGATACGTCTGCAGAGATGCAGATCACGATCGAATGTATTTTGGCTGAAAAAGGATATCAGCATTACGAAGTCTCGGCTTTTTCCCGACCCGGGCAGTCATGCATGCACAATATGAACTATTGGCAATATGGTGATTATCTGGGAATCGGTGCTGGTGCACACAGTAAAATCAGTTTCCAGGACAGGATCATCCGGCAAATGCGCCATAAACACCCCCGGCAATATCTGGAGCGGGCTATGGCTAAGAATACCGATATAAGCGACTTTATTGCTGTAGAACAGGAAGTTGGTATAGAGGATCGTATCTTCGAATTCATGATGAATGCATTGCGCCTGACGCATGGTTTTGATCCGAAGCTGTTTCATGCACATACCGGTTTGGCGATCACATCGATTCAGCAGCAGCTGACAGAAGCCGAGCAACGTGGACTGGTTGTCTGGAATCATGACAGAATCCAGACAACCCTCGCTGGTAGGCGATTCCTGAATGATCTGTTGGGAATTTTTCTGCCAGAAGGCAGGTGATGTATCCCCGTACTTTTCCTATCCGTATGCGTGCAGCAGCCAGGCAATATAACTTATCAAACCGAGACTGCCTGTCAATGCCATGAGTGCATTACGACGATGTTTCTGAATTAACTCAATTTGCGAACGGACCGATATGATATACGGACGCCGGTTATCATTCGGTTTATCAACGCGGTTGATTTCAGGTGTGTGTTGTAGTTGTTGATGGATAGCTTGAGCCCGCGATTGGGCAGTTTGACGTGCAACTTCCCATTCTGCCTGGTCTATTTCGCCATCTTGATTGGTATCGAAACGTTCCAGCAGTTGTTGTGTATTTTGTTTCCAGTTGCTGATAAGGTCGCGCGTGATATCCCGTATGGATTGCTCTGTTGCAGGTGCATGTGTTTTCAGATGACCAATAACATACAGGTATTGTCCGGGCAGGATCAGTCGCTCACTGTAGCGATAATGACTGGCCAATGCCATAATAGTGGAACCGCTCTCCAGTATTTTTGTCCGCGTAGGCCACTCGGTGTTGCCATACCATACCAGTTTTTCATTACTGATGATTTCTGCGCCCTTCGGATTGACCAGGCATGTACCAGTGCCATCGTCAAGCAGGAATGATTGATCGCTGGTGTGCTGGTATAGGATTTTCCATTCCGTGCGGGGACGTTGCTTGTGCAGGATAGTCTGTTTACATTCGATCAGGCTGTGATACCAGATACATTCATGGTTGGATAAAGGGGCATAAATGGGATGATCAGGGGAAAATCTTCCCTGGCCTTCGAGTTCGACATATCCTTGATGTGCAGAACGTAGACGTGCCGTTGGTGTATCCTGGATCAGGCGCCATCGCTTCCATTCACGCATAAAATAATAGAAACTGGCCAATGCCGCCAGGATGGAAACGATCAGGATAAGCTCATATTGGTCTGATAAGAAACTGGGTGAAATGCTTTCCATGATGACAGGTGGAATCAGGCAAATAGTTTCCCGAGGTCAGGATCATGTTTGTTTTCTTCAGAGAATTCCAGTAGCGGGCGTGCCTCGAATCCAAACCACCTGGCGATCATGATTTCTGGAAATTGCTCGATGCGGATATTATTGTTTTTGACTGCTTCGTTGTAATATTCGCGGCGATCGGCGATGCCATTCTCCAGGCTGGTGATACGGGTTTGCAGATGCTGAAATTTTTGACTGGTTTTGAGTTCAGGATAAGCTTCGGCGACTGCATATAAATTACCGAGCCCCATTCTCAACATTCCTTCTGCAGCACCCAAAGCACTGATGTCACCCGTTTCACATGCATTTGCGATACGTGTACGCGCCTCCATCACTTTTCTGAGCGTTTCCTGCTCAAACCGCATGTAATGTTTGCAGGTTTCTACGAGTTTGGGAAGTTCGTCGTGGCGTTGTTTCAGTAAGATGTCGATATTTGACCACGCTTGTGAGACAGTATGCTTGATATCTACCAGGCTATTGTAGATCATGATACCGATTATCAGCAGGATGGTTGCGACTGCCAGAGAAGTATAAGCAAAGAAAGCAAAATCCATGGATATATCCATCAGTGATGTCCAAAAAGTGTATCAACGGCAGAAGCTGGGATTTTTTGATGCCCGATAAGTAGGTAATACTTGGCATGATCAGAGTCAATACCGGGATTTCGTGGAACAGTCCTGACGAATTCCGTTCTTGCTGCCAGTAGAAAATTGCCTGTAAAAACTGTCAGGCAGTTTTGATGAATATCAGATCGCGGATAGTGTGGCCAAGTCGCAGACCACGTTGCTCGAATTTGGTTAATGGCCGGTAAGTCGGGCGCGGGGCATAATCAGTTGCCGTATTGGTAAACCGTTGTTCGCTATTCATTACCTGCAGAATATGCTCGGCGTAATTTTCCCAGTCGGTAGCGATGTGTACATAGCCGCCTGATTTCATCCGACTACACAGGAGTGACACGAAATCCGGCTGAATTAAGCGACGTTTATGGTGCCGTGCTTTGGGCCACGGGTCCGGAAAGAAAATATGAACACTATCCAGCGATTCATCAGTGAACATTTGTTGCATAACCACTACTGCATCATGTGGAATGATGCGCAGATTAGATAACTGATATTTCTCGATCTGGTTGAGTAGACTACCGATACCCGGCATATGTACTTCAATGGCCAGAAAATCCCTCTCTGGATATTGCCTGGCAATCGCAACAGTTGTTTCTCCCATTCCTGAGCCGATTTCCAGAACCTTAGGTGCGGATCGTCCAAAAATCTGGTCGAGATCGATGGGCTTGTCCGAGAATGGAATACCGTAATACGGCAACAAAGATTCGTAGGCATGGCGCTGCGCATTTGAGAAATGCCCCTGGCGAAGCACATAACTGCGGATCGGGTAAGGCGAAGACACAGCGATCAATCTTTCCTGAGAAATGATAATGAGACTTTAATGACCTGTGGCAGAATTCGGGGTTCCGGTAACCATGCCTTCCAGCGGGGAACTGGGGCTGGCCTGATAGATTTTCTTAGCCATACGTCCGGCCAGATAGGCTTCACGTCCGGCTTCTATTGCCTTGCGCATAGCTGATGCCATCAATACCGGGTTCCGGGCACTGGCTATGGCTGTATTCATCAATACGCCATCGCAGCCGAGTTCCATTGCGATCACGGCATCCGATGCCGTTCCGACTCCTGCATCCACCAGAACCGGTACCCTGGCGTTTTCTATAATGATCTGCAGATTCCAGGGATTGAGAATGCCCATACCTGATCCGATCAGTGAAGCCAACGGCATGATCGCAACACAGCCGATTTCTTCCAGCTGTTTGGCAATTATGGGATCGTCCGAGGTGTATACCATTACCTGAAAACCTTCCTTGACCAGAATTTTAGCTGCTTCGATCGTCGCAGTTACGTCGGGAAACAATGTTTTCTGATCCCCTAACACTTCCAGCTTGACCAGAGAATGTCCATCAAGCAACTCACGTGCCAGACGTAGGGTACGGACTGCGTCTGCAGCAGTGTAACAGCCTGCAGTATTCGGGAGCAGCGTGAACCGGGATGGAGGTAATACATCCAGCAGATTCGGCTCATCGGGATTCTGGCCGATATTGGTGCGGCGTATGGCTATCGTGACGATTTGTGCACCACTTGCCTCGACCGCATTACGGGTTTCAGTAAAATCTCTGTATTTTCCTGTCCCCACCAGTAATCGGGAAGCATAACTTTTACCAGCAATAACAAGAGAATCCATAAATATTCTAATAATTACCTTTTCGTGTATGGGTAGTCGAAATGAACAGCGTATTTGATATTACCGGGAAATCAGCCGCCACCTACTGCTACAATAATCTCTAATTGATCTCCGTCATGGAGGGTTTGTTCGGTAAATCTGCTGCGAGGAATAATCTCACCGTTACGTTCGACCGCGATACGTTTATTCTGTAACGACAGGCGCTCGATCAGTTGCTGTATATTGATCGGACCATTAAAACTTTGTTGTTGGCCGTTGATCGTAAGTCGCATAGTATGTTTGAAAAATACCGAAGGTAAGGTAGACTTTGAATGATAAGCTACCGCATTCTAACATGCGGGTGTAGCTCAATGGTAGAGCAGAAGCTTCCCAAGCTTAAGACGAGGGTTCGATTCCCTTCACCCGCTCAATGGTTGTTTTGTCTGTTGTCTGCATTACCCCTGTCTGACAGGGTTCGTCCATACTGACTAAGAATGGCTTTTTAAATTATTACTGAAAATTCCAGAAACTCGATGACTACTAGTTTAACCAGGCTGATGTCACACATCGCGATTGTAGTCTTGGCGTTGCTGGTGCCAGGGGGTATGGCATCGGCGGAAAAGGCGGTTACAGTACCCGAATCTCTGAAAATTCTTGGCTGGGTCGAGTTTGTCCGTTTGGAGCCTTGGGGGATCAAGGTCCATGCGCGATTAGATACGGGTGCTAATACTTCTTCCATGAGTGCACGTGATATCGATTTATTCAAGAAAAACGGAAAAAAGTGGGTCAGGTTTACTTTCGACTTCAAAACGAGCGAGGAAGGCGAACGTTCCGTCGAAATCGAGCGTCCGTTGACCCGACTGGTCAAGATCAAGCAGCATAGTGGCTTACCCCAGGAGCGGCCTGTGATCAGCATGGAGATCTGCTTGGCCGATGAAGTTCGGGAAGTTGAGTTTAACCTGATTGACCGCCGTGCTCTCAATTATCCTGTTTTGCTTGGGCGCAGGACACTTGCTGGATATACTTTGGTCGATTCCTCACGTGCCTATCTGAGCAAAGCGGGGTGTGGCCACGACAAGAAAAAGAAAAAGAAGCAGGCTGACTCACTTAATTCCGGGTCATCTGAATGAGACAACTGCATTTGCTGCTGTTGACACTCATGTTGTGTGCAACAGGATTGGGGTTAGCTTATTACAAAGTTACCGTCATCGGTTTGCCTTTGACCGCATCCGAGCAGGCGGAAGTATGGAATATCGAAGCACGTATCAGCTTCCGTGCCAAACCTGACAGTGCAATCAAAGTAACGCTACCGCTTCCCTCCGATCCTCCAGGTTATTCCATTCTCGACGAAGATTTTGTCAGTGCCAATTATGGTCTGGCAATTGAGCAGGACGACTTCGGACGCGTTGCACTATGGGCGAAGCGGCGTGCTCAGGGTAAACAATTATTGTTTTATCGGGCCGTTCTGTTCAAGGATGAGGAGACGATCCCCAAACCAGTTATGCCCCCGGTTTATCCAAAAGTACCGGAATATCCTGAAAGCCTGGTGCCGGTTATTCAGGGGTTGCTGGATAAGGCACGACAGCAGTCGGCCGATACCGTGTCTTTTTCACAGCGCGTCATTGAGCAGTTGAACGCGACGACACCTGCTCCGGAGTTGAAATTATTGCTGGAGCATATCAATCGTTCACACAATCTGGCAAAGAGCCTGGGGTGGATTCTGGCTGGTGCCCGCATACCTTCTCAGATTATTCGCGGATTACGTCTGCAAGACAGCAAGGAATACACGGAATTGGAATACTTTCTGCAGGTTTATGATGGTCAGCAATGGCGTTCGCTCAATATCAAGGATGGTCGGGAAGGTTTGCCATCAAATTTTGTTGTGTGGCAAGTCAATGAAAACAAGCAATTCACTATTGAGGGAGCCAGTGAGTTCAGCATTCAATATTCAGTTGCCAGGACGTTGCGAGAAATTGTCAATATTGCCGGATCACGTTCAGCGGAAAAAGGCTCACATCTGATGGAGTTTTCGTTGTACTCACTGCCTGTGCATATCCAGAATGTATACAAAGTGCTGTTGATGATACCGCTGGGTGCCTTTGTGGTAGTGCTTATGCGTAATCTTGTGGGCATCAAGACTTTTGGTACCTTCATGCCGGTGTTAATCGCGCTGGCTTTCCGTGAGACGGAATTATTATGGGGTTTGATTCTGTTCAGTTTGATCGTGGGGCTCGGACTGCTGCTGCGCGCCTATGTTGAGCAGTTAAAATTGTTGCTGGTGCCTCGTCTGGCGTCGGTATTGACCATGGTGGTATTACTCATGGCAGGGGTCAGTGTCATCATGCATAAACTTGGACTCGAGATGGGTTTGTCGGTGGCTTTGTTCCCGATGGTGATCATGACCATGACGATAGAGCGTATGTCGCTGACCTGGGAGGAAGCCGGACCGATCGAGGCGTTCAAACAGGTAACAGGTAGTCTATTGGTGGCAGTCATTGGTTATCTGGCCATGAATATCGATGAATTGCAGTATATGTTCTTCGTTTTTCCGGAATTATTACTGGTTGTATTGGCCATTATTTTGCTGCTTGGTCGCTATTCGGGGTATCGGTTGACAGAACTCTGGCGTTTCCGTGCATTTGCGCGAAACAGGCCATCTTAGTATGTTTGGAACCTGGTCAAAACTCAGGCGAGCCGGGATTGTGGGCATGAATCAGCGTAATGCCGATTATGTTCTGCGCTATAACAAGCGTTCACTTTATCCGCTGGTAGATGACAAACTGCGGACCAAGTATCTGGCAACCGAATCCGGTATTGCAGTACCTGAATTGTATGGTGTTATCGAAATCGAGCATGATGTTGCCAATCTTTCCGATATCGTTAAAGATCATAATGATTTTGTAATCAAACCCGCACATGGTTCGGGGGGGAACGGTATTTGCGTGATTACTGGTCGCCTCAATGGCCGCTATCGACAGAATAGTGGCGATTTATTGACTGATGAAGCTATTGAGTATCATGTTTCAAATATATTGAGTGGCCTTTACAGTCTGGGAGGGCAACCCGACCAGGCACTCATTGAATATCGGGTCAAATTCGATCCACTGTTCGAAGCGGTTTCCTATCGTGGTGTACCGGACATTCGTACCATTGTATTCAGGGGTATACCAGTTGCATCCATGGTACGTTTACCGACTCGTATGTCGGATGGCAAAGCTAATCTTCATCAGGGAGCGGTAGGGACAGGTATTGATCTGGCAACTGGACGCACTACCCATGCTGTTTGGCAGAATTATCCGATTGAGCAGCATCCTGATACCGGTGCAACCATCAGTGGACTCGAGATTCCTCATTGGCATAAATTGCTGACATTGGCGGCACAATGTTATGACCTGGTAGGGCTGGGATATCTGGGAGTGGATGTGGTACTCGATCGTGAACTAGGCCCCTTGGTGCTTGAACTTAACGCACGACCGGGTTTATCCATTCAAATTGCCAATGGCAGAGGTTTGCGTGAGCTGTTGGAAAAAATTGAACAGTTGGAAGAAATTCCTACACTGGCATCGGACCGGGCCGCATTGGGTCAGGAATTTTTTATGGCAACCCAAATCTAATCTGGTTATAAAAGTTCATCTACCTGAAATGCAACCTTCATGGTAGTTTAACCTTCGTTATCTATGGTGGTGATTCCTAAGTCATAAACTGGAGAGAGGAAAACACCATGCATGATAACAAAACACCTTTGATCGAAGTCAATGATGGCGATGAGCCGATGAGCAATCACTCGGACAATGCTCATTTCTCGACCATTCTGGAAAAAAGATTGTCTCGCCGTGAAGTCCTGACCGGAAGCCTGGGCTTGGCAGTGGCCGGGGTATTTGGTTTGCCCGGACTGATGGAAGAGCTAGAAGCCAAGAAATTTCCTTCGGTTACAGGTCTTCCGGTACCGCCCAAACCTTCTTTCACCCTGGATCCGACGCTAAGCTTCAATGCGGTTCCGATCACCCGCTCAGATACTGCCACCGTCCCGCACGGCTATAAAGTCCAGGCCCTGATTCCCTGGGGGACACCGATTACCGGCAGCTATCCTGAATTTGACCCGGTTAACGGTAATACCGGTGAGGAGCAGGAACAGCAAATCGGTTCGAATCATGACGGCATGCACTACTTTCCGTTCCGTGACAATCCGAACAGCCATGGTTTATTGTGTGTGAATCATGAATATGTAGATCAGGGCGTATTCCATCCTGCTGGCCCCACCCTCATAGATGGTCAGCGACCTGATGATGAGGTCAGAAGGGAGATTGCTGCGCATGGTATCAGCGTTGTCGAAATCGAGAAAGAATCGGCAAGTGGTGAATGGAAAGTAGTGAAGGGCCCCTTTAATCGTCGTGTCACAGCAGGTACACCTATAGAAATCCGTGGACCTGTGCGGGGGAGCGATCTGGTCAAAACTAAATATAGTCCAACTGGTACTGAGACACGTGGCACATTCAACAATTGCGCTCATGGTTATACTCCTTGGGGAACCTATTTAACCTGCGAGGAAAACTGGGCAGGCTATTTTGTCAATCGTACCGGTCGTCCCAGAGAGCACAGCCGCTATGGAGTAAGTCAGAGCAATGGACGTTATCGTTGGGAAACTGCACAAGGAGGGGCAGACGAATATATTCGTTTCGATGCATCGGTGAAAGGCCGCAACGCGACTGAAGATTACCGGAATGAGCCCAACACGCATGGCTGGATCGTGGAAATCGATCCGTTTGACCCGGATAGCAAACCAGTCAAGCGTACTGCCATGGGTCGTTTTGCGCATGAAGGTTGCTGGGTGGCACCACCGCAGTATGGTAAACCTGTCGTTTTCTACTCCGGTGACGACTCTCAGAATGAATACATTTACAAGTTTGTTACCAAAGCACGCTACAACGATCATGTCAGAGGAGAGATTCTGGACGAGGGCACGCTGTATGTAGCCCGCTTTTATGATAATGGTACGGGAGAATGGCTGGCATTGGATATCGATGATCGATATTTTCGCGCCATGTCACTCAGCAAAGGTATCTTTTTTGTCGATCAGGCTGATGTACTGGTTAATACACGTCTGGCAGCCGATGTGGTCGGTGCGACCAAAATGGACAGGCCGGAATGGGGGACCGTCCATCCGCAGACGCGCGAAGTCTATATGACGCTGACCAATAATAGTGGCCGTAATGCTGATGATACCGACGCAGCGAATCCACGTGGCCCCAATCCATACGGTCACATCATTCGTTGGAAAGAGCGCGGCAATCAGCCGTGGGCAACCAAATTCAGATGGGATATTTTTGTCCTGGCGGGTCCTGAGCATGATAGCCAGATTTTACCGCAGCAAGGTGGTCCTGCTTTGACTCAGGATAATATTTTTGCCAGCCCCGATGGATTGTGGATCGATCAGAATGGTATCCTCTGGATTCAGACCGATATGAGCGGTTCTCAGCAAAATGACGGCCCTTTTGGTGCCAATAGTATGCTGGCTGCCAATCCGATTACTGGAGAAATCAAGCGTTTTCTGGTCGGGCCAAACGATCAGGAAGTGACGGGTGTTGTTTCGACACCGGATGGTAAAAGTTTGTTTGTCAACTTCCAGCACCCGGGTGATCGCTCACAGCCAGGTAATTTCACCAGTAACTGGCCGGATAGCGGTGCCATATTCAGGCATCCGAACGATGCAGAAGTCGTGGCGGATCCCAACGGCCCACGTCCTCGTTCCGCGACGATCGTTATTACCCGTGAAGACGGTGGTGTCGTTGGAATATAAGAAGCTATTGATGTGATAAAGTGGCGGGATCAACGTTGATCTCGCCGCGCAGGGCTTTACTCTTTACGGATACTTTTTAACCCATATTTCCCTAATGGAAAATATGGGTTCATATTCGACCTGATCTTATAGATTCCGGGAATAGAGTATCTAAAGCACTATTGTTTTACCTCAACTATCCCGCCCTGACGAGCTATTCCATTGATGATCCGTCCTGTGTGATTGCGTACCTGTACGATTTCTCCTTCTGCGGCCGCCGCAAGCGCGTCACCTTCGGTACTGACAGTGAATCCGGGGCCGGTCGCGACCAGTTGTACCTTCTGCCCACGAGAGATAACATGCGGTGCACGCAGATGGTATCGACGCAAAGGCTGACCAGACGCAAGTGATGTGGCAGCAACTTTCCCGATAACCTGTTCAGGATCATTCAGCGTATCTCCCGATATGCGTACAAGATCGACTTCCCGCATTACGACATCGTGCGCACTCAGCAATTTTCCCATACTGACGGGTTGTGCAGTATGTACGACCTTGGCAATGACCTCGATTTCAACCGGAATATAGAGCGTCCAGGTCGATTCGTCCCGACAACGTACTCCAACTGAGAATCTTCCCCATACCCGCCCACCGGGCGGCAGAAAGGGTTCGAGTTGCTGACAAGGCTGCAGTGCAAGCCGTGAATCAGATTTACCGGGTTTGATGACGACTTTCCCGGGCAAATGCCGAGTTTCATCATGAACGAAAGTTTTTACAGTTTCGATAATGGCATCAGTAAATGCATTGTTCGTGGCTGTCGCCGGTATCTGAATGAAGAAGCAAAAGAAAATAATCAGCAGGAGTTTTATGTTCATACCGTGTTTGGATCAGTAGTCAGAATTAACGGACTGAGCCAATGACAGTCAGTCAGGAAATTTTTGCCGCTCACGGCAATTTTTGCCGCCCGATTCGCATGGTAGCGCTGCCGTTGATAAATCAAAGCTGAAACTGGAAGGTATTTGCCGGTTTGTTTCCCAATCAGGCTAGGAATCCCTGACAAGTTCGGATTGGCATGATTCATGCTTGTATTCATAGTGTGACAACTATGCAGGAGTGGATCATGATCAACAAACTGGATAAGATGCTCGGTTTTCATCAGAAAGCCCTGAATCTGCGTGCAGTCAGGCAGGAACTGCTGGCCAGCAATATCGCCAATGCGGATACACCCGGCTTCAAGGCGAGGGATTTCGGTTTTTCCAAAGCGATGCAAAATGCTTTATCGACCAGCCGGATCCGCAGCGGCCTGACGACGTCGTCGCCCAGGCACATCAGCCCTTCGAATTTCAGATCGATCACTTCGATGCCAGCACAGTACCGCGTTCCACAGCAACCCAGTATCGACGGCAATACAGTCGATATGGATACCGAACGTGTGCAATTCGTCGACAACTCCATCAAATATGACGCCGGACTGACGTTTATCAGCGGTCAGATCCGAGCTTTGTTATCGGCTATCAGAGAAGGAAATCACTAATCATGTCTTTATTCAGCGTATTTAATATTTCGGGCTCAGCCATGGCAGCCCAGTCGCAGCGACTCAATATCGTGGCGAGTAACTTGGCCAATGCGGACAGTGCTACCGGTTCGACAGGTGAAGCCTATCGTGCCAGACAAGTCGTGTTCCGGACGCTCGATGTTTCTGCAGATCATGCAAAGGGGGTAAAGGTGGCGGGCGTGATTCACGATCCATCTCCTATGAAAATAACCTATAACCCGAAACACCCGATGGCGGATGAAAAGGGTTATGTCACCATGCCCAATGTCAATGTGGTGGATGAAATGGTCAACATGATGTCGGCTTCACGTTCCTACCAGAACAGTGTCGATATGATGAACACTACCAAGACTCTGTTGCATAAAACACTTTCAATCGGTCAATAAGGAGATCTGCTATGAGTCAGGTACAGAATAATTCAAGTGTTTCCGAATTGCTGGCTTCGCATGGAGGCAGTATCCAGACTGGCCGTAAAGTCGATGAAGACCCGCAGGAGCGTTTTCTCAAGCTGCTGGTTACACAAATGCAAAATCAGGATCCACTCAGCCCGATGGATAACGCAGAAGTGACCAGCCAACTGGCACAGATCAGCACCGTAAGCGGCATCGAAAAACTCAATGCGACCCTGGAAAAACTGGTGGCTGATTCGGATGCTCGGCGTTCGCTGGAAGCAGCCGCCATGATCGGCCGCAGCGTGCTGATTCCGGGGGATGGTATGAGGCTGGAAAATCATGCCGGGATCGGTGGGTTTGAACTGACCGAACCAGCGGACAAACTCATCGTCACGATTAAAGACAGTTCCGGTATTGCGGTACGTGACATCGATCTCGGTGCACAGGCTGCGGGAATCGGCACATTTGCCTGGGACGGGATTGCGAACAGCGGCGATGAAGCGGCCGGCGGACAATATACCTTTACGCTGAAGGCAGTACGCGGTAATGAGGAAGTTTCCGCTACAGCGCTGGCATTCGGCGCGGTCAGCAGCGCGGCATCTGGTAAAGAGGGTGTCCTGCTGGAAGTGGGGGAACTGGGGTACGTCGGCATTGATGACATCAAAAAAATATTTTAAGACAGGAGAATAAATCGTGGGATTTCAACATGGATTGAGTGGACTCAAAGCAGCTTCAGCCAAACTGGATGTCACCGGTAACAATATCGCCAATGCCAATACGGTTGGATTCAAACAGTCGCAGGCGCAGTTCAGTGATGTATTTGCCAATGCGCTGGGAGGAGGCAGAAATCAGATCGGGATTGGTACACAGATAGCAGCAATTGCGCAGGAATTTACCCAGGGGAACGTTACCAGTTCCAATAACCCGCTGGATGTAGCGATTACCGGGAATGGTTTTTTCCGGGTGAGTAACAACGGCGCTATCAGTTATACCCGTAATGGCCAGTTTCATCTGGATAAGGACGGCTTTCTGGTCAATGCAAGTAATTACAACGTAACCGGTTTCGCGGCCGATGCATCCGGCCAGATTATTCCCAATATACCGGTCGATCTGCGGTTACCTACGGCAGATATGACACCGAAGCCAACTACCAGTTTCATGACAGGGGTCAATCTGGATGCACGTGAGGGTGTAGTGACTGATACTTTTGATGCAACTGATCCATTGACTTATACCCATTCCACTTCGGGTGAGGTTTTTGACAGTTTCGGTAATTCCCATGTAATGACTTTGTATTTCCAGAAAACAGCTTCATCCAGTTGGGATGTATTTGCAACCGTGGAGGGGTCGACAAGTGGAGTGACATTGGGAGGAAGCAGTTCATTTCCTCTGACTTTTGATTCCAATGGAATAATGGATACGACTGTTTCGCCGGTTACGGTCGAAGTGGTTTTTGATGACACAGCCATACAACCGCTTGAATTCTTACTGGATCTGACCCGTTCTACCCAGTTTGGTAGCAACTTCGGAGTGAATATGATGAACCAGGATGGTTTTGCTTCAGGACGTCTGGCCGGATACAGCATTTCTGATAATGGAGAGATCAGGGGCAGTTATACCAACGGTGTTACGCGCACACTCGGGCAGATTGCTCTAGCCGGTTTCTCCAACCCCAATGGCCTCAAACCGCTGGGAAACAACCAGTGGGGTGAGACCGCTGAATCCGGGATGCCGCTGGTGGGTTCTCCGCAAACCGGTATTCTGGGTTCGCTGCAATCTTCAGCAGTGGAAGAATCCAATGTCGATCTGACGACTGAGCTGGTTACGATGATCATGACGCAGCGCGTCTATCAGGCCAATGCCAAGACCATCCAGACTCAGGATGCGGTGATGCAGTCCATTATGAACATCTGAGGATTTTCTGTTTAACTCTGATCTGGTGACTAACTGAAAATGGACAGACTGATTTATACCGCCATGACTGGTGCACTTCATACGCTGACGCAACAGGCAACTGCTTCCCATAACCTGGCGAATGCTTCAACCACGGGTTATCGTGCACAGACAGATACTTTCCGGGCAGTGCCCGTTTTTGGGGATACTTTGCCGACCCGTGCATTTGTGCTGGATGCTACAACTGGTGCTGATTTTACACCGGGTGTGGTTCAACAGACCAACCGCCCGCTGGATGTGGCTGTGCAGGGTTCCGGCTGGATCACGGTGCAGCTCGAAAACGGTGAAGAAGCCTATACCCGCCATGGCAATCTTCAAGTGGATGCCAACGGTGTACTCATGACCCGGCAGGGTTTCAACGTCAAAGGTGAGGCAGGTCCCATCACTATTCCACCCGAGAACCGTGTCACGATCGCCAAAGATGGCACTATTTCAGTGATTCCGACTGACCCGAGAATCACTGCAGTATCGATCATCGGGCGGATCAAGCTGGTCGACCCACCCACAGAGCAGCTCGTTAAGGGTGAAGATGGCCTGTTCCGATTGAGAGAGGGAGGTGAAGCGCCTGCCAGTGTCAACGTAGCATTGGTCGATGGTGCGCTTGAAAGCAGTAATGTCAATGTGATCAGTGAGATGGTGAAGATGATTACGCTTGCGCGGCAGTTCGATATGCAGATGAAGATGCTCGAAAGTGCTCAGCACAACGCTCAGCAGGCAAGCGAGATTATGGTGTTGAGAAGTTAACCTGAAGGATACTGAAATCGTCGAGGGGCAGTATGCGGCAACGTATCGGGACTTCCTTGGTGGATTTTTAATTTTGCAGAAAGGATAAATAACAATATGGTTCGCGCATTGTGGATATCGAAAACCGGTCTGGATGCCCAGCAGACCAAAATGGATGTGATCGCCAATAATCTGGCCAACGTCAGCACCAATGGGTTCAAGCGGATGCGTCCCGTATTCGAGGATCTGTTGTACCAGACTATACGGCAGCCGGGTGCCCAATCATCCGAGCAGACTCGCCTACCTTCCGGTCTGCAACTGGGGACAGGGGTGCGCCCGGTAGCGACAGAAAATATTTTTCTGCAAGGCAATCTGCAGCAAACCGGAAATCCGCGTGATGTGGCGATTCAGGGAGAAGGATTCTTCCAGATATTACTGCCGGATGGCACGCTGGCTTATACCAGAGATGGTGCCTTTCAGTCAGATCAGGAAGGTCAGCTGGTTACCGCCAGCGGATTCGTATTGCAGCCCCCCATCACCATTCCACCGAATACCTTGAGTATTACGATTGCACGGGACGGGACGGTATCTGTCCTGACACCGGGCACTACCACACCGGTACAAGTGGGCAGTATTCAATTGACTGCTTTCATCAATCCGGCCGGATTGCAGCGTTTTGGTGAAAATCTTTATCTTGAAACGATGACCAGTGGTGTGCCCAATCCCGGCATTCCGGGGACCAATGGCATAGGGTTGTTGAATCAGGGATTCGTGGAGACTTCCAATGTGAATGTGGTGGAGGAACTGGTCGAAATGATCCAGACGCAGCGCGCCTATGAAATCAATTCCAGATCGATCCAGACTTCTGACCAGATGCTGCAGAGACTGGCTCAGTTGTAATGGATGCTGAGGCTGTTCATGTCACAAGCATTTATTCATCAAAAACTTCAGGTCTTGGTATCTCTGTTTTATTGTGGATCATATGATTTTATGTCTCTAATCCATTTTCAGTTTGGTTTGTTTGGTTGCCTTTACAGGGAGATTTGAGATGAAATACCACGCATTGAATCGTCGACGGCAAGGTAGAAAAATTATCGCAATCATTGCTTCTGGCTACTTTCGTTTTTGCGAGCTGCGTAGGCGGCGCGGCAATCCAGACCTGTGCCACCATTGCTCTGGATTGCTTCACCCGACAGGCTCGCAATGACGGAAATCATGGTTACGTCTGAAGCGTTACTGAGAATGGTTCATAGGTATATATGATTTTTCGAGTAGCGGTATCGTAGTGTCATGGAAATTCTTATGAAAAATTTTAGCCGGCTGGTTTATCTCATACTTTTAATTCTGGCTTGTGCCGTATCGGGTTGTGCGATTACGCCCAAGCCGAAAGTACAGCAGCCGATGTCGATACGACCACCTGCTTTGCCGCCGGTTACGGCCAGAGATACCAATGGTGGAATATATCAGACAGCTTTCAGGTACCAGGATGGCACACGCTATATTCCATTGTTTGAGGATCGGCGTGCACGTGGTATTGGCGATACCATCATCGTTACGCTCAACGAACGTACCAATGCGAGCAAAAGAAGCGGAAGTAACGTGCAACGTGACAGTGGTATCGATTTTTCGATTCCGTCTTTCGTCGGTTTGCCGCTCAAAAGTATTTTCCGGGATATCGAGTTGGAAACCAATTCATCCAATACCTTTGATGGCAAAGGTGAAAGCTCCAGTAACAATAATTTTACCGGCACAATTACAGTCACTGTGATCGATATTCTGCCTAACGGCAATCTGCTGGTCAGCGGGGAGAAGCAGATAGGGATCAATCAGGGGCATGAGTTCATCCGGCTTTCAGGGATAATCAATCCGATCAATATCATGCATAACACGGTGTCATCGGTGCAGGTGGCCGATGCACGTCTGGAATACCGTGGGAACGGTTATCTGGATGAAGCCCAGACCATGGGTTGGCTGTCACGCTTTTTTCTGTCGGTTTCCCCGTTCTGAATCCACTATAAAAATATCGAGAGCACATCATGACATTACATAAATGGGTCCTGGGAATCGGGTTGCTGAGTAGTCTGTTCGTTTCAGGCATGAGCTCAGCAGAACGTATCAAGGACCTGGCCAATATACAAGGAGTGCGTAACAATCAATTGATCGGCTATGGTTTGGTGGTTGGTCTGGACGGTACGGGCGATCAGACTCAGCAGACTCCCTTTACAGTGCAAAGTATCCTCAGCATGCTCGGACAGTTGGGTATTAATCTGCCGCCTGGTACCAATTTACAGTTACGTAACGTTGCCTCCGTTATGGTGACGGCTACATTGCCTGCATTCGCCAAACCGGGTCAGCATATCGATGTGACCGTTTCATCCATGGGTAATGCCAAGAGCCTGCGTGGTGGAACGTTGCTGATGACTCCTTTGAAAGGAATCGATAATCAGGTTTATGCCGTCGCACAGGGTAGCCTGGTGGTGGGTGGTGCGGGTGCGGGTGCGGCTGGCAGCAGTATTCAAATCAACCATCTGGGAGCCGGGCGCATCAGCGCTGGTGCAATCGTGGAACGTGCCGTGCCGACTGTGCTCGGTCAAGGGGAATATATTCATCTGGAGCTGCGCGACACCGATTTCACGACTGCCCGACGCATTGTGGAAACGATCAATACCCGGTTTTCATACGGGGTTGCCACGGCGGTGGATGGCCGGGTCGTTCAGATCCGGGCGCCGCTGGACCACAACCAGCGTGTCACCTTTATCTCGCAGATCGAGGATCTTACGATTACACCTGCCCAAGGCATGGCCAAGGTGATCATCAATGCGCGCACCGGCTCGGTCGTCATGAACCAGATGGTGACACTCGAGACCAGTGCAGTGGCACACGGCAATCTGTCTGTGATTATCAATACGCAGCCGATTGTCAGCCAGCCCGGACCCTTCGCGCAACGTGGCGAAACAGTCGTCGTACCGCAGTCGCAGATAGAAATCCGTTCGGATGAAGGGAATCTGATGCTGCTGCCCGGGTCGGCCAGTCTGGCTGATGTGGTGAAAGCGCTCAATGCGATCGGCGCCACACCTCAGGATCTGCTGGCGATTTTGCAGGCGCTCAAAGCAGCCGGATCGTTACGGGCAGAGCTGGAAATAATCTGATTATATCCATGGCATGATCAATTCGCTCGATATTTCCGGTCAACTGGCGATCGATACGCAGAACATCGAAAAGCTGCGTAATCAGGCCAGCCAGGATCCACAGGCAGGGCTGCAGCAGGCGGCCAGGCAATTTGAAGCATTATTCCTCAATATGATGCTGAAAAGCATGCGTGACGCAACTCCCCAGCAGGGGCTCTTTGACAGCGATCAGTCACGTTTTTATACGCAAATGCTCGATCAGCAACTGGCACAGAACCTCTCTGAAAAAGGTATCGGCCTGGCGGAAATGATTGTACAACAGCTTACTCATGTTATCGATGAATCAACAGCCCGGTCGAAGACTGTCATCGGCGAAGCGGAATCACTCCTGACATCCATTGCCGGGCAGAATAATGAAACACCACTTATTTCCCTGGCACCAGTTCAGCCTAGTGATTTGCCCACTAAGCTCTGGTCGAATACTGGTCGAGTTTCCGTCAAGCCGACTTTCTCCGGGATATCCCCGTCATCATTGTACGAACAGTTTGCGGTGGGCCAGTCTGGAAACCGGCCTGGAAGTGTAACTTCAGCTACAGCAGCCGGCCAACCAAGGGACTTCATCAGTGAAATATTGCCGCATGCAAGAAAGGTAGCACAGGAAACCGGTATTCCTGAACGCTTCATGCTTGCTCAGGCAGCATTGGAAACCGGTTGGGGTAAGCACCAGATTCGTCGGGCAGATAATCAGCCGAGTTTCAATCTGTTCGGTATCAAAGCCGGTAAAAATTGGCAGGGCAGAGTAATCGAAACTGTTACTACTGAATATATCGACGGTAAGCCACAGAAAATCAGGGAAAAATTTCGGGCTTACGGTTCTTATGAAGAAGCTTTCCGGGATTATGCAAGTTTGTTGCAGAACAATCCTCGTTATACAGCCGTATTGAAAAGCCGCAGTGCGACAGCCTTCGCCTGGGGACTGCAGGAAGCCGGTTATGCAACCGATCCGCAGTATGCTGAAAAACTGCTCAGAATAATCAACAGCGATGCGTTAAGCATATGAGGAAGTTGCTGGATGAATTATCCTAAAAACCGCAGTTGGACGCACCCGAGTGTGCGCCAGGCGTGCAATCGGGTACGTAGCAGTCTCACCCATCGGGTCGGCATGAGCGAAGGCAGCGAACTCACTACCCATCGGAGCCTCCAGAGGCTGATAAGCGATCAACTGCGGTTTTTAGGATTATATGTCTTTAAACCATTTACTTTCGTTGTGAGCCGCAGCGTATGCAGCGCGGCAAAAAGATTCTGGATTGCTTCGGCGTAACCGCCTCGCAAAGACGGTATTTCTGCTGTTGCGTTCCTTTTCCACCCCCGTCTTCGCGAGGTCCGCAGGGCCGTGGCGATCCAGAGTATCTCGATGGCAAGAGTGATGGTGATTTTATACATTCCACCGATGTTGTACCAGATTGCTCCATGCTTTTGGCATTTTTTATGGTGGAAATAAGCATAATGAATTATTGCTTCAATTTCACCGGATTTTTGCCGTAAATAAACAGAAGTATTTCACAAAATTCGAGGATAGACGATGGGAAACAATGTTCTGAGCATCGGTGTTTCAGGTCTGCAGGCGGCACAAACCGGGCTGTGGACGACCAGCCATAATATCAGCAACGCGACAACACCCGGTTACAACCGGCAGCAGGCTATTCAAAGTACCAACACTCCATTGCCCGCGAGTCGTGGATTCATCGGTCAGGGGGTACAGGTTTCGACCGTACAGCGCATTTACAACCAGTTTCTGTTCAGTCAGGCATTGCAGGCACAAACGCAGAGCAGCCAATTGGGCAGCTATTACAACGAAATCAAGCAGATCGACAATTTACTGGCCGATACAGACTCAGGGCTGACACCAGCACTGCATAATTTTTTCAATGCGGTACAGGATGTAGCAACTAATCCCACCTCGATACCCTCGCGGCAGGCGATGTTGAGCAATGCCGAAGCGCTGGCGAGCCGGTTCCAGTCAATCGACCAGCGTTTCTCGGAAATGCGCGACGGGGTAAATACTCAGATTACCAGCAGTGTGAATGAAATCAATTCACTCGCGCAGCAGATTGCCAGGCTGAATAGTAATATCCAGATGGTGGAAGGTTCGGCGAATGGACAGCCTGCCAATGATCTGCGCGACCAGCGCGATGCACTGATCCGCAACCTCAGTCAGTTGGCCGATGTCGATGTCGTCCGTCAGAACAACGGTCATTACAACATTTTCATCGGCAGCGGCCAGTCGCTGGTCGTTGGTACGCAGACCATGGCGCTCAAAGCTGTGCCCTCCACGGACGATCCGCAGCGTCTGACGGTAGCGATCGGTTTTGGTGACGAAACGGTATCACTGCCTGAACGTCAGTTGCAGGGTGGCAGCCTGGGCGGGTTACTGGCCTTCCGCAGTGAAACACTGGATTCGGTGCAAAATGGTTTTAACCAGCTTGCGCTGGGATTTGCACAATCCTTCAATGCTCAACATGTCCAAGGGCTGGATCTGCAGGGTGCACCGGGTGAGAATTTTTTTGAGGTGGTGGATTTGTCCCGGGCTGCCCAGAGTATCAGGGTTGCAATCAGTGATCCTGCCGGAATTGCAGCTGCAGATGATATTGGGGGTATGGCCAATAATCGCAACGCCTTATTGCTTGCGGAGCTGCAGACAAAAAATACTTTGCAGGGTGGAACAGCATCCTATCAGTCCACGTATGCGAGTCTGGTCAGCCAGATCGGCAACAAGACCCGTGAACTGGAAGTGACGAGCCAGGCACAGGAGAGTCTGCTCGCGCAGGTGGATCGCTCGCTGCAGTCATTATCCGGTGTCAATCTGGAGGAAGAAGCAGCCAATCTGCTGCGCTACCAGCAGGCATTTCAGGCTTCCAGCAAGGTGATCGAAATCGGTAGTTCGCTGTTCGATACCCTGCTCAGAATTTGATCAATCTTTGTCGGAAAAGGAATTTATCATGCGCGTAAGTACCCATACCCTTTATGACCAGGGTGTCAAGTCCATGTTACAGCAGCAGAGTTCACTGTTCAAATTGCAGCAACAGCTTTCGACCGGCAAACGCATCCTTACCCCGTCGGATGATCCGATCGGGGCGGCACGTGCCCATGAATTGGTACAGTCGATTTCATTAAACACACAATACACTGACAATCGTCACCGGGCAGCTGACAGTCTCCAGCAGGTCGACAGTACGCTCGGTAGTGTTTCCAATCTGATCCAGAGCGTACGCACCATGGCAGTAGCTGCCGGTAACCCGGCATTTTCCGACAGTGAACGGAAGATGATGGCCATCGAGCTGCGTGGCCATTTCGATGAGTTGTTAGGGTTGGCAAACACCAAAGATGAACAGGGGAATTATCTGTTCTCCGGTTTTCAGAGTAACACCAGGCCGTTCGAACAAACTGGTGGTGGCGTAACGTATGAAGGTGGTCAGGGGCAGCGGCTGATACAGGTTTCGGGCTCCCGTCAATTACCGGTGAGTGAAACCGGTGATGCCATTTTTGAGCCAGGGGGCTTGAGTCTGTTCCAGACCGTCGAGGATTTTATTGATGCATTGGAAACAACGCCCGGTGGCGGTACTGCTCTGAATAGTGCGGTGAGTACGGCTTTGCAGGATCTCGATATTGCGCTGGATAATGTGCTGACTAAACGGGCAGCAGTTGGGTCACGGCTGCAGGAGATCGATACACTGCAGCAGATCGGTGAAGATACCGCTATTCAGTATCAGCAGTCACTTTCACGCCTGCAGGATCTGGATTTCGCACAAGCAATATCCGATCTGATACGCCAGCAGGCCCTGCTCGAAGCTGCGCAGCAATCCTTTATGCGCGTATCGGGCTTGTCACTGTTCAATGTGATTTAGTCTGGATTGCTTCGCATTTACTGGCGCTTGCTTTTATATGCCGCACTTTGCGTGGAGCAAAATAATGCGGCAACTCAGTCAGCAGCTCTGTTCAACCTAGAAATTGCAGTTGGGCGTGCCCGAGTGTGGTTTCTAGGTTCAATTGCTCATTCGTTGATACCAGTAAAAGCCTGAATGATTCCATAATGGCCGTTAGTGAGCCAGCCCTGCTCGAACTGGCTGGTTTTGGCTGCAGTTTCAGGCGGGAGGCCGACCAGCACTTCGGACTTGAGTGTTCGCAGGGTTACGGCAGATCGGCCAAACTGATCAGAAAAGAAATTTTTCCCGGTGGTATGTGGCCAGCGGCGGTCACCTATGAAATAGCGGTAATTCAAATCTCCCTTGAAGATTACCAGATCGGCATCTTCAAAAGTGTCATGTGTGAGCGCCTCATCCTCGCAAAAGCAGACAGGCAGGCCCAGGGCGGGACTGGTGCGGAGGATCAGGCGGTTGCTGTGTAATAAGTGCATGATGTTCTCCCCCAGTTTATATGCCGATGGGATCAATGAGGCTGTCAGTTTTTCGATCAGATATTCCAGATCGGCCATGGTCACATCCGAAACAAACATCGGGTAAGGTCTGACATGGGCGACTATCTGCGGACAACGCTCGCAGATACGCCGGATCAGTAACAAATCTGCCAGAATATCCATACCCGCATTGTCGAATACATAATCGATCCGGTGCAGCCCGGAATCAAGTAGCCCACCAACTACGTGGCTTTCATCCACAAGCAGTGAGATCTGGTCGGCATGGGGAACAACCTGCTGACTGAGATCAGCGGTATTTCCCATCATCGACCAACGAAGCATTTCGGTGAGATTGTTATCAGCATCGCAATAACCGGTTATGGTAGCAAGAGATTCAACGGCTTGCGTATTGGCAGTATTTTTGATTGATTGGAAGGGATCGATTGGTGTTGCCGCCGTGTAACCAAAGGCCAGCAGGATACGCGCATAGAAGTAAAGCTCGACCGTCAGAAACGGCATATCTTGCCACTGACGTCCGATATAAGGCTCGATGAATCGATTCAGTTTGTCAAAAACCGCCGATGGTAACGACGTGATTCGACCTTCCGGAATTTCCGCTGCCAGGCGATGTAGCGCCTGCCCAGCGGGGACATCGGCATGTGTTGCTAAATTGGCGAGAATGACTGGTAGCCGTTTCTCTATGGTGAAAGCTGCAAAGGAGCCGGGTTCTCCTGTAGTCAGATATGCGGGAATCCGGATTGGCTGATGGGGTCGATTTTCCATTGATGATCAGGTGGACGATTCAGATGATGGTAATGTCGTATGTGCCTGCTTTTTCAGGAAGGTACCACAGTGCAGCTTTAGTAATTGATCGGTCAATTTGACGATCTTATCATTCTTCAGGGAGCTTCATTTATGACTGCCTCAAATGTCCATAAATCAAGCCAGCAAGGAACCAAAACTATATGAATTTGTACCGGCCACGGCCAATTTTCGAGATACAAGGGTGGTTTGGGAAATAATGGATTACTTTGCAGTAAGCGCATTGCAAAATTTTCTTTAATGTTGTTTTCAATTGTTCCCATTAGAATTTGGCCTCTGCAATGATGACGTTTCTCCAGAATTGCTTCATTATGAGAAAGAAAGATTCCTTTTACGAGATATTCTTACGTCGAACTCGCGCCATTTAAACTTGCCGAATAAAAAGAAGTTTTGCGTAATTGGGGAAACAGATAAGCTTCTTACCAATTGATCGGTTTCTTTCAAATCAAGTCCAGCAGATCAAGGAAGTGATAAGGGTAGCGATCGACAGAAAATATGCCATATATCAGCCGGGTCAATTCAAGGAGGGGGAGCAATGGCAGATTCAGCTTTAGCGCAAAGTCGGAATGGCAGTCGTACGATGAAGGCGGCAGTTTTTGTTGAGCCTGGTCGTATTGTTCTGGAGGAAAAGGTGATTCCCCGCGTAGGGCCGCGTGATGCGTTATTGCGGGTTACGACGACCACTATTTGTGGGACCGATATACATATTCTCAAAGGTGAATATCCGGTTGCTCGCGGGCTGACCGTAGGTCATGAGCCGGTGGGTATCATCGCAGAACTCGGGGAAGCAGTTTCAGGTTACGAAATTGGTCAGCGAGTGATCGCCGGGGCGATTACGCCATGTGGACAGTGTCATCCGTGTCTGGATGGACATCAGTCGCAATGCGGCGGAAAAGCCATGGGTGGCTGGCGGCTCGGTAATACCATTGATGGCTGCCAGGCTGAATACGTACTGATTCCGGATGCCATGGCCAATCTGGCACCGATTCCCGATCACCTGACCGATGAACAGGTGCTGATGTGTCCCGATATTATGAGTACGGGTTTCGGTGGAGCGGAAAGTGGCCGAATCCGGATCGGCGATACCGTTGCAGTATTTGCGCAGGGACCGATCGGACTTTGTGCAACGGCTGGCGCGAGGTTGATGGGTGCAACCCGGATCTTTGCAGTAGATGCGTTGCCGGAACGGCTTGCCATGGCCCGTAAACTGGGTGCTGACGTAACTATTAACTACAAGGAACACGATCCGGTTGAAGCGATTCTGGAAGCGACCAACGGACGCGGTGTGGATGTGGCAATCGAAGCACTCGGTACACAAGAGACATTTGAAAGTTGTTTGCGTGTGCTGCGACCAGGCGGTGTTCTCTCCAGCTTGGGGGTTTACTCAGGTAAGTTGACGCTGCCGCTTGATGCTTTCGCCGCAGGGCTCGGCGACCACACCATCGTGACGACTTTGTGTCCCGGCGGGAAGGAACGGATGCGCCGGCTCATGAACGTACTGGCCTCCGAACGGTCAGACCTGCAGCCGCTGGTCACGCATCGGTTCAAGCTCGATCAAATTGAGGAAGCTTATGATCTGTTTGCCAACCAGCGTGATGGCGTGCTCAAGGTGGCGATTACCCCGTCATGATGGTTCTTGGGGTACATAGCTTATTCAGCATGTCTGATATAAAAACCGAAGGTGAGGTTACTTATGCACAATAAACATAACGTAGCAGGCTGGTTCGAAATCTATGTCCAGGACATGGGCCGGGCCAGAAATTTTTACGAGAAGACATTTCAGGTGACGCTTGAACGTCTCAGCAATAATGAGCCTGAGATGTGGGTATTTCCGATGCAACCGGATTACCCGGGATGCAGTGGGGCGATTGTCAAAATGGCCGGAAAAGATTCGGGTGTCGGTGGAACGATCATTTATTTTTCATGTGCCGATTGCTCTGAGGAAGCAGCCCGGGCAGTACAGAATGGAGGGCAGATTCAGCAGGACAAATTCTCGATCGGTCAATATGGTTTTATCGCATTTGTTCTGGATACGGAAGGCAATCTGATCGGGCTTCATTCGATGCAATGATGCCAATCATGCTTGTCAGTATCGTCCGAATCATGAGCGTAAACCAACTCTTGGTTTCTAAGTGGTGACGAATATTTTGTTTATTTAAATCATCATATATAAGATAAAAGTTTTATTAAATAAACATAACCATGTTGACAGGCTTGTCTTCATGGGATATGTTGATTTGGATAATTTATTGCCTAAAAGAGGATCCAAATCGACATGGCGCGTGTGAGCAAGATTTCCCAGGCACCGCCCTTCGCGGTAGAAAAAACCCTCACCAGGCTTGGTGAGAACATTCGCAAGGCCCGTCTGCGTCGCAAGCTGACCCGCGAAGCCATTGCGGAAAAGATCGGAATCAGCCGGTATGTCATGGCCGATATCGAAAAGGGTAAGCCGACCACGGCGATTGCAGCCTATATTGGGGCCTTGTGGGTTCTGGGTCTTCTTGACCAGATGGACAAGGTGGCTGATCCCGACTTCGACCTGGAGGGCAAAACGCTGGAAGCAGCCCGAAGTCCTAAAACAGCCCCGAAACGAAAGACGCTGAGTGATGACTTCTGAGCAGGAATGCTTCGTCTATATCGTCCTGCCCGGTACGACTCAGTTTGTCACAGCGGGCCGGTTCCAGCTAGTCCGGAACGGCTCCGACTCTGTCGGAAAATTTGTCTATGGTCGAAGCTATCGCGAACGACCGGATGCGGTTGAACTTGATCCTGTGGAACTTCGGCTGCAATCAGGTATATTCGAGACAGCAAGAATGCATGGTTTCTTTGGAGCCTTGCGTGATGCCATGCCCGATGCCTGGGGTCGTAAGGTCATCGAGCGTTACCGGAGAGGCCGGTTAGAAGAGATCGATTATCTGCTGGGAGGACCGGATGACCGGGCAGGCGCCCTGGGCTTTGGCCGGAATGTCACACCACCTTTTCCTGAGAACCGCTATAACCGCACCCTGGACCTGGAGCAGCTGCAACGCATTGCGGACGCCATTATTGCCGATGACCCTGTTATGGCAGGAAGTGCTGAGGAACAAGTCGAAGATTTGCTGCTTTTGGGTGGAACATCCATGGGGGGCGCGCGCCCTAAAGCCGTTGTCGAAGATAATGATGCCCTCTGGTTAGCAAAGTTTTCACGGGTGGATGATCGCTGGAATCATCCCAGGATCGAGCACGCTTTGCTCAGTCTTGCAAAACAATGTGGTCTTTCCGTTGCGGACAGCAAACTGACCGTCGTGGGGGGAAGGGATACGCTGCTGGTTCGCCGCTTCGACCGGGATAAAGCAGAATCGGGTTATCGGCGACATCGCATGGTCAGTGCTGTAACCTTGTTGCGTACCGATGATGATGCAACGACAAGAAAAGACTGGTCCTACCTGACCCTGGCCGATGAAATCCGGCGTGCCAGCACAAAACCGCAAGAAGACTTACGAGAGCTTTACGGTCGTATGTGCTTCAATGCAGCGATTTCCAATATGGATGACCATCCACGCAACCATGCCATATTGGCGAAAGAGAATGGCTGGCGTTTAAGCCCTACCTATGACCTGACGCCTGCCCCGGTGATTGCTCAGGAACGGCGCGACCTTGTCATGGAATGCGGCCTGCAAGGCCGTATCGCCAATATCGACAATCTGTTGTCCGGTTGCGGACGCTTTATGCTTAGCCGGAACGAAGCAAAGCAGATATTGGATGAAGTGATTGCGATTATCCAATTGCAATGGGAAACTGCCATGTACCGTGCTGGGGTGAGTGCTGCAGACTGCGAGAAGATCAGACGGGCCTTTTTATATGACGGTTTTTTCTATGGTTCTTACACTGTCTGAGAAGTTTATACATTGAGCACCTCTACCAAACCGTCAAATTCATAATTTGTTATGACAAATTCGAATAGGCAACGTTGGTGTCCTGAACAATATGCGGAGCATGGCCGCTTTGTTTCTGATCTCGGTATGCCTGTCGTCGAACTACTGTCGCCTCAACCGGGTGAACGCATTCTTGATCTGGGTTGTGGAGACGGTATGTTGACAGCCGTACTTCAGCATGCCGGCTGTGAAGTGGTCGGTGTCGATGCAAGCCCGGAAATGATTGCTGCGGCCCGGTCACGCGGTCTGGATGCTTATGTTCTGGATGGGCAAAAACTTCCGTTCGAGAGCGAATTCGATGCTGTATTTTCCAATGCAGCACTGCACTGGATGACTGATGCTGAAAGTGTACTGGCCGGCGTATGGCGGGCACTCAAACCGGGCGGTCGTTTCGTCGGTGAATTTGGTGGACACGGAAACGTTGCTGCGATTACGTCAGCCTTGGAGTCCGCACTTTCTTCGCGTGGGTTGGTTATCGATAATCCCTGGTTTTTTCCGCGTGCCGACGAGTACCAAAGGCTTCTGGAAGCACATCATTTCACTGTAGAAAGCATAGCTCTGTTTTCCCGGCCGACGCCTTTACCCGGTGATGTTGGCAGTTGGCTGGAAACTTTTGCCCAATCCTACATTGGCATGCTACCCGCGACTGAAAGAAGTCGGCTGTTGTCCGATGTCGTCGAAGCATTGCGTCATGTCCTGTGTGACGAAAATAGAGGCTGGGTAGCCGACTACGTGCGTCTGCACTTTTCTGCGAGCAAGTGAAGTATGACGGCCTGAATCGGTCAGTTAGCCTAGGGCTAGGGCGGTGGCCGGGATATGGCGTTTTATGCCAGACAGAGTTTGCAGCAATTGTGTAGTTTACGAGATATCGATTACACCTATATCCTATCAGGGTGTGCATGGTTCGCTGGACCATATTCTCGTCAACGAACATGGGAGTTTGACAGGCCCGATATTTTCAATGATTATCTGAACAATGCCGCGCTGCATGAAACCGGAGGCGCAAGTGATCAGGATGTGGTATGGGCTTACTCGACAGTGCCAGCTATCGAAGCAGTGGATCTGCGTACTGAAGCAGGTGTTGATCCTGCTGATTGTATGGGTACCGTACGGGTTACTCCACGCTGAAACTTATCATCTGACGATATCCGAACAGTCGATTACCCTGACAGACGATAAACAGACTGCTATTCTGGTGGATGCCACCTTACCTGCTCCAACCTTGCGCTGGCGCGAAGGTGAAATTGTCACGCTGAAGGTCGAGAATCGCTTGCGCGAAACGACTTCGCTGCACTGGCACGGCATCATCCTGCCATATGAAATGGATGGTGTGCCCGGAATCAGCTTTCCCGGTATCGCGCCCGGTACGACTTTCACTTACCGGTTCCAGGTGAAACAGAGCGGTACCTATTGGTACCATGGCCATTCCGGCCTGCAGGAACAACAAGGGCTGTACGGCGCGTTGATCATCGATCCTCCCGAAACGATATATCCGGTGGATCGCGATATTGTGATCCTGCTGTCCGATTGGCCCGAAGCCGATCCACACCGTACTCTGGCTCGTCTGAAAAAACAAAGCGATTACTATAATTTTCAGAAACGTACTCTTTCAGATTTCTTCAGTGATATCGGCCGCCAGGGTTTTGTCGAAACCATCGCTGATCGCCTGGCTTGGGGAGAAATGCGTATGGAGCCGACCGATCTGGCCGATGTGACCGGCGCGACATATCATTTTCTAATCAACGGACAACCGCCCGAAAAAAACTGGACAGCGTTGTTCAAACCGGGTGAAAAAATCCGGCTGCGTTTCATTAACGCATCGGCAATGACACATTTCGATATCAAAATTCCCGGACTGCGTATGCGCGTCATCGAAGCCGACGGACAAGCCGTCCAACCGGTCGATACCGACGAATTTCATATCGCCGTTGCTGAAACCTACGATGTACTGGTGGAGCCTGAATTCGACCGGGCATACACGATTTTTGCCGAAGCGATGGATCGCAGCGGTTATGCCAGTGCGACGCTGACGCCGGACGCCAGGTTGCAGGCACCGGTACCGGCATTGAGGCCACTGAAGCTGTTGACACTGGCCGAAATGGGGCCGATACACGGTGGCCATGCAGGGCATGGCAAAGTGCAGCAACCGGAAACGAAAACTCCTCATCCGGAAGAGCATGCCCATCATCAGCCCATCGTACCGGAATCGCCTGCACATGCGGCGCATCATCATGACCATGGTGTGCTGCCCCAGGTCAGTGTTGTACCGAAACTGAGTTATCAGGATCTGCGGTCTGTACATGCTAATCCTGACTGGGGGCCGCCGGATCGCGAAATCACACTGCGCCTGACCGGCAATATGTTCCGTTATATCTGGTCTTTCAACGATCGGAAATATTCGGAAGCAGAACCGATCAAAGTCCGTTTTGGAGAGCGCATCCGTTTCCGCTACATCAACGAAACGATGATGAATCATCCGATTCATCTGCACGGCTTGTGGCAATATCTCGATAATGGCAACGGTGCTCACAATCCCAAAAAACATGTAGTCAATGTCAAGCCCGGTGAAACGGTCAATGTTGATGTACCGATCGATGCGACGGGTGACTGGGCGTTTCACTGTCATTTGCTGTATCACATGGGAACCGGCATGTTCCGCTTGTTAAGAGTGGAAAATGTGGAAGATGCAGAACCACCTTTGCCATGAGCGCTGTTTCGGCTATTGCTACCGGAAAAGTTGCTGTTATTTCAGCCTCAATCGCTGTTCTAATGGGGACGAACATTGCGCTGGCACATGAATTCGATACGGTGTTCAATCATTTCAGAGCCGAACGTCTCGAATACGAGGGTAATGGCAAGCTGCATCTGGCTAAATGGGATATTCAGAACTGGATCGGTACTGACAAGCATAAACTGTGGATCAAAACCGAAGGGGATTATTCCGGAGATCAGGGTATTTTCGGACGTGCCGATCTACAGCTGCTGTATAGCCGCAATATCAGCACGTTCTGGGATTTTCAGATCGGTGCGAGGCGAGCTTTCGTACCGGAACGCACATTTGATGCAGTGATAGGTTTTCAGGGGCTGGCGCCTTATTTCATCGAATGGGACAGTGCACTCTTTATCACTCAGCACGGCAATTTTGCAGGCCGTCTGAGTTTAAGCCGCGATTTGCTGATCACCCAGCGCCTGATTCTGCAGCCCCGTATCGAGGTCAATGTCGCCGCCTGGAATATCGAAAACCGCGGTGTCAAATCCGGTATTACCGAATTTGAGAGCGGCATCAGGCTGCGCTATGAAATCAGACGGGAATTCGCGCCTTATATTGGCGTTGATTATGTAGAAGAAGAATCTCTGATAGCGCATCAACACAGTGTGCGCTATGTAGTGGGCGTACGAATCTGGTATTGAATCAGGCGTAACCGACATAGCAGATCGTTATTTCGGCTGTATCAGTTGTTATCAGGTCAGACGCTCCAGCCTCAATCTGTGTCTGGCGTCGGTCAACCAGTAGACACCTCCCAATACAGCGCTGGCTGATCCGAATGCTGTTCCGCCGGCAATCAGAAACAGAATCAGCATCTGATATTTTACCGCCTCCATCGGTTCGACACCGGCCAGAATCTGACCGGTCATCATGCCCGGTAGGGAGACCAGGCCCGTCGCAGCCATGGTGTTGATGATCGGCATCAGGGCGCTGCGCAAAGCACTCCGGGTCACAGGAAGCGTCGCCTGCCAACGGGTGGCGCCGAGGGTCAGCTGTGCCTCGACAGCAGCGCGATTCTGCACCACACCATTCAGGAGACTGTGCAGACCCAGACTTATGCCTGTCATAGTATTGCCGAGAATCATACCCAGTAGGGGCAATGTATAGCGTGGGTCATACCAGGGATCCGGTTGAATCTGAGTGGTCAGGGCAAAAACAGTAACCAGGCTGGTTGCCAGCAGCATGCACCCCGTTCCCAGGCCATAGAACCGGATGCCCGCCATCCGGCGTTCCTGCCGGGCGACGATTTCACGCCCGGCGAACAAAATCATGATCAGGGCGGCCAGACTCGTCCATCCCGGGGAAGATAAAGCAAAAAGCGTTTTCAGTGCGTACCCGACGAGTGTCAGTTGGACGATCATCCGCAACGTTGCGATCAGAAGCTGCCGTTCCAGCCCGAGCCCAAGAAAAAAAGACAATGCACCATTGAGTAGGATCAGCACCGATGCGATAGCAAGGTCAAAAGTGTCCAGCACAATATAGTTCAACTCGATTTCCCCGTTTTTGCTTGTTAAGACTGGTTACGGTAGACACTTAGACTTTTCCATTGTTTTTTATCATGACACATCTGCCTATAAACCATTTCCGGTAGTTCTCCAGGTATAATGATGTTCTGCCGTCATAGCGAACGCCAACGGGCGCGAAGCTATCCAGTGCGACGATCGCACAAGCTACTGGATCGCCACGTCGCATTGCGATGACGGGTGGGCGTCATTGCGAACCCTGCAAGGGTGAAGCAATCCAGAATTGTTTTGCCGCGCCGCTTGCGCGGCTCGTAATGACGAAAGTAGAAGATATCCAAGAGCTACTATTACGATAATTTATTCGTGTTGTCATTGATAATTAGCAGTTCCTCATGGACGCGGCCATTTTCCAGCAAGAGGCAACGCCGCGCGACCCGGCGGGCTTGCTCTGAATCGTGCGTTACCCAGAGGATGCTGTTGCCTGCATTCAAATGTTCTCTCAATATTCGCTCCACAGCGTGAGTGGTTGTATCATCCAATCCGGAAGTCGGTTCATCCAGCAGCAACACTCGCGGATTTAGTACTAACGCCCGAATCAATGCCAGCCGCTGGCGTTCGCCTGTGGATAAGTATTGCACTGTCCGGTCACGGATCGATGCAGGCAGATGCAGCGTTTCCACCCAGGGACTTATATTTTCCCAAGCAGGAAAGTGCTCGATTACACGATCGCTCCACCAGCCCGATTCGGCAGGTAGATAAACCACCAGTCTGCGCCATTGCGGGGCAGGGATGGCATCACATGATCGACCATCCAGACTGACACTACCTTCATACGGATCCAGATCCGCCAGTGCACGCAATAACAGACTCTTACCGGAGCCGGATGGACCTTGCACAGCAATACATTCTCCATCTTCCAGATCAAAGGAAACAGGAGCCAGACCTGATCGGCATAAATTACGAACGGTTAGCATAGCGCTGGGTTTTTCAGGAGCCTGTTTTATCCTGGGTTACTCTGTTCAGAAAGTGTGAATCCCGCATAAAATGACATATCAATCATCAGAAACGTTGTTATCTAACTAACCATTAGCTATGAGATAAGCCAGAAACGATTCAATTTCTTTTCTTTCATCTTATCCGGACATGCTTGATTGTGGAAGAAAATAAGAGACGCTTTTAAGCGATGAGATAAGGTGACAGCAGGGATTTCCTGATTCATATATAGTTTGTGGCTATTTCACTTGGATGTTGTGATATAGGGATAAAAATGCACAATCGGTACGGAAGACTCGCTTCCTGGGTCTATCACCTGGACAAGCCCGTTGGTCGCTCCTTCGGTGATCTGGAATACTATCGGCAGCGTTTGAAAGGGTGCAATGGCCCCATTTTGGAGCCTGCAGTCGGTAATGGCCGGATCTTCATACCGTTGCTCGAAGCAGGATTTGTGGTTGAAGGCTTCGATGCATCGGAAGATATGCTCGAATACTGCCGGAAGGAGTGCCTGAGCCGGCATTTTTACGCATCGCTGACGCGTCAGACGTTCGATGAGTTCTCCTATGAACAGCGCTTCGCGGCCATCATCATACCAGCGGGATCGTTTCAGTTGATCATGGATATTGCCTCGGCCATGGCCGTGCTTAAGCGGTTTTATGACCATCTATTGCCTGATGGAAGGCTGATAGTGGATATTGATACTATCGAGAGCTTCCTGAAGCCGTCGGGTTCCGTTCGCAGCTGGATGGTGGAAAGCGGCGATCTGCTTACACTAACTGATCATCAGGTCGGGATCGACCATGTGGAGCAAACGACCCTTTCTCATCTCCGTTACGAACACTGGCGAGATGGAACGTTGCTGGAGACGGAGCTCGACCTGTTTCATCTGCGCTGGTGGGGCGTTGAGGAGTTGGCGTTTGCGTTGCGGGAGGCCGGATTCGTAGATGTGGTGATCTCCGGTGATTACCAGTACGGACGTAAGCCCCGAAAGGGCGATTCCATCATCAGTTTCGAGGCGAGATGCCCGGGTGGCTGAGCATTCTATGATGCATGCGGACAAGGTGTTATCCGAGGGTATCAGCTAGGGTCCAGAGGGGCAGTCGACGACCAGTATGCCAGGTGTATTGATCTGGCCGATGGCCAGGCGGTTGTTCGGAAGTGCTACTGCCGTTGCCACCGAATGACCATATTTCCACCCACCTTCCCATAACAGCATGGGTGTGGCATCGGGGCCGAGTGATTGGGTATCGATGGCATAGACGGCGGAGGGGGAGGGGATACGTGATGATACCAGTAGGTTCAAAGCTGTGAGGTCTACCCGATGTTGTCCGCCGATGAGGATGCGTTCGCCGTCGAGTCTGAGATTGTCAGGTCGTATGGGAAGTTCTGCTGAAGCGTACCCCTTGATTTCGCCACTATCTTTTGAAGCAAATCGGAGCCTGCGTTCCCAGTAGCTGGCAATAACAAGATCACAGTCGGGGCAGGGGGCTATGATACCGTTGGCGTTTCTGAAGTCCTGTTTCGAGGCTGCCAGGATGAGTCCTTCGCGTATCTGCACGAGAGCGGGCCAAGGCTTCGGCCTGAACGGCAGCAGGCCATATTCGTCGAAGCGGGTAACGTAGAGATGGAAGTCGTCGCCATCACGTATGGCCTGCAGGCTGTTGGCCGCTGTAAGCCGGATTCCTGTTTGTGTATCGACAGGTGTAGCGAGACCTGCATCGGCTACTTTGCCTCCTGCAATGCGCAGTTGCCAGATGCGTACGGCCTGTGGTTGACCGATATCGATTACGAAGAGTGTCCCGTCGCCGGGTTCGTCACCGGGAATCAGCGACATGCCCAGTGGCTCGAAGCTGTCCCCACCGTCATTTTTTCCGGGACGCCATAGGTACTGAGTTGATACGGGTATATTTTCTTGTGAGATATCGACTCGGCCCAGGCGCCACTGACCGGGTCTACAGTGCGGGCTACTGCTGTCGTTGCAAATTTCACGAATGAGGAGGCGAGTTATATCTCCGGTCTGATCCATCGGCAGTACGGCGATGTCTTCACTGCCGCCACCCCGGGTATCGATGATCATGGCCGGTTCACTGGTGCAGCGTGCATCACCCTGCATCATACAACTCGTTAGCAGTAGAATGCCGGTAAATATCACCAGCATGCAGTATGTGCTACTTTTCACTTTACCTCTTTGTATAAATGATTCCTGTCAAGTTTGAACGCTAGATTAAGTGATAGATTATCGGAGATTCGATTTAATTATGTCGTCTTTTGACCCTTTCAGTATACGTTTACTTGCATCTACCGATATTGCACTGATGGAAGCCCTGTTGACGACCTTCGGTGAAGCTTTCTGTGAAGTGGAGACTTATAGCAGAGCCCGGCCCAGTGCAGTTTATCTTGAGCGCTTGCTCGGCAGCGATTATTTCATCGCATTGGTTGCTTTGAAGAAAGGTGAAGTTGTAGGCGGTCTTGCAGCCTATGAACTGCATAAGTTTGAACAGGAACGCAGTGAGATCTATATCTATGATCTGGCAGTTGCCGCGGCACATCGGCGTCAGGGTATTGCGACTGCGCTGATCCTGGAGCTTAAAGAAATCGCTGCAGCACGTGGAAGCTATGTCATTTTCGTACAGGCTGATTCTGGTGATGAACCTGCTGTTGCGCTCTATACAAAGCTGGGAAAGCGCGAAGATGTCGTGCATTTTGATATCGGGATCGCGCAATAGATACTATATAAAGCAGGTGTATCAATCTTTGCGCAGCTGTATGGCCAGCATTGCTTTAAGGCGGTCGATTTCGGATGCGTTCCAGCCTGGCGGTTGTGTAACGGCAAGCCAGCCGTCGACGTAATGCTCCGGTGCATAAACGTGACCATAGCCCATCGGGGTCGTCGTCGCGGTCATCATATCGACCAAGATCTGGAGGAAGGTAATAACCGGGTACCATTCCAACATGGGGGAAACGTCGGGGCCGTAAGGTTTTTGCATCCATTCCGGCCGTCGCCAGGCGGCAGCCGGATCGAAGAAGGTAACCGGATCGCTGGCATATTGCAGGATAACAATCCGCAGCCCGTTCCAATCGGCGGTTTGCTCATCTGTTGGGCTGCCGAGATGGTTTTGCTGAGAGGTGAAACGTACCGGTGAATCGTTTCGCAGCCGTGGTAGCCATGCCGGGGAATCCGACTCGCGCTGAGCAGTTGCCCGCCGCCATTCCGGCGTCTGGAAAGGCGGGCCCGCCCAGAATATACCGTGGAAAGGATCATTGATTACCCGGAACATATCCATGGACAGGTCAGAATTATAGGCGCCGAGACTGAGTCCGTGCAGATAGAGTTGTGGACGGTTGTCTGGTGGAAGCGTGCGCCAATAGCCGTAGATCGCATCGAATACGACTCGTGCCGTTTCTGCCCCGATCTCGGGATCGGTCAACAACGTCAGCCAACTGGCCAGATAAGAATATTGTACTGAGACTGTGGCGACATTACCACGGTGCAGATATTCCAATGCCTGCTGGTTGGCGGGGTCGATCCAGCCGGTTCCCGTTGGGGTGGTGATTACGAGAACGGAGCGCTCGAATCCACCGACCCGGATCAGCTCGGCGAGTGCCAGTTTGGCTCGTTCCTGGATAGTCCTGGCTGAGCGTACCCCGACATAGACTCTAAGCGGTGTCATGGCCGGTGCGCCAGTAAAGGCTTCGATTTCGTCACGTGTAGGACTGGCCGCTACCATCGCACGCCCAGTACGGCCTAATTCTTTCCATTCGAGCAGCGAGGCTGGGCTACCGGTCATCAATGGGTCGGTTGGTTGTTCGATTCCGTCTTCCAGCAGTGTGTCAAGTTGCTGGTAAGAGGAATCGAGACCACGCCATACAGCGTTGACAAGAACACCGCTGCCGATCGACCAGAACAGCCAGGAAGTCAGCACGAAAGCGATGAGGAATGAGACCCGGCGCGGTATGTGGCGGTTAAGCCAGCCTGATATCGCGCGCAAGGCCAAGTTGAACAACCGTGCCACGAAAATGATGGCCAAGAAAACAGCGAACGCGATCACTGCCACGGAGAAGGGGCGGGCTGTTTCTACCGGATCAAGTTCCATCAGGATTCTGATGGAATTCTGCCATTCCGAAGCATGCCACAGGAAGAAGGCAACTACACCAAGGCAGACGATAGCTCCAGCGAGCTTGGCCAGCAGCACTCGTCGCGTCTGTCGAAAAGGGGGCAATTCCAGCCAGTGCCAGAGTCCGCGTAAAGCTTCGCCGACTCCGTAGCCCGCGGCAAAAGATAAGCCGGACAATATGCCTTGTATTGCGAAATGGCGCGGTATGAGACTGGGTGTTAACGATGCAGCCAGAAACAGAGTACCGAGCATGAGCCCGAATTCTGAGAGCGACCGCAGAAAGCGCCAGACAAAACCTGGCAATATCCGGCTAGCTTTGGTTATTTTCATGTTACACGCACCCTACCTGTATCATACCTTGTCGAGGTTCAGGGAAGATGACCAACACAGCCGTGCGCATGATATGGTTATTCTGGCGAATTCTTTGACTTAACACAGTAAGGACTGGTCGCAGATGTCCGCTTCTGTTTTTTGTACAGAGACTAAGACGCATAGAAACGAAAAAATCTTACGTGCTGATATGCTCTTGATGAGTAGATGGTAATGCTCGATTTATCGATCGGGGTATTGATAATTAAGGATTCTAACGCGGGCTATTGTGGAATGCTACATTTTCAGGAGACGTATTATCATATCTGCAATGTGGGCAGTGAAAGCCACGACTGGCACTGCTGGCACGTTTCAGTATATCTGTTGGCGCAAGGGCCGATGTTAGCCAGCGTATAAAGTTTCGCGCTGTATTTTGTTAATATGTCACAGTAAAGAGTTTAAATGCGGCATTGTTCAGGGGAATCGTTTGCCGTATCGTTTACAGGATATGAAAATGAAAATTTTATTTTATGCAGGGCTTGTACTTCTGGTTTTAACATTGTCGGGCTGTTGGACACTTGCTGCGGGTGGGGCGGGGGCATATGGCGGATACAAGGCAAAAGAAAAAGGTTATGAAGTGCAAAATCCAATCGTAAAAAAAGAGAAACCTGCTGCTGATCAAACCACAGATTAAGCTTTGCCTGGGTCTTCCTGCCGATTAACCAGTCCTGTTGTCGCCGGAAAGTTCGGTTTCGATCTTTTTGAGCTTAAGACACATTTGTGACGGTTATTCCAGACAGGGATGGAAAATATGAATTTTACCTGCCACCCTATTCCCTCTATGGAAAAAAAGGGTTATTTTATAAATAAGCCTATAGACTATTTCCAATAACGCTTCAGGCGTAACAATAATCCCGTCGTATAAAGGCAAAAATAAAAAGTATGCTGGAAAGGGTACAAAGACAGACTGCCAGAGCTGAGAGCCTCTCGCCGCGATAATCTTGGCGAGCGTCAACAGGCGCGAAGCCTCCAGTATGGGGCTGACAGGTACAGAGAGGCTGTCCATTTGCTGTCACGATATTTTCTGGATTGCCATATTCTGCCACCCGCCGCATTTCGTTCGCGGTTGTGGCTAAAGGTTGCGTGGGTTGCAACGATGCAGATGGTCAGGGGCAACGATTACGATGATTTTTCCGCCTTGCTGTCGATGATTCGATGCGTGTATTTCATTTCAAGCCTGCCTGTACTAGGCGGGTGAACAGGCCAAGCTTAGAATGGTTTGGAAGTATATAACCTCATAAATTTTTTGGTAAGCCGATACGATGACAGCAAAAAGTGAAGTTCCCAACGACAATAAGGGTGATGGACAAGGTGATGGGCAGGAAGACGCAACACGCCGCGATTTTCTCTGCCTTTCCGGAGCGGCTTTCGGCGTAGTAGGGGCCGCGTATGCTGCTACGTTCCTGGTCAACTCCCTGAATCCCGCGAAAGATACGCTGGCGCTAGCCACGATTGAGGTCGATATCAGCCAGATTCCTGTTGGAGAGGCCAGAACGGTCATGTGGCGTGGTAAGCCGGTGTTCATTCGCCATCGTACACCTGAGGAAATTGCGCGGGCACAGAAGGATGATGCCGCTGCGTTGGGAGACAAGGAAACGGATTCCGCACGCGTACAAAAGCCTGAATGGCTGATTGTCATCGGTGTCTGCACACATCTGGGTTGCGTGCCTGCAGGGCAGAAAATCACTGATTCACGTGGAGAATACGGCGGCTGGTTCTGCCCTTGCCATGGCTCGCATTACGATACTTCAGGCCGTATCCGCAAGGGCCCGGCACCGAAAAATCTTGCGGTACCACCATACGCCTTTGTCAGCGACACTATAGTGAAGATTGGCTAAAAGAGGAAATTCCAGGAGTCATAAAATGAGCAGCACTGAGCGCGCGAATTTCAAGAATCCGGTCATCAGGTGGATCGACCAGCGTCTTCCGATCTTTACGTTGATGAGGAAAGAATACAAGGTATTTCCCGTCCCCCGCAATATCAATTATTTCTGGAATTTCGGGGCTATCGCCACGTTTATGCTGGTGGTAATGATGGTTACCGGCATTGTGATGGCTATGCACTATACCGCTGATACCAGGTTTGCTTTTGACTCTGTGGAACGTATCATGCGCGATGTCAACGGCGGCTGGCTGATCCGTTATGTGCATATGAATGGCGCATCTTTCTTTTTTATTGCGGTTTATATCCATATTTTTCGCGGTATGTATTATGGTTCCTATAAAAAGCCGCGCGAACTGCTCTGGATTCTGGGGGTTGTGATTTTCCTCCTGATGATGGCGACTGCTTTTATCGGCCACGTTTTACCATGGGGGCAGATGTCGTTCTGGAGTGCTACTGTAATTACTAATCTGTTTTCCGCCATTCCACTGATCGGAGACGATATCGTTACCTTGTTGTGGGGCGGATTTTCTGTCGATAATCCAACGTTGACGCGCTTCTTTGCACTGCATTACTTGCTGCCTTTCATCATTGTTTTCGTGTTACTACTGCATATCTGTACGCTGCACGTTGCCGGATCGAACAACCCGCTGGGCATCAATGCCAAAAAACCACAGGATACGCTGCCATTCCACCCGTATTACACAATGCGGGACATGTTCGGGCTGCTGATCTTCCTGGTGATCTATGCAGTGTTTGTGTTCTACATGCCTAACGTGTTCAGTCATCCGGATAACTACATCCCGGCTGATCCGCTGGTCACGCCGGCACATATTATGCCGGAATGGTATTTTCTCCCCTTTTATGCCATGTTGCGCGCGATTACCTTCGATATCAGTATTCCATTTACGGACATCATCCTGATCAATGCCAAACTGGGTGGAGTGATTGCGATGTTCGGTTCGATCATTCTGCTGTTTTTTCTGCCGTGGCTGGATTCGCATCCAGTCCGCAGTGCACGTTTCCGCCCATTGTTCCGATTTTTCCTGCTCACCCTGGTACTTGACTTCATCTTCCTCGGTTATGTGGGGTCCCAGCCTGCTGATGCAGAGCTACTGGATATCCCGCTCAATCATCTCGGCCTGGCTGCAACGGCTTATTATTATGCGTTCTTTTTGGTTGTGGTGCCGTTGCTCAGCAAAGTTGAGACAGGGCGTGAGCCGCCCGTCAGCATTCACCAGGCGGTTTTACAGGCAGACAAGCGTGCAACAGACGGAAAGAATGAATAAGGCCATGAAAACCATACGATTAGTTATCTTCACATCGTTTTCCGTTCTGGCAGTGGTGCTGTCGTCCGTAGCCTATACTGCTGAGCCGATCCAGCTGCCGCGCCAGGACTGGCATTTCTCCGGGCCACTGGGTACATTCGATCGTGCATCGCTCCAGCGTGGCTACATGATTTACCGCCGGGTTTGTGCTGCTTGCCACAGCATGAAATACGTAGCCTTTCGCAACCTGGAAGATATTGGTTACAGCGAAGCGCAGATTAAGGCGATTGCTGCGGAATATACGTATACCGACGGGCCTGATGATGAGGGTAAGATGTACGAGCGTCCTGGTCTGCCCAGTGATCGTTTCAAATCGCCCTATCCCAACCACAACGCAGCCAGAGCTGCCAATAACGGAGCCCTGCCCCCTGACCTTTCCCTGATCATCAAGGCTCGTCACCGTGGCCCTGACCATGTTTATGGCATCCTGACCGGCTATGAAGAGGCTCCGGAAGGAGTGACCCTGCGTGCGGGCCAGTTTTGGAACCGATATATGCCCGGCCATATCATCGCGATGGTGCCGCCGTTAGCGGAAGATATGATCACCTACGAAGATGGCACACCGCAGACAATGGAACAATATGCCCGGGACGTAGTGACATTCCTGGCCTGGGCCGCGGAACCCATGCTGGAAGACAGAAAGCGTGCCGGGATGAAAGTGCTGATTTTCCTGCTCATCTTTACAGGCATTATGTATGCCATCAAGGAAAGAATCTGGACTGCCGTGCGTTAATCGGTGCGATTACCGCAGAAGAATTGTGCGGCCCGGTGTACTCTGGGAAAGTGCCAGTGATTTTTACTGTGTGATCAAAGAGTTTATTTCCGAAAACGTCATCGAAGCTTGCATACTTTAAGGAATTCCTCGCCCTCAGGTACAACCAGTGCAGCTAGGAGTGTTGCCTTAGTATGATGATAGTTTTGCGTTTCAAGCTCCTTGCTTTTCATGATCGTGATTGCGAAAGCAATTTTTTACGCTGATGGTTGCTGCTTCAACGTATTGCGATCATGCCTTCGAGTTCCTGTTTTTTCTGACGGCGTTTTTCTTCGGCTACTTCCATTTCACGTTCTTCGAGCTAATCAGGTGCATTCAGGCTTGCCTGGATAAAGCTTTTTTGTTGTGACGACAGCGGTTCTGGTATTGGCAAAGAAAGCTTTCCTTCCGCTTTTTCAGTTGCGGTTCTTGCAGTTTTAATCGGTTCTGAATAATGGGTTACTTTGTGACTCTGGCCAAGGAGAAACGGGTTGTTCGGGTATATTTGGGAATCCTGATAATGCTTTTTGGATATTCAATCTCTTTTACATTCTTGCATTTTTATGTCGTGATATGAAAGGTATTTTTTCACTGTAATCTACCTGAAATCCACTAATAACTTTATCGGCTTCTTAATGGTCAGGAGATTACTGATCTCGCTCTTGCGTTAATCTTATAATAAACACGATTTATTGGTTTAATGACAGCTAACTATCTTTTTATTTAAAGGTTAGGCAAATGGGAGTGACCGGAATTTTTTTTCGCGGATGGCGCTATGTAGACAATTCAGCCAGGGAGGGCTTATGCCGGATGCCAATTTGAGTTCAGCGATTCCTCAGCTTCCATCGGGAGATATTGAGAAGACTGCCGAGTTTTTTGAGACGAAGCTGAATTTCCGGATTGTGGCAAAGTTTCCAGAATACAAACATCTGATCGTACGTAGAAACATTGCTGAAATCCATTTCTGGCAGACTCTGACGGAGGAGGATGCGAAGATGCTTGGAAGCCAGAGCAGTTGTTATATTCGAGTCGATCATATCCAGGTATTGTTCGATGAGTTCAAGCGTAACGGGGTATCTTTCCGGTATGAGTTGACTGCCCAACCATGGGGAATGTATGAAATGCAGATCGATGACCCGTACGGGAATGCAATTCAATTTGGTGAACAGATTGCATAAGTCTGTAGCGTAAAGATTTTCTTAACAGTCAGCGGTTCTGATCAGAAGAGTTATGTCAGTACGTTACTAAGCCATAGACGACAATAGGCAGGCAGATGAAAATCGGTTCGATAGTCATACGTTGTTATGAATTTGAGAAGATGGCGGTTTTCTGGCAGGAAGCGCTGCACTATATTCCCAGAGAACCCGCAAAAGGAGGATGGATAGTATTGTGTGACCCGAGTGGGAGGGGGCCGAATATTTCGTTGGATCAGGTTCCGGTGAAGCGCACTGGAAAAAGAAGCAGATTGCACCTGGATCTTTATACGGAGCATCAGGAGCTTGAAGTAGCAAGACTCATCAGGCTGGGAGCGAGCCGTTACCCGTGGCGTTATCAGCCAGAGGATGATTTTGTCGTATTGGCCGATCCCGATGATAATCTGTTTTGTGTGGTTCAGATCCAGGAAACTTAAGTCAGAAATGGCAAGTTTTGTTGAAAACGAGCCCTTGTTTAAGTTGTCTAAAGAGTATGCTTCCTCTATTTTCGGAGCGATTAAATCAATTGTAAGATTGGCGCAGAAGTTATTTCTACACGAGGCAGGCTGTATATATCATACTAATTGTGTGCAGATTTTCCATAGTCGGTGAGGGAGTATGGTTCATCGGAGGGGCGATCATGAGTGAGGAAGGGAAAAAGATCACTGTCTATTACGATGGGGCCTGTCCCAGCTGTATCAAGGATCGAGAAAACTATGAGAAGCTGGTAGGAGAAGGTGGGAAAGACGTATGTTGGTTCGATATCACGGGACAGGATGCGCATCTGCGTGATATCGGTATCGATCCCCGAAAGGCTGTGAGCGAATTGCACGTGCGTGATGAACATCAACGCATCCGGTCTGAGCTGGATGCGTATATTTTGCTGATGTCTCGGGTTCCTGTGCTGAAACCTTTGGCCTGGCTGATTGGTTTGCCGGTGATTCGGCCGCTGCTGTCATCGCTTTATCATTGGATGGTCAACCGTCGTTTAAGAAGAAGCGGACGTTTGTAGGTAGAAAAAGGCAGGCTCCCGAGCATTGTTCGGCGAAGGCAGTATGGAGAGTAGTCAGGCTTTTTTACTTCATAGCTTGGGGACGAGGGGCTGGACACTGGATTGTCACGCCGCTAACGCGGCTCGCAATACGGCGGTGGGTGGTGGATTACCCGTCCCGCGTAGCCTCACGATGACGGGGATTTTATGCACCGAGTAGTAATTTACCAGCCTCCGTCTTTGCGAACGCCACAGGCGTGAAGCAATCCAGAAGCGGTGTTGGCGAGGGCACAAAGTTGATGTACTTCCGGTGCTTTTCTGGATTGCCACGCTGCTGCGCAGCTCGCAAAGACAGCACTAGCTGGGATGAACTCTGCGGTAATTCTTCATCCCATGTCTTTACATGAGGCGGTTACACCGAAGCAGTCCAGAAAAACAGTGGCAAAAATGCTGGATTGCCACGCCGCTAACGCGGCTCGCAATAGAGCTGTCCTTAAAATAAAATATTCGTACCCATCTGGAAAATAGGTAGGGGTAAATCTATACTTGCTAAGTGTCTGTGAATAGGGGGATATGCATATGATCAGGCGGGCACTGATACCATTGGACGGCTCTGAATTGGCGGAACAGGCCATTCCCCATCTGCTACGTTTTACGGCACCAGAGCGAACCGAATTTCTATTGATGACGGCATTGTCATCCTCCCCTTTTCCTCTGTTTAACAATACTGTCAGGCGATTTAAATCAGAGCGAATTCTCGTATCGAACGAGAATGAAGCCGGTGAACGGGTATACGTGGTGGCCCAGCAGCTTAGCCAGGCTGGTTTCAGGGTGGCGAATCAATTTTTATCAGGGACACCTGCTGAAAGCATTCTGCATCTGGCGGAAGAGGCATTCGTCGATCTGATCGCCATGTCGACACATGGCAGAACTGGTCTCGGATTGGCGCTACTCGGTAGTGTGGCGGATGAAGTGGTACGTAATGCTCGTCCGCCGGTATTTCTGGTACCTGCCGGCGCTGTGGTGAAGTCTGATCCTTTACCCCGTACCATTCTCCTGCCACTCGATGGTACACCACTGGCGGAGACGGCTATCCCTGTCACCTGTCAGTTTGCACAGAATACAGGTGCGACTGTTCATCTGGTGCGGATTGTTGAACCGGATGACACCGATGATGGGTCGAAAGACAAGCGGATAATTATCGGCCCGGGTTATTCCGGAGAACGGCCCATGATCCGGCAGGCAATCAGTTATCTGGAGCGGATACAGTTACGGTTGCAGCTTGCGGGTGTCTCATCCCGCTGCCAGGTTGAAGTAGGAGATCCGGCTGATATCATCGCCCGTATCGTTTATGCGGAAGATGCCGATCTGGTTGTGATGAGCACCCATGGACGGTCAGGCATCAAGCGCATGATTCATGGCAGCGTGGTCAGTCAGGTTATCAGTAATACGATCTGCCCGTTACTGTTGATGCGCGGAAGAGTGCCTGTCGAGGTTTATGAATACGACAGTAGCGTGGTATCCTCAACCTCTTTTTGCTAGCTGCCAAGGTCAAAGTTTTGATTGACTGGCACAGCGTTCCAAAATATTTTCACTGGATCGAAACATCTGGTATGCCAAGAAGCTGTGACATACCAGATGTTGATAGATTTCAAAAATCCGGCTGAGCCGGGTAACCAACACTACAACTTAGAACTGAAGCATCATGGTTTGGATAATTGGTATTGTCATACTGATATTGCTTATCGTATCAATGTGGTTCCGTAAAGTGGCCGTGGGAATAATCGCTTTTGCTGCGGTAGTCGGTAGTCTTGTTTATTTTCTGAATGAACGTGAGGAAGATCGCTCTCTTTCCCGTATTTCCCTTGAGGAACTGGCTTTCGAAAATGTGACGCTCAAACCCAGCCACAGTGGGTACAAGTTGTCGGGCCGTATCAAAAACGATTCACAGGCATTCACGCTTAAGCAGATCGATCTGTTGATCACTATGAAGGACTGTAAAGGCGAATCAGATTCACAGGAATGCGTGACTATCGGGGAAAGTAACGAAAACATGTATCTCAATATTCCACCCGGTCAAGCTCGTGACTTCGAGAAACCGTTGTATTTTCCCGGGGGCGAGCTCAAATTTCTGGGTAAATTAGAGTGGAATTACTCTGTTTCTCAAATCAAGGGCGAGTGATCTTTACTGAAGAAATCAATATGTCATGGGCCAGCATTATGAGTCTGTTTGGTGCCATGATTGTCCTGGCGGCGCTTCCCAGTACCAGTGTTCTGACTGTGATTGCACGATCGGTCGCCTTCGGTTTTGTGCAGGGGGCAGGGGTGGCGCTGGGGGTTGTGCTGGGCGATGTTTTCCTTATTGCTATTGCAGTACTGGGTTTATCCGTACTGGCTGAAATGCTGGGCAGTCTGTTCATACTGGTAAAGTATGTGGGTGGGATTTATCTTATCTGGCTGGGAGCTGATCTGCTCAAGCTGCAACCGAAATCCGGGAAGGTTAAGGGTGTGCTGGAAACTTCTCTATTATCCAGTTTTCTGGCCGGATTATTCATTACGCTAGGTGATGTGAAAGCTATTTTATTCTATCTGGGGTTTTTTCCTGCTTTTCTCGATTTGTCCACCTTATCTTCTTCGGATGTGTGGGTGATCATGTGCATTGCTGTAATAGCAGTAGGGGGGATAAAGCTCGGTTATGCATATATGGCAGGCCAAACTGTGTTATTGGTCGATGCCGGGAAAGCGAGAAAAATGAATATCGCCGCTGGCAGTATTATGATTGTGGTAGGTGTATGGATGCTGGTGCAGGATGTTGATTATGGACTGACTCCGGATATATTTTCTTACAACCATCTGTCCGCTGCGATAATCAGCCAGTAATAGAGGAAGAACCGCGGAATACGAAATGTCAGTACGGCAGTAAGAACTGTCATCCCACGCAGCGCCATCATACCTGCTGCCCAGCAGGTTATCGAGAATGGAAATGGGGTGATCGATCCGATCGCTACAGCCCAGAACCCGTACCGGCGTATGAATTCCCGTTGATCTTCCTCGAGTTCCCTGAGAATGCGTTTTACGAATTCGAAATGCCCCAGCCAGCGGCCGATGCTCCAGCCGAGCATACCGGCAACGCAGGAAACGATACTGAGTATCAGTACATATATGAACCAATATTCGGCCAGTGCGCTTTTGGCAATTACCAGCAACAGAATATCCGGCGGAAATGGTGTAATCAGTGTGTCTGTGAACAGTAGAATGAAGCAAAGGCCAAGAAAACCGATTTGATCAACGATCCAGTTTGTTCCTATCGTCAGTTCCTCTTCAAATAAATAGCCTAGTACTGCCATTGCGAGAATAAATACCGCCAGTGCTATGATAGTTTTGATCAGGTTTTCACCGATCATCGATTTACTCCTGTGCCTGAATATTTATTTAATGTGTAAAAACGTGAGTGGTTCTAGGAGGCTGTACTGCTGTAGCTGCATGTGATTTTTTCTGCGAGACTATTGGCTATTATTTTCAGCCTTGTCGCCGGATCTTGAATATCCATAAATGGCGAGAAGTAATTTAATTTGTTTCTTGGTCCGTACCCTCCGGTAGGGTCATTCATATTATTTGCACAGTTCCTCGAGACAATCGTATTCATATAATCGGATACGTCAATTTGAGATATCTTTGAGACGGGTCTTACATTCATGAACCTGATTTTCAGCTTGTTTGGCTGGAGTATTATTTGAGTGGAAATGATGAGATCGGGCATATCCAGGAGATAGGGGGTGAAAAGCCGGCTGGTTTGGTGTGTGGACATTGGTCCGATGAAAATATTGAATGCATTATTTTAGCTTGAATTTTAGTATGATCCGAGGGGCATTTTGTTTTTGAGTACTGAGCTTTTGCCGGACGTGTTTGAAAAAATAGATGGTCTATGTCGATCAGAGTTAAATTATTCCTGGCCTTTCTATTGACCACTTTTTTGGTGGTGATGGGAATGCACTTTTTTACCCGCTGGTCACTGGAGAAAGGGTTCGCTGAATTTGTCGAAAAAAGGCAGCAGGAGAGGCTGGATAAAGTCATTGACGTATTGGAGGAATACTACGCCGAGCATCGTGGCTGGGGAGAACTGGTAGGAAACAAGCAAAATTGGATTTCATTGTTGTGGCATGCTGATCCACATCGGCATCGTCCGCCGAAATGGGTGGTTGAACAGGCGCAGCGGGAACCCGATCAATGGTGGCCACCTTCAGTCATGCCCGAAGAAGCCAAAAGAAAGTGGTTCCCGTTCGGGTTGCGGGTAATGCTGTTGGATGCAGACAAATCGATTCTGTTTGGACAGAAAGAATCGCTTTCTCAATTGAATCTGCATCCTATTCAATATGAATACCGGACGGTAGGGTTTCTTGGATTGCTACCGGGAAATCCGGTCAGTCAGGCCAGTGACATTTACTTCATGGAACAGCAGGCTAACCTGTTTTTCTGGATCGCATTGACCATGGTAGTGTTGTCTGCGCTGATTGCCTGGTTTCTGGCTTATCATCTCGGGCGACCGCTTAAGCGAATTGCTGCAGCGGCGAAAAGGCTGGCAGTAGGGGATTACAAAGCCAGATTGCCGGTCACATCAAACGACGAGATGGGTCAACTGGCGCTGAATTTCAATGACATGGCTGCTGCGTTGGAGCAGGCGGAACAAAGTCGCAGGCGATGGGTCGCCGATATTTCCCATGAATTGCGCACTCCGCTGGCCGTTTTGCGTGGTGAGCTGGAAGCGCTTATGGACGGCGTCCGCCCGCTTACTCCTGACGCGATCGAATCCTTATCAGGAGACGTGATGCGGCTTAACCGTCTGACCGAAGATCTTTACCAGCTGGCTTTATCCGATCAGGGCGCTTTGAGCTATCGGAAGGTATTGCTCGACCCTGTACCGCTATTGCGGGAAGACCTGGCTGCTTTCACACATGATTTCAATCACAAGCAAATCGGCATCAAATGGACCAATCGGTTATTCAAACCTGTTCTGGTCAATGCTGATCCCGACCGGCTGTCACAATTGTTCCGCAATTTACTGACTAACAGCCTGAACCACACTGATCCGGGAGGGCAGATGGAAATCACAGTTCAGCGTTCAGGGGATAAGCTGATGATTGAACTGGCGGATAGCAGTCCTGGTGTTTCGGAACAGGATATTGCCCGCTTGTTTGATCGCTTCTATCGTGTCGATCATTCACGTAACCGACATCTGGGGGGAGCAGGTCTGGGGCTGGCCATTTGCACTAATATTGTCAAAGCGCATGGGGGGACGCTGGTAGCCTCGCACTCGGATCTGGGCGGCCTCGCGATGCGTATTGCATTACCGATTACGCCATGAAGCATCGTATCCTGATCGTCGAAGACGAACCTAAACTGGCCAGTCTGGAAGCCGATTATCTGCAGCATGCCGGTTTCCAGACACATTGCCTGAGTCAAGGACTGGAGGTGGTTCCCTGGTTAAAGGAGAATGCAGTCGAGCTGGTACTGCTGGATCTGATGGTCCCGGGACGGGATGGTCTCGATATTTGCCGTGATATCCGCAGTTTCAGCCAGGTGCCGATCATTATGGTGACCGCACGTGTCGAAGAAATCGATCGTTTGCTGGGGTTGGAAATGGGGGCTGATGATTATATCTGTAAACCTTTCAGTCCCAGGGAAATGGTAGCACGCGTCAAAGCGGTGTTGCGCAGGCTACAGTCGCCTGCCATAAATTCTGCAGAGCAGACGCTTAAGCTGTATCCGCAGAGTTTCAAAGTTCAGTACGATGGGCGCGAAATCGAGCTGACTGCCGTTGAATTTCAGTTACTTTACACGTTGTATCAACAGCCAGGGCGTATTTTCTCACGTGCCAAATTGATGGATCTGATCTATCAGGATCAGCGTATCGTTTCAGACAGAACGATAGACAGTCATATCAAAAAGCTGAGAAAAAAAATAGCGGAACTGATTCCGGAAAAAGAAGTGATCCACTCGGTTTATGGCGCGGGTTACCGTTATGACCCGCAAAGTATCGAGTAGCAATCGTGATATCGGTCGATCCGTATTATCAGCTTCAACTTTCACATTCTTTCCATAATCGCTGCGAAATGTTTACGCATTTGCTGCGTATAGTTCTCTTCAAGGGCGACAAAACAACGCTCTTTCGATTGAATCACCATTAATCAGGAGGACTGAATCATGAATACCCAATTTGCCAGTATCTTGTTTGCTTTAGTATTTCCCTTGACGGTAGCAGCAAGCCCCGGGGGACATCATAAAGGCGATTTCGAACATTATCGTGCCAAGAAAATAGAACGGCTGAATCAGGAATTGTCGCTGACTGATGATCAGAAAACCCAACTTGAAACGCTGTTCAAGCAACAAGGAGAGAAAGTGAAAGCGGTGCGTAAGGAAACCCGGTCACAGCTGCAATCGATCCTGACACCTGAACAACATACCAAACTGCAGGAACTGAAACAGCGTCGTCATGCAGAATGGCGTGAGAAACGTCAGGCGAGAAAACTGGAAAAATCACAACCTGCGCAGTAGTCGGTAAATTTCCTGTTCACTATTGCCGCTGCAATGCTCGAATCACTGCGAGCATTGCAGCAGGTAAAATCAAACAAGTTTTACGAGTACAGCCTGGAGGATTATTGATCACCGGCGATTTGTAAATCACACAGCACTCTGATATGCGCTGTGACACTTCTACCCAGTGCATGCAATGCATACCCTCCTTCCAGCGCCGAAACGATACGTTTTTGCGCGTATTTATCAGCAATTGTTTTGATCTGTTCGGTTACCCAGGCATAATCCGCCTCAATCAGATTCAGATATGCCAGAGTGTCTTCACGATGGGCATCAAACCCGGCAGAAATAAAGATCATTTCCGGCCGGAAAGCTTCCAGTGCCGGCAGCCAGTATTGGCTAATAGCGGAACGAAATCCCTGTCCATCCGTATGTGCGGCAAGCGGCACGTTGATAATATGATCATTGCTGCTGTTGGCACCGCAGTATGGATAAAACGGGTGCTGAAAAGTAGAACAGAGCATGACGCGAGGATCGTTTTTGAAAATATTCTCAGTACCATTGCCATGGTGAACATCGAAATCCACGATGGCTACCCGTTCTAAACCATGCTGTGCCATGGCATGGGCAGCGCCTACGGCGACGTTATTGAAAAAGCAGAAACCCATTGCCTGGTCATATGTCGCGTGATGGCCAGGGGGACGAACATTGCAAAATGCATTTTCCACCTGCCCGGTTATGACCAGATCGGTTGCCAGAACGAGTGCACCGGCGGCATGAAATGCCGCTTCCAGTGTAAACGGATTCATGAATGTGTCGGCATCTAGGCTGATCAGCCCGCTGTGTGGCGCGGCGGCTTCAATGGCATGAATATAACTTTCCGCATGAACACGTGCGAGCTGTGCATGGGTGGCGCGCGGTGCCTCATATTGTTGCAGGAATGGAAAGATCCCCGAAGCGATGAGTTGATCTTTAATGGCCAGCAGTCGCTCAGGCGATTCCGGATGATCATACCCCATGTTATGTTCGAGGCAGATGGGATGGGTAATGTAAGCAGTATGCATAAGTATCTCCTGGCATTACGCTGAATGGCATTCGTACCTTATGCTTTCTCCTGACTGTTTGAGATAGCAGCGTAATATCGGGAAACAGCTACTCACTTCAGCGTTTGTGTTTGGCTGACTCAGTCTCATCACTGTAATCCGCCAGGGATCGGATGGGCCTGATGATATCTTCACCACCGGAAGGTGTATCGATATTCAGTGCGACGTGGCTTTTCCGGTAGCCGTAAAGAAAATAGAAAATTAATCCAATTCCCGTCCAGATCGGGAATACCAGTTTGGCATCTGTTGGCAGGAATAAAAAGAGCGTTATACAACCGCTGATAGCGAGTGGTCCTATTAGCCAGATTCCGGGGGTTTTGAACGGCCTGGTGCGGTTTTTATCTTTAATGCGGAGAATCATGACCGTCAATGCCACAACCAGAAAAGCGAACAACGTACCGGAGTTAGAAATATTTGCGAGCTTTCCTACTGGAAGAAAGGCGGCGGCGATTGTGACGCCGACACCGGTGACCAGCGTGACGATATGTGGAGTTTTGAAACGCGAGTGAACGCGACTTAATACCTCTGGTAACAGGCCATCACGGGACATGACGAAAAAGATACGGGTTTGGCCGAACAGCATCATGAGAATGACTGAGGGAAGTGCCAGAAAAGCAGCCAGGCCGAGTAAATTACCGACTTTCCCCCAGCCGATTTCGCGCAGCACATGCGCTAATGCTTCGCGTGAGCAGACGAGCGGTTGCTGTCCCACTACCGCGAGCGATTTGCATTGCTCGGCCAGTGCTCTGGAACCAGGCATGAGTCCCTGACCCGCCGTGTCTGTCAATGGCTGTGCACCGATTGCGCCGATCGCACCAGCTGACACCAGAAGATAAAATAGCGTGCAGATCACCAGTGAGCCGATGAGCGCCAGTGGGATATTGCGCTGCGGGTTTTTGGTTTCCTCTGCTGCAGTCGATACGGCATCGAAGCCGACATAGGCGAAAAAAATAGAAGCGGCCGCTGCAACGACTCCCGAGGTTCCCAGGGGCAGGAAAGGCTGGAAATTTTCTATATTAGTAACCGGCAACGCGAGCGCTATGAAAGCTGTCAGGGCAGCGATTTTGACAACGACGAGTGCAGCATTGAACGTGGCACTTTCCCGTGTACCGACCACCAGCAGACCGACAACCAGCATGCAAATGATCACCGCAGGCAAATTAATGATGCCACCGGCAAAGGGGCCGTTCGCTAAGGCATAGGGTATCTCGATTCCCAGGGGAGAATTGTTCAGAAGCCCGACGAAGTAACCGGACCAGCCGACGGCGACTGCACCAGCTGCCACGGAATATTCGAGTATCAACGCCCAGCCTACGACCCATGCCACGAATTCGCCCAATACCGCATAGGAATAGGTATAAGCAGACCCGGAGACAGGGACCATCGAAGCAAGCTCAGAATAACAGAGTGCCGCAACAGCGCAGACGAAAGCGGCAATGATGAAAGCAATCATCATACCGGGGCCTGCTTTCTGTGCGGCTTCGGCAGTTAATACGAAAATACCGGTGCCGATAATTGCACCCACACCCAGAAAGGTTAACTGCCACACACCCAGGGAACGATGAAGACTTTTCTTTTCGGCTGTAGCCAGAATGGCATCTAGCGATTTGACGCGCCAGAAAATCATGAATTTTTCCTTTCCATTAACAAATAGTTGCAATGACCATAGATTGTGCGGGGAATAGTGTACAAGAAATGGTATGACTATAAAGATGAAATACGGGATAAGTCAGACGAATTCGAATAATTCAGACAGATTGGTGAATCATCGTCCGGTCTGGTTGTCCATCATTGAGGCACGATATCGTGATGATCCACAAAACATCGATCAGTGCTGAAACGTAGCAGTATTTTAACTTTCACATTGTTTGCACAATCGCTGCAAAATATTTACGCATTGTCTGCGTATAGTTGTCTTCGAGAGCAGCAGAGGAGCCGCTCTGTCTTTGACCATTAAAACTAGGAGAACTGAACTATGAACGCTAAACTCATCGGTATCGCATTTGCTTTAGTATTTCCGTTGACGGTCGCTGCCAATCCAGGTGGACATAAAGGTGATTATGAACAGTATCGTGCCAAAAAAATAGAGCGGTTGGATAAGGAGTTATCGCTGACTGGCGACCAGAAATCCCAGCTTGATGCACTTTTCAAGCAGAAGGGAGAGAAAATGAAAGTAATACATGAGGAAACTCAATCACAACTGCAAACGATACTGACCCCGGAGCAATATTCCAAACTGCAGGAACTGAAACAGCGCCGTCATGATAAATGGCGTGAAAAACATCAGCAAAGAAAACAGGAACAACCGGGAACTTCTTCGGGGTATTAAATTGATCTCCTGTTTGTAACCGTCTCATTTACAACGATCGCAATCATTGCGATCGTTGTAATTCAGTATATCTATATCTTTTCGCGCTTCGTTTATAAAAGAGCTATCTTTGTATGATGGTGCTATTTAGGTGAGCAGATTTTATTGAGTAAGGCAATGGCTGAAAATCGCTTTTCTTCTGGGCGTCCTTTTCTTGCCTGATCATATACTTTATTAATCTGTAATATATCCCCATTGATGCTGGCTTGAACCGTATAGGCGTCAAAACTGAAATCAGCGTTGAAATCAAGCCAGGTAAGCGGTATGCTGAATTCTCCTCCCCGGAATATGGAAGTGGCATTAAAATCTGCTGAGTGTTTATCTTCCTTGAATTTACCAAGGATGCGGGATACCTCATTGGATTCTGATTGAGGTAAGCGTTCATATACCAGTACTTGACTCTCTTTTCCCTTATTGATAGGCAGGAGAAGAGCATATGTTTTTTCCTGCATGATATGGAGGAGCAGATAATCATTGTTTTCTCCCCGCAGGCGTTCTCCTCTCGTTTTAACCTGAAATATGAGATGGTTGTTATCCGGTGAAATATCTGTTGTCACACGTAAAATATCCAGCTCAGGTGAGAGGGATTTATCCATAAAGGCGACGATTGATCGTGGATCCGCCTTTATTTGCATGGCAGACACAGACCCGACCATCATGATCAATATTATGGGTGTTAAGATCCAGTTCATGATTTGAATAATTCTTTATTGTCGCGGAATATTTTGGCCATATTTGCTGCATCTTGCAGTGCATCGAATATCACTCTGATTCTGCCTGCCGGATCAATCAGGAAGGCTGTGGTGCTGTGATCAACCTGGTAGTTGAGTTGGTTACCCGCATTTTTTGTATAAAAAATAACTTCTACTTCAAAAGCAGCTTTGAAACGTTCAAGTGCTTCGCCTTCAAAGCGCAAATAATTAATGTCGGAGCCAAAGCTTTTCGTATAGCCGGATAAGATTGCTTCTGTATCTCTGTCCGGATCGACTGTGACAAAAGTCCCACTGAGATCAATCTGCTCGTCAGCCGCTGCCTTGATTAACATGGATAAATTTGCGAGTGACATGGGGCAGACATCCTTACAGCGAGTGAAGCCGAAAACGACTAACTGCCATTGATCATTTTCGACAGTACCTGCCTGTTTCAGATGAGTAATTGTTTCAGCCTGTAGCGGTACTGGGCGGGATAGCGTAATGGTTGCTGCTTTAATATCGGCGTGGAAAAACGTAAAGAATACAACAATGATGGCTAGAAAATGGCATCTTTGTAAGATTCCTGGGTTCATTTTATCTACCTTTTTCTTATTAATCCTGATAGCTATTTTGTATGTCGTATTTTCGAAGTCGGCCCACCTTGAATTTCTCATTTGACATGTCTTTAAATGAGAGAAGGCAGGCCGGGACATACAGTAACTAATAATTAACGAAGACCACCTGCAGTATAAATACCGTGGGGTTTGATTAGACCGTCATTAGGTCCCCAAACTTTAACAACGGTATCAGTTACCGTGTCAATTTTGAGTACATAGCCAGAAACCCAACTTGCCACTATTAAGTAACGATGATCTGGCGTCGGGCTGATCGTGTGTGCGACTGAGTAACCGGTAGGCAAATCCTGACCTGGTTTGAGTCTTTTTATGAATCGTGGTTTATAACGATCAGTGAGATCGTAAACGGAAATATACCCATCATCAGCAAAGGTAAAATCAAGAGAATCTTCTTCCGCAATATAGAGCTTGCCATTGACTACCGCTATGTCAGAAGCAGAGCGGAAAACACCTTTCCCATTCGCATGACTGGTATGCCTGAGAATCTGAGTTGCGGTTCCTTCTACAGTATCAAGCAGCCATACGCTGGGTGGGATAATTTGTCTGGTGGTAGCAGGAGTAAGTGAAGTTTTATCAAGTTGCATAGAGGCAGTTACAGCATATCGTTCATCCAGCCAGTATACAAAATGGGTGAATGCTGCATGTCTTTTCTCATCGCCCAGCATAATTTGCCCAACTACTTGTAATTCACCCGTTTCTCTATTGGGCTTATAAACATCGATTACGCTATTATCAAAAAAATATCCCGTTCCAAGGCCAATAGTACCTGACTGATTAAAGGTAATCCCATGCGTTTGCTCTGTATAGCCGGGTATAGCGATGGGATCCAGTCCGGTTACAAATTCATTTGTCTTATGATTAATGATACGTACTCTATCCGAAGTGAGTTCTGTAAAATAGAGAAAATCCGAATAAGGTAATAATGTAGGGCCATGAATTTGAGTTGTTCCTCTACCTATTAACCAGTTTGGAACTGCTTGGGCATTATTGGTCGGCTCAACAAATGGGAATTCTGACGGTGTATTCGGGCTGTCCGCTGCCATTATGGCTTCTAATGCAAGCGTAACGGATCCGGCATCCCAATCGATATTATTTATTTTCAGCGCGATAATGTAGGAGGGATGATCCGCAGTATTATCTGATGTGATGTAAACCTTATCACCTTCCGGCAGTACAACTGTGTGTTGTAGAGGGATATTTCCAGGCCAACCACTGACACTTGTCGGATCGATAATAATCAACTTATCATTCTCATAGTTAAAGAGATACAACATCCCGGAATGATAATCGATCGCAGTTGCAATAGGTTGTAGATAGTTATTATAAACGTTGGGATATTGAAAAGTTGGTAATGGTTGATTATTGCCGCTTGCATTTACCGCTCCTGAAGATAATGAAAGCACGCATATCGTCATTAGTGAAGATTTCTGGACCCAGTTTTTTAAAAACACTTGTAGACCTCCTTATTTTATATTTATCAGCTCTTTACTTAAAAAATATTAAATTCAGAATAGATAAAAACTATTTTCTAGTAATAAACAGGATGGTTTGTATCCATGTAATTACTTTTGGTATACAGATCAAATTTGCTAATTATTAGTCGATAGCTTATCTCCAGACTGAACATAACCACGCTAACATAGGCATATTACGAATCAATGTAATTGCTTTTACTGCAGCACGAATTCATTGTCATATACGCCTAATCTCATGTAATCAATAATAAGAATAAATGTATTTATCATCTTTATTATTGATATAAATAATGATTTGAAATTACTGCCACTTGATCCTGTGGGAAACGGTGATAGATATGCTAAAAGTTTCAGTAATTTCTAATATAGATACTGGTATCAATTATCGTCTCTGGCTGTGTGGCAGTATGTGATAATCCCCACATACTTCAACGCTGTATTTTTGCTATTAACGATAACGGCACCTTCTTCTGAAACTAAAGCATAAAGATGAGAGGTTACAGTGGTGTAGTTACAGAAATACTGTAACTGAATAATTGTAGGTGGAAAAATATATGAAAACCATTTCTTGTGAATGTTATTCAGCGTCTACTTCACCCAGAGCATCGATTAAATCAGGTAATAATTGTCTTAATTCTTCAGTCATGAGAAAGAAGTGACTGTCGAACTGTTCTTCAGCCGATTCTGCTGGTTCATGGGCAATATCAAGTAAAGTCAGCCGCTTTAACAGCATGTTTTCATCCAGAATGAAAGAAATTTTATCTCTCCAGGTCATAGCCAGTTTAATGACTTCTTTGCCTGTTCCGATATGTTTAGCGATTTCCTGTGAATCAAGTGGTTGCCGGGTGTAGCTCACAGAAACCTTTTTGTCTTCCCTGCTGCGGAAAACGCTATCGTTGTCGATTGAAAAGGTTGCTGGCAGAATGTCACCTGATAACCATCTTGTCATGGCCGATGTCGGTGTTATTGTTGTTCTGATTCGTTTTAGCCCGATACCCGTCGATTTGAGGAAAGCTTCGGTGAATGTATCCGCCTTAGCGACACTGGCCCCTTCGACGATGAACCAGCCGTCAATCGGATCGATCCACGCGTGGCTTCTTTGCCGAATAGCAAAAGCGCGTGACAGCAACTCATAATAAACAACCTCCTTGATTTCTTTCATCTGCTTGCGACCAGGTGCGTATCCTTGCCGTGCTTCCATTTCCTGTGCACGGACTTTAGCTAACTGATTGACGACTGATGCAGGTAGCAGCTTTTTCTCCGTTCCCAGTGCAATGAGCATCTGCTGTCCACGTGCATAGACCATATTCGTTTCTTCAAGCCCGGGAGGTACCCATCCACGGCTCTGGGCTTCCATACTCAGGCAGGCTTGCAGTGTATGTTTCGCTAAACGTTCTTCGAGTTCGGCAGACGTGATTTTCCAGTCGGTAAGACGATAAATATGTAAATTCTTGAACCACATAGATGTATTTATTCAAAAATAATTGTGTCAGGGTGCGTTAGAGGATCCAACTCGCGCAGGCTATTATCCTGGCTTTTATGGCTGACTGCTAATTTCGGATGTTCAGATCGCTGATATCGGGTCCGATAGAGGCAGGCATGGTTTTTCAGGCAGTATGAGGTGTATGTAGTAGGTGGTAAGTTTGACTGTTTCCAAGGATATGAATTATTGCCAGGATTCAGCCGAAACACATCTGTTTTCCGCTGAAACCGTCTGTTGCATAGAAATCAATGGTTAGGGGTGCCGCCGATATCCGGGAAATCATATGATTCGATTCTGCTCGACTGGGAGTAGTGAGCTTCATTTACCATCCATGACGATATCATTATCGATTCAGGTTATCCGTGCTATACTCTGTCGCTCAGCAGGTGTACTCCGATCAGTCAGTACACCGTCAACCCGGCTTCTGCTTCAAGCACTGTCCGTTTGATATTCTTTTCAGATACAAGATGTCAGCCTCGACTGGTTCCTGCCCTTGAATTCCAAGGTTGCATGCAAGGCTCGATACCAGGAGTTATTCCATGTCTAGGTTGTTTTCAGAACTCGGCCTGTCTGCCGAAATTTTGCGCGCTGTTGAAGAAGCAGGTTATGTCACCCCCACTCCGATTCAGGCACAAGCGGTTCCCCTGGTACTCGAAGGCCGCGATATGCTGGCAGGCGCACAGACCGGTACCGGTAAAACGGCTGGATTTACCCTGCCGATTTTGCAGCGTTTATCGAATCGTACCAAGCCGGGACCATCGGAAGGTCGCCCACCGATCCGTGCTTTGATCCTGACTCCGACGCGCGAACTGGCTGCACAGGTGGAAGAAAGTGCGCGTACTTATGGCAAATACCTGAAATTGACCACAATGGCAATGTTTGGGGGGGTGAATATCAATCCGCAGATCAAGCGATTGAAGAGTCGTGTCGATATCCTGGTCGCAACGCCCGGCCGTTTGCTCGATCACGTGAGCCAGGACACGATCGACTTATCACAGGTCGAAATTCTGGTGCTGGATGAAGCTGATCGTATGCTCGACATGGGTTTTATCCGCGATATCCGTCGTGTGATTACATTGTTACCTGGACAGCGTCAGAACCTTTTGTTTTCCGCGACCTGTCCGAATGAAATCAAAACGCTGGCCGGCAACCTCCTGACCGATCCTGCTTATGTCGAAGTCGCTCATAATAGTGCCACTGCAGAAGCAATTTCACAGCGTGTGTATAGGGTTGATCGCGATAAAAAGCGGGATGTTCTGGTGCATTTGATCGAGGCGCATCGTTGGTTTCAGGTACTGGTATTTACCCGTACGAAGCATGGCGCGAATGCTTTGGTAAAAAAGTTGGTGAAAGCGGATATTCCTGCGTTGGCGATTCATGGTAACAAAAGCCAGAACGCCCGGACCGGTGCTCTGGCTGCATTTAAATCCGGTGAATTGCAAGTGCTGGTAGCAACCGATATTGCCGCGCGCGGCCTGGATATCGAACAACTCCCGTATGTGGTGAATTACGATCTGCCCGATGTGGCGGAAGCTTATGTTCACCGTATTGGTCGCACTGGCCGCGCCGGGGCGACAGGCACTGCGATTTCCCTGGTATGCACGGATGAGTTCAAACTGCTGCAGGATATCGAGCGCCTGACCGGGCACCAAGTCGAGCAGCACACACTACCCGATTTTGAGCCGGATCATAACGCCAAATCGGAATCTGCCCAACCGCGCAGTTCTGATAAGCGTAACAAGCAAGAACAGGGAAAGCGGCGCGGGCAAAGTAATGAACAAAGCCGTGTCGGCAACAATAATCGGGGTAAACCGTTGCCTACTTCATACTCCTTGCAAGATCGCGCAGTGTCCGGTACCGGTAAAACCAGCCGCAAAGGCACCGAACCGCGCAAAGAAGTCAACGGTAATACCTGGGATATTCCGGAATCTCGTCCAGCCAGCGGTATCGGCTCCAAGCAAAGTGACAGCAGGCGGAAACGTCCTTCCAGTAACTCCGCGACTGCGCAAAATCATCAAATGGCACGCCATCGTACCATCGGTCGTGGCCGTAATGACCATTGAGAATCATACTTTGGGTTCAATCGACGGTAACGATAGTGCGGGTGCTGTGGGACAGCGTAACCGGATTCTTTCCACTAAGTGGCACGATATCCTGATCAAGCCATAGTTCGATTTCGTAATTACCTGCCTGATCCGGAACAAAAACGAAGGTATTTTCCATGCTGATCGTATCGGTGAGCATTGAATTATCGGGAGTCTGCAGCAGTTTCCAGGTAAAGACGGGTGTACCGACGGGCAAGGTAATGCTTTGTATCCGATCCAGTTGAATAGAGCTGCCTACAGTCAACGAGCCTGCCGGTTTGCTGATGACCGCTTCTAGGACATGAATGGTGATCGGGATTCGACCGGGAATCCCGGCCGGACCGCCGCTGGAACCGTCTGTTATATAAAAATCGATGACATAGCGTCCGCCGATATCCGGAATAAAAGACAGAATGGGTGCGTGTGGAGTAGTGATCATTACTGTGCTGCCACTAGGTTTTAATCCGGGTGCGATGCGCCAAAATCGCCCGAGTGGCAGGGGATAAGCATCGGGATCATACGAACCGGTTGAATCCAATATGATAGTGCGGTTTGGCTCGCATGCAACGATAGGGGTATCACCGGCGGCAATGACTACCATTCCTGCTGCCATAATCGGCGTTACCTTTCCGACAGCGGGACAATTACTTGTCGCCGCCACTGCAAGGCCGGGTGTCCACATATCGATCCAATTACGGTGAGCAGTGCGGAGGCCGCTCTCCGCTGTCAGCTCGGCGTGCGCATTGGCGCCCAGCGTGGTGCCGGCACTCCATGGCATCGGGAGAAATTCATCGGCAAAGCCTATCAGGTGATAGATGCAGCCAAATGCTCCCACATTAAGAGTATGAGCAGTTTCGTGGAGCAGCGTCCCCTGAACAGTATTGCACCGTACGCCGGGGCTGGATGACAGTGAGGCGGGGCAGAAGGACCAGATAGCCGAGCCATTATCCAGCCACGGGGTATCGAACCCCATATCCTGGTGCGACACGGTAAAGTTAGCCATATTGAAGGCCGTGCGATAGCAGCCGTGAACGATACCGCCGTACATCACCAGATTGGCTCGTCGCCAGTCTATGAACATAGATAGTGGTTTGCCGGCCATGAAAGCAACAGCGTTAATTACGAGCGTGATCAGACCTGCCACATTGATGGGGATTGCCGTTGGCAGCAACAGTGTCGCATAGCTCAACACAGTTTGATAAACAGGGTGATTGGACAGTGTACGTACACAAGCGCCAAGGTTGATCAAGGCCAATATTGTCGAGATGACAAGTCCACCTGGAACCGTAACCAGCAGTGACAACAGCAGAACATAGTTCATCCCGGCATTGAAGCCTATCAGCATGCCACGACCGATGCGCTCGGCCGGTCCAACGATCAGCAGACCCATTGCCGGAGAAGCGGGGCTCAAAGATCTGACAGGCAATCCATTTGACGCGATCCAATAACTGATGAACACGATTACTACAGTGACCAGCGTGACGAATAACAATATAGGCCATGCCTCGGTAAAGAAAAACGTATCCGAAAGCGACTGTACCCACTGATCCAGGGGGAAAGGTAACGGTATGAGAAATTCCAGCGAGAGAAAAGACCAATCGGTAACCTGAATGATAGCGGCAGTTAACAGACTACCAAGGATCATGCCGATGGGAAACAGAATCAGGGCTGCCGATATATTCATTATCTGTGATGGATATTACCTTGGTTGGCCGAAAAAATTATCGCATTTTTTCAAGCAGGCGTTCATAGGGTGTTTTCCTGCCCAAGCTTCCATGAGGCCTGTGATAGTTATAGAAGATCTCCCATTTAGCTAATTTGGCATTCAGGTCAACATGGATCGATGGATCGTTCCCACGCTCCAGTGTGGTAACGCATTTCGGGGTGCTCTAGCGCCTCATAGTATTCAAACCCAGCTATCAATCTCAATCAACCCCGGCAACCCGAGATAATTCCGCGCGCTCGAATAACGCCAGTGCTCTGGCAAATCCACATAGCCGCGTTTCACAGGATTACGGTGAATATAATCCAGCTTCTCCCGCATTACTGTCTCGCTGAATACCATTTCAGCATGAGAGCCTTCCTGCCAGAACTGATACTCCCGATCAATCTTGTGTGCCTTCTTCGCGGATCGCAACCGTGTCAGCAAGTGCTCTGCCTTGCGTGCTTTCAGCAACGCAATCAACCGGGCCGCCGTGTAAGACTTGAAACTGGCAAGGCATTTATCCAGACGCGGTGCGCGTGCCACAAAATGTAGGTGGTTTTCCAGTGCCACATAACCGAACAGCTCCAAGCCGTCGTGTTGGCGCTGATGCGCCCAGCTATCGAGCAGAATTTGCACCGCATCCGGTCGGGTGAACACGGGCAACCACTCAACCACCGTGCATGTCAGAAAATACGGTTTGTCCGGTTCCAGAATAATGTATCGGCTTCGACCCACGGGTACTCCAGTCTTGATCGTTCCTATACTTCAGCGTGGGAACCATCAACTCAACTCTGATAAACCAGATACGACGTCATCTCTGGTTAAAGACTGGTTTGAATCAGTATAAATAAAGATAAGGCACTGACACCTCGATCAAGCTTGCGATAAAGATTGTATTTACAGACTATTTATGAAAATTCCTACACATCTGTTTCTTTGTCAGAGCCCATACTTAAGATCGATGCAGACTTAAAAGCTCGAGTACAACAGCTTGCCAGCCAGCGCTGCTGGTCGGTGCACTAGACCATGCTGGAAGCAATTCAACGGTATATAGAACGTGGGAAAGTTATTGGGCAGAAATTTCTACTGCTGGAAAAAAGCCGGAAATTGGCTGGCCGTTTCCTGAACTGCCAGAGCTGCGCGAGCTGGTTTGATCGTTGATCGTTACCACGCTTCAGCGTGGGAACCATCAACCAGGAGTGTGAGAACCATCAAATTTGCCGTTCCCGTGGTGTCAATCCTCGTGGATCAGAGTGAGCCGGGTCATTTTTGATAGCTACGATAAAGCGACGGCCATCGCTATCAAAACGATCGACCATAGATCAGCGTCCACTAACTAAACCTTCCCAGGTTGCTTCCTGTTCATCCATGCAACTCCAACAATAAGGCTCGTCAACTGATTGGCGTTCTTTCCTTCTTCTGTTTGAACTTCCGCGATATCGATATGAAAGTAGCCAATCGGATAGTTTTTAAATTGCTTCTTTGCAGGTTTATCATTCTCGATATCCGGCTGATTTTCAGGCTCTCCTGACTTCTTGTATCAACTGGATGGATTGCCTCTGTCGTGCGGGCGCTTCCATGCAGAATTTATCCCGTATTCCTCCTTCCGTAGCTGTCCGTAGATTACACTAGCATACCGTGGGACTAAACAGCTAGCATGGTTACTGAGCGAGAAGAAATGCGTTGTCAATTTAGTGGCCGGTATGGGTTCGATAACTGTACCGATTATCATCTGCAATGATTTTGGTTCTCAATTATCACTTTGTTACGATTCTCAGATTCCTGCATAACTACTTGTAAAAATAAGCAATTGCCTGATATTAATGTGTAGAATTAACTATTGAGCATATTTTACTTTTGCCACATAATCCTTGAAGAATAAAAAATAACGCGGCAAATCATTGGATAGTTGAGTAAATATAAATAAGTCTATTGAGTTGATGGTGTGTTTACTAGCCAAACAGGAGATATACCATTACTAAACTACGCATACCTGCCAAATTGAGCCAGCCAAGACTTTTCAACGTCATTGACCGCCATCGTCTGTTTACCCTGCTGGATGAAGAACGTGACAATCGTTCTGTCGTATGGATTGCCGGTCCACCGGGAGCAGGGAAAACAGCACTGGCGGCAAGCTATGTCAAAGCGCGTGATCTGCCGGTCATATGGTACCAGGTCGATGGCGGCGACACTGATATCGCGACATTTTTTTATTATCTGGCGCAGGCCGGGCGTAAAGCTGCTGGCAACAGGCGTCTCGTATTGCCTCTTCTGACACCGGAATATCTGCCGGATCTGCCAGGATTTACCCGCCGTTTTTTCCGTACCCTCTTCGCCGTTATACCCGCAACCACGATACTGGTACTGGATAATTACCAGGAAGCCGTTCCGGAGTCAGTGTTTCATGTGGTTATCCAGGGAGCAGTGGCGGAATTTCCCGCTGGTATCAGTCTGCTTGCAATCAGCCGTACTGACCCTCCACCCCAGTTTGCACGAATGATCGCCAGTAACCTGATCGGGCGGATAGGCTGGGAAGATCTGCGTTTGACATCAGATGAAATCCGGGCAATCGCCACGATGGCCGGTCAGATTCTTGATGAGAAAGCCATGCAATCACTGCGGGAACAGGCTAACGGTTGGGCTGCCGGGCTGGTACTGATGATAGAACGTCTCAAACAGACGGGAATAGTAAGCCCGGCATCCCGGTCCGAAACTATGGAGCTGGTTTTCGATTACTTTGCCAGTGAGATGTTCGATCAGGCGCCCCTGGCGATGCGCCAGTTCCTGATACGTACTGCCATATTGCCGCATATGACATTGAAAATGGCGATCGAAATGAGCGGCAATCCGCGCGCAAAGGAAATGCTCGATTACCTTTATCGTCACCGGTTATTTATCGACCGGCGAGCCAATGGAGAAGTTATCTACCAATACCACGCGCTGTTTCGTGAATTCCTGCTCGACCGGATCGGGGATTATTTTTCCACGCGTGGATCACGCAGCATCCTGCAACTGGGAGCAATTCTCATGGAGCGGAACGGGGATACCGGGGCCGCCGCTGAGCTGTTTGCCAAGGCGCAGGCATGGGAAGATCTGACGCGGCTGCTTAACAGCCATGCAGCAGTTTTACTTACCCAGGGGCGACATCAGACCCTTCAACAGATGATCAGCTTTTTTCCACAACAGGTGATTGATACTACCCCGTGGATCATTTACTGGCGAGGGGTCAGTAATATCCTGTTCAATACCCATATGGCCAGATCAGATATCGAGCAGGCTTATGCCGGTTTTCAGAGTGCGGGTGACAGTACCGGATTGTTTCTGTCCTGCAGTGCCATGATGGAGGTCTACCTCTATGCCGAAGATGATATGACACCGGTTGTAATATGGGGAGAACGGTTACAGCAATTACTGAACGACTATGGTGATTTCCCTTCAATTGAAATCGAGATTCGTGTATTTGCCAATTTGCTGGGCCTGGTATTTGCAGCACCTCACCATCCGCTGCTGGAGATTCTCGAAACACGGTTTGAAAATGTGTTACGGTCAACAACCGAACCGTCGCTACGGATAGCGGTTGCCAGCGCTATCATATATCTTCCTCTGTGGCGTGGTGAGGCCGGCAAGGTACGCCGGATCATCGATGAAATTGCGCCTCTGCTCGATCATCCCTCCGTCCCACCTCTGCTTCATATTCTCTGGCGGAATATTGAAGGTGGCTACGCTTGGCATACCACAGTATCACCTCATATTGCAGAGCAGAAATTTCATGAGGCATTGCAGATCGCGCAGGAGTCCGGTATCTCAGTATTGAATAATATACTGTGGGCACATTGCGCCTATAGTGCATTATCAGCTGGCAATATTACCGATGCACAAGCCTATCTAAAACAGCTCGAGCCGAGTCTCGGTGCGCAACGTAAACACGATCTGGCAGAATTTTGCTACTTAAGAGCAGGTATTGAATTTCTGAAGGGAAATTTTTCCCAGGCACTTGACGATGCTATGGCGGCCCTTAAACTACATGAAGAGACAGGCAGGCCATTTCTGCGTGAAATCAATCGGTTAGGTTTGGCACAGATTCTGATAGAAACGGGAAATACGAAAGTTGCCAGAGACCACCTTGGTATAACAACCAGTTATGCTCTTGCAATGAAGAATACGGCGCTCAAGTACCGGTGTCTGTTGATAAAGGCCTATTCCTGGCTCAAGGAAGGTAACGATGCCAAAGCGCTCATTCCATTGCAGGAAGGTTTACGGATTGGCCGTGAGAATGACTTTCTTTTGCCCAGTTACTGGGGCCATCCGCAAGTAATGGCAAGTTTGTTTACGCTGGCACTTCAATCCAGGATTGAGACAGTTTATGTGCAAGGTCTGGTCCGACAATACCACATCAAAGCCGAATCGCCCGACATCGAGAACTGGCCCTGGCCGGTCAGGATTTACACACTCGGACGGTTTTCAGTTTTATGCAATGACACCCCTTTACGCTTTGAGGGGAAAACCCAGCGTAAGCCATTAGAACTACTGAAATATTTATGTGCGCTTGGTGGCCGGGCAGTCAGCCAGGATCGGATAATGGATGCCCTGTGGCCGGACTCCTCGGGGGATGATGCCGGACAGGTGCTGAGAACCACTCTGCATCGCCTGCGTAAACTGTTGCAGCATGAAAGAGCAATCCGGCTGGAAAATCGTCAGTTGTCGTTGGATACGGGTTACGTCTGGGTAGATTACATAGCATTTTATCGCGTGGCGCATCTCCCGGATGCCACGCAGGCTTCGTTACAAATGGCGGTCAGCCGATATCAGGGCCGTTTCTTGGCGGGGGAATCAGAACCGTGGATTCTGTCTTTCCGGGAGCGTCTGCATCTTCATTATTTAAACATGAGTGAACAACTTGGCCTTTTACTCGAACGCAATGACAACTGGACGGCAGCAGCGAGGCATTACCTCAGAGCCATCGAAATCGAGCCTGTGGCTGAGATATTCTACCGTCGTCTCATGATCTGTTACACCCGGCTTGGCCGGCGTGCCAGAGCCTTATCCACCTATCAGCGTTGCCGTCATACCCTCCTTTCGCACCTGGGTACCAGCCCCAGTCAGGAAACCCAGCTTCTCTACCAGGCTTTGATAGCACCTGGAACCCCTGATGATTTGAATACGCTCGTTTAAATTTTCCGGATGAGAAATCATTTGGGTGGTCCGGTAACGTTACGTTTCATAACTGTCAATTCAAGGCAGCTTAGCAGCTTGTCCAGAAAGTTCCTCCTTCTTACCGGAAAGTATCATTCTCTTTTCTCACTTATTTTTATGCCTCTAAACTATTTTCAGTTTGGTTTATTTGGCTGCCCATACCCTTCTGGTTACCTTCGTCTTGGCAAGCCGCGTAAGCGGCGCGGCAATCCAATACCTGTATCAACATCGATCTGGATTGCTTCACCCCTTCGGTGTTCGCAATGACGGAAATTATTGTTACGTCTGAAGCATTACTGAAAATGGTTCATAGGCATTTAATTTTTGATTTTTTGTCAATATGTAACTGATCTGTAACTCCCCTGCCCATAGACTGATTACGCAGTTACTCAAAAATAAGATTTGAGTCTGGATGTGGCGAGTGGTCAATGCTGCGCTATGCGCAGTTAAATCCGGTACTCAATTGTTCCATATCAAAAGAAAGGGGAAAAATGATGCACAAGCTCGAGACGGAGTTTTCCGGACGGGGTGTCCGCTTTCCGGATGCCATCGAAACAAGGGATTCTCATTCATTATTTATTAACTGGGCAGGAAGATGGGTAATGGGATTCCTGCTGTTGGGTTGCAGCAATATTACCCTTGCCGGGAACTACCACCGATTACAGCTGTTAGTAGAGGCATTGGAAGGGGGATTATATGCCTACCGCATGGTGCATCATGAAATAGTGAGTGAGGATGGGACGTCTACCGACATCACGAATCGTTACGTGACCGACCGGGGGACGATACCGGGGCCGACCATTGTTCTGGATGAAGGTGATATCGCCGAAATCGAACTGTTACACCGCTTCGAACCGGATTCACCCTTCCAGGAACACGTCAGCCTGCATGTACACGGCGTACATTACGACCTGGACAGTGACGGTACCCTCAAATACATCAACCTGTACAAAGACCAGAGCGCCACCCCCTACCTGTCCTACGTCTACCGCTGGGATGCGGCACCGGGTACTGCCGGCACCTGGCCCTACCATGACCACAACATGGAAAGCCACAACGGGGCAGAAGACAAAGGACTGTTCGGCGCCCTCATCGTCCATCCCGCCTCAGGCACCGAGCGAGTCCGGACTAGCGGCACCCGCAGCCACATCCCGCTGGACGGTATCAGTAAGGATTACGTCTTCTACATCGGAGACGACGCCTTCTGGGGCATGGAAATCGACAATGCCACCGGCCAGCAGACCGCTTTAGGCATCAATCCTGCCCTGACCGCCCAACGCAATACCCAGGTCAGATTCCACCTGATTGCCCTGGGCACCAACTTCCACCAGTTCGAACTGCCCACCTACCGCTGGCCCGATCCCGGCACCCGCGACAGAATCAACCAGAAAATCATCGGATCGCTTGAAAAACACGTCTTCACGGTCAAAGCCACCCATTCCACACGCTACCTGGATAGCGCCTTCACCGGCCGAGTGCTGGGCATGCAAGGCGACTTCATCGTGACCGACTAAGTCCTGCTGGACGATTGACTGCTTTTCAAGGGAGATAAACCATGAACCTGACGATTGACCATCGATTCTGCCATCGATACCTGCGTACCCTGACAGCCCTGATCATCCTTTTTACAATCAGCCTGTCATCGACCGTTCTGCAAGCTGCCACCCACACCATCGTATTATCGGCAGAAACCCTGCCCAACGGCCAGCTTGCCTACAAAATGATCAACCATACCAGCAGTGGCGGAACCGTACCGAGCTATCCGGCCGAAGCCACCATTCCCGGCCCCACCCTGTTCGTACAACAAGGTGACCGCGTCGACGTACAACTGACCAACCACACCAGTGTACCCGTCGGCTTCAACGTGCCGCGTCTCTCGATCGGCAACACCGACCCGACCGCACCGGGACAAACCAGACGCTACCGGCTCAACATCCGTCAGGCCGGCACCTACACCTATCATGACGAAGACGCCTCCCTGCTCGGTTTGTTCGGCGCCGTCGTCGTCGACGAACCCAATGGCGTCGTCCAAAGCTTCGTAGACGGTGACGGCAGCATTAAGCCTGTCAACCGCTCCCAACTGGACAAAGAATTCGTCATGTTCATGGTCGGCTCCACCTTCTGGGCAACCGAAATCAGCCGTGACGGCACCCAGAAACCCCTGTGGACCAACCCCGACCTGGGCGCCCACCTGGATGACCTCATCCGCTTCCACATACTCGCAGTGGGACCGGCACACACCTTCCACCTGCACGCCCACCGCTGGGTTGATCCCAACAGTCACCGGAGCACCTCGCCACACATCATCGACACCCACCTGCTGGATGACTCGAACAACAGCCACGTCTTCACCATCAAAGCCGGCACCGGTGTCGGTCCAGGCGTCTGGCAATATCACTGCCACCTGATGTCCCACATGGAATCCGGCATGAACGGCCGGCTCATCGTCGTCGCCCGCGATTCAGGCCAATCGGCTGACAGCATCGCCGGCGCCTCCCCCAGCGGCGCCATCTTCGGCCACGCCAGCGACCAGCCCGGGCTGGTCACCTTCATCGTATCCGACGAACCAGCCAGCTGGTTCAGAAGTGCGCGGGGAGATGCACTGAGCCCGGTCACGCACACCAAATCGCTGGAAATCATCCCGCCGGGCAGCAGTGTGCACTTCATCATGTCCGACACCGAAGGCGTGCACACCGTCACCAGCCTGCTGTGGCCGACTGAAGCCGGACACAATGATCATGGCGGTGACCACTTCATGATCCCGTTCGATGAAACCAAGGCTTACCGAGGGGGAGGTATCCTCAAACTCAATGTGCCTGGCCTGTATGTCTTTACCTGCAAGGTGCATCCCTTCATGTTTGCCGCTGTCATCGTCGATGATCCGGCTACAGATGGGCTGGACCTGGGCAATACCCTCGATCTGATCTCAGGCATCAACCGACTGCCCACCAGCAGTGATCTGGCCACCCGTCTGCTGCACACCTTCTTTGTGACGACCACGCCCAAGAACTGGCAGGATTACACCTCCTCCGATCCCTGGAAAATCGCCTATCCGGATGTGGAAGTCGTCGTGGACATCGGCAAAGTCTCACTGCCGGCCGTGCTGAATGCACGTTATGGCAATGAAATCAACCTGTCATCCTTACCCAGCCCAGCGGTACCGGGCGTAGGGGAAGTCTGGGTCGACACCCAGTTCGAAAAGACCGCTGGCAAAACCAAACCCGGCACCATCACCGTAGTGGATACCCGCAACTGGACCCTCAAGCGTAAGATCGCCCTGCCACAGATCAACCTGAACAACCCGCATAACATGTGGCCCAATCGCGATCATTCAATCGTCTACCTGACCCAGTGGTTTGGCGACAAGCTGACGCTGATCAATCAGAGAACGGGCAGACTGATCAATAACATCCAAGTAGGCGATTCCCCCTCACACGTCATGACACTGCCCAATACGGATGACGTGACCGTCGCGATCAATGGTGAAAACGGGGTGGTCATCATCCCGGCCGGCACCACCCAGGTCAACTATATGCTCCCGACCCAACAACCTGGGCAAGCCCCTGCCAATCCGCATGGGCACTGGATTTCAGCGGATGGAAAACGCATCATCACCCCCAACATCAATACCCACGATACGGGATTCTATGATGTCGAAGCCGGTAAGATCGTCGCCCGGACGGATACCGGAGCCGGGCAGCCGGGGGCGCATCCGATCGCGATCGGCATGCTGCCGGATGCCAGCAAAGTCTATACTGCCAATTTACTGCACCACAGTATCAGTGTACTGGATGGCAATGACGGCACCCTGCTGAAAACCATCAACCTGATCGAACACTACAACCCGATTACCGGCGAAATTACCGGACCGGTCGGGGTATTGCCGATTCAATCGCCGGTATCGCCTGATGGCAAAGTGTTGGTGGCGGCTGCTTATGGCGGTCAGATCGTCGTGATCGATACAGCCACTGACACCATCGTCAAATCACTGCCCTGCGACCCGGGTTGTCATGGCGCCAACTTCGGTGCCAAGCAGGGGGGCGGGTACTATGCCTATATCACCAGCAAGTTCTCCAACCGGCTGATCGTAGTCGACCCGGATCCCAACGGCGATGGTGATCTGAGCGATGCCGAAGTTGCCGGAGCGATCACGCTGGTGGCTGATCACAGTGTACCCAAGGACGATACCATCAGCAGCCTGCCGGGTTTTGGTGGCCAGGGAATCGTGGCATTGCCCAATGTCTATCACGGCTGGGTACAGAACCTCACTTCTCAGTGGGCTGCCGGTCTCACCGATCAGCAGCGCAATCCGGTGCAATAAAAAACTGGTCGGGGTTTACATCGCCCCGACCGGCTCTGGAAGCCATCCAGATAATCACTCAAAAGTTTTCTGCCACCGGCTGGATTTACCCAGTTTCCCGGCCGGTGTTTTTTAGCCATGTAATCCAATAAAATTTCCCCTCTCAGGGTCTGTCATAGATCTGTCTTGTCACCTGATTGAGATATAAATTGCCAATCATTGTAGTGATATCTTAACAACTGAGTTTTACTGGATTATTCTACAGAAACATACTTATGCGCTAAGGGGCAAAGCTATGAATATACTTTTCATTGAGGATCATGTGCTGGTTAGAGAAGCACTGATCTATGTGCTTAGAAAGATACGTGAAGATATGTTCATAGTGGAATCCTCGAATATTGCTGAAGCGATGCAATTAATTCCTAATATAAAATCGCTGGATATGGTGTTGCTTGATATCACACTTCCGGGGGTAGATGGTTTGACTGCTTTGCCGGATTTACGAAAACGATTGGGATTTGCGGTCCCGATAGTCGTGCTGACCGGATCTGATGATCCTGACATACTCAGAAAAGTTAGAGCAAATGGAGCAACCGACTGCATTCATAAAAATTGCAATAGAAACGAATTGGTCAATCGCTTGAAAATCGTTACTGATACGTCATCGGAACAAGTACTTTCAAACGCTGATAACACACCTTTGGAGCCTTTAACGTTACGGGAGAAGGAGGTTCTGCAGCTGATCGCCAAAGGGGATCAGGATAAGGTCATTGCATTTAAATTAGGAATTGCCATTGGCACCACCAAAAATCACATCGGTAAGATCCTGCTGAAACTGAATGTTGCCAACAGGATGTGTGCGGTGTTGAAAGCCATAGAGCTACGAATAATACCTCCCCTCAATTAAGAAAGGATTTGAAATCCAAACTTTCCTTAGTTTTCATCTTTTCCCGTTCCATTCTTTTGGTTATTTTTATTCAGAAGATCCTGCATGATCGAACGAAGCCTCGGAAGATCTACTGGCTTGTGTAATAACTGATAACCGCTTGCCATTGCTTCCTGGAGTCTTTCTGGCGCGGTATCTCCTGTGAGCAAAATGACCGGTAAAGAATATGGCAGACGATCCTGGATTTTTCTTGCAATCTCGATACCGGATTCATTTTCAGCAAGTCGATAATCGATAATGAGTAAATTCAGCTTCATCTGGCTATTATCGATTTGCCTGAAAGCATCATCTGAAGTGAGTGCTGTCATTACCTGGCATCCCCAATGTATCAGCAGTCCACGCATTCCCTCCAGAACCGCGGTGTCATCATCCAGTACCAATACCAGGCATCCGGCCAAGGAATGGGCGGCAGGAGGATTGATCAGTTTTTCACCAGGTATCTTCTGAGCAGCAGAGGCTGGTGGCAACGTAATTGAAAAGCAAGAGCCACGCCCAAGATTTGAAACCACTTTAACCTTATGTTCTAAGAGACTGGCTAATCGTTTAACAATGGCAAGCCCCAGCCCGAGTCCTTGTCGTCGATCACGTGCTGGATTATCCAGCTGGTGGAATTCGACGAAGATTTCATCAAATTGGTTTTCAGGAATACCCGGGCCGTTGTCAAAAACCTGTATTTGAACACTACCATTGCGTAACCGGGCCGCAACTGAAACACACCCATTCTCAGTATATCGAAGTGCGTTACCGATCAGATTACGCAGCATGCGTTCCAGCATAGTGGGATCGCTGCGAACCATGATCCGAGTATTGCGTATCCGTAATCTATTGCGGTTCTCTTGTGCAATTGACGCAAATTCCGATCTTAATCGCGAAAAAATCTCTGCCAGTTCGATATCCTTGATAACAGGCTTGACTATTCCGGCATCTAGTTTGGAAACATCCAACAAGGCATTGAGCATGGAATTGATGGCAGTGATGGATTCGTTTATTTGAGCAATCAAGGTATCAGTTTCAGGATTGTGCAGATTATGTACGTGGTCGGAGAGTTCGGCAAAGAATAAACCGAGCGCATGGATTGGCTGACGCAGATCATGGCTTGCTGCGGCGAGAAAGCGGGTCTTGGCGGTATTGGCTCGTTCTGCTGATTTGCGTGCCGTTTCCAGGGCATATTCACGCTTGATTGAATCGCTGATATCGGTATAGGTCAGTACTCTGCCGCCGTTCTGCAATTCGGTCTGTCGTATTTCAAAGATCCGTCCATCGTTCAAATGAAGTTCTGTACCATGGCCCGCATGGGTGGTTAGTGGGAGTGTATTTAAAATAGATGCCAGATTGGTACCGGTTTGCACTTGGGTACGTATTGGACCTAGCAGATCAGTAAATTGCTGATTCCACATTCGGAGCTTATCGTCCTTGTCGGACATGCTGATTCCCTGGCTCATATTTTCCAGTGCAGTTTCCAGCAGTAAGGATTTTTCTTCACTTTCCAAACGAAGTGCGACATTTTCAAAATTCAGATGTAGTGCAGCGTCATAGATTCGCCCGATTTTAAAACTGCCAGAAAGGCCGCACACTGCCGAAACTGTCAAAATGAAGCCGAAACTTAAACTGTCATCAGTTCCCTGCAGGAAAAGCGGAATAACCAGTGAGCCTATAGTCGGAATAAAAAAGACAATTACTGCCGGCATATAGTTAAACCACGACAGGATTGCACCCATCGACACAAAGTAAGTGGTAATCGACATGACCAGCAACGTGTAAGGTTTTGCCGGATCTATGAATGACAGATTGGCTACACCCCAGCATGACCCGGCTATGGCCGCTCCGATGAGTAAAAAGCGTTTAATTCTTGGAACATCCGCGGGATTGAGAGTGTTAATGCGGGTTTTATAAAACTGAAGATAGATCCATCTGGCCAAATTGATGGTATTGAGAACAACGAACCAAATAATGAGTGAAGTATGGGAAACGCTATCCCAGAGTACCCAAACGAGTGCGACAGTAAATACCAATACGGCTAGAAACATGAAAATTCCCTGTTCTGTCGTCGTTCGTATCCGTTCAACTTCAATTTCAGTCTGAAATTTTTTCGTTATGTTCTTAGCAGGATTCATGGCAGGTACCTATGATAGAAAGGGCCACTTTCCGGAGAAATTTCCAGCTTTAGTAGCGCTTCAGGTATAGCGATAATCGTCATGGCGAGTGCCAATGGGTGCGAAGCCATCCAGTGCAGGGCTGATACACCTGCCGTTACGATATTTTCAAATTACTGCGCCACTCGATAAAGGAGCTAATAGCGACAATTGCGATCATTTCCCTGTCACGTCATTGATGATTCAATGCGTGGTATTTCATATCAAATCCGATTGTGCGGGCATGGAAACAGACTAAACTGAAAATAGTTTAGAAACATATAAAAATATGAGCCCTGAGTGTATTTTACTGATTGAGAAAACAATCAAAATATGCCAGAAGGCATATGCTTCGGATATATCTTGTAAATCAGCTCAGTCATAGCTGAATCGATAATTCTCGCCAAGTTTAGTGTCCGGACCAATAGGCGCCGAATCCCTTCTCTACTTCTTACTGTTATTTTTGCAGCTTAGTTCAGGTAAGTACTATGTCTTTAGACATAGGTCTAATTGACTATTTTTGAAATAATTTATTTGATGCACACTGTATTCAATATTTAGGCAGCGATCTGTTAGCAATGGAATATTGAATACTGATGGAATGCAATCGTGTACCCAAGTATTTTTCGGGAGAATCGAGTGGAGCATCAATCGAAAGCCAACACGGCAGCTCAACAGGATAGCAAAACGCAGAAAGATGATTCCTTCACGCTATCTGCACCCAAGATAGAGCTTCCGAAAGGCGGCGGTGCAATCCGTGGCATGGGCGAGAAATTCGCCGCCAATCCGGTAACCGGTACGGGTTCCATGACGGTGCCGATTGCCGCCAGTCCGGGGCGCAATGGCTTCGGGCCTGAGTTATCCCTTTCCTATGACTCAGCTTCAGGCAACGGGCCGTTCGGTTTTGGCTGGAGTTTGTCGCTGCCATCCGTTACCCGCAAAACCGACAAAGGCTTACCTCAGTACCTTGATGCTGAAGAGTCGGACGTCTTCGTTCTCTCCGGTGCGGAAGATCTGGTGCCGGTGTTAAATGATGACCAGTCACATTGGCATGACACACGTGACATCGGTGACATAACCTACCATATCCGTCGCTACCGCCCCCGTATCGAAGGCTTGTTCGCGCAGATCGAACGCTGGACGAATGCGAATGACCCCAACGATGTCCACTGGCGCTCCATCTCCAAAGACAACATTCTCACGCTCTATGGCAGGAACAGCAATTCCCGTATCGCTGATCCTGCCGATCCGCGAAAAATCTTCAGCTGGCTGATCTGTGAAACGCGTGATGACAAAGGCAATGCCATCCTGTACGAATACCGTGGGGAGAATGATACCGGTGTCGATCGGACGCAGGCCAACGAGCGCAACCGTTCACGTATCGCCAATCGCTATATCAAGCGTATCCGCTACGGTAATCAGAGAACACTGCTCATCGGTGGCCGTCGGCCTGTCTTTCTGTCTGCTGACCAACTTGAAGCAGCCCGCTGGCTGTTCGAAGTGGTTTTTGATTATGGCGAAGATCATTATCAGCGCGTTCCGCTGGATGAGACGCGTTCCAGCCTTGAACAACGTCCAAGGATACAGGCAGCGGCAGAGCCACTCAACCTATCCTGGCCGGTGCGCCCCGATCCGTTCTCCAGTTACCGTTCCGGTTTCGAGGTGCGCAGCTATCGCCGCTGCCAGCGGGTACTGATGTTCCACCATTTTGCCGAATTGGGCGCTCATCCTTACCTCGTGCGTTCCACCGAACTCGATTACGCCGATTTTGAATACGATGACAGCGTAATTCCCAATCTTTTAAATGAATTGGAACACGAAGGCAGCACTCGCTTTGCCTCGTTCATCCAAAGTGTTTCGCAATCCGGTTATCTGCTTGACGACTCTGTTTTAGGTGAAAGCGGAGTATCGGATGATCGCATCAGAAAATACACCTACTTTGAAAAATCGCTGCCGCCGCTGCAATTCAAATACAGCAAAGCAAAAATTAAAGAAACGATCGACGAACTGGATGCCGCAAGCCTGGGAAACCTGCCCATCGGGTTCGATGGCAGCCACTATCAGTGGGTCGATCTGGATGGTGAAGGGGTAACCGGCATACTCACCGAGCAGGCCAACGCCTGGTTCTATAAACCCAACCTTGGCGGCGGTAAGTTTGGCCCGCTACAGCAGGTTGCACGCCAGCCTTCGCTGGCGGCGCTCAGCGGCGGTAATCAGCAATTGCTCGATCTGGCGGGCAACGGCCAGCTCGATCTGGTGGCATTCAGCGGCCCTACGCCCGGTTTTTATGAACGCACCCACGATGAAGATTGGGAATCTTTCCAATCTTTCAAAACCCTGCCCAATATTCCATGGGACGAACCCAACCTGAAATTCATCGACCTGGATGGCGATGGCCATGCCGATATACTCATCAGCGAACACCAAGTGTTCACCTGGCATCCCTCCCTGGCGGAAGATGGCTTCGCCCCCGCCCGGCAAGTCGTCCAGCCGCTGGATGAAGAACAAGGTCCCCGGCTGGTGTTTGCCGATGGCACCCAATCCATCTACCTGGCTGACATGTGCGGCGACGGCCTGACCGATCTGGTGCGCATCCGCAATGGTGAAGTCTGCTACTGGCCCAATCTCGGCTATGGCCATTTTGGCGCCAAAGTCACGATGGACAATGCGCCCTGGTTCGATCATCCCGACCAATTCAGCCAGCAGCGCATCCGTTTGGCGGATATCGACGGTTCCGGCACCAACGACATCCTCTATCTGCACCGCGACGGTGTGCGGCTTTATTTCAACCAATGCGGCAACCGCTGGAGCGCGCCGCATCACCTGCATCAACTCCCCAGGATCGATAACCTGACCGCGATCATGACCGCCGACCTGCTCGGTAACGGCACCGCCTGTCTGGTATGGTCTTCCTCATTGCCGGGTGACAGCAGGCGCCCGTTGCGCTATCTCGATCTGATGGGCGGGCAGAAACCGCACCTGCTGGTCGAGGTTAACAACAACCTCGGTGCAACCACCAAAATTCAATACGCGGCTTCCACCAGGTTTTATCTTGCCGATAAAGCTGCGGGTACGCCCTGGATTACCAAACTACCGTTCCCGGTGCATGTAGTCGAGCAGGTCAGTGTCGAAGAAGACTGGCGCGAGACGCGCTTTACCACTCGCTACAGCTACCATCATGGCTATTTCGACGGGCATGAGCGCGAGTTCCGCGGTTTTGGCCGGGTCGAGCAGGTGGATACGGAGCATTACGGTAAATTCACTGCTGGCAATACCGCCAGCCCGTATATTACCGACGATCACCAGCTTTACCAGCCACCCATCAAAACCATCACCTGGTTCCACACGGGCGCATTCCTGAACCGGGAACGCATCCTGTCGCAATTCCAGCAGGAATACTTCCGATCTAGCCGCTTTGCTGAAAACACACTACCGGAACCTGATCTGGCTGCACAGAATCTGTCCGTGGAAGAATGGCGCGAAGCGCTGCGTGCCTGCAAAGGCATGATGCTGCGCCAGGAAATTTTTGAACTGGATGTCGATGCATTGGAAGAGGGCGAGGAACAGCCCGTTAAGCTGTTCTCGACCGCCTATCACAATTGCCATATTCAGCGATTGCAACCCAAAGCAGACAATCGTCACGCGGTCTTTCTGGTTACCGAAAGCGAGGCTATCACCTACCACTATGAACTCGATTTGCGTGATCCAACCATTGCGCCCGATCCGCGCATCGCGCACACGCTGAATCTGCGTACCGATTCATATGGCAATGTGCTGGAATCCGTTGCCGTCGCCTATCCCCGTATCGGGCGGCATACCGAGATAGATACGGACACTGTGCTGTTGCCCGCCGACACACTCGACCGTATCCATGAGGTGCAAGGTAAACCCCATCTGGTCTATAGCGAAAACCGCTTCACCGAGGATATCGATCCGCCCGATCCCGATAACCATCGCCTGCCGCTGCCTTGTGAAGTCAGGACGTACGAGCTGACCGGGCTCGAACCGGAAGCGGGCGAATTGTATTATTCCCTGGCCAACCTCCGGCAAGCGCCGATTGCCGACCCTGATAACGAACTTCCCTATCACCAGCTTACGGGGCCAGGTGATCCACGGAGACGCTGTGTCGAACATGTGCGCATGCAGTATTTCGACCGCAACCTGATCGATGCCCTGCCGCTGGGAAGACACAATACCCTGGCATTGTCCTATGAAACCTACAAACTCGCATTGACGGAAGACTTACTGGAAACCATCCTGGGCGAGAAGCTGAACGATCTGCAAGATTTCGGCGAAAACCGCCAGGCCATGTTTGAACGCGTCCTGCGCGCGGGCGGCTACCATTATTTTACAGACGATCCCGGCCGCTGGTGGATACGCTCCGGCATCGCCAGGTTTGTCTTGGAAGGCGAGCAACACGCGGCACAACACTTCTACCTGCCCGAGCGTTATATCGACCCGTTCGATAACGAAACCGTGCTGGAATACGACGACCACTACGATCTCTACATCCGTTCCAGCCGTGACCCGATGGATAATGAAACCGCCATCGAAGCCTTCGACTACCGCGTACTCGCGCCCAGCCGGATGCGCGATATCAACGACAATCTGACCGAGGTAGCCTTCGATACCCTCGGTTTACCCGCCGCCATGGCGCTCAAAGGCAAGGCGGATAGAAACGAAGGCGATAATCTCGATCCTGCGCCCCCCGACCTGGATACCGCAACCCTGATCCGTTTCTTCACCGGCGATTACAGCGAAGCCGAAGCGCGCACATTGCTCGGTAACGCCACCGCGCGCCATTTGTATTATTTCGGTGAAACCGAGGAAAGGGATGCTGAGGGCAATAGCATCATCCGCTGGGGAGCAAACCCTGCCAGCGCCTGCGGCATACTGCGCGAGCAACATGTTGCACAGCTTGGGCAAAATGAATTCAGTCCCTTGCAACTGGCTTTCGAATATTCCGACGGCAGCGGCAATGTATTGGTCAAAAAGGTGCAGGCCGAACCTGAGAACGGAGGCGTTACGCCGCGCTGGATCGCGAACGGCAAAACCCTTCTCAACAACAAAGGCAAGCCGGTCAAGCAATACGAACCTTACTTCAGTCCGCATCACCGCTGGGACGATGAGGAAGCTTCGCAGGCAAACGGTGTCACGCCCATTCTGTATTACGACGCGGCAGGCCGCCTCATCCGCACCGAAGCGCCGGACGGCAGCTACAGCCGGGTGGCATTCACGCCCTGGTTCATGGCAACCTGGGATGCCAGCGATACCGTGGAGCCTAATAATGCCTGGTATGTCCGTCATATCAACGGAACAGCCGAACAACGACAGGCTGCAAGATTGGCCGAACACCACGCCAATACACCCACCGTCACCCATCTGGATAGCCTCGGACGCGAAGTGATCGTCATTGCACATAACCGCACCCCGAGCAATGCACCAGAGTTGAGTAACACGCCCTTGCTGGATCGACCGTGGCTTGGTGAAAAATACGCCACTTACACCCATCTCGATGCCGAAGGCAAACCGCTGTGGATACGCGATGCACGCGGCAACCGGGTCATGGAATATATCAAACACAACGCATCCGGCACCGGGCCGGCATATTTCCCCGCCTACGACATTGCCGGCAACCTGCTGTTCCAGCACAGCATGGACGGTGGCGACCGCTGGATGCTGATGGATGCCACCGGCCAGCCATATTACGCTTGGGACATAAATGAGCGCGTCGTTGAAAATGGTTCATTTCAGGAAGAAAACCGCCTCTACCACACGCGCTACGACCCACTGCGTCGCCCCCTGGAACAGCGTTTGCAGATTGATGCACCAGACTGGCAGGTAACGGAACGGCTGGTCTATGGTGAAAGCCTTGGAGCAGAAGCCAAGGTACGCAACCTGCGCGGGCAGGTTTACCGGCACTACGATCCCAGCGGCTTGATCACCAATGAATTATTCGACTTCAAAGGCAACCTGCTCGAAGTAACGCGCCAGCTCGCCAGCGCCTATGTCGCCTCGATCATCCATTGGCCGGAAAATCCGCCGCCGAGTGCGTTTGAACCAGAAACCTTCACCCAGCGTACGCAATACGACGCGCTCAACCGCATGATCCAATTGGAAAACTGGCATCAAGCAGATCGTCCAGACCGTTCCCCAGCTATCTATATCCCCCGGTACAACCAGCGCGGTATCCTGGCTGGAGAAACCCTGACTGTACGAGGTCAGGTAAAGGAAGCGATTCGTAAAATTGAATACGACGCCAAAGGCCAGCGGATGCTGATCGAATATGGCAATAATACCGACACCCGTTATGACTATGACCCATTCACTTTCCGTTTAAAGCAACTGCGCACCACCCGCCCGATCAGTGATCTTGCCTTTCCAGAATTTCATTCCAATTTGGAGGAAGAACGGATCGTCCAGCAGCTCAACTACACCTATGATCCAGCAGGCAACATCACCGAGATTTACGACGAAGCCTACCAGCCGGTATTTTTCCGCAATCAGCGCGTCGAACCGCGCAGTCGCTACATCTACGACGCGCTCTACCGGCTGATCGAAGCCACCGGGCGTGAAAATTATCATGCGGAGGACCCACCGCCGCAACGCCCACCTGAGCCTGCACCGGTGGATTTCTGGTTGGGTGACGATGTACTGCGCAACTACACCCAGCGCTACCATTACGACAGCGTCGGCAATATTCTGCAAATGCGCCATACCGCCGATCGTGGCAGTTGGACACGCAACTACCAGTATCACCTGCACAGCAACCGCCTGTTCGCCACGCAAAACGGCAGCAGTCTGGATTATGAACCCTATGTGACAGCGGATGCAGTCACGCTCAGTGAACATTACAGCTACGATACCCACGGCAGCATGCACAACCTGGCCAATGTAGCGGAAGAGTTTTACTTGCACTGGGATACGCGCGACATGATCCACGCGCTCGATCTGGGCGGAGGCGGCCGGGCGCATTACCAGTACGACAGCAACAAACAGCGCACCCGCAAACGCATCGAGCGCAGCAATGGCGGCCGAACGGTGGAAGAGCGCTTTTACCTCGGCGGCATGGAATGGTATCGCCGCTGGCTCAACGGCAACTTGGTGGAAGAAATCGAAACGCATCACCTGTTCGTGGACGATCAGCGGGTGTTGATCGTGGAGGATGTGATTGATACGGATTCTGATGATCTACCCAGAGGCGTGCTGGATCGCTATCAGTACAGCAACCACCTCGGTTCAGTTGGATTGGAATTGAATGGTAGAGCACAGATTATTTCGTATGAGGAATACCACCCGTATGGGACGACAGCGTATCAAGCACGCGGACGGGATGTGCAGGCCGTCGCCAAGCGGTATCGCTATACCGGAATGGAGCGGGATGAAGAGAGTGGGTTGAGTTATCACACGGCGCGGTATTACCTGCCTTGGTTGGGACGGTGGGGGAGTTGTGATCCGATTGGGATACGCGATGACATTAATTTATTTATATATACCTACGGTAGTCCCGTTAATTTCCTAGATTCCAATGGTAAACAAGCACGACGTGTAACAGTTCGAGAACGGCCTGCGCAATTACCAAATTTGCAGCCAGGGCAATCGTTCATTCTGGTACCAGGTGGAGATGGATCTGCAATAGCACAATCAGAATTGGAAGCTCGGGCCGAGACTGAAGATCGTGTAATTTACACGTATGAGCCGGTGTCTGAAGAGGCTAGACAAACAGCAGCGATACTTGCGTGGGATACCTCGGGAGGATTGCCAATGCCGCTTCCACCTCGTCCTGGAGGAGTTGCACCGATCCCAGCAATTCCCAATCACGTACCTGGTTCTAGAGAAACGCAAACAACTGACCCTGTTGAAGACTCACGCGAAGGTGTTGATAGAAGTTCTGGTGATGGTAGTCGTGAGGGGAGCCCTGCTACTTTACCTACAGAGGGTTCAACAACAGGCATTCCAGGTAGCGCTGGTGGAGCACCTGAAGGAGGTAGCTATGGGACGGAGCTAGATGTTGCAATTCAGGTAGCAGGAATTCTAGATTTTAGTCCAGGCAGTGAAGAGGGAAGGTCGGGTGGAGTTCCAGATGGAGGTAGTCCAGAAAATGAGGGTAGCGCTATATGGCAAAAAATCTATCTTGCATATAAAGTCGTTGAAGCAGTTGGGGCAAGTGCAATCGCTGCAGTTTCTGTTCTAGCAGGAAGTGTACTTGATCGGTTAGAGAAAAGTTTGTTAAGAACTCAAGCAAGACAAATTTGGGAAAGTGTAACAGGTTTCTCACTTGCGAGAGGTTGGCAAGTACATCATAGGATTCCCCTAGAGTATTCGCATTTATTTCCATTAGATCCCAATCATACTTCTAATTTAGTAGGTATGCCTAATTACGCTCATGAATGGTTAAGTGGTGCCTGGAATTCATTTCGCAGAACCCATGGGGGTAATCCAAGTGCACATGAAGTTTTAGAATTTGCAGACAAAATGGAAGGATATCTAGCTGATTATATGGTTTTCCTACCTTAGCCTGCGTAGGGCGGATACCATGAATCCGCGTAAGACGGAACCACGTACCACGTACCACGTACCACGTACGGCGGATTCGCGAAGCAATCCGCCATCATTTGCGGGTCTGGTATCGAATGATTGGGGGATTACGTTTGACTATGGCGGATTGTCGCTGCGCTCCGAATCCGCCCTACGCAAATGATTGGTGAATTGGTGTGTTGGCTTTGAATGGGGTTGGAGGATGCCTGATTATCGGCGGAACTGGGTTCCGGGCGGGACGTACTTTTTTACGGTGGCTTTGCTTGAGCGAAAGCGGGATTTGCTGGTTGCGGAGATTGAGCGGTTGCGGGAAGCAGTGCGCCGGGTGAAGCGCCGGTATCCGTTCGAGATCGTGGCGTGGGTGGTGTTGCCCGACCATTTGCATTGCATATGGACGCTGCCGCCGGGCGATGCGGATTACGCGACTCGCTGGCGTTTGATCAAGCTGTTGTTCGTCAAGAGCCTGCCGAAAGGCGAACGGCTTTCGACAGTGAGAAAACGGCGTCATGAGCGGGGTATCTGGCAGCGGCGGTATTGGGAGCACACGATCCGTGACGAAAGGGATTTGGCGAATCATGTGGACTATGTGCATTGGAATCCGGTGAAGCATGGCCATGTTGCCAAAGTCGCGGAGTGGCCTTTTTCCACGTTCCATCGCTACGTTGAAAACGGCATCTATGTACGGGATTGGGGCGGGAGCGGGATAAGCACCGATGAAGCCCGTGGAGAGAGTGAGCTGAGGTAACAGGGGCATAACGAACATGAGAACGTAGGGCATCCTTTTTTGGTGGATCGCCTGGCGGCATCCACCCTACGTGAAACCGGTTTTGCAGCAGGGAGGGGAGATGGGAATGCAAATGGGATTGGGGTTGGTTATGCCGCTGAGAGGGAGGTGTGAGTGTTTAAAAAGGTGTCTGTATGATTGATGAATCAAGGCTCACTGCGAAATTGTGCCTGCACAAAATGGTGATCGAAAGTATATGCGATCTGAATGTTTTGCCTGCGCATGACAATAAACGAGATGCAGTCGGTCAGGGAATAATCTTTGTCCTGGTTTTGTTGAAAATAGAGCCAGCCTTCATAAAAGAGCGCTTCATCGATATGAATCATGTTTACGGATGGGCTGTGCAGGAGCCTATTACCGGTTTCAATGGCTTTGGTGTGATAGCCACGGCAATTGAAAAACGTGACGATTTCATCAAAAACATAGGATGTCGTGACCAGTTGCAGCGGGGATTTTATGACTTGTTCCCAGTGTTCAAGCGCAGCGTTGTGATGTTGGTCGTTGGCAAGTTCGAGTGCGAGCAAATAACTGGTATCGATGAATACCGGTGTCATTACGAGGTGAGATAGTGATCATGGTGAATCGATGCATCGTCAACATCGGCTACGATGGGTTCAGTACCCAGCTGGAGGATCGGATCTGTCATTTCGGCAGGCTCAATCACGATGCGGGTCCGTTCCTGGCGGATTTCTACCACATCAACACCTTCCAACCATTGCTTGGGAATCAGCACTCCCTGTTTGGTTACCTTTGCGCGCATGCTCTACCCCCTATTTTTGACTGTGACGACTTTGGTTATTGTAGCGCAACGCGGGGAATCCGCGTAGGGCGGACATCATGAAATGGATTCCGCCGACGGGTTTGCAGCCAGAGTTGTCCGGCGATTTCGGCTTCTTCGGCGGTAAAAGGCAGAACTTTTATACCCAATGCTTCCAGGTCTTCGCGCATGCCATCGATCAACACATCCGCCGCAATCGATTTTTGCACCACTTCTGTCCAATTGACGCTGGAAATGACGGCTTCGGACAGAACCGCTTCCACCTGATCACCGCCGGGTTCGTCTTGCAGGAAACCCAGCAAAGCCGAAGCATCGAGCACGATGGTCATTCACTTGCTTCTCGTTTTACCGCTTCCCGCCGTTCCGCGATCAATTCTTCAGCCAGACGGGTGGTAGGCGGCAGCCGGGCAAAACGGCTTTTAAGGCGTTGTTTAATCGTGTCGGCTTTTTCCAGAACGAGGCGACCATCTTCCATCCGGGCGATTAAGTTATCCCCGGATTCAAATCCAAGCGAACGCCGGAGCGGCGCAGGAATAACCAACCGGCCTTGGGAATCGAGATGGACTTCGGTTTGGGTGGCTGATTTTGGCATGACATTAAATTTGATGGCATGAAATGAGAAACATGCCACAGAAATTGATTTATAGGTGAGAACGAAATTGTAGCAAGGAATTGATCTGGATTCTACCGGATGGAAGCTGTTACAGCCTCCGCCAGACAACAAAAAGTAACCATTTGCAAGGATTAAAACATAAGGAGATGCACCATGAAAGCTGTCATCCGTTTTATTGAACCAGATAACAAACTCGCTATTCTCACCGAATTTTTGAATATTGTTCAAGGAATCAACCAACTACAGCAGCATATACTGACGCATGGCATTTTGTTTGAAGAATTAAACCAGGCTGAAATTCAGGCACTAAATAATGCACTGATCAAGCTCAAGTATTCTGATTACACAATTACCGGTCGCTCTCTACGATTAATGATTGCCGACGGCAAACTTTCCAGTCTGCTCAAACTGGTTATTTCTATTCCGGGGATACAAAATGATCTCGCAAAACTGTTCTGGGAACGAGGTTTTACCATCGATAAGCTCGCACAGAACCTGGCAGATGATCTTCAGAGTAAGCTCAAAGCGATTGCAACTGTAACCATTATTCCTGATATCGAGATACCTGATCAATCAGTAATTTACACTGTCACTGGATCAGTCCGTCGGTCTGACAATATGCCATTCATTGAGAATGGCTATACCGTTCACGCCTTTGACGAAATTGCCCCGGATAACCTTATTCCGCTAGGAAATCCTGTATCGATTTCCCCCTTATCCAAGGGAAATTACCGCATTACCTATCCATGGCAATCTGATGGCAGGAATGGACCTGAACTGATTGTTCGGTTACTCAATCCGCCAGGCGAAATAATCACGGAAGCCCGCAAATCAGTCGCCTGGGTTGAGGAAACAATAAATCTGGTCGTCGAAAAAAACGAGCCCAAAACCTTCACCTTGACCGGAATCGTCAAGAACCAGGCAACCGGTGCAGTGTTGTCCAATCTTCAGGTTGAAGCGCAGTTCCGTGCGAACAATGCCGCCTTGCTGACTCGGTCCGGTATCACTGACGAACAAGGTATCGTCAATATTCCTTTTGATGAAACGCTGTTCAGCAAACTTTCTGCCGGTCAGCAGATAGAAGTCGTCTTTATGGTCAGTCAGGAAGGCCAGCCTTTAAACACCAGCACAACTATTGGATCACTTCAGCCTGAAGATCAGAAAGTGGAAATCCTCGTGGCCGTACCTGAATCTGCCTGCGAAGTTTTCGTTATCAGCGGGAAGGTTCAGCGTGAGGACGGTCTGTTCCTGCGAAATCTGCAGGTGCGCGCCGCGCATGAGATGGAACGGGGATTGATTCGATTGGGTGAGGGCATTACCGATGCACAGGGTCTCTACACCATTCGTTACAAGCCGTTACCGAAAGTGAAAGCTACCCATCTGCGTGTGACAGTTACCAATGAAGATGGCAAATTATTGCAATCCTCCGACATTGTTCGCAATGCAAAGCCACTGGAGATCGTCGATCTCGTCATACCGGTTGCCGAGAAGATAGCCGCTGAGCGTCGGATCGAAGGTATTGTCATGCTGGAGCACGGCACTCCTGCCAATAAACTGAAACTACGCCTGTACCGCCGTGACTTCGGCGGTAAAACTACGTTATTGGCCGAGACGAATACCTTGGCGGGTGGCCAGTATGCTTTTACTTACGATTCAGGCGGTCAGGCACAGAGTCTTGAAGTACGCGCTGTTGACAACTCAAATAAAGAAGTTCTGCTTTCCAAACCACTGAATAATCTCGGTCACGAATCACCGGTGGTGTTGAATCTGATTGCGCCCGGTAATTTACAGCCACTGGCTGCGGAATACCGTCGTCTGGCAGCCGACCTTACACCGCATATTGGCCAGATGGCAGCGTTGGCTCAGGTGAAAGAAGACGAGGAACACCAGGATCTTACGGTGCTGAACCGGGCCACTGGCTGGGATGCGCGGCTCATTGCGCTGGCTGCTATAACGGAACGACTGGCAGCCGACACCGATGTGAAGCTGCCACAAGAACCGTTATACGGACTTCTGCGCGTGGGTTTGCCTTCGGACAAGTTGCTGCTGGCTCAGGTTGAGCCGGATGCTGTTGTACAGGCACTCACAAAAGCGCGCGACGCAGGTATCGTAGAACTTACTGATTTGCAGATAGAACAGTTCGGGCAACAGTTTGCTACTTTCTCCAGTACAGTACGTTTGAACATTCCGGCGCCAGGATCACATTCGACCTATGCCAACCTGCTCAAGGCTTCAGATTTGCCGCCAGATATTCAGGACAAATTTGCTTCTATCTATCTTAACCACCATGGTGACGCGACCCAGCTGTGGGAAGAAGCCCGCGATGCAGGATTGAACGAGACGCAGATCAGTAAACTGCAATTGCAGGGCAAACTTGCATTCCTGGCCGGAAACAGCGAAGAAATAACCACCAGCTCGCTGCAGAGGCAAATTAGCGATCCTGTGCAACTGGTGGAGCAGGATTATTATCGTGCGGAAACATGGGTCGCAGAAATATTAGGACAAGCGGAAATTCCGGTGGATCGACTTACCGAGCTGACTGATACAGACAGGCAAAAGCTCGAGAAGTTGATTCCCGTTGCTTATGCTGCCGAGAAAGTAGAAGACCGACTGAGCGCCTACACAGAGGACATGGCACGCAAAATACGGCTGAGTTATCCCACTCAAGTGGTGTATCGGTTGATTGAAAGTGATGAGAAATACAAGCTGCCTGCAGCACATGATGCCACTGCTATGCTACTGAAGAATGCTGTGGCACACGGTTTTCGCCTGGGTGAAACACCTGTGGCAGTATTTCTCAAGACACATCCGAATATCACGGCAGGTATAGCGAGTCTCGACACCCAAGCGGCACAACAACAGCTGCATGCCTTGCAACGTGTCTACCAGATTACTCCCGACGACGAGGCGATGCCGGTTCTCATGTCCCTGAATATAACTTCTGCGTTCGATGTGATGGCATATTCGGAAAAGCAGTTCGTTGCCATGTTCGATGCGAGGTATGCGGAGATTTATAAAGAGCCTGCTCCACAGGGCAAGGCTACCCTGATCATCCGCAAAGCCCGGCAGGTCAGCAGCGTTACTTATAACCTGTTCGCTATCGCCAAGAAACTTGAAAGCGATTCGCCTGTCGCCGGAATATCAGCGTCTGTACAGGTACGGGAAAGCGTCAAGAAGGAATTGATCAAGCAATTTCCAACGATGGAGTCGCTGTTCGGATCAATGGATTTCTGCGAGTGTGAGCATTGCCGGTCGGTGCTGAGCCCGGCAGCCTATCTGGTGGATCTGCTCCAGTTCATCGATCCGGAAACGAAGGAATGGGATAATTTTCTGACATATTGGAAAACGACACACGGCGGCCTGGAATATCCCCACCGGAACGCAGATGGTCAGCCGCTGAAGCCATACGACGTGTTGATTGAGCGCCGGCCGGATCTGCCTCATATTGCGCTTACCTGCGAAAATACTCATACAGCGATGCCGTATATCGATATCGTCAACGAAGTGCTCGAATATTATGTAGCTTATGGCGGACTGGCGAAAGATGCCGCACACGATACTGGCGAGGTAACTACTGCAGAACTGCTGGCCGAACCGCAGAACGTAATCCGCGAAGCCTATGACAAGTTAGACAAAGCGCGCTACCCGCTCAATTTGCCATTTGACCTCTGGATCGAGACCGTGCGCAAGTTCTGTGATTATTTCGAAACACCGCTTCACCAATTGCTCAAGGTATTCCGTCCCAGCGATAGTCTGTTCGCACCGGGGCAATCCTTCGACTGTGCAGCGATTTTCATGGAATCGCTCGGACTATCGCCCGCGGAGGTTGCTATATTCACCAATCCCGATCCGCTTGAACGCTGGCACGAATTATATGGTTTTACGGATGATGAGGAAGAAGCGATCACTGGAGCAGTCGATGCGACCGGGCAGCGAATCGACCTGAACTCCGCCAAGGTGCTTTCGCGCCGTCTCGGTGTCACTTATAAGGAGATTGCGGAGATTGTTCAGACCGGGTTCGTCAACCCGGAACTGGGTAAACTCAGCCTGCTTTACAAGCTTGGCGTGAGCATTGGAGACGCCCGGCTTTACCGCGACTACAAAGCCTTTTATGAGCAAAACCAGGATTTGGCCGGCCAGGAGCGCAGCGTATTGCAGCCTGCCGATCAACAACGCTTCGATGAGCTTGCGCATAAGATTCCAGATACGCCATTTACCGGATGGGAAATCGTCAATGAATTGGCAGAATTCGAGCAGCGGCTCAAGAATCTGGCAGATGAATTCAATACTTCGTTGGATGATCTGCAAACTGATATTCAAGCCATTCCATTCGATCGCGTATTGGTCCTGGCTGATCCCGACGCTGGCTGTGATTTCGATCAGACAATACTGCGTTACGCCGATGGCACGCAGGCCAATGCCATTGTTTTCCTGCGCATCAACCTTTTTGTCCGGCTGTGGCGCAAACTGGGCTGGAGCATCGAGGAGATCGACCGCGCACTGACCACCTTTATTCCACAGTCTGCGCCTTTCGACGGGATAGCGGCTAACCTGGAGAAACAGCCGCTGCAGACCGCGCTGATCTATCTGGCTCATCTCAAGGTGCTTGACGAGAAGCTGAAAGTAGCCAAACAGAATCGCCTTGCCTTGCTCACACTCTGGTCCGATATCCCCACGACCGGCAAGCAGCCGCTGTATGCGCAGCTTTTTCTTACTCGCAGTGTACTCAGGAACGCACCGGTATTCGATCACCCTTTGGGCAAGTATCTTCAGTACTTCGACACCATGGCAAATGAATACAGGGCATTCCACTGGGATCCCAGCCAGCCCGAAGATCCGACCAAGGGCAATGTTTCGTTGCGTACTCATGTTCTTGCCTTACAGGGTGCGCTCGGCCTCACGGCGGACGAAATCGGCCGTGCCCTGGCAGATGCCGGTAGATCGCTCGACACGGCGGAGTTGTCATTGCCGAACGTGTCACTGCTCTACCGTTACGGCCTGCTGGCGAAGGGGCTCAAACTATCGGTGCGTGAATTGATCGTGCTGAAGCAGCTTTCCGGGCTCGATCCGTTCAGAGCTTTACATCCCGATCCACTGATCACTATCGATCAGGATCATCCGTTCTCGCAGACGCTGAAGTTCATCGAAATGGTCGAAGAGATCAAGGAGAGTGGACTGAAAATCGAAGATCTGAACTACCTGCTGCGCCATCGTTTTGATGAGACTGGCAAGTATCGACCTAATCCTGAAGGGATGTTGACCTTGTTGAAAACGCTGGCTGAGGGTGTTCGCGCTATCCGGACTGAACACGCAGTACCAGATGATCCCGGAACAATGAGTGACGAAGTATTGCGACAGAAACTCGGTCTGATATTGCCTGCCAATGTGGCTGCAACTTTTTTGGCAATGATGGAGGGAACCGCTGAATTCACCGCTGTCCAGACTGTGGCCAGTGAAGATCAATTGTACATCACCGATTTCGTCGGTGAATCTGCTATCGTCCGGTTGACATACAACGCGGTGACCCAGGAGCAAACACTCGTGTTCCGCGGTGTTTTATTCGATCTGCAGAAGGAGGAACTCAAAACCAGATTCAACGATAGGCTTGGGCTAGAGCAACAGGGGATATTTGCTGCACTGCTGGATGCGGTACAGGCAGACGCCCAAAGACAGGCTGAGGCATTCTTTGTCACACACCTTCAGCAGCAACCGCTGAATGAGTCGGTTACGACAGGGTTTCTCGATACATCCGACTATGAACTGCTGTTTGCTCCGGTATCTGCCGATCTGCCGGAAGAACAGCGGCAAGAACGCGAACGGCAGCGGCGTACCCGGTTGGTACAGGCTTTTCTGCCGGTTTTGCAACAGCGCCTGATCCGGCAGTTCATCGTTCAGACGATGGTGGCCCATACCGGAGCTGCCCCCGTGCTGGTGGAAAGTCTGGTTACTGATGAACGACTGCTGACAGCGGTGGATAACAGTTCTTTGCTGATGTCATTCGTATCGGTTGGTGAACGCGGTGTCAGTGCTGTATTTTCCAGTTCGGACGATTTGTCGGATATTTCCGGGGCGACAGGTGCGGTGGTACGCAGCGCAGACGTTTCCCTGGGTGATTTGCCTTCTATCAATAGCGCACGGTTCGATGGCTACTTGGAAGTGCCTGCGTCAGGTGTATATCGTTTTTATGTCGAATTGGGCGGACAGGACGCTGAAGCTGAGTTACGGTTTCCACATTTGCCGGATCCTGTGTTCCTGAAAGACAGACTACTAGATAAATTTCTGGAGCTGAAGGCAGGTACCCTCTATCGCTTTACGCTCGATCTGAAGAAGCTGGATGGTGGAGCAGCGAAGCTGCTGATACAAGGCGAGGCCCTGTCCAAGGGTCCGGTATCGCAACTCATACTTTACCCTGCGGTTGCCATCGACACGGCGGAACATGCAACGATCCTGTTGAACAAATCGCTGCAGCTGGTACAAAGCCTGGGCCTGAGTGAACGGGAAATTCGCCATCTGCTGACTCATGCTGATAATTTCAATGGTATCAATCTGAGTGAACTGCCGACCGTGGCGGTTGACGATACGATTGTTGAACAGCATGCCGTGGTGAAGCGTTTCGGATGGTTCCGGCGACTTGCCGTCTATGCGCGACTCAAGCGCGATCTGGCCGCTGGAACCGATGACCTGATCGGAATTTTCGAGGCCAACGGGACCACGGCTGCGGACAGGCTGGAGAAACAGATCTATCCACGCATTGCCAAATTGACCCGCCGGGATGAAGCAACCATCCAGGCTACTACTGAAGCCTTGTTTACTGTACCCGCGTTCGCAAGCGAGGAGCCCTTGCAGCGGTTGTGGGAAGTGCTGCAAGTGGCTGAGCGCTTCGGTGTACCGGTCGCCTCGTTACTCGATTGGACCCGTATCGTTAGCTCCACCGTTACATCTGAGCAGCGCTTCGATATTGCCCGCGACCTGAAGGAGGCGATCAAGGCACGCTTCGAGCCGGAAACCTGGCAGCGTGTGGCGCAACCGATTTTCGATAAATTGCGTCAGCATCAACGGGATGCACTGGTATCGCATGTGCTGCAGCAATTACGTATGGAACTTGAAACGGCCCATATCGATACGCAGGAGAAGCTCTACGAGTATTTCCTGATCGACCCCGGCATGGAACCGGTGGTGCAGACCTCGCGTATCCGCCTGGCCATCTCGTCGGTGCAATTGTTTATTCAGCGTTGCTTACTCAACCTGGAACCGAAGGTTCAGCCTTCAACCATCAACGCCCGGCATTGGGAATGGATGAAGCGCTACCGCGTGTGGGAAGCCAACCGCAAGATCTTTCTCTTTCCCGAGAACTGGCTGGAGCCCGAGTTTCGTGACGACAAGACACACTTGTTTACCGAACTCGAAGGCGCACTGCTGCAAGGGGATGTTTCCAGCGATCTGGTTGAAGATGCTTTTCTCGATTATCTGAAAAAGCTGGATGAACTGGCGCGGCTGGATATCGTCGCTATGCATATCGAAGATAACTCCGACTCCACCCGGCGTACCCTGCATGTCTTTGGTCGCACCCACAACCAGCCGCACCAGTACTTCTACCGCCGCTACGCTCACCAGGCGTGGACACCCTGGGAACCGGTGGCCGCTGAAATCACAGGCGACCATCTGGCGCCTGTAGTATGGCGTGATCGGTTATATCTGTTCTGGGTCACGTTTATGGACAAGCCGATCGAAAATCCACAACCAGCACCAGGCAATACAAGTACGAGTTTGGCAAATTTAACATTGGGAGATGCAGTCAACAGTATGCTAGGGATGGCCGCACATAAAAATATCGAGGTACAGCTGCACTGGAGCGAATATCTGCAAGGTGAATGGAGTACACATCAATCCAGTCCATTTTTTGTGGTGATGTCGCCTATATTAGTAACCTTCAGAAGACTCTTGGATTCTACACTTGATCCTACACTGAAAGTTCCTTCTGGTTTTAACTTGGCAGACGTCTTCATTCATGTTTCAAAGGAGTCTTACAGTAGTGACGGGCAGGAGCGGGGGCTTTATGTTCACCTGAAAGGTCCGGAATTTTTCCAGCATAGTTTTTATGTGGCCGGACGCAACAGCGTGCCGGCAGAGGGCAGCTATCAAGCTCCACCTCAGAATGTATTCAGTGCTGGTACGCAGCGTGCTACTCGTTATTCCGGTAGCGGTGAACTCATGGTCACTTTCAAGGAAAGTCCAAGCAGCATATTACAGCGAGAGTCTGGGGGATATACGCTCCTGCCGTGCAATAACGACCTTATCGACGGCCTTGGTGAAATTGCCTCGCTCAGCAAGCCTGTTTTTTATCAGGATAGGCAGCATACATTTTTTATCGAACCTACTGTAACCGAACAAACAATCGAAGAATGGCAGGAATGGGTGGCACCGCCACGACAACGCGAACCAGATACACAGATATGGGACCATCTAAAAGATATTGTTGTTATTACGGAAATTTCCCGAGTGAAAATTCCTGAATTTGGAAAACCGTGGCAAACTGGCATTGATATTAGTGGTTCACTCATCAATCCGAGACCGGATCAAGACTGGATGGTCAATCCAGGGACCCTGATCCGGTTTAGTGATACTTTGATCGGTCCAATTGGGCAGCCGGGTATTGTAATCTCGACTACAGTCGATGGCGCAATCAATCAAGAATATCTGAATGTCAACCCCGGAAGCGCTGTAGCCGCTGGGAGCATCGTTGTGCTGGCCGATAAAAGCACATTTGCCCACTCTGGTTTGAATGTGCCTGGAGGTGGTTTGAACGTCATCGGTAGCGCTGGCTTTAACTCAGTGCTCGGAAGAAATTTTCTATAAGTATATCCACCTTTGGAACCATCAAGTACTGAGATAAGGAGAAAATATCATGAACCATCAATCATCAATCGAGCACTTTCATGGGAATGGAAAGCATATTACTCGTGATCAGGCAAGTCATATCCTTGCCAAGAAACAAAAAACAGTCCGGAAGCGCGAGCTGAGCTACCGTTTTTATCTGCACCAGCATCCTTATGTTCAGCGGTTGATGCAACGGTTGCTAAGCATGAGTACCGCCGGACTGCAGGCAGCCGATACCGAATACGAAACGGATGGTACATCGTTGCCAGGCAGTATCAGAATAGAAGTCGATAGCGGTGCAAGTCTGATGATTCCTGCTAATTCAAGAATTACCCTGCTTGAGGATGTACGGGTAACGTCCGGTGGTACTGCCATTGATCTTGCGGCTGGTATGGAGGCCAGGGTTACCAACGCTACTCGGGTTACAGCGACTGACGGGCTGATAATGACACTTGTGGAAGGTATCAAAGTACCTTCCGGGGATACTCCGTTCATACCACCGGCAAACAGTAAAGTAATCGTTTCTGATGATACGAAGGTTACCTTAAGCACAGCAACACGACTGACCTTCTATGATGGTTTGCAGGTAACGGTACCTGCAGGAACTCCATTCAATCTTGCCAGGGGTACTCAGTTCACGCTTCCGGCCAATACCCAGACCAAAATTCTTGATAGCCGGCCATGTCCTGTACTTTTTACAGATTTTTTTGATGCAGCCTATAGGCCTGATACAACATTGGTGCAGTGGCCTTATCCGGTCAAAGATCTCGATTTCTCTTCCAGCGGTGCATATGCGGTTTACAACTGGGAGTTGTTTTTTCATGTGCCGATTACGATCGCGATCCATCTGAGCAAAAATCACCGTTTTGCCGAAGCACAGCGCTGGCTTCACTACCTTTTCGATCCGACTGACGACAGCGACGGCCCGACACCGGAACGCTTCTGGAAAGTACGGCCGTTCCACACGACAGATGTCAGGAAGGTTGAGGAGATTCTGGTCAATCTTGTTACCAACGCTGATCCCGATCTGCGCAACGAAACTATCAGCAGCATTGAAGCCTGGAAGGATACGCCCTTCCGTCCGCATGTGATCGCACGCTACCGACAGCAGGCTTATATGTACAAAACAGTAATGGCCTACTTGGATAACTTGATTGCCTGGAGTGATTCGTTGTTCCGTCAGGATACCGGAGAAGCTATTGACGAGGCGTTGCAGCTCTACGTGCTGGCTGCCAATATTCTCGGGCCCCGGCCGTTGCCCGTACCCAAGAAAGGCAATATTCGCCCCCAGACCTATAATAATTTGCGGCAAGACCTGAGCAAGTTCGGTACTGTCATGCGGGATATGGAGGCGACTATACCCTTTGATCTGGGACCCTTTCCTGCAAGTGATCAGGGTGACAATGCCAGGTTGGCGACGCTGCGCAGTCTGGGTAAAGCGCTTTACTTCTGCGTACCGCGTAACGACAAGCTGTTAAGTTATTGGGATACTGTTGCTGACCGGCTATTCAAGATTCGTAACAGCCTCAACTTCCAGGGCGTGTTCCGCCAGTTAGCATTGTTCGAACCCCCGATCGATCCCGCCATGCTGGCGCGGGCGGCTGCGGCAGGGTTGGACGTAGGCGCTATCGTCAACGGACTCAACCAGCCATTGCCACTGGTGCGTTTTCAGCTGCTGGTACAGAAAGCTACTGAGATTGTTCAGGAGGTTAAATCACTGGGCAGCAATCTGCTCTCGGCGATGGAAAAGGAAGATGGCGAGGCAATGGCAATCCTGCGTGCCAGACATGAGCGTGTGATCATGGAAATGGTCGAGCACGTGAAATATGGCCAGCTTCAGGAGACAATCAAGTCGAAAGAAGGTTTGCTGCAGTCACTGGCCCTGGCTGTGCAGCGCTATACTTATTACGAACGGCAGCTTGGCAAGAGTCCCGATGAAATTGGGAACGCTATTCCCGAGCTTGATGAACTCGACAGAGACAGTCTGGAAAGGATGAATTTTTCGATGCAGGAACCGGAACTGGCACTGCGGGAGATTGAGGTGGATATTGCGCGAGATCTTAGTGAGTCGGGCGGTAAGATTACCAGTAGTTACGAACAGGAAGAATTTTATCGACTAGAGATAGCACAAAAACTGCAAGAAGAAGGTGCTAATCTTAATATGATTGCTAAATTCTTAAGCCTTATCCCCGAACTGGGTGCACAGGCTCAACCAATGGGTGTAGGTGCTGCACTTCAGTTTGGTGGGCGTGCCTTATCTACTCAGCTATCTTTGGCGGCAGATGCATCAGCTAGATCAGCAGGTCGTAATTCTTATGAGGCGAATAGAGCTGTAAAAATTGGCAGCTACGCCCGCCGCGAACAAGATTGGTCATTCCAAAGCAACCTCGCTGCTGGCGATATCAGCCAGATTTTCAAGCAATTACGTGCTGCTGAGATCCGCGAAGCTATTGCCGAGTTGGAGCTCAGAAATCACCGGCAGCAAATGCAGCACGCCGAGGAGATCGAACATTTTCTGAACGAGGAAGGGACCGAGAAGACCGGTAAAAAAACCAACAAGGCGTTCTACGCCTGGATGAAACGCGAGGTGAAAGGTCTTTATTCACAATGTTTCCAGTTCGCCTTTGATATTGCCAAGAAAGCCGAACGCGCATTACAGCATGAGCTGGGCAACCCGGAGCTGAGCTATCTTCAGTTTGGCTATCTGGCCGGTAAAGAAGGGTTACTGGCAGGTGAGAAGCTCTACCTGGATGTGAAGCGTATGGAGATGGCCTATCATGAACAGAACCAGCGTGAGTACGAACTGACCAAGCACATCAGCTTGTTGCAGGTAGATCCATTGGCACTCATCCAACTGCGCACTACGGGCCGCTGCACGGTGCGACTGCCCGAAGCGCTGTTCGATATGGATGGCCCTGGGCACTATTTCCGTCGCATCAAAACCGTCGCCGTCAGTATTCCGTGCGTAACAGGACCCTATGCCAGCGTCAATTGCACGCTGACATTGCTCAAGAGCAGCATCCGTAAGACGCAGATACTGCGCGATGGAGCCGTCTACGCTCGAGAGAACGCTGAGGATGATCGCTTCAGCGATAATTTCGGCAGCCTGCAATCTATTGTCACCAGCTCTGCCCAGAACGATAGCGGCCTGTTCGAGACCAATTTGCGCGATGAGCGTTATCTGCCATTCGAAAATTCGGGTGTGATCAGTGAGTGGCAATTGCAGCTCCCAGCTGATCCAAGCAAAGACGATCCAGTGCAGTTCGACTATGACACCATCAGCGACGTTATCCTGCATATTCGTTACACCGCGCGTGAAGGTGGCGGGTTGCTGCGCAATGGTGCCATCGCACATGTCAAGGAGTTGATCAGGGAAGCCCAGGCGGCTGGTTCGGTCCGGTTGTTTTCGGTACGTCACGAATTCCCGGTCGAATGGGCCCAGTTCCAGAATCAGGCTTCGGTACCAGGTCAACGCTTTGAATTGACACTTGATCTGCGGGAGGAACATTATCCGTTCTGGAGTCAGGGTCGTTTGAACAGCGTGGCACGTGCGGATATTCTGGTCCGAAGTGCAGTGTCTGCCGGTACAGATGTCAACTACAAAACCGGTGAGAATGATGATACTACTGTAGCTACCCTTGATAAGGATCCCGCCTTGGGCAATTTGCTTGTTGGCAAGCTGACTAATGTCAATCAACCAATAGGGAAGCTAACATTATCCTTCGAAAATAAATCGCTGTCAGATCTCTGGATTACGGTGAAATGGGCGGAGTAATTTTTCTGATTTTACCTTCTACCCAAATTGGGGCATTCAGGTATGTGAAAGTAAATGTGCTAGTTGAAAGCGAGCATATCAGCTATGCGTAACATGACTGCTTTATTGATCAGCATTGTAAATTTCTTTATCTGAGATAATCATTTCAAGCGTAATGCGATAACTCAGGTTGATCGATACCGAATGCAAGGCAGCCACCTTGCCTTTTAACGGGTGTAGTCTCAGAGAAGGATGGTATGGGTTGTGAGCCAGTAAGTAAAGCGTCTTGCGGTAAGGCTCTTTTAACTCGGGATGGCGTTTTGCAAAGCGTGTGGCGCGTTTTAGGTAGCTGTCCGTAAAAATGAGCGTGTAGCTCATTCAGAAAACAGGTTGTCAACGTGCTGGTCTACGCTTTCCTTGCTGAATCGGCCCACATTCAGATCCTGTTGTGCTTAACCCGCGTAAGATGGAACCGGCACGGGTTCTGTCGTATGAAAACCATGATTGGGTTCCACCGTGCGGAGCTTGTACGGTGATGAATGGCGATGTTTTATTATTTGATTGGCGGATTACTCTGCGGGCATCTACCATACGTGATATGTGAAATGGTGCGAGACGCTTTACCGCACTGCGCTTTTCTTCGATCCGGACGGTATGTTTCTCGGCAAGCACCGCAAGCTTATGCCAACTGCCAGTGAACGGCTGGTCTGGGGGCAGGGTGATGGATCGACGTTAGTCCTTTCGATGGAGTGCTTGCCGATCCCGTTTACGACACAAGGAAGCTGTGGTTACTGCCGATATCGACCTCAATGACATCATCCGAGGTAAATATGATCTTGATGTCGTCGGCCATTATGCCCGGCCGGATATTTTCAGTTTGCGCGTTGATGAAACTTCACGTTCGCCCGTTACCTTTACGGTTGAGACCGGAGAAGCCCTTGGAAGTTGCGGAAGATGACGCATGAGTAAAGCTGGGAGATTGTCATTGCCACAAGCCTAATCTGGCTAATCCATCAGACTGTGTGCTGTTCCGATTGTGTTTTGCTCTGCTGTAATCATTTCCATGAACTTATATAGGCTGATCGCCTGAATATCGTCTTTCAGTGGGAATGTATCTTCTTCTGCATGAATGACAAATTTACGTGTCGGTTTTACATCTGCACAGGCTTCATGAAAACCTCTTTTCAAGTTGGCCGAGGCGCTGCGTTTGATCTCTATAGCCCAGAATTCTCTCGGGTTGCTGTTGAATTCAAGAAGCAGATCAATTTCTGCACCGCCTGATGTACGGTAATAGAAAGCTTCTGCGCCCATAGGTAATACGGACATGATATTCTCGATGACGAATCCTTCCCAGCTTTTGCCGACAACTGGATGCCCCAGAAGGTCATTGTAAGTTTTAATGTTTAGCAACGCATGGGCAATGCCGCTATCGCGTACATAGACTTTGGGTGATTTTACGAGGCGTTTTTTGATATTGGTTGTGTAAGGAAGTAATTTGCGCACGAGTAATAAATCGGCCAGAAGGTCAATATAACGCCCCACGCTTACATTAGAGACTTCCAAAGATGTGGCTAATTTGGAGGCGTTGATATTTGTGCCTTGCCCATGAGCCAGCATGATCCAGAGCCGCTCTAACGTGTTGGCGGGAACGCGCGATCCCAGCATGGGAATATCACGTTCGAGATAGGTTTTAACAAAATCTTTGCGCCAGCGCAGGCTGTTGCCATCATCCTTGGCTAAAAGGCTTTCAGGAAAACCACCCCGTATCCAAAGTCGGTCGAGTTTGTTCAATTCACCTGAATGTTTTAAATATTCCGTGACATCGATTGGAAACAATTCGATATAGGAAATTCGCCCAGCCAGACTTTCACTTGATTGCTGAAGCAGATCAAGCGAAGCAGAGCCCAGAAACAGAAAATGGCCAGTTTTGTGCCCTTTGTGCCGTTCGGCATCAATCAGGCCACGAATAGGGGCGAAAATTTCAGGCAACCTTTGCACTTCGTCCAGAATAAGCAGCTTATCGCTGTTTTCTCTGTGGAAAGCTTCGATATCCTGAATCTTTTGCAGATCGGTCCTGTTCTCCAGATCAAGATAGACGGATGGAATGACTTCGCTGATACTGAAAGCGAGGGTGGTCTTGCCCACTTGACGTGGTCCCATCAAGGCTACGGATGGATTGTTCTGGAGACGATCCCGAATATGGTCTTCTAAGCGTCTTTTTATCATCTATGTAAATCTAACATTTAATGTTAGAAATGCATAGTTATTATTTAGATCGAAATGTACGCCAGAAGCTTGCCTGGAAAATCAGGGACAAATTGCCGACAATACTTTCAGTAGACGAAACCTATGATCGGCTGCATATAGCTCAAAAAGTATCTGTTTTTCGTAGCTCGTTTCAGGGTGGCATACTGATCTGGTATCAGTAGCTGCCAGCTACTCTGATTTGGGAAATGCTCTGGAAAATCATTCGATATTCTGTATCTGCTCACGCAACTGCTCGATCAGTACCTTCATTTCCACGGATACCTGGGTGATTTCACTGGCGACCGATTTGGATGCCAGTGTGTTGGCTTCGCGGTTGAGTTCCTGTGCGAGGAAATCGAGCTGTTTGCCGACCACACCGCCTGTGAGCAGGATATGCTCAAATTCATTGAGGTGTCCTTGCAGGCGTGACAGTTCCTCATCTACGTCGACTCTGTTGGCGAATAAGGTGAATTCCTGTCGGATACGTTCGTCTTTTTCATCGAGACCGGCTGTCTGCAGGCGATTCAGTAATCTTTCCTGGAAGTTCGTCAGTATGGTGGGCAGGCTTGGCAGCAGATTCTGTACCAGTTGACGCAGCCGGTGCAGGCGTTCCAGCAACAAGCCTTGCAGTTTCTCTCCTTCACGTTCGCGGGCGGAGATAAGTGCCTGCAGGGCAGTTTGCAACAGTGTCATACAGGATGGGCGCAACTCATCGATCGATAGCTGATCGGTGTCGAGTATACCGGGCCAGCGCAGGATATCTGCGACGGAAAGGTCATCTGCAACGGGAAAAACCGATTTGATGGCGTGATTCAGTGTCAGTAATTCGTTCAGTAACTCGTTGTTCAGCCGTGACTGACGGGCCGCACCCGGGTAGGTAGAGAAAGTCAGGCGACAATCGATTTTTCCGCGTACCAGCCTGGCGCCCAGCAGTTCACGCATTTCGGGCTCCAGTGAGCGGAATTCATCGGGCAGTCTGAATTGAAGGTCGAGGTAGCGATTATTGACCGAACGTAATTCCAAGGCCAGCGATCCTTGTGGGATTTCCCGGGAGATCGCGGCGTAACCTGTCATGCTGGCTATCATGAACTATTTCGTCTGGTGCGCAGTCCTGTAGAATTCAGGATGGTGCTATACTCAATTTTTGGAATATGTTTTTGACTTTTGGAGATAAGCATGACGCGAATATTAACACTTCTGACCCTGACCTTGTTTACCTTTAGCCTGGTGGCATTCGATGCCGAGGCCAGACGTCTGGGTGGCAGTAAAAGTATCGGAAAACAACGCGAGTCGATCAATCTTAATCGGCAGCAGCAGGCTACTCCTAAACCTCAGCAGCCCGGGCAGGCTGCAGCCCCTGCCGCCGCGGGTGGTGCAGCTGCCGCTGGTGGCAGTAAATGGCTGGGCCCTCTGGCCGGATTGGCTGCCGGGGGATTGCTGGCCGCATTGTTTATGGGGGGTGCCTTTGATGGTATCAACATGATGGATATTCTGGTGTTGGTCGCACTGGCGGCTGCCATATTCTTCGGGCTGCGTATGTTACGCAGATCTTCTGCGGGTGGACAGGCATCACGGCCAATGCAATATTCCGGTGCCGGGGCTGGCCGGGGAGCGGGTGGTATGCCGTTTCCACAACGAGAGGTACCTGCCCGGGAAGCATCTATTCCTTCTGGCGGAGCGGCGAGCGCGGGTTATAGTAATCAGTCGGCTGGTGCCGATTCTTCCGGCATCCCTGCTGATTTTGACGTAGAGCCATTTCTCATGCATGCCAAGCGTTCATTCATCGCTTTGCAGGCGGCCAATGACGCGCGGGATCTGGAGGATCTCCGCGCCTATACGACACCTGAATTATTCACGGAACTCAGTCAGCAGATCGATGAACGTGGAGATGCTGCTCAGCAGACAGAAGTGGTGTTCGTTGACGCAGCTTTGCTGGATGTGGCGACTCAGGGTAATCAGGCGATTGCCAGTGTGCGCTTTACCGGCGAGTTGCGGGAAGCACCCGATGCACCAGCAGAGTCTTTCGATGAAATCTGGCACGTACAGAAAGATCTTGATGACCCGGATTCTGCCTGGTTGTTGGCGGGTATTCAGCAGACTGCTGACGTGCAGCACTGATACCGTATCAAAAAGCAGTATCCCACCATGCGCCTTGCAGTCGTCTCGGACATACATGGCAACTTGCCCGCGCTGGAAGCGGTCACGATGCACTGCAAGCGTCATGGTGTGGATCACGTCATTAACCTGGGTGATTGCCTGTCCGGGCCTCTGCTTGCGCGTGAAACTGCACAGTTCCTGATGGAGCAGGATTGGGTGCATTTGGCTGGAAATCACGATCATCAGATACTGGCCTACGGTACGCCGCAATGTACCGATGTGGATGAGGTGGCGTATGAGCAGCTGGGTGAGAAGGAACTGGCCTGGCTGAGAATGCTGCCAGCCACCAGGTTGTCGTGGCGACCGGGAATTCTGCTGTGCCATGGTACACCCGACAATGATCTCGAATATTTTCTTGAAACTGTGGAACCCGCCGGTGCGCGCATGGCAACGCGCCAGGAAGTAGAAACACGGCTTGGCGCTACCCAGGCCAAGCTGATACTGTGCGGACATACTCATATGCCGCGGGCGATACGTACCGCATCCGGCCAATTGGTACTCAATCCCGGCAGCGTGGGATTGCCCGCTTACGATGATGCGATGCCTTATCCGCATGTTATCCAGACCGGGTCGCCGGATGCGCATTATGCGTTGCTCGAACGTTCAAACGGGGAATGGACTGCCTCCCTGGTAGTCGTTCCCTACGATTATCGTCCCATGGTGAAGTTGGCACAATCACGCCATTTTTTCGATTGGGCGCATGCGCTGGCGACTGGCTATGTATCGTAGCAAAGCACAGCCGAACCATGATCCGGTACAGATGGATTTCGAAATACTGGATAAAACTGTTTGTTTTCAGGGTTTTTTCCGTATGGAGCGGTATCGTCTGCGCCACCATAAATTCAGCGGCGAATGGAGTCGTCCGATTACGCGTGAATTGCTGGAACGTGGGCATGCTGCCGCGGTGTTACCTTATGACCCGCAAAAGGACCAGGTCATACTGATCGAGCAGTTTCGGGCGGGTGCGATGTCGGCACCGGGAGGTCCCTGGCTGCTGGAGATCGTGGCGGGGATGATCGAAGCCGATGAAACAGCGGAACAGGTGGTGATGAGAGAATCGGAGGAGGAAGCCGGGTGTCATATCAGTGAGCTGATTCCGCTGTATGACTATCTGGTGAGTCCTGGCGGCACGACTGAGCGGATTGCACTGTTCTGTGGCCGGGTCGATACGACCCATGTCACGGGGGTTCATGGTAATGCCGAAGAAGATGAAGATATCAAAGTGCATGTCATGGCGCTGACTGACGCGCAAGCGTTACTGGATAATGGCCGGATCAGTTCGGCCAGCGCCATCATTGCGTTGCAATGGTTGCTTCTGAATCGGGATACTGTGCGTCAGCGCTGGTTGTCGCAATAATTATTGCGTTCTATTACGGATAGGTATGCGTCGATTCATACGAAATGTTCCAGCATGGTACGGTCTATTTCTGGCAATTCTGTTATGGTCCGGTTCGCTTTCCGGGCAGGCAGGCAGTGTTGCCGAGGGTGTGACCCAGAAGATTGCTGTGTGGCTGGATGTCGATGGAGCAATCGGGCCGGCTACCCATGATTACGTACAGCGGGGACTGGCTAAGGCTGCGGCACGGCAGGCACGGGTAGTCATCATCAGGATTAATACGCCGGGTGGTCTGGATGTGTCAATGCGGGAAATCATCCAGGAAATCATCGCTTCACCGATTCCGGTGGTAGGATTCGTCGCGCCTGGTGGTGCGCGTGCTGCCAGTGCCGGCACCTATATTCTCTATGCCAGCCATATTGCGGCGATGGCACCGGCTACCAATCTGGGTGCGGCTACTCCGGTAAAAATTGGCGGGTTACCGCAATGGCCGGAAGCACCGGACGATAAATCGAAGGATGAGCGAACCAGGCAACCTGACATGCAGGACGCTATGACGAAAAAAATCGTTAATGATGCAGTAGCTTATATCCGTGGGCTTGCCCAGATGCGTGGGCGTAACGCCGACTGGGCGGAAAGAGCGGTGCGTGAGGGCGTGAGTCTGACAGCCAGTGAAGCATTGAACGAAAAAGTCATTGATTTGATTGCAGATGACTTGAATGATTTACTGACCAAGATTGATGGGCGTGTGGTCAATATGTCGGGTCAGGAGGTGACATTATCTACCCGGGATTTGACGCTGGAGCACATTGAACAGGACTGGCGTACCCGTTTGCTGGCTGTGATTACCGATCCCAATATTGCTTATATTTTGATGTTGATCGGGATTTATGGCCTGATTCTGGAATTTACGAATCCGGGTACGATCATCGCTGGTGTCATTGGGGCAATTAGTTTATTACTGGCCTTATTTGCTTTTCAGGTATTGCCGGTCAACTATGCCGGTCTCGCACTGGTTTTGCTTGGCATAGCTTTTATGCTGGCAGAAGCGCTCATGCCAAGTTTCGGTGCACTGGGTATCGGTGGTATTGTGGCTTTTGTCATCGGATCGATTATGCTGATCGATACGGAAATTCCCGGTTACGGTATTTCAATTCCGCTGATCGCTACGTTTACGGTGATGTCAGCCGGCTTTTGTATCGTGGTGCTTGGGATGGTGCTCCGATCCAGGAAAAGGCCGGTAGTTACGGGTAGTGAAGAACTCGTGCGTAGTACGGGTGAGGCTATAGAGGGTTTTGATCAGGAAGGCTGGGTTCGCGTACGCGGTGAACGGTGGCGGGCCCGGACACGTGTGCCCCTTGTGCCGGGGCAGCGAATAAGGGTGACAGCCATGCATGGTTTGTTGCTGGAAGTGGAGCCTTGTCAATCGGATAACACAATGGAGAATTAATATGGACATCGACATTCTGTCTGCGATTACACTGGTATTTGCGTTTGCTGTCTTTTTTCTGGCCAGTGCGTTCAAGGTACTGAGAGAGTATGAACGTGGTGTCGTGTTCATGCTGGGCCGGTTTTGGCGAGTCAAAGGACCGGGCCTGATCATCGTGATTCCCATTGTGCAAACGATGGTACGAGTTGATCTGCGCACGATCGTCATGGATGTCCCCAGTCAGGATGTGATCTCGCGTGACAACGTTTCGGTGAAGGTCAATGCAGTACTGTATTTTCGCGTAGTCGATCCACAGAAGGCCATTATACAGGTCGAGGATTACCATATGGCTACCAGCCAGTTGGCGCAGACGACGCTGCGCTCCGTGCTGGGCCAGCATGAGCTGGATGATATGCTGGCTAGCCGGGATAAGCTCAATACTGATATTCAGCTGATTCTGGATGAGCAGACTGAAGCATGGGGAGTCAAGGTGTCCAACGTCGAGATCAAGCACGTCGATCTCAATGAAATTATGGTTCGGGCTATCGCCAGGCAGGCGGAAGCTGAACGTGAGCGTCGTGCCAAGGTCATTCATGCGGAGGGTGAATTGCAAGCCTCCCAGCATTTGCTCGAGGCTTCGCAAGTTCTGGTGAAACAGCCTCAGGCTCTGCAACTGCGTTATTTGCAAACCCTTACCGAAATAGCGGGTGAAAAAAGCTCCACAATCGTTTTTCCGCTCCCGATGGAATTTTTGACCGTTTTACAGAAAATGGCAGAGCAGCAGTCTGATAATCAGCCGCACTGATCTGTTGAGTATTTCCGGATCCGGATACCGCTGAATCAACTCAGGTAGCGGGCTTTTTTAGTTTTGAGTCGAGCCAGATCAATCAGAACCAGCCCGTCGATGCAGTCGGCAAAGTTCGGATCGGTGCCGAATGCCAGGAATTGTACACCGCCGGGTTCGCACAGCTCGCTGTATTGTTTGTATAGTGTCGGTACAGTCAGTCCCATATTGGCCAGCAGTTGTTTCAGTCGTGTAAAGTCGGCAACGTAATCCTCACCGCAAAAGTATTGTTGCAGTGTATCCAATTGGTGCGGCGATAGCTGATAGGGGTATCTGGGTATGGCTGCAGCGGTGGTGCCGGGTTTGAAATACAGACTGTAAAAATACACGATCGAATCACGAGCAACAGATGGATAACTGTTTGACAGGCTGACAACACCGAATAAATAGCGGATATGGGAGTGCTGCTTCAGATAAGCACCTATGCCGTGCCACAGATAATCCAGGCTATGCCTGCCCCAGTATTTGGGCTGTACAAAGCTGCGGCCCAGTTCAAGCCCGGTGGCCAGATAAGGTTGCATCGATTCACCGAACTGAAACAGAGAAGCGGTATACAGGCCGGAAAGGCCGTGTTGCCGGATGACTTGCAAACTGTCGGCTAATCGATACGCACCAACGATTTCGAGGTCTTCTTTATCCCATAGCAGCAGTTGCTGATAATAATTATCGAATTTGTCGATATCGCGCCGGTTGCCACTACCTTCGCCCACTGCACGAAAGGCTGTTTCCCGTAGCCGGCCGATTTCTCGTAGTATCGGCGAACTTTGCTGATGCTGGTACAGGTAAATTTGTTTGCCGTTACCAGTCTGGCCCAGTAACTGGCAGGCTTCTACTGCTTTTTTCAAAATGATTCGTTCTTCCGGGTGTGCAATGGCACGCTGAGTCCTGAACAGCGCCGGTTTATCCTTAGCCAGCCGATACAGATGACGCTTAAACAGTTTGACTTTGTCTCGCAGTGCTATATCCAGGCCAGCAAAACTGCTGTAAGGAATCTGCTCGCCAATGCGTATTTCGATATGTTTTCGCTGCTGTCCGAACATTTCCTGTATCAGCAGCATGGTTGACAGCGGTTTATACAGCACGGAAGCGCCATAAAACAATGCCGAGTTACGGCCATCGATATAAACCGGCAAGATCGGTGCTTTGGCATGAGTTGCGAAACGAAGAAAACCGCTATGCCATTTGCCATCACGTATTCCATTGGGCTGCAGCCTCGATACTTCTCCCGCCGGAAACAGAATCAAAGCACCTTCAGCGTTCAGGTGCTGCTGAATTCGGTTCAACCAGCTACGTTCAGTGTCACCTTGCATATTGTTTACCGGCAATAGTAGTGAATGCAGCGGCTCAGCGGCCATTAACAGCCGGTTTGCCAATACTTTGGCATCCGGTCTGATATCACTGACGAGCTTCAGTAATGCCAGGCTATCCAGGGAACCGATTGGATGGTTGGCGATGATGACTATCCGGCCGGTAGGTGGAATACGCTCGATTTCATTATCGCGCACCGCATAGCGAAAATTGAAATAGTCCAGTACCTGCTCAACGAATTCCAGCCCCCGTAAATGTGGATACTGAGCGGCGAAGTCTATGAAATCCTGCTCATGCAGCAGGTAGCGCAGAGCACCTTTTATCGGTTTGTATAACCAGGGAGCATTGCTGATTCCTGGTAACCGGACCGAGATGACCTGATCAACGCTAAACATGAATTTCCTCCTGTCAACATCATGCAGAATAGTGCGCAGGCTAAAATGCTCGGATGACAGGGCTATGTCAGTCTTGTGGCAATTTGTGGAAATTTCGGACCGACTAACTAATAACTGCACCAGTGACAGTCGGGAGATTGACAGCGTATGCTTTTAATCTAAAAACCGCAACTGGACGCACCCGAGTGTGCGTCTGGCGCGTTGCCTGGTAAGGCGCGACGAGGTGGTGGTATGGTCATTCCCTGCAACGAGGAGCAACGCAGCCAGACAGCGTGCCGGGCATGCAATCGGTACGGAGCAGTCTCACCCATCAGCGGACATGAGCAAAGGCAGCGAACTCACTACCTATCGGAGTTCCTGAGGTTGATAAGTGATCAACTGCGGTTTCTAGGTTTAACGAATGGCCATGGGGTGGGCACCGGCTTTGAGTGCGCGAATCGCTACACCAGCAGAGCCTACGACCAGTCCGCGCGGGCAGAAATAGTATTTTGCCAGCTCTCGCTGGGCTTGGAGTTGCGCAACTTTTTCCAGGGCCTGCCATTCGGAAACACGTGCACGTACCCATGTCCGGGTATCATTGTTTCCGATTGCATAGCGCTTTATCTCGCGGGTTTCGCAGCGCAAACCTTCGAACGAGACGTTCTTCGCACCTTGTGCAGACTGGCTTACCAGGCTGTAACGGATCACACGTTTTTCATCGACACTGATGGAATTTGCGTCGATATAAAAGCGCAGATTGCTGGCAGGGCCAGCATCGAATTCCAGCAGATTTTCCGGTTGTGGATAGGCAGGCAGATTGGACTGAATGGCTTCCCAGTTTCTTTTATGATCAAGTGTGTCGATGAACTTGTTTTCGCTCGCACAAGCGGTTACGCCTAAAGCGAGCAGTAGCAAAAGCGCCCTGTTCATTGGCTTGTCGGATCTTTTTTTGCAGGCATGCCCCGACCGGGCAGACAGAAAGGAAAACAATCGACTATCAGGTACAGTATATGCAAAGGTCCACAAATATAACCGGGATATCTTCCGTAAAAATATCCCGGCAGTATATTAATTGGTTTATATCTTGCCGACCAGATCCACTGACGGTCTCAGTGTGGTGGCGCCTTCAGTCCATCTGGCCGGGCAGACTTCACCCGAGTGTGTCGCCACGTATTGTGCAGCTTTGACTTTACGCAGCAGTTCAGCCGCATTACGGCCAATACCGTTATCGTGAATTTCGAGTACTTTGATCTGGCCTTCAGGATTGATGACGAAACTTCCACGCAATGCGAGGCCTTCTTCCTCGATGAGTACGTCGAAATTGCGTGCCAACGCTCTGGTTGGGTCACCTACCAATGGATACTGGACTTTCTTGACCACATTGGAAGAGTCGTGCCAGGCTTTGTGTGAGAAATGGGTGTCGGTTGAAACACCGTAGATTTCAACACCGATTTTCTGAAATTCAGCATAATAATCAGCCAGATCTTCCAGTTCAGTCGGGCACACGAAAGTAAAGTCGGCTGGATAGAAAACGATGACTGACCATTTACCTTTCAGCGTTTCGTCGGATACCTCGATAAATTCACCGTTGTGATACGCAGTAGCCTTGAATGGTTTAATAGTAGTATTAATCAGAGACATTGCTGTTTCCTTTTATATAGTTGACACAGAATGATAAATTTTAAACAAAGTTTAAGGTGCTACGTTCAATTAGTCTAGTTAATTAGAACAACGAATAATAACATTGACTGCCGTTCTCATCAGTGCCTGCTTTATATAACTATCCTATCGGTGTTGGTACACAGAGCTGGTACCAGTTTGCCGCATGGCATGAATGATTCCTATTCCACTATAAGTATATTGATTTTTTCGGCCAGTCAATCGTGATTTTGTCGAAATTTTTTGCATTTCATGTCTCTTATCTCTTTGTCATTGAAATCTTGTGTAATTTTTCCCACTTTTCTGGTTTTTATGAGGAAAAATGTGCGATTTCACCAAAAAACCCCCAAAATACTCTAAAAAAGTATCAGAAAGTGTCGGGAGTTTTTACATGATATTGCTATGCCATTTTATGGCAATAGAATTAATATATAAACTTTAATAACTTATATCTCATGGCATGAAATATGCATTGGTAGTATCTGAGGAATGTCAATAGCTTTATGGGCGGATACATACAAACATAATAAATTACATTCCGTCCTCTTCAAGAGCTAATGATGTGTCTCGATTTTATCGAACTATCTTAAAATGAAGGGGAATGCAATGAGATACAAACCTGGCATATTGCCAACGGATATCCCGTGCTTACAGCGTATGATGAGTATAGGCCGTTGTAGCCTGTTACAATTTCAGCTCGCTATCATTCTGCTTTTCTTTACCGCCAGTATACAGGCGGCCGGGAACTACCACCGATTACAGCTGTTAGTAGAGGCATTGGAAGGGGGATTATATGCCTACCGCATGGTGCATCATGAAATAGTGAGTGAGGATGGGACGTCTACCGACATCACGAATCGTTACGTGACCGACCGGGGGACGATACCGGGGCCGACCATTGTTCTGGATGAAGGTGATATCGCCGAAATCGAACTGTTACACCGCTTCGAACCGGATTCACCCTTCCAGGAACACGTCAGCCTGCATGTACACGGCGTACATTACGACCTGGACAGTGACGGTACCCTCAAATACATCAACCTGTACAAAGACCAGAGCGCCACCCCCTACCTGTCCTACGTCTACCGCTGGGATGCGGCACCGGGTACTGCCGGCACCTGGCCCTACCATGACCACAACATGGAAAGCCACAACGGGGCAGAAGACAAAGGACTGTTCGGCGCCCTCATCGTCCATCCCGCCTCAGGCACCGAGCGAGTCCGGACTAGCGGCACCCGCAGCCACATCCCGCTGGACGGTATCAGTAAGGATTACGTCTTCTACATCGGAGACGACGCCTTCTGGGGCATGGAAATCGACAATGCCACCGGCCAGCAGACCGCTTTAGGCATCAATCCTGCCCTGACCGCCCAACGCAATACCCAGGTCAGATTCCACCTGATTGCCCTGGGCACCAACTTCCACCAGTTCGAACTGCCCACCTACCGCTGGCCCGATCCCGGCACCCGCGACAGAATCAACCAGAAAATCATCGGATCGCTTGAAAAACACGTCTTCACGGTCAAAGCCACCCATTCCACACGCTACCTGGATAGCGCCTTCACCGGCCGAGTGCTGGGCATGCAAGGCGACTTCATCGTGACCGACTAAGTCCTGCTGGACGATTGACTGCTTTTCAAGGGAGATAAACCATGAACCTGACGATTGACCATCGATTCTGCCATCGATACCTGCGTACCCTGACAGCCCTGATCATCCTTTTTACAATCAGCCTGTCATCGACCGTTCTGCAAGCTGCCACCCACACCATCGTATTATCGGCAGAAACCCTGCCCAACGGCCAGCTTGCCTACAAAATGATCAACCATACCAGCAGTGGCGGAACCGTACCGAGCTATCCGGCCGAAGCCACCATTCCCGGCCCCACCCTGTTCGTACAACAAGGTGACCGCGTCGACGTACAACTGACCAACCACACCAGTGTACCCGTCGGCTTCAACGTGCCGCGTCTCTCGATCGGCAACACCGACCCGACCGCACCGGGACAAACCAGACGCTACCGGCTCAACATCCGTCAGGCCGGCACCTACACCTATCATGACGAAGACGCCTCCCTGCTCGGTTTGTTCGGCGCCGTCGTCGTCGACGAACCCAATGGCGTCGTCCAAAGCTTCGTAGACGGTGACGGCAGCATTAAGCCTGTCAACCGCTCCCAACTGGACAAAGAATTCGTCATGTTCATGGTCGGCTCCACCTTCTGGGCAACCGAAATCAGCCGTGACGGCACCCAGAAACCCCTGTGGACCAACCCCGACCTGGGCGCCCACCTGGATGACCTCATCCGCTTCCACATACTCGCAGTGGGACCGGCACACACCTTCCACCTGCACGCCCACCGCTGGGTTGATCCCAACAGTCACCGGAGCACCTCGCCACACATCATCGACACCCACCTGCTGGATGACTCGAACAACAGCCACGTCTTCACCATCAAAGCCGGCACCGGTGTCGGTCCAGGCGTCTGGCAATATCACTGCCACCTGATGTCCCACATGGAATCCGGCATGAACGGCCGGCTCATCGTCGTCGCCCGCGATTCAGGCCAATCGGCTGACAGCATCGCCGGCGCCTCCCCCAGCGGCGCCATCTTCGGCCACGCCAGCGACCAGCCCGGGCTGGTCACCTTCATCGTATCCGACGAACCAGCCAGCTGGTTCAGAAGTGCGCGGGGAGATGCACTGAGCCCGGTCACGCACACCAAATCGCTGGAAATCATCCCGCCGGGCAGCAGTGTGCACTTCATCATGTCCGACACCGAAGGCGTGCACACCGTCACCAGCCTGCTGTGGCCGACTGAAGCCGGACACAATGATCATGGCGGTGACCACTTCATGATCCCGTTCGATGAAACCAAGGCTTACCGAGGGGGAGGTATCCTCAAACTCAATGTGCCTGGCCTGTATGTCTTTACCTGCAAGGTGCATCCCTTCATGTTTGCCGCTGTCATCGTCGATGATCCGGCTACAGATGGGCTGGACCTGGGCAATACCCTCGATCTGATCTCAGGCATCAACCGACTGCCCACCAGCAGTGATCTGGCCACCCGTCTGCTGCACACCTTCTTTGTGACGACCACGCCCAAGAACTGGCAGGATTACACCTCCTCCGATCCCTGGAAAATCGCCTATCCGGATGTGGAAGTCGTCGTGGACATCGGCAAAGTCTCACTGCCGGCCGTGCTGAATGCACGTTATGGCAATGAAATCAACCTGTCATCCTTACCCAGCCCAGCGGTACCGGGCGTAGGGGAAGTCTGGGTCGACACCCAGTTCGAAAAGACCGCTGGCAAAACCAAACCCGGCACCATCACCGTAGTGGATACCCGCAACTGGACCCTCAAGCGTAAGATCGCCCTGCCACAGATCAACCTGAACAACCCGCATAACATGTGGCCCAATCGCGATCATTCAATCGTCTACCTGACCCAGTGGTTTGGCGACAAGCTGACGCTGATCAATCAGAGAACGGGCAGACTGATCAATAACATCCAAGTAGGCGATTCCCCCTCACACGTCATGACACTGCCCAATACGGATGACGTGACCGTCGCGATCAATGGTGAAAACGGGGTGGTCATCATCCCGGCCGGCACCACCCAGGTCAACTATATGCTCCCGACCCAACAACCTGGGCAAGCCCCTGCCAATCCGCATGGGCACTGGATTTCAGCGGATGGAAAACGCATCATCACCCCCAACATCAATACCCACGATACGGGATTCTATGATGTCGAAGCCGGTAAGATCGTCGCCCGGACGGATACCGGAGCCGGGCAGCCGGGGGCGCATCCGATCGCGATCGGCATGCTGCCGGATGCCAGCAAAGTCTATACTGCCAATTTACTGCACCACAGTATCAGTGTACTGGATGGCAATGACGGCACCCTGCTGAAAACCATCAACCTGATCGAACACTACAACCCGATTACCGGCGAAATTACCGGACCGGTCGGGGTATTGCCGATTCAATCGCCGGTATCGCCTGATGGCAAAGTGTTGGTGGCGGCTGCTTATGGCGGTCAGATCGTCGTGATCGATACAGCCACTGACACCATCGTCAAATCACTGCCCTGCGACCCGGGTTGTCATGGCGCCAACTTCGGTGCCAAGCAGGGGGGCGGGTACTATGCCTATATCACCAGCAAGTTCTCCAACCGGCTGATCGTAGTCGACCCGGATCCCAACGGCGATGGTGATCTGAGCGATGCCGAAGTTGCCGGAGCGATCACGCTGGTGGCTGATCACAGTGTACCCAAGGACGATACCATCAGCAGCCTGCCGGGTTTTGGTGGCCAGGGAATCGTGGCATTGCCCAATGTCTATCACGGCTGGGTACAGAACCTCACTTCTCAGTGGGCTGCCGGTCTCACCGATCAGCAGCGCAATCCGGTGCAATAAAAAACTGGTCGGGGTTTACATCGCCCCGACCGGCTCTGGAAGCCATCCAGATAATCACTCAAAAGTTTTCTGCCACCGGCTGGATTTACCCAGTTTCCCGGCCGGTGTTTTTTGGGTAAGCCACAAAACCGAACTTCCGCCCGCCATCATTTATTCATGAAAGGCCGCCGAAATTTACTGTATCCAGTATTGATTTGTGCTATTCAATCACGATTGATTCTGGCAGAAAACAGACTGGCTGATACGATCATGAGTCCGCCTATCCAGTCTCGGGGCGCGAGGTATTCATTCGCCAGAAAATGAGCGGCTATTGCCGCTGCGACCAATTCGAACAGCAGGATCACGATGGCCTGGTTGGCTGGTGTATGGGTCAGCCCGTACTGGAGCAGTATACCCAGAAAAAAAATCAGGCATCCCGTGCCTGATAGCATTAGCCATGTGTCAAGATGAACCGTAATGAGATCGGGGATATTTTCTGTCATCAGGGTTGCAGAGAAACCGACTAAAACGGTTCCAGACAGTGCAGCAAGTAATTTCAGGCGGATACCATGTTGTTGATCTTTGCGAATCAGGACGTTGGTTAATGCGAACATGAATCCACCCGATAAGCCCATCCAATCGCCGTAAGAAGCTGGTAAGGGAAGCTTGTTTTCAGGTTGCCAAAGCAGGAAGAGTGCGCCAATCAACGATAACAGGATGGTGATGTAACCTTGTGTGCTCAGACGCTCCTTGAGCAGCATGCGTGCAAACAGGATAGTCCATAGCGGTGCCAGATAAAACAGGAGCAGCACTCGCATTACTTCACCATGGATGATTCCGAGTGTATAGGCAATACTGGCCCAGCCGGCGCACAGGCCGATCCAAAGCAGAATATAAATAGCGGAATTGAAAATTTCTGCACCCCGGATCTGCCTGTGAAACAGAATCAGGCCGATCAATAGAGCGATGAAGTAAGTCAGTGCTGTCGATAATGCGCCTCCGATTCCAGCCTGTTCCAGTAATCGGTAGGGATACCAGGCTACACCCCAGATCGTAGCGCCCAACAGCAAGGTGGCCACTGGTAGTACTTTTTGTTTGGTCAACACTGCCTGTGCCCTTTATAATCAGTGCCTAACATTATTTACAGGTTCTCCTTGAAAAATATTTAAAATTCGCGAGCGCCTTGCTTGTGGAACAAACTTGAAAAAAGCATGAATTCTTCGCTAGAAAATCTTCAGTTGTATCCATTTCAGAAACTTGCCGGGCTGCTCGAGGATCTGACGCCAGATACCTCTTTGTCACCTATCGGTCTGCATATTGGTGAGCCCAGGCACGCCACACCTGAATTCATCAAGCAAGAGTTAATCAATAGTCTTGATGGGCTCGCGCATTATCCCACGACACACGGGACGAATTGGTTGCGAACCAGTATTGCTACCTGGCTGGCACAACGTTACCACCTGTCTACCATCAATCCCGACACGGAAGTCATTCCGGTCAACGGTAGCCGGGAGGCGTTGTTCGCTTTTGCTCAGGCGGTTATTGATACCCATGTCGATTTCCAGCCTGTTGTAGTGTGCCAGAATCCTTTTTATCAGATTTATGAAGGTGCCTCACTGTTGGCGGGCGCGACCCCGTATTTTCTCAATTTACTTTCTGAAAACAACTTTTCTCCGGATTACACACAGTTGTCGAATGCGGTTTGGGCACGTACCCAACTGGCCTATGTCTGCTCACCGAATAATCCTACCGGTAGAGTACTGTCATTAGAGGAATGGCAGCATCTGTTCATGCTGTCTGATCGTTACGGATTCGTGATTGCTGCAGATGAATGTTATTCGGAAATTTATTTCGATGAGGCCCATCCCCCTCTGGGGGCGCTGGAAGCAGCAGAAAAACTGGGTCGCAGCGGATTCCCCCGCTTGGTCGTATTCGGCAGCCTGTCCAAGCGCTCCAATGTACCGGGTATGCGTTCCGGTTTTGTAGCAGGCGACGCGACTATCCTCAAAAAATTTCTGCTGTATCGGACTTACCATGGCAGCGCGATGAATCCGGCTGTGCAGGCGGCGAGTACAGTTGCCTGGAGTGACGAACAGCACGTAATTGAGAATCGTGGTTTGTATCGGGAAAAATTTGCCAGTGCTGTGGATATTCTGGAAGGTACTTTACCTGTCAGTCTACCTGATGCAGGATTTTATTTATGGCTGAAGACACCGGTCAGCGATGTCGAGTTTGCCAGGAGTCTGTATCGCGAAGGGAATGTCATCGTACTGCCGGGCAGTTATCTGGCACGTGACGCACATGGTGTCAATCCCGGCGAAAATTTCGTGCGGGTAGCACTGGTTGCGTCCGTAGCGGAATGTAGGGAAGCACTGGAGAGAATCAGAGATATCGCCAGGAAGTTTTAGTTCAATCATTTGTTGGGAGTTACATGGAACAATTGCAAGTCACCATAGAAGATGCCTTTGAAAGACGTGCCGAGATCACACCGCGGAATGTCGAAGCCAATCTCAAGGAGTCTGTAGCACAGGTTATCGATCTGCTCGATACCGGTAAGCTGCGGGTCGCTGAGAAAATCAATGGCGAGTGGGTAGTGCATCAATGGATCAAAAAGGCAGTGTTGCTGTCTTTCCGTATTGAGGATAACAGCTTCATCAAAGGCGGGTTTTCCAATTATTTCGATAAGATTCCGTCCAAGTTCGCGGATTACAGTTCACGCGATTTCCGCGATGGTGGATTCCGTGTGGTTCCTCCGGCTGCTGTTCGTAAGGGGTCGTTCATTGCCGGCAATGTTGTGCTGATGCCGTCCTATGTGAATATAGGTGCTTATGTCGACGAGGGGACCATGGTCGATACCTGGGCGACTGTGGGTTCCTGTGCACAGATCGGTAAAAATGTTCATCTATCCGGAGGTGTCGGTATCGGGGGCGTGCTCGAGCCGGTACAGGCCAGCCCGACTATTATCGAGGACAATTGTTTTATCGGTGCTCGTTCCGAGATTGTCGAAGGTGTGATAGTCGGTGAAAATTCTGTGATTTCAATGGGTGTGTATATCGGTCAAAGTACCAAGATTTACAACCGTGAAACCGGGGAAGTCAGCTATGGTCGGGTACCGCCCGGATCTGTGGTGGTTTCCGGGAATTTGCCGGCCGAGAACGGACATTACAGTCTGTACTGTGCGGTAATCGTGAAACAGGTTGATGCCAAGACGCGTTCCAAAACCGGGATTAATGAATTGTTGCGCGGCATTTGATTGTTCAGGAGTTTCTGAAAACTATCGGCGTTGCTTCGCTGCGCTAAAAACAGGTTCAAAATGCTTGTTTACCATTCCTAAACTGCGATTCTCGCCTTGCCTGGCTGTTTCGACACAATGTATTCTCAAAGCTTCCTTAAACCTAGAAACCGTAGTTGGACGCGCCTGAGTATGCGTCTGGCACGTCGCCTGGCAAGGCGCGACGAGGCCGCAGGGTTATTCCCTGCAACGAGGAGCAACGCAGCCAGACAGCGTGCCAGGCGTGCAATCGGGTGCGTAGCGGTCTTACCCACCAGGTCGGCATAAGCGAGGGCAGCAAGCTCACTATCCATCGGGAACCTCCAGAGGCTGATAAGCGATCAACTGCGGTTTCCAGGTTAAAATAGAGCGAACACTATTTATGTATCTATGGTATAAAAACAACTACGTGAATTCTGCACAGGATAAGGCTCAGTCCGGTATTACTTTGACCGATTTTATTGTCCTGTCTGATTGCACGTGTTGTCATGGGGTATTTTGGCGTCACACGCTTGAACGACTAAGTTAAAAGGAGAAAGGTATGATGAAAGCTCTGATAAACGTGATTGCAGTTTCTGTTTTTGCATTATTCGCAAGCATGCAAGCATATGCAGATGATAGTGGTCATATTGCTGAAGCTTTGGAACACGCTGGAAAAGCCCATGCACATGGTGAAGACGGGCATGCCAAGGTGTTGCTTAAGCATGCCAAGGAAAGTTTGGAACATGCCAAGCAGGCTGCTAAAGCGCATGGCGACAGTAAAGCGCATGTAGAAGAAGGTATCAAACATCTGGAAGATGCAATCAAGCATGCAGAAATGGGTCATGCCGATGTTGCTACTGGACATGTGGATGAAGCTATTAAGCATTTACACGAATCTATCCATTAAAAGACATCAAACGATACGGATGACACCTCTGATAATTTTTATCAGAGGTGTGGTCAAAGACAAAAAGCGGATTGTTCCGCTTTTTTTTATGTGGCATATCGAGTCAGAGGATGTGATTCTTACAATCCTGCAGTTTCTTAAGCCGAGCGATTCAGATATATCCTTGATGACAGGAAGGGAGCCAGAGTATGAGGCATCTTACGTTTGCTATCCTGAGAATCCTGGATGATGGGAACTATCACTCGGGTACCGCGCTGGGGCAAGCGCTGAATGTTTCCCGTGCCAGTATATCCAATGCGTTACGTGATCTGGATCGATATGGACTAACTATCCACAAGGTGCGTGGCCGGGGATACTGCTGGCTGAATCCAGTGCAATGGCTGAGTATTGATCAGATACGGCAGTACCTTTCCGGGATGGCGGATTCATTGCAAATAGAAGTCCAAGATGTTGTCGAGTCTACCAATTCATTACTATTGCAGCGTGCGATTGATCGTAGCTTATCTCATGACGGAAAAAAGCAGGTTCTGATTGCTGAATTGCAAACGCAGGGGCGTGGACGTCGCGGGCGTTCGTGGTTGTCCGGACTGGGAGATAGTCTGACTTTCTCTATTTTATGGCAATCACGATGCACGGTGGATGGGCTTTCCGGATTGAGCCTGGCGGTAGGTGTTGCAGTGATTCGTGCACTGGAGTCACTTGGTATCCATGGCATAACCCTGAAATGGCCAAATGATGTGTTGTTCGAGTTTCGTAAACTGGCCGGAGTATTAATCGAGTTGCATGGGGATATGCTGAGTCCGGGTAACGTAGTTATCGGTATTGGCATTAATCTGAGGTTATCGGGAGATGTTCAGGCGCAGATCGATCAGCCAGTGACGGATATTGCCAGTACGGCGGATCACCTGCCCAATCGGAATCAGTTGCTGGCTGTTTTGCTGAGGGAGCTGGTCGGAGTACTCGATATATTCGATCGGTATGGTTTTGAGCCATTCCAGGATGAGTGGATACGTTATCATGCTTATCAGGATCGGGCTGTCCAGGTTAATTTACCGGATGGCACCATCGAATATGGGATTGCACATGGTGTCGCGTCGGATGGTACTTTACAAATTAGTACATCTGCTGGCGTACTGCAGTTGAGAAGCGGGGAAGTCAGTCTGCGTGGATCAGCATGATGACTGATAAATGGTCTTCGGGTTGCTTAATATTTCAATGACCTCTATAGAGGAATCCGGATTGAGCGCCTTATCCTGTCTGCTGGCAATCGATTCCGGCAATACTGCCATCAAGTGGGGATTGTATGATGGTGGGCAATGGATAGTACAAGGCGTAGTACTGCAGAGCGAGCGCACGACCCTGTCTCAAGTCTGGGCGGAATTGCCGGTCCCTTCGTCGGTAATCATTTCTAATGTGGCGGGGATGTCAGTTGCCAAGGAGTTAGCGTCATTACTGAATCGGTGGCGTGTACCATTGAAGTGGATAACGGCTAAAGTCAGCCAGTGTGGTGTACATAATTGCTACGTCAATCCTGAACGACTGGGTTGTGATCGTTGGGCAGCGTTGATTGCTGCATGGCATATTCTGCGGCAGAGTGGGTTAGTCATCAACGTTGGTACTGCCATGACAGTTGATACGCTGACGGATACCGGTGAATTTCTGGGAGGGATTATTGTACCGGGGCCAGAATCGATGAGACAGGCGTTAGCCAATCGGACTGATGCACTTTCGATCGTGGTCTCCGGCCATTTCCAGGATTTTCCGAATAATACCGAAGATGCTCTGTACAGCGGTATGATTCAGGCACTGACAGGTGCCGTGGAGCGAATGCATGGACTGCTTTCCAGGCATCTGAACGCACCCGCAGCCATTATCGTAAGTGGTGGGGGGGCGAAATTGCTGAGTACCCATATTCCTGTGCCTCATCGGATTATCGATAATCTGGTTCTGGAGGGATTGATTGTAATCGCCGGAGAAATGTCTCGGGGAAATACATAATCAGTGGATTTCCGGCTATCCGCCGATTGCCGTTCAGATCTCGATAGATGAACATTTTGCTAGAATTTTTACCGGCTTGCTGGGGGAGATGCCTGTTTCAGGACAAAAGCATCCAAGATAATAAATCATGACACATCCGCTTTTCAAACATGCTGAGTTCTATACGACAGTCAATCATTTGCGGGATTTACCCAAGGTCGCAGGTGTTGAAATCGCTTTCGCTGGACGTTCGAATGCGGGAAAATCAAGCGCGATCAATACATTGGTGGGAAGAGGGCGGTTTGCCTTCGTGAGCAAGACCCCGGGCCGGACGCAGCATATCAACTTTTTCCGGCTTGGGGATGGACGTTTCATGGTGGACTTGCCGGGATACGGTTATGCCAAGGTGCCACTGGCTGTTCGTCAGCACTGGGCGCATTTGTTGAGCACTTATTTGCAAACCCGTAAGGCACTTTACGCTATGATGCTCATCATGGATATACGTCATCCACTGACAGTACTTGATCTGCAGATGCTGGAATGGTTTGCACAAACAGAAAAACCAGTGCATATTCTGCTGACTAAAGCGGATAAGTTGAGTCGAAGCAAGGCTATCGCGACATTGAATAAGGTAAAGCACTTTCTGGCTGGTAATTATTCCCATTGCACCGCACAGATTTTTTCCAGTATGACGTCTGAAGGCACGGAAACTGCCATCCAGCTGTTACAGAACTGGTTTGATGCGGGTGAAGCTGGTATACAGCAGGAGGATGACGAAATTCAGGCAAAAAAAACCCCGGTTAAAGGGGACTAAACCGGGGGGAATCGCCTTGTTTGTAAGGCCTCGCCTCAGGGAGGGAAGGCGAGAGGTAATCAATTTCAACATCAACTACCTGTCCGTAAGATGGGGCAATTAGAATTTAGTTCCACAATAGATTAATTTTATTTTCTAACGAAACAAACATGACATTTTTCTGCCAATTTCCGCAAAAAAGAATGCGTCGTATCCGCCGGGATGATTTTTCCCGTCGTCTGGTCCGGGAGAATCATTTACGGGTGGATGATCTGATCTATCCGGTGTTCGTACTGGATGGGAATAGTCGCGAAGAGAAGGTTGCTTCGATGCCGGGGATCAGGCGGCAGAGTATCGATTTACTTTTATTTCAGGCAGAAGAATGTCTGCGTCTGGGAATTCCCGCGTTGGCAATTTTTCCGGTGATAGATCCTGCATTGAAAAGTCTGACGGCTGATGAAGCATTCAATCCAGATGGGCTGGTGCCGCGTACCGTCATACAATTGAAGAAACGTTTTCCAGAGCTTGGCGTTATTACTGATGTCGCGCTCGACCCTTATACCAGTCATGGCCAGGATGGTTTGATCGATGAAAACGGTTATGTGCTGAATGACGAAACTATCAAGGTTCTGGAGCAGCAGGCTCTGACACACGCCCAAGCTGGTGCAGATATTGTAGCGCCGTCGGACATGATGGATGGACGGGTGGCTGCCATTCGTACAACCTTGGATCGTAACCAGTGTATCTACACGCGTATACTGGCTTACTCAGCCAAATATGCTTCCAGTTTTTACGGTCCGTTCCGGGATGCGGTGGGCTCGGCTGCTACGCTTGGTGCAGGCAATAAATATACTTACCAGATGGATCCGGCCAATTCGGACGAAGCCCTATGGGAGGCGGGGCTGGATGTACAGGAAGGGGCGGATATGATCATGGTCAAACCTGGCATGCCGTATCTCGACATTGTGTGGAGAATCAAGGAAAAATTGGGTGTGCCTACCTTTGTTTACCAGGTCAGCGGAGAATATGCCATGCTGAAAGCAGCTGCTCTTAATGGCTGGCTGGATGAAAAAGCCTGTGTCACGGAAGCGTTACTGGCATGCAAACGTGCCGGAGCGGATGCGATCCTGACTTACTCCGCCCTGGAAGTCGCGGCGTGGTTGCAGAAGAATGCCTGAGAACAGGCCGATGAAATAAGTTCGTTGTTTCACCATCTGTCCCAGTGATCAGAACAGCTGATTCTCAAGCTGATCGGTAATACCGAAGTCCCTGAACAAGTAATCCGTCTCGGGAGGAAGCTGCTCCTGGAAAAAGTATTCGTTCAGCGTTCCTTCCCGGTCTCTCATACCTGTTTCAGGATTGATTTTTGCAGCGACAACTCCTTTAGGAGGGGAAGGATTGGTGACTGGGATCGGCTTGAGTGCACTAGCCATATAATCGATCCAGATAGGCAAGGCAGCGCGCCCACCGGTTTCATTACGTCCCATCGATCTGGGTTCGTCAAAGCCCATCCAGGTAATTGCTACCAGATTTTTCTGAAAACCACAAAACCAGGCATCAACGTAGTTGCTGGTAGTTCCTGTTTTCCCGGCAATGTCTCTGCGTCCTAGTACTTTTGCCCGGGTAGCGGTTCCTCTCTGAATGACATCCTGCATCATACTGGTCATCAGAAAAGCATTGCGCGGATCGATGACCTGCTTGGCGTTCTTGGCTGCAGTGGTGGATCGTGCCTGCTCGAGTACCTGACCATGCTCATCTTCGATCCGTTCGATGAAATAAGGATGAATACGATAGCCTCCGTTAGCGAAGATTGCATAGCCGACAGCCATCTGCATCGGTGTGACGGAGCCTGCACCGAGGGCCATGGGCAGTACCGGTGCATGGCGTTTTTCGTCGAAGCCGAAGCGTTTAATGTAGTCCTGTGCATAAGATGGGCCGATTGCCTGGAGAATACGGACGGATGCCAGGTTTTTTGAATAGGTCAGTGCTGTTCGCATTCTGATCGGACCACTGAACTTTCCGTCGAAATTCTTCGGTTCCCAAGATTTACCACCGGTTTGATCGGATCCCAGAAACATCGGTGCATCATTGATGATAGTAGCGGGAGTAAAGCCTTTTTCAAGCGAAGCGGAATAAATGAATGGTTTGAAACTCGATCCCGGTTGGCGCCATGCTTGAGTTACATGATTGAATTTGTTGAGGTTGAAATCGAAGCCTCCAACTAGTGCGCGAATGGCGCCATCGGTTGGATCGATCGCAATGAGTGCAGCTTCGACTTCCGGCAGCTGAGCGATCTGCCAGCCACCCTTATCTGTTTTTTTCACCCGGATCAGTGCACCAGGGCGTATCCGTTTTTCGGCGATTTTGGGATCATTGGTAAGAAATTTGCGAGCGACCTTCAATCCATCACCTGTAAGCTGGATTGTTTCGCCGTTTTTAAGATAGGCTGCGACGGAATCGGTGCCGACAGCCAGTACCAGTGCAGCTAGAATATCATCGCTGTCACTGATTCCTCGCATGATGTTTTGCAGATCTTCGCGTTTCTTCGGTAATCCCGGAAATGCTTCGACCCCGCGATAACCATGCCGATCGTCATATGCCAGTACGCCGTTGCGTAGTGCACGATAGGCAGCTTCCTGATCCGATTTTCTTAAAGTAGTATAGACTTTGATCCCACGTGTATAGGCTTCCTCGCGGTAACGCTGGTAAATGACCTGACGTGCCATTTCCGCAACGTAATCGGCTGGCATGGCAAATACCCGTACCGGGCGATGAATCGTGATCGATTCTTTTTTCGCCAATGCCAGTTCATCCTTGGAAATATATCCAAGTTCATGCATTCGTCTCAGTACATATTGCTGCCGGGTTTGTGCACGCTCCGGATCGACTACCGGATTGAAGCGGGAAGGTGCCTTGGGAAGCCCGGCTAACATGGCTGCTTCAGCCAGATTGATGTCGGACAATGGCTTACCGAAATAAGTCCGCGCTGCGGCGGAAAATCCGTAGCTGCGTTGCCCGAGATAAATTTGATTGATGTACAGCTCGAGAATACGATCTTTTCCCAGGCTGTGTTCAATTTTGAAAGCTAATAACGCTTCACTGAATTTTCTGGTCAGAGTTTTTTCCTTGGTCAGGAAAAAATTGCGTGCAACTTGCATGGTAATGGTACTGGCACCCTGAAGTATGCCACCAGCTGTGAAATTGGAGCGGATCGCACGTAACACGCCAATATAGTCCACCCCATGGTGTTGATAGAAACGATCATCTTCGGCAGCCAGAATCGCCTGTTTGAGAGATTGGGGTACTTCATTGATCTTTACGAAATCTCGGCGCTCCTCGCCGAATTCTCCAATCAGTAAACCTTCAGCGCTATAAATCCGTAAAGGTATTTTGGGGCGGTAATCAGTCAGTGTGTCAAGGGAAGGTAGCGTAGGTAGTGTGACTAGTGCTGCGAATACCAGCAGCAGAGCTGCTACCAGACCAACAGCCAATGTGGCCAGAAAAAAGCGGAAAAACCAGCGGAATAACATTAAGAGACAGCTTCGTGTGGGTGAAAAGTAATTTAATCCAGAATTATAAAGGGTATATCAGTTGCTATTGCATGAATTAACTCATTCATTTATCTGTCAGAATCCGGCCCAAGTAACAGCACGGCATGATCACCGGCAGAAGCTGTAGGGAAAGAGAAAATGAAAAGCATATTCCAACGATACTGAAACATTTTGATCAAGACATCATGTAATGGCGTAAGTATGGCGTTGAATAAATCAATATTCAAGAAAAACATCGATATCAATTTTGGCCTGCTGGCAGATACATCCCGGTTGTTGGGTGTGGATGTCAGTGCTTCTTCGGTGAAAATGGTGGAGCTTTCCAGAAGTGGTAAATCCATACAGACATTGCGTCTGGAGCGTTATGTTATCGAACCAATGCCGGTAGATGCAATTCAGGATGGAAATATCAATCAGCTCGAACACGTGGGTGAATGTCTTCGACGTGCCTGGAAACGAATGGGAACACGGCAGAAAAAAATTGCGATGGCATTACCGGCAGCGGCTGTGATTACTAAAAAAATCAGTGTGCCGGCGGGTCTGCGGGAGGATGATCTGGCTTTTCAGGTCGAAACAGAGGCCAATCAGTATGTACCGTTTGCAATGGACGAAGTCAACCTTGATTTTCAGGTGATCGGACCGGTTGCTGGTCATCCGGAGGAAATGGAAGTACTGATCGCGGTTTCCCGCAAAGATAAAGTCGAAGACCGTGTGGCAGCAGCATTGACCGCAGATCTGAAAGTCGTAGTAATGGATGTCGAACAGTTTGCCGCACAGGCCATTTTTTCTGAAGTTATCACGCAACAGTTGCCGGAAAGTGGTAAGGACAAGGTACTTGCGCTGGTGGACATCGGTGCAAGCAATACCCGCATCAACGTATTGTTGAATGGCACATCCATTTATATGCGTGATCAATCCTTCGGTGGAGATCAACTGACTCAGGAAATACAGAATCAATTCAATCTTTCTCCGGAAGAAGCCGAAGCAGCCAAGCGCAGCGGAACACTGCCGGAAAATTATCAAACGGATGTACTGCGACCCTTCTGCGAGACGCTGGCACTGGAAGTGATGCGTGCACTGCAATTCTTTTTTACTTCTACTCAATATACGCAAGTGGACCATATTTTTCTGTTCGGTGGTTGTGCAGTCATCCCTGGTCTGGAGGAAATTGTTTCTGAACGCACACAAGTTATAACCCGGGTTGTCAACCCGTTTGCAGGTATGGAGCTGTCCAGTCGCATCGCACCCAGACAACTAAAGGCGGATGCCCCCCTGCTGTTGATTGCCTGTGGCCTGGCTATGCGTAGTTTTGATCCATCATGATACGCATCAATCTTCTTCCGCATCGTGAACTTAAGCGCAAGGCACGTCAACAGCAGTTTGCCATGCTGGCCGGTCTTACTTTTGTGCTGGGCGTGCTGATAGTCTGGGGGGTACATGCCATAGCGCTGGATAAAATCGAGTACCAGAACAGGCGTAATCAGTATTTACAGAGCGAAATCGCCGTACTCGATAAACAGATCGTTGAGATCAAGTCGATCAAGGAGAAAATTCAGGAATTACTGGCACGTAAGGGAGTGGTTGAATCGCTACAGGGTAATCGTGTCAAGGTGGTACATATGTTGGACCAGGTAGCACGCCGGGTACCGGATGGTGTGTATCTGAAAAGCTTCAAACAAACGGATCGACACCTCCATCTCGCAGGTTATGCACAATCCAATGCCTGGGTATCGACGTTGATGCGTAATCTGGATGCTTCCCCTTGGATGGAGTCACCTTTATTGGTCGAAATCAAAGCGGCCACAGTAAATGGCATGAGGCTCAATGAATTCGACCTGAATGTCAGACTGACCGAATCGCCACAAGGTGGTAACCAGGATGAGGAAGGTGACAGGTCATCAAAAGATTTGACGGTGGAATGATCATGAATCTGCTGGAAGAGTTACGGCATGTCAATCCCAATGAACCTGGCAGCTGGCCGAATGCAGTCAAGGCTGGTGTGCTGGCACTGTTGTTGGTCGCCATCATTTTGGCAGGTTATTTTCTGGACTGGGAGGAGCAATGGGCAACGCTGGAGCGAGCACAAGAGGAGGAAGTCACGCTCAAGAATACTTATCTGGCTAAAAAAAGAAGTGCTGTCAACCTTGATGCCCTGCGTTTGCAACTGGCGGAGATACAGCAATCTCTGGGTAATCTGCTGAGACAGTTACCTGACAAATCCGAATTGGATGCGCTGCTGGTAGATATTAACCGGGCAGGGTTGGGGCGTGGTCTGCAGTTTGAGTTATTTAAGCCTGCTACCAAGGAAACCGTCCGGGAATTCTATGCTGAATTACCGGTTACGGTCAGGGTGACGGGCAGTTATCACGATATCGGTGCTTTTGCCAGCGATGTGGCGCAGATGCCGCGTATTGTTACGCTGCACAATATAGAAATTACGCCGGGTAAGGATCGTCAGCTGGTGTTGAATGCGATCGCAAAAACCTTTCGTTATCTTGATGACGAAGAGATCACTGGTAAAACTGGCAAAAATGGAGGAACTCGGTGAGCAGGCGATTCGGTTGGTGGATATTTCTGTTTACCATCTTGCTGGCAACTGCTTGCAGCCAGGAGACTTACGAGGATCTGGAAACCTTTGTCAAAAATTCCGGGGAAGGATTACAGGGCAAGGTGGAACCTATACCTGAAATTCAGCCGCTGGAGCATTTCACCTATGAGGCATTCGAAATTCCAGATCCTTTCAGCAGTCGGAAAAACAAGCCGGAGAAAACGGACCAGAATGAACCTCGGCCTGATTTAAAGCGGGTCAAGGAGGCACTGGAAGGTTTTCCGTTGGAGAACCTGACTATGGTTGGCTCGCTGCAGCGCGGGAAACAAGTTTTTGCTTTGATCAAGGCACCGGACAAAACCGTACATCGCGTCAGGACCGGCAATTATCTGGGGCAGAATTTTGGCCTGATTACGGGTATTTCCGAGAGGGAGGTCACATTGAAAGAAATTATACGGGATAGTGGGGATGAGTGGGTCGAACGTGTCGGCGTACTTATGCTGCAAACTCAGGAGCAAAAATAATGAACTGGATAGTTATGGAAAAATGGTACCAGGAGAGGGTACGAGTGATTATGTCCATGGCGTGGTGGAGCCTGTTGATCTCTATTTTGTTAAGTGCGTTGGTGACGCAGGCCGCTGTTTCACCAACGCTTGGGAATACTATTCGTTCTTTGGATGTATCGGCCCATACGAATGGTTGGGTGATTGTCAGAATATCACTGGATCAACCGCTTACCGTTCCACCTGCAGGCGTACTGCTGAATGATCCTGCCCGTCTTTATTTCGATCTGGAACATGTAACCAGTGCACTGGATAAATCCGGCAGTGTGCCTGGTCGTGGTGTGCTGCAGGGTGTCGACATTGCACAGACTGAGAATCGCACCCGTCTTGTCATGAATCTGACAAAGGTGGTCACGTATGAAACCAGAATAGAGGATGATCACTTGTTGGTATTACTCAAAGAAGACGGACATACCGATGAGATTTCCAGCCGCCTGTTCGCTGCTGATGCTACTGTGGCTCGGAGTGAGGCGATGCTGAGTCTGCAGGAAATCGACTTTCGCCGGGGCATAAATGGTGAAGGCAGGGTGGAAGTAGAACTGTCGCAGCCCGGGGCAGTCATCGATGTGCACAGCCAGGGTGGCAGACTGCTCGTGGAATTCATGAAAGCTTATTTACCCCCTAATCTCGAACGGCGACTGGACGTCGTGGATTTCGCCACCCCCGTACGGATTATCGAAACGACCAGGCGGGAGGGCAACATCTGGATGATGATTGAACCACATGGTCAGTGGGAACATTCAGCTTATCAGGCAGGTACCCGGTTCGTGCTGGAAATCAGGCGGGTCGGTGAGAGCGAGGATGTCCCGATTCACAAGAAACTGGCCACTGGCGGATATACTGGCGACAAACTTTCGCTCAATTTTCAGGATGTGGAAATTCGCTCGATTCTGCAGGTTATTGCAGATTTCACTGATCTGAATATCATTGCCAGTGATTCGGTCAAGGGGAATCTGACTTTACGGCTGAAAGATGTACCCTGGGATCAGGCATTGGATATCGTGCTGCAGACAAATGACCTCGATAAGCGCCGGGTGGGAAATGTCATTTTCGTGGCACCACGAGAGGAAATGGCTTCCCGGGAAAAACTGCAGCTGGAGCAGCGCCAGCAGATTTCTGATCTGGAGGTGTTGCATACTGAAACTTTCAAACTGAATTACAGAACTGCGAGTTCGATTCCACTCAAAGGTATTCTGAGCCAGCGTGGGGCGATCGAGGTTGATGACATCAGCAACACTCTGACCATTACGGATATTCCCGTCAGGCTGGCCGAAGTCGCCAAGCATATTGCCAATCTTGATACCCAGGTGCGGCAGGTGATGATCGAAACCCGTATCGTTGAAGCGACCGATACGTTCAGCCGTAATCTCGGAGCTCGTTTCGGAGTCCAGAATGCGACCCGGATGGGAGACCGGAATCTCGGTATCTCCGGTAATCTGGACCATTCCAGCGATCTGGCAGCCGGTGCATCGCCCGGTGGCGGACAGAATCTCAACGTCAACCTGCCGGCCGCAGCATTGGCCGGTGCTGCAGGGGGACCGGCTGCACTTGGCCTGAGTCTGATCAAAATAAATAATGGCACATTGATCAACCTGGAGTTATCGGCATTGGAATCGGACAGCAAAGGTCGTGTTATCGCAAGCCCGCGCCTGGTTACCGCTAATCGGGTCGAAGCCAGTATCGAACAGGGTACGGAAATCCCGTTCCAGATCGTCAGCGCGACGCGGCCACAGATTCAATTCAAGAAGGCTGTGCTTGGTCTCAAGGTTACACCACAGATCACACCGGATGACAATATCATTATGAAACTGCAGGTCAATCAGGATACACGCGGTGAGAATACGCCAGCAGGGCCGGCTATCGATACCAAACAGATCGTGACCGAGGTATTGGTAGAGAATGGTGGTACGGTCGTCATTGGTGGGATCTTCGAGCAGGTCGAACGGCAAGACCGAAACAGAGTACCGTTGCTGGGAGACGTGCCGATACTGGGACACCTGTTCAGGAATACTGCAAAACGCGATGACAAGCGGGAACTGCTGATATTTGTCACACCGCGTATTTTGAACGAGAATCTGAGTAGCAACATTCGTTCTGCACTGAATTACTGATTCATCCTGGAAACCGCAGGTGGACATGCCCAAGTGTGCGTCCAACTGCGGTTTTCATGATCCATTGGCATGCGCCGGGCACTATTCATCATTTCGTCTGTCGATTGATCGTATGGGTGGCCACATGGCCGTATAAGTGAGGCAGGTGTCATGAAGATTCGTATTTTGTCTGCCATCGATGTAAAACAAGCTTTACCCATGGCTGAAGCCATTGCCGGGGTGAGGAAAGCTTTTGCTCAGTTTTCGGCCGGGCAGGCAGACATGCCGTTGCGCAGTCAGGTGAAGGTGGCGGATGTATCGGGAAAAACGGCAGGTACAATGCTGGTTATGCCGGCTCATCTGCACCGGGATCAGGCGTTGGCAGTCAAAGTGGTTTCGGTTTTTCCGGATAACCCGACAGTCGCTTTGCCGCTTGTGCACGGTGTTGTACTGGTGCTCGAAGCAGGAACGGGGCAGCCATTGGCGTTACTGGAAGGCGGGGCGGTGACGGCTATCCGTACCGGTGCTGCTTCCGGTGTGGCCACAGATCTGCTGGCCCGGCCTGACGCGGCTGTGGCAACCATCATTGGCAGTGGTGCCCAGGCCCGTACCCAACTGGAAGCAGTTTGTAGCGTGCGTGATATTCGGGAAGTGCGTGTCTATAGCAGGACTGCTGCGCATGCGAAGAAACTGGCTGCTGAAATGGCGGGATCCGGCCCCGTTCCACAACAGGTCATCGTAACCGATGAAGTGAAAGCAGCCGTTACCGGGGCCGATATTATCTGTACGGCTACGACTTCGTCCGATCCCGTTTTTTCTGGCAGCTGGCTTAAGCCTGGTGCTCATATCAATGGTATTGGTTCTTACACACCGACCATGCAGGAAGTGGATAGTGAGACTATCCTGAATTCGCTGGTAGTGGTCGACTCAAAAACAGCTGCATTAGCCGAGGCTGGTGATTTGATCATTCCCTTGCAACAGGGTCTCATTACCGAAGCACATATCTATGCCGAGCTTGGGGAAATTCTGCTCGGTACAAAGAATGGTCATACTTCTCCGGATCAGATTACTTACTTTAAATCTGTCGGTATCGCTGTGCAGGATGTCAGTGCTGCCCATATTGCTTACCAGAATGCCCTGGCCAGCAATTTAGGCACGGTAGTAATGTTGTAATATTATTTGCCAGTCAGCATGTCTGAGTGTCAAATACCGCCCTGGAATCCGGTCTGTCGCCAGGCTTCGTAAATGACGATGGCGGCAGCATTGGAAAGATTTAGGCTGCGACGTGCCGGGAGCATCGGAATACGGATGCATCGGTTCCGTGGAAAACTTTTCAGTATTTCGGCGGGTAATCCGCGGCTTTCTGAGCCGAATAAGAAAACATCGCCATCTACGTAGTTTACCTTGTCGTGATGTTGCGTTGCCTTGGTGGTAACGGCAAAAACTCGTCGCCCGGATAGACACTCCAAGCATGCTTCCAAGTTTTCGTGAACAGTGATACAGGTCGATTCATGATAATCCAGCCCGGCACGTCGCAGTTGTCTGTCGTCCAGATGGAATCCCAGGGGTTTGATCAGGTGCAGTCGTGCACCGGCATTGGCACAAAGACGAATGATATTACCGGTATTGGGGGGGATTTCCGGCTGGTGGAGGATGATTTCGAGCATATCGATCAAATAGATTGCCTGGTTGACTGTCCGATTTCGTCATGGTCTGACAGGTAGGTTATCCTGTCTTGAACTAAACTGTCAGGAAACGCCCTGGCAACGACCCAGACACGGATGCTGGCAGCTCCCTGACGGCGGACAGTCTTGGCCAACTCATTCAGGGTTGTGCCGCTGGTCATGACATCATCCACGATGGCTACATGTTTTCCGGAAAGATCCGCTTTACAAGTAAAGGCACGCCGGACATTCTTATGCCGGCTTTTCCAGGGCAGTTCGGTCTGAGACAAGGTATTGCGGATGCGTGAACATGCACGCGGCAGCAAAGTGCTGCCTGTTTTACCGCAGAGATACCGACTGATTTCAAGCGCCTGATTGAATCCTCTTTCCCGTAATCTGACCGGATGAAGTGGTACCGGGATAACATAATCGGGCAAGGGATCATGCCGAAGTTCAGCGAGCAGTAAATTGGCCAATGCCGGCGCAAGTGTCAAATCGGAGCGATACTTCAACGCCTGTATCATGGCATCGATCGGGAAAGTATAACGTAAGGCGGCCTTGGCATGGGTCCAGGGCGGTGGTTTGCGTAGACAAGTTCCGCAGAGGCGCGCGGAGGTCAGCGGTAGCAGGCAAGACGAACAGTGTGCCGGTGGCAGCCAGGGCAAGTCGCGGAGACAGGCAGCGCATAAATCCTGGTAGTCGGGCGCAAGACATAATACACATCGTTTACGCTTGAGAATCTGCCTAAAATTTAATCGACTGTTTAATATTATGGAAGAAAAATTTGACAACCTAGATGCTATCCTTGATGATCTCGCAAAATTCATTATAACTTGGAGCAAGGTGGTCGCTGAAAACGATTATGGAATCCGGAACCAGTTTAATTTCTGACAAGCAGTGCTTACAGCAAACGAGTAGTTCGAATCAGCAGGATCAGTCATTGCGCTGGACTATCCCGCGTGTACGGGCGTTACTGGATTTACCTTTTGCGGATCTGATCTTTCAGGCGCAAACGGTTCATCGTCAGCATCATGATGCCAATGCCGTTCAGCGATCGACCCTTATATCGGTGAAAACTGGCGGGTGTCCCGAAGACTGTGCCTATTGCCCACAGGCGGCGCGGTACCATACCGGTGTGGAGAATCAGGCGATGCTGTCGCGGGAAGAAGTGGTAGAAGCGGCTATTCAGGCAAAAGAAAGCGGTGCGACACGTTTCTGTATGGGGGCAGCCTGGCGAGGGCCCAAGCAGCGTGATATCGAACGCATGGCTGAGATCATCGGCGCTGTCAAAGCATTGGGATTGGAAACCTGTGCGACACTGGGAATATTGAAACCCGGGCAGGCTGCTCAACTCAAACAAGCCGGGCTCGACTACTATAACCACAATCTCGATACCTCCCCCGAGTTCTATAATGAAATTATTACGACACGGGAATATCAGGACCGCCTCGAAACCTTGGAAGAGGTTCGTAAAGCGGATATCAACGTCTGCTGTGGTGGCATCGTTGGCATGGGGGAATCGCGTACAGCCCGTGCTGGGCTGATCGCACAATTGGCTAATCTCGATCCTTATCCTGAATCGGTACCGATCAATTATCTGGTTCAGGTCGAAGGTACGCCATTATACGGTGCAGAAGAACTCGATCCGTTCGAGTTCGTTCGTACCATTGCCGCTGCACGCATCACTATGCCGAAAGCGATGGTGCGGCTTTCAGCCGGTCGGCGGCAGATGTCGGAAGCAATACAGGCATTGTGTTTTCTGGCGGGTGCCAATTCTATCTTCTATGGTGATAAATTGCTGACCACGGGCAATCCCGAAACGGAAAATGATCTGGCTTTATTCAGGAAGCTGGGATTGCGCGCACTATAGTCACGATGCTGGCGGATTTGAGCGAGGCGTTGCAGGAGCGTCAGCAGGAGGGACTGTATCGTTTTCGTCCAGTGCTGGACGGTCCGCAGTCACCGCATATTACAATTGAGGGCAGAGATTTTCTTGCCTTCTGTAGTAATGATTATCTGGGGTTGGCCAATCATCCGTCTTTGATCGAAGCCGCAGCAGAGGGAGCTCGGCGCTATGGTGTGGGTTCCGGCGCTTCTCACCTGATCAGTGGACATTCATGTGCCCATCATGAACTGGAAACAGCACTGGCACGTTTTACCGGATTGCCGCGAGCGCTCCTGTTTTCTACCGGTTATATGGCTAATATAGCGGCAGTGACCGCTCTGGTAGGTCATGGCGATGCCATATTCGCAGACCGGTTCAATCACGCTTCACTCAATGATGCTGCGCTGCTTTCCCGCGCCAGGTTTATCCGTTATCCCCACCTTGACCTAAGTACGTTGGCCCGACAGCTGGCGGAAACGAAAGCCCGGCGTCGGATGGTGATAACCGATACTGTATTCAGCATGGATGGTGACTTAGCCCCGATCGAGGAATTGCTGGCATTGTGCCGGCGTTTCGATGCGTGGTTACTGTTGGATGATGCGCACGGGTTCGGGGTACTGGGAGATCAGGGGCAGGGCAGTCTCCATCTTTTACCGGCAATAGATCGGCATATTCCTCATCTCGTCTATATGGCTACTCTCGGTAAGGCAGCGGGTGTGTCCGGTGCATTTGTGGCAGCACAGGATGTCGTTATCGAAACGCTCATCCAGCATGGCCGTACTTATGGCTATACTACGGCTACTCCTCCCTTGCTGGCGCATACTGTGTCGGCGAGTCTGCAATTAATCGAGCAGCAGAGCTGGCGGCGAACGCGGCTTAATCTGCTGATTGAACGGTTACGGCAGACACTGCAGCTTCTTCCCTGGCAATTGATGCCTTCCCTGACGCCGATTCAGCCACTGCTGATAGGTGACAGCCAGAAAGCTGTTCAGCTGAGTCTGGCGTTACGTGAACGGGATATCTGGGTGCCTGCAATCCGTCCACCGACCGTGCCACAGGGCATGGCGCGATTACGGATCACCTTGTCTGCTGCGCATACGGAAGAGGATATCGATCAGTTGAGCGCAGTCTTGCATGATCTGGGTCATGCATGAACTAGCCTGTGCTGCCGTTGTCATGAATCGGTTACATGTTGAAACGACTGGAAATGGTCCCGATCTGGTGATGCTGCATGGCTGGGCCATGCACAGCGGTATATGGAATAGTGTCGCGCAACGGCTGGCGCAGCGTTTTCGTTTGCATCGGATAGATCTGCCGGGCCATGGTGCGAGCCGTGGTGCCACACTGGATTCACTCGAAGACGTAACGGATATCATTGCACAGTATCTGCCCGATACATGTATCGTATGTGGCTGGTCGCTCGGTGGGCAGATTGCGATCAGGCTGGCGTTGCGTGTACCGGAACGTGTACATCGGCTCGTATTGGTTGCCAGTACGCCTTGCTTCGTCAAACGTACCGATTGGCCATGGGGAATGGAAGCTTCTACCCTGACACTGTTCATGGAAAATCTGGCGCGTGATTACACACAGACTTTGAACCGTTTTCTGACACTGCAGGTGAGTGGTGGCACCGATCAAACCCGGATATTGGCACAGCTGCGCAGCCACATTCTGCAGCATGCACAGCCCGAACCGCAGGCACTCCAGGCAGGGTTGCAGATTTTACTGACAAGTGACCTGAGAACCGAGTTGAAAGAGATTATGCAACCCGTCTTACTTATTCACGGTCAGAATGATGTGATCACGCCGATCGATGCGGCAAACTGGATGCAGCAGCAATTGCCGCAGGCACAATTGAAATCGTTTCCGCATTGCGGTCATGCGCCGTTTCTTTCTTTTCCGGAACCATTCGTGGATTGTTTCGATGCAATATGACCATATTCTTGATAAGCGCCTGCTGCGTCAGTCGTTCGAACAGGCTGCTACCCACTATGATCAATCCGCTGTGCTGCAACGTGAAGTATGTGACCGTATGCTGGCACGTCTGGAATATATCAAGTATGTTCCCGGCAGCATTCTCGACGCGGGCAGTGGTACCGGCTACGGCACACGCAAGCTGGCCGGACGCTATCCCGCTGCAAGTATGATGGCGATCGATATTGCATTGACGATGCATAGACATGCCCGCACTTCCACTGAAGCTACTGTTCCCGGCTGGCAGCGGTGGCTACCTTTCATCAAGCGGCGGAGCATGAATTACGTGTGTGCGGATATCGAGCAACTACCGTTACGTGAAGCCAGTGTCGGTATGATCTGGTCTAATCTGGCCATTCAATGGTGCAATGATCTCAAACAGACATTCTCAGAAGCTTACCGCGTGCTTGAAAATGGTGGATTGCTGATGTTCAGCACTTTTGGACCGGATACGCTGAAGGAATTGCGGCAGGCGTTCAAATCAGTGGACCATTTCAGCCATGTCAATCGTTTTACTGATATGCACGATATCGGTGACATGCTGGTACACTGCGGTTTTTCTCTGCCGGTAATGGATATGGAATATATTACACTGACTTATGACGATGTCAGAAGTGTGATGTGCGATCTCAAAGTAATCGGTGCGCGCAACGTTACACACGGACGCCGGCGTGGATTGACCGGTAAAGGCGTCTGGAAACAGGTGATCGATCAATACGAAACTTTGCGCAGGAATGGAAAATTACCGGCCACTTATGAAGTGGTTTATGGACATGCCTGGAAACCGGAATTGCGCAAAATTACACTGAAGCCGGAAACCCGGCGCAGGCTCGGTCTGACGCAGGGCTGACTGAGTAGGCGATGGCGGCAGGATTCTTCGTTACCGGTACCGATACCGGTGTCGGTAAAACGTTGGTGAGCTGCGCGTTGCTGCATGCTTTTGCGGCAGGTGGTTATTCGGTTGTCGGGATGAAGCCCGTGGCAGCGGGCTGTGAAGACGGACAATGGCGGGATGTGGAGTTGCTGAAAGCAGCCAGCAATGTCATCGCTCCTCACGCATTGATCAACCCCTATGCATTTAGAGTGCCTGTGGCACCACATATTGCCGCACAGGAGGTTGATGTCGAAATTGAGTTGCAGGTCATCCGGCAATCATATGATCGCCTCCAGTCACTTGCAGAGATAACTATTGTCGAGGGGATCGGTGGATTTCTGGTGCCGCTGAAATCATCGAGTAACCGATACGATACCGGTGACTTGGCCAGAGTGTTGGGACTGCCGGTGATTCTGGTTGTAGGAATGAGGCTGGGCTGCCTCAATCATGCTTTGTTGACTGCACGCGCCATTCGCGCCACCGGACTGACACTAGTAGGATGGGTGGCAAACAAGATTGACCCGGAGATGCTGCGACCGGAAGAAAATCTGCAGACACTGACCACCTGGCTCGATTGTCCTTTACTCGGTGTACTACCCTATCAGGAACATGCTGGTGGACAGTATTTTGCAAATTTGATCAACATTACCGGGCTACAAAAAGCTGGTACCCAGACCTAATTATAGTTGTTTTGATTTGAATGACTCAGTGGCTCTGACCAGTTCTGCCAGGATGCCAGGCTCCCACGCAGAGTGGCCGGCATTGTCAATGACGATATAGTCTGCTTGAGGCCAGGCCCGATGCAGATCATATGCGCTGGTAATCGGGCAGACGGCATCATAGCGTCCTTGTATGATCACACCGGGCAGATTATGGAGTTTATGCACGTTGTCGAGCAGGCTGTTTTCGGGCAGGAAAATTTCGTGTCTGAAATAATGTGCTTCCATTCTGGCAAGGCCGAGCGCGACCACGTCACTGGTGAAATAGTCGACTGTTTCCGGACTGGGCAACAGCGTGGAGCAACGTCCTTCATAACGGCCCCATGCCCGGGCAGCGGGCATGTGAATATCAGGGTCCGGGTGCATCAGCAACTGATGGTAAGCAGAGAGAACGTCGCAGCTTTCGATCGGTGAGAGAGGAGCGACGAATTCGTGCCAGGCCTCGGGGAAGAGATTACGCAGACCATAAAGAAACCAGTTGATCTCGCTGGGCCGGCAAAGAAAAATACCCCGCAAAATGAATCCCAGACATCGGTCAGGATGTGCTTCGCCATAAGCAAGTGCCAGTGTACTGCCCCAGGAGCCGCCAAATATCAACCATTTATCGATACCGAGGTGCCGCCGTAGTGTTTCGATGTCTTCGATAAGTAAAGGTGTGGTATTGTCACGCGTTTCTCCCAGCGGAACAGAACGTCCTGCACCGCGCTGATCGTAGATGACAATCCGGTAATGGGTGGGGTCGAAGAATCGACGGTGGGCAGGTGTGGAACCGGCTCCGGGGCCGCCATGCAGGAACAAGACCGGTATGCCGTTTTTGTTACCTGATTGTTCCCAGTACATGGTGTGAATTGTGTCTAACGGCAACATGCCTTGGTCAAAGGGATCAATATGGGGGAAGGGTGCGGTATGTGTCATGATGTTTGGTATGGTTATTTATTTAAATGGTCTGTGAAAATACCTGGAACCTGTGAGAAATGTTATCCAGCATAAGCAATTTGCGTGGTTCCGGATATTTTATCGGAACGCCAATATGAACATCGATGTCATGAGCGATTCCGGTTTTTATTAAGAACTTCACTGTCTCCTTTTAGATTAAATGGGTTCGATCGGGTGCAGGTGTATGATTTCATAGAGATGCAGAGATATTTCAATGCTATGGATTGGCAAGGCTGGTGTGTATTGCAGCATTTTGTTCACAGGCAGTTTGTATCACATGCATCAAATTATTCGTATGGCATCTGTCGCATTTTGCATTATACGCTGTTGTAATCGTCTGTTTGGAGATTCTCCCAGATTTCCAAAGAGGGTGTCGGTAAATCAGTCCGGTAAAAAGCGGGGCGAATAACCGTGAACTTTGTCATATGCTCGAGAGCGGATTATTGCTATAGTTTCAGAATGATTAATACGTTTATTGAGTATTTTAGGAGAGATACCATGTCTCATTTGCCGCTGGGAGAACGGGAGATTTCGATGCTGCGGGCGGAAGTGGAAATATTGATGAATGAGCGCAAAAGTCTCCTGAAAACTGTGGGAGTGGCCGCAATGCTTGTTTCCAGTCTAGGCTACAGGAACCTTCCCGGACGAGTGCGTGAGGTTGCCAGTGAATTGTCTGCCTGCCTGAATGATCTACCCGATGAAACATTGCGTGACGCGCTGGAAAAAGTCAGGGTAGAATTGATTGTCCGTGAATGAAGCAATCCGATATGTCCCGCAAAAACCCAGGCTTGGTCTCGTCTTGACCGGAGGCGGTGCACGCGCCGCCTATCAGGTGGGAGTGCTGCGAGCGATTGCCGAAATGTTCCCACCCCACGCACACAGTCCTTTTCCCATTATCTGTGGTACTTCCGCCGGGGCGATCAATGCTGCTGGCCTTGCCATGGCGGCAACGCATTTTTCTACTGGCGTAAAACAGCTCGAAGCGGTATGGGGAAGTTTACATACCGATCAGATCTATCGTTCTGATTTGATCGGGGTGCTGCGCAACACCTTGCGTTGTATGGGTTCGGTGGTGTCGAGCAGAATGGCAGGAAAACCTGTTTCGCTACTGGACAATATGCCGCTCAAGCGATTATTGGCCTGTCGTCTGCCATTCAGAGGGATTCGCAGAAGTATCCATGCGGGTGCACTGCATGCATTGGGCATAACAGCCTGGGGCTATGCTTCCGGGCAATCGGTCACATTCTATCAGGGTGATCCCAGTGTGATACCCTGGAAACGTGCACAGCGGATCGGCGTGCCGGCACGTATCGGTATTCAGCATTTAATTGCATCAGCCTCGATTCCATTCATTTTCCCGGCGATCCGGGTTAATCGTGAGTATTTCGGTGATGGCTCCATGCGGCAGTTTGCCCCGTTGAGTCCGGCACTCCATCTCGGTGCAGATCGTGTACTGGTAATCGGTGTGAATGAAAAGAAAGAGGCCAATTGCGAACGGGTCAAGGTGACCGGCTACCCTCCCATGGCGCAGATAGCCGGGCATGTGATGAACAGTATTTTTGTCGATAGTCTGGATATCGATCTGGAGCGTTTGCAGCGCATCAATCAGACGCTTACCCTGATTCCACAAGCGCACAAAGAAAATACTGCATCGTTACGCACGGTGGCTTCCATGGTCATTTCACCCAGTGAAAAAATCGATGAATTCGCCCAGGCGCATGCTAACAGTCTGCCGCGTACGATGCGCTACTTGTTTCGTGCTGCCGGTGCAACGGGACCAAAAGGTTCAGCCATGTTGAGCTATGTATTGTTTGAAGCTCCTTTCTGCCAAGCATTGATCGATATGGGTTACCGAGACACCCTGCGACGGCAGGATGAAGTGCTGGCATTTATTTCTCACCAGTAAGTATAAGAATAAAGTATAAGAATATGGAAATAACCGATTCTCAGTTCTGGATAGCCGTTTTTCAGATTATTGCCATCGATATCGTACTCGGTGCCGATAATGCCGTAGTAATTGCACTGGCCTGCCGGCGCCTGCCAGAAAAACAGCGTAACCAGGGAATATTCTGGGGGATGGTAGGCGCTATTGGAATACGTGTCCTGCTGGTTTTCTTCGCGCTCAATTTATTGACTTTGCCCTATCTGAAAATCATCGGTGCAGTGTTATTGTTGTGGATTGGTATCAAGCTTTTATTGCCGGAACCGGCGAATGAAGGTGAACCGGTCATCAAAAGCAGTCCGACATTGCTGGGCGCCATCAGAACCATCATCATTGCCGACACCGTGATGAGCCTGGATAACGTCATGGGTATTGCCGGTGCAGCCAGAGACAGCCTGGCGCTGGTCATATTCGGTCTGGTAGTCAGCGTACCGATCATCGTTTGGGGCAGCAAACTGGTAATGAGATGGATGGAACGCTTCCCCTTCATTGTCGTTATTGGTGCCGGTTTGCTCGGCTGGATCGCCGGTGAAATGCTGACAACCGATACCATCAGCCGGGAATGGATAGAAACTCAGGCTGCTTATCTGCACTGGTTGGTTCCGGCTGGTAGTGCGCTGCTGGTGATCGGTACCGGGAAATGGCTGGCAGCCAGAGCGCACAAAAGGATGCAGGCAGCGATCGATCTGGTGAAAAAAAATTAAATTTTTGTTGTCTGTGGTGAAACGCACGTAAATGAGGAATATTTCATGCTAAAAATGCTGCTGCCGGTGGATGGATCCGACGCCTCTGGTCGGGCTGTTGCAGAATTCGTACAACGGCTCGATTGGTACAGAGAAAGACCGGAAATTCATTTACTGAATGTGCGGATACCGCTGCACGGTGATATTGCTATGTTCATCAGCAAGGAAGAAATCAGTCATTACTATCAGGAAGAAGGACTGAAGGATCTGCAGCAGGCCCGTAATTTGCTGGATCAGGCAGGTATTGCTTATCAGCATCATGTCGTGGTGGGTGAGCCGGTAACCATGATCGTGCAATGCGCTGTGGAAATGCAGTGTGACCAGATCGTTATCGGGCCACGTGGGCTGGGCGCGATCAAGGGGTTATTACTCGGCTCGGTTGCCAGCAAACTGGTTCAACTCTCGACAGTACCGATATTGCTGCTCAAATAGCAGGAATCAGGTGTAATCCCCCATCTGTTACAGCCAATAGTCCGGTCGGAAGTTGCCGTTGAATCGAGGATGGAGGATTTGTAATCTTGAAATTAAGAGTACTGGGTTGTGGCGGCGGGATAGGAGATAGTTCTCATACTACTGCGATGCTGCTGGATGAAGACATTCTGATCGATGCCGGTACGGGAGTCGGTAATCTCGGACTGGATGAACTACTGAAAATCGATCATGTATTCGTCACACATTCCCATCTGGATCATATCGCGCTCATTCCTTTTCTGGTAGATACGACAGGCTGTCAACGCGATAAGCCTCTGATCGTACACGCTCTGCCGGCGACACTGGATAGTTTGCGGCAGCATGTGTTCAACTGGCATATCTGGCCGGATTTTTCCTGTATTCCCGATACCGTTCGTCCTTACATGCGTTACGAACCGCTTGCGGTGGGTGAGACAGTCATACTGAATGGACGCAGAATTACCCCACTGCCGGCGCACCATGTCGTGCCAGCAGTCGGTTTTCAGCTTGATTCCGGACAGGCCAGCCTGGTGTTTACCGGCGATACAACTGCACATGATGCGTTATGGGAAGCAATCAACCAAATTGCAAATCTGCGCTATCTGATCATTGAATCGGCTTTCAGCGACGCCAAGCAGGATATTGCCCGGCGTTCCAAGCACCTGCATCCCGCCATGCTGGCTGATGAACTGAATAAACTGCAGCGTGATGCCGAAATATATATTACCCATTTGCGTCAGGATGAAGCGGAGGTGACCATGCGCGAGATTGCTGCTTGTGTCAAACGTTTCAGCCCGCACAGACTAGTGAGTAATCATATATTTGAATTTTAGGATACCAGTGAAATGAACACGCCATTGGCTATACAACCGGATTCCGGCAGTATTCCGGCTATCAGTGATCCACTTGGCCGCCCTGGGGATTTGCAGTCAGTCATCGACAAGATCTATGCAGCGGGTAATATTGATGAAATCATGCTCGATGTGAGTAAGGATATCTGCGTGCTGTTCAATGCCGATCGCCTGACTATTTATACCGTGAGTGACGACAGAACCAGCATTATCTCACGGGTGAAAACCGGATTGGATTCATACCGGGATCTGCGGCTGCCCATCAATGAACACAGCATTGCCGGTTTTGTCGGTTTACACAAAATAATCGTTAATTTCAAAGATGTTTACGACCGGACCGAACTCAAGGCACAGGGGGAACAACTGCGTTTCCTGCAGGAAGTAGACAAGCGCACCGGTTACCGGACCAAGCAAATGCTGGTGGCACCGATTCTGAGCGCCGGCGACAATGACCTGATGGGCGTGGTGCAGGTCATCAATAACAAGGATGACGAACCTTTTTCGCAGATAGTCGTAGATAATCTGAGCGAAATTTGCCAGACACTGGCGATTGCTTTCAAACAGCGCCAGAAACAGCAACTGCTGGGCAGAACTCGTTATGACCAGTTGATCGCCGACGCCGTGATCAGTACAACCGAATTCGAGCTGGCTACGCGGCAAGCGCGTGAAACCGGTCGTAGTCTGGAAGAGATACTGATCGATGAATTCGGTATCAAACCGGCGCAAGTAGGTGAAGCACTGGCTGCTTTCTCCGGTGTCAGATACGAGCCCTACAAGGCAGACCGGGTCAAACCGGTGGATTTACTGAAGAACCTCAAGCGTGAGTTCGTCGAGAGCAGCAGCTGGCTGCCGATCGACGACAGCAATGACGGGCTGACGATACTAACCCTGGATCCTGAGCGTATCAAGGCACTGCGTATCGTCAACCAGATTTTTCCCAAACGTAAAATCATTTATGCCGTCTGCACTCAGCGCGAGTTTCGCGCCACACTGGATTTATTCTACGGCAGTACAGGGATGGAGGACCCCGGCGCCAGTATCGACGAAATGCTCTCCGGTCTTGAAGATGACGCGGAAGAAACCAAGGTAGAGGCGGACGAAGCTTCGGCTGCGGCAGATAACGAACTGGTCAAGTTGGTCAATCGTATCATCATGGATGCCTACAAAATGGGTGTTTCCGATATCCATATCGAACCTCTGCCAGGCAAGGGAAAGACCAGTATCCGTTTCCGCAAAGATGGCTCGCTGATGCCTTACATCGAAATCCCGGCCAGTTACCGCAACCCGCTGATCACGCGCATCAAGATCATGTGCGATCTGGATATTTCCGAGAAGCGCAAACCGCAGGACGGCAAGATAAAATTCCGCAAATTCGCACCACTCGACATCGAACTGCGGGTCGCGACCATTCCTTCAGCGGGTGGCGTGGAAGACGTAGTCATGCGGATTCTCGCCGCCGGCGAACCGATTCCGCTCGATAAAATGGGTTTTACCCCGCATAATCTGAAGGAACTCAAATCTCTCATCAGCAAGCCCTATGGGTTATTCTTCGTATGCGGTCCGACCGGTTCCGGTAAAACTACTACGCTGCACTCTATTCTCAAATACCTGAACCGACCGGAAACCAAGATCTGGACAGCGGAAGATCCGGTAGAGATAACACAAAAAGGGCTGCGTCAGGTGCAGATCAATCCCAAGGCCGGTTTGACCTTCGCCACCATCATGAAATCCTTTCTGCGGGCAGATCCGGACATCATTATGGTAGGTGAGATGCGTGACAAGGAAACGACCAGCATCGGTATCGAAGCCTCACTCACCGGCCATCTGGTATTTGCAACTTTGCATACCAACAGTGCACCGGAGTCCGTCATTCGTCTGCTGGACATGGGCATGGACCCGTTCAATTTTGCCGATGCATTGCTGGGAATCCTGGCACAGCGTCTTGCCAAGCGGCTATGCAAATGCAAGAAACCGCATGTGGCCAGCCAGGAGGAAATTCATGCGCTGCTGAATGAATACTGCGAAGAACTGAAAAATATTGATCACTACAAGACCAATCCGGATGCGACCTATCACGAAATCGAATCCCGCTGGATCGAGCAGTATGGTGATGAAAACGGGCAGATTGTCCTGTATGAGCCAGTCGGTTGCGAGCACTGCACGGATACCGGCTATGCTGGCCGTGTCGGCCTGCATGAACTGCTGACCGCCACTGACGCCCTGAAGAAAAATATCCAGGAACACGCACGTGTGGCCGAGATGCTCGTTACTGCGTTGCATGATGGTATGCGTACCCTGAAACAGGATGGTATCGAAAAAGTGCTGCAAGGTATCACAGATATTCACCAGGTACGTGCAGTGTGCATCAAGTGATGACAGGTAATAAGTCCGAAGTGAAAGATCCGGACACATTTTTGCTTTACCTTCTCAGGTTTGCCATAACAGTCACGCAGGGAGATTGTCACAACTATTTCAAACACTATCATTGCGAGTCGCAACGCGACATGGCGATCCCGTGCCTACGTTACTGTTTTTCTGGATTGCTTCGCACCTTATAGTGCTCGCAAGACAGAAGATGGGAAATTACCGCAGTGGTTCATTCGACTACTCCGTTTTGCGAGCCGCGCAGCCTTTAGCCGCGAACGTGAGCGAAGTATGGCGAGTGTCGGGCGAACGATCTAGTACCCGCGTCGTCATTGCGAGCCACGTAAGTGGTGTGGCAATCCAGTCAGTCCACTCAGGTAATGAGTTCTGTGCCTTGTCGGCCCCATTCTGGATTGTTTCACGCCTTTGTGGTGCTTGTAAGGACGAAAAGGTTGCCGTGCCAGGTCGCACAGATTGTGCTTGTTATAAATGCTTGCTTGAAGCAGAATTCTCTTCAATTTCAACCAGAATCTGGAGCCAGGCATCAACTGGGATACAGTAAGCCTGTCATATGAGTAGTGCGATCCGGATTCTGAATCAAAACTTGACTTTATCGGCCTATCTTGCAGCGTTGTTGATGTTGTCTGCAGCCTGCCTTCCCGTCATTTTGATCGAAAACAGGAATAAAAATATCAATAAAATAGGATGACATATAGCCATGGCACGCTCATTTCGTAATATCAACAGATTTCAGGTGACAAACAATGTTTTTTGAATGGATGGTCGAACCTGCGGCGTGGGCAGGTCTTGCGACGCTGATCATACTGGAAATCGTTCTGGGGATTGATAACCTTGTCTTCATTGCGATCCTGACCGATAAACTGCCAACGCATCAGCGTGAGAAAGCACGCATCATCGGATTGTCACTGGCATTGATCATGCGTCTTGTCCTGCTTGCATCCATCTCCTGGATTATCACACTGACCACGCCGCTTCTGACGGTCTTTGATCTGGAATTGTCTGGCCGTAACCTTATCCTCCTGTTCGGCGGCATATTTCTGCTGTTCAAGGGAACAATGGAACTGCATGAACGATTGGAGGGATATAGCGAACACAAGCGGGACAAGCCCGTCCATGCTGTGTTTTGGCAGGTCATCGTTCAGATCGTTATACTGGATGCGGTTTTTTCGCTGGATAGCGTGATTACCGCCGTAGGTATGGCTGAGCATCTGTCGGTAATGATGATTGCCGTCATCATTGCGATCGGTGTCATGATGCTGTCTTCCGGACCATTAACGGCTTTCGTTTCGAAACACCCAACCGTCGTCATCCTGTGTCTGGGTTTTCTGATGATGATCGGTTTTTCACTCGTGGTGGAGGGCTTTGACGTGCATGTCCCTAAGGGATATCTCTATGCTGCAATCAGCTTTTCGATCCTGATTGAAACATTCAATCAGATTGCGAGACGTAATAAGGAAAAACTCGTTACCACCGGTGATCTGCGGGATCGTACTGCAGAAGCTGTGTTACGGCTCCTTGGTGGCAAGCGTGGTGAGATTGAACTGGGTGAAACGGCGGAGGCCATCGCACAACAGGTTGCTAAGAACGATCTGTTTGTAAAAGAAGAAAAAGAAATGATAGAAGGTGTATTGACGCTGGCCGAGCGTCCCGCAAGTTCGATCATGACACCGCGCCCTGATATCGACTGGCTTGATCTGGAGGAAAGCAATGAAGTCATCAGAACAAAAATAATCAACAGCGGCCATTCACGATTTCTGTTGTCACATGGCAGTATCGACGAATTTATTGGTGCGGCGTTCGCAAAGGATTTGCTGCGTGACATACTGGAAGAAGGCAAGATCAACCTGGATCGGTCACTGCGCCAGCCTATCGTAGCGCATGAAAGAATCAGTGTAATCAAATTAATGGAGCAACTCCGTATATTGCCGTTGCAGCTGGCTGTAGTCGTCGATGAGTATGGGTCGATAGAAGGCATTATCACACCGACTGATATCCTGGAAGCCATTGCCGGCGAATTTCTGGATGTAGGAGAAGAAAAACTGGTTGCTGAACGACAGGAAGACGGCACATGGCTGATGGACGGGTGGATCAGTATTCGTAAGGCATCGAGCCTGCTGGAGCAGGACCTTGTCGATGATGCGGAACGTTATTCGACGCTTGCAGGTTATCTTCTCTGGCAATTCGGATACATACCCCAGGCAGGAGAAAAAATCACCGTCGGCGACCTGACTTTCGAAGTTGTTTCAGTCAACAGGCAGAATATCAGCAGAGTACGTATTTCCCGCGTGCAACATGCCAGTGAATGAAGGTTGTTTGGGTCAATGTCCGATAATTGATGCAGCCAACTGAGATACTGGACAAGGCAGGTACTACGCAAGAAGAACTTGCATAATGCCTTGGTGTCACTCAAATAACCATAAAATGCCTGAATGAGTGCACAATTCATCCATGGAGACAAACAGCGTGAAAAAACTTCAAGCAGGCAGAAAAATGTCTGAAAGTGATTACGATCAGCTTGATCGATTCTTGGAACGATTTCATCATGAACAGGCGATGAATCTGGAAATGCTGGATGGTTTTTTTACCGCTTTGCACTGTGCTCCAGACATGATCTCTCCGAGTGCCTGTCTACCTGAAATCTGGGGTGGTGAAGAAATACTTGATAAAGAAAGTTTTGAGAGCAATGAACAGCTCAATGTGTTTTTAGAGCTGGTACTGCGCCACTGGAATGATGTTCTTTACAGATTAAAAACTGAGGATGTTTTTTTGCCTATCTTATTAGACAATGAATCGAACGGATTTTTTACCGGCAATGATTGGGCGAAGGGATTCATGCGTGGCATGGACTATCATCGTGACGCATGGTCAGATTTGATGGATGATGAAAATGAGGGCGGTGCATTAGTACCTATTCTTGCTCTTTATCATGAACAAGATCCTGACCCCGATATGCGGCCTTACAAAGAACCCGTCAGTGAAGAGTTACGTGAAAAATTGCTGGTAAGTTTGTGTGCTGGTGTGATGCGGGTTTATCGTTATTTTGCGCCACATCGGCAAAAATCAGCACAGTTAGCAAAAAACCAAACAGGAATGTTTCGCCGCAGGCAGGCAAAAGTAGGGCGCAATGACCCATGTCCCTGTGGTTCTGGAAAAAAATATAAAAAATGCTGCGGAGAAGTAGCGCTGCATTGACATGACATTATTAGCTTCAGATATAAAATAATTCCCCGCTATTGCGAGCCTGCAAGAACGAAGCAATCCAGAACGATGGTGACACAGATACTGGATTGCCCGCATCCCGCTACCTTTCGTTCGCAGTCGTGGCTAAAGTCTGCGCAGCTCACAATGGAACCGAATGCGGAGATTGATTATGCGTTATATTCTCCGCATGCGGTGCGTAGAATGAATTGTTATATCTATCTGGCAGGTTAAGTGTAGGCTAGAACAATTTATCACCGTAATATATATCTCGCCTACGATAATCAATCTCCGAACACTTGTTCGATCGTCTGTGCCACCAGGATTCGCTCTCCCCAGGTCAGCAATGTTTGTGAATCCGCCGACCTGACTCGGGCGCGTACTGTTTCATCGATCCCACCAAAACGCCGTTCTATCTGGCGTAGCAGAAGCTCTGCTTCGCCTTCTTGCCGCCCTTCCTGCCGTCCCTGCTGCAACCCTTCCTGCCGCCCTTCTTCTATTCCCTGCTGTTTCCAGTCTTTAGTCCATTCCTTGACACGTTCTGCCAGCATGCTCTGCACCTCCTGTAAATCCTGAATTTCACTGAACCTGACACTTGGCATTCTGCCAGGTAGAAATACCCGTTTGAGCCAGACGGTAAATGCTCGTCGCAGACTGCTCTGTTCCGGTGATTGTAGCCAGATGATCAACGCTTGCAATACCTGTTCGACATCCTGTGGCGTACGACTGTTCTCCAACCGGAAAAGTGCCGCTGTCAGATTACGTAAACTGGCCAATTCATGATCATTGTAGCTGCCTTCATCCAGCAGCAGGTAATGTAATTGTGGCCGGTAGCGCTCCAACCCACCCGGTATCGGGATGACCAGTTCACCGATATCCACCGGTGCCTGCCAGCGGGTATCGCCATTGTACAGTACCACTGGTAATACCGGCGGCAGCCGTTCGCCTGTTCGGATCGATTCGCTTTCGGGATCCTCTGAAAAACGTTGGCGAGGCAGCCAGCACAAGGCAAAAACAGGCGAAAAAGCGCAGTTTACAAGTAGTAAATGAGCATTTTGAGCCTGTTTTTAACGCAGTGATGGCAACGCAGATAGTTTTGCAGAGGATCCCGTGATCAGATCCTGATACAACAAACCAACATAAGTCATAACGTGCACCACCATAAACCAGTCCATGGTAGCTTGAAGTTCCAGCAACAGATAGACGTACAGCCAGCCGTTCCCTTGATCTTCTTTTCCGCCTGCTTCCTGATTGCTCTTTTGGTCTTGTCTCCAACGGATGCGCCAGATGATATCGTCGTGCCACTCTCTCAGGTCATTACTGATATAGCTGCCGTTAACTTTCTCCAGTGTGGAGAAGTCCAGTTGCGTCACCCGCTCATCCTTGACGAAGCCGCGCAGCAGGTCGGCCATTATGTCGGGATGGGAAAATAACCGTTTGTAGCCGTGATCGTGGTCCATTGGGAAGTGTAGCAGATGTCTGAATATTTCTATTTCTTTTCAATATCTTGACATGGCATTTGTAGGGGGATTTGCTTCAAGCGACTCAATGCCAGTTCCAGCCTGGGCAAGTCAAACAACCTTAATTTGCGCTGCGCCCAATTCTTTCCGGCAGGCCAACGGCGTATGCCTTCCAATACGGATTCAGGGTCCGATGATACCTTTTCTTTGACCAGCAGCCAGTCCACGGTAGAAAGCAATTCCATTCCAAACGGTGATTCAAAACCGTCTATCAACGCCGCAGTTTTATTCAGAGCGGGCAGATAAGCTTTCGCTTCAGTTCTCAGATAAAGCGCCACTTTGTCACGCTTGGCGTCGTTAAACCAAATTACATCCTGTGGACTGCAGTCACTGATGCGCTTCTCGCTTTTCAGGTAGCTGCCATCCAACCCGTCAAGCAAATGACGCAATTGATCTGCATAAGGGCCATAGTTGTTGGCGATGAATCTGAGGTTCAGTGGATTATCCAATCCTTCGGCCTCAATGACTCTTTCCAGAAACCACGTTAGTTTTTGAATTTCCAGTAAGCTGCATTCCATACCCAGAACCCAATAATGGCGCACCAGTTCAGCAATCAGCGCACGCGCCGGAGTAAGCTTTTCCACACCTTTCGGTTTCGCCATATTCTGGTATCTGGTAGTGGGCTCGTAGACAATAATATCCACCTTCTCGATATCGCTCAGAACCTGTTCAATATGCGGTTTGACCTCTGCCCAGTCAAGACCGCCATTACCGGTACCCAACGGAGGAATGGCAATGGAACGCACCTGATTTCGCTCAATAAAGTGACGAAGATCTTTCAACCCATTAATAATAAATGACATTCTGGATTTTTCCCGCCAGTGCCGTTTGGTGGGAAAATTGACAATCCAACGCGGGCCCATCAATTCACCAGTCTCGGTAACGAACATCTTACCGGTCTGCACATTCCCGGCCTTACAAGCTTTGACGTAAGCCGCCATATTGGCAGGAAAGCGCTCCTTGAACATCAGCGCTATGCCTTTGCCCATTACACCCACAGTATTGACCGTATTCACCAGAGCTTCTGTATCGGCTTCCAGCAGATTGCCTTGTGTATAGGTAATCATGGCCTACCCTCTTACTTAAAAGTACCAGGCAGGCAAACAACGAATATCCAACTGGATACCTAACCTGCCGATTTGTTCTTGCAGTTCCCGCTGAACCTGTTGTGTATAGCACACCACACCCAGCAACGCATGGATGGGCATCTGCTTATAAATCAGCGCTTCAGCCTGATAACGCTCCACTTTCTCCGGATCATCCGGATCACGTTGGAAATTCCGTTGTTGCAACAGCAGCCAATCAATTTTACCCAGAGAAATCAAGTCATTGTAATAATTAGCTGTGACCGGGTAAGCGTGACGGTCGTCAGTAAAGACAAACGACAAACCCAGCTCAGCCACCCTGCGCATACTGGATACCAGAATAACAATATCCACATTGGCTACCTGCCGTACTCCTCCGCGCCCGGTACATATGTTGTACATCATAGGTGAAAAGGGCGTGAAGTAGAACGGCACGTAGTCATCCAACACCCCACCCGGAGCCACGGGAACTGCACGATGGGCACGGCGGTTGATCAGATCCTCATTACCAATGGTTATCCAATCGGATGAATGCACAATACTACTTCCCGCATGCAGGCCATTGGCAAGAATCCAGGGCAGATTCCGGCGGTGAGTGATTCGCCAGATCAACGCCTTTTCCGAGTTAAGGTTTCTGTATACCATTGGTAGCAGTGTCCGTATCTTTCAGAAAGAAAGTTATACCGAGCACTGGTGAAGCACACGGAATTGCCATCACAACCTGCTGCTGTAAAATGTTTTCCGGATTGCTGCGGATAGACGCCGGATACTGGTTTAAATACGTGTGACAGCAACCCAGCCTTTCAGCGACGCCAGCCATTCCTCAAATATATCGGATTTGATAATTTCATACATGAATATATTGTATTTCATGCGATACATACCATCAGGAAAAATTTACCATCCGGCAAATGGCAGCGACCGGGTTTTTGCGCAAGTGGGCAAAACAACCTGATTCATATCCATTCCATATGGCCCGGCCCGAACAATCCACGCTGTTGTCCGATGATCAAGAAAACCGCCGTTTATCAATGGCAGGGTAAAACACCAGCTGATGTAACCGGTCAGGCTGCCGATAAGAGGTGAGTGCTGGCGATAATGGGGTAAGTGCAGGGATGAGCGGAGGGCGGATGGTTTTGTTCGTGGGAAAAATCCAAACCGCCCAGGGTTTCCCGAGGGCGGTTCGGAATGACGGATCAGGCCGGTTGTCAAACGTTATGTCTGGCACCGGAAGAGTGGGTGTGTCCGTCAGGTGTGCACTTCCTGCTAGTTATGCACTTTGCTTGATCTCATTATGGTTCTGGATCGGGATCAGGAGCAGCACCGCCACCAGCATCCTTACAAGGACTGTATTTTGCTTCGAGATCACCCGCTGTACTGCAAGACCATACTCCATCGGCACTACGTGTCAATTGGATGGTTTTACCATTAAATTTAGCAGCATTGCCGCCTTTAGTCGTGCATGTAATACCATTACCATCGACTGCCACATTACAATAGGTAGTAGATGCAGAAACACCGATAAAGCCTCCATCTGTTGGAGTCGTACTCGGTGGTCTTCCGTCTGCAAGTGCTTGCTCGAAACCGACTTTACCAGGAGCAATTTCAGCCAGTGCAGAGGTAGCGTTGGACTTAATAGTGTAATCCTGATAAGCAGGAATGGCCACCGCTGCCAGAATACCGATGATCGCGACCACGATCATCAATTCGATCAGCGTAAAACCTTTTTGGTTGTGTTGCATGGTTTGGTTCTCCATCGTGTTGAAAAATAAAACAGAATTCGTGCAATATTGTCTGCATCGATGAATGCTGCTGGGAAGTATAACGACTATTGTACAGCCAGCTTTAGAGTAATTTAGCGTTGACCAGCGTCAGGCCAGGGGCTGCGTATGGTGCGGGATGGCTGCCGGAAATTATTCCAACGGGGCAGGCAATTATCGTCGGATATCGGATGGGGAGCAATGTGGCCAAGTATGCGTTCGTAATTGGCCGGTATATACCGGGTGGGATATGGGCGCCGGCAGCTTTAACTGACCGGACAACAGTAGAAACAGTCGGTCTGATTTCCATATTGCATGACGATGGGAAATATGTCTGCCAGTGGTGACGGGCGGGCGTCACTATAACCCTGTCTTGGCGCAGCAGCCATGCCGAAACAATCCAGTGTGAAGCTGATAAGGTGCACAGAGTTACCATCACACCCTGTCGCCACGGCATTTTCTGGATTGTCGCGCCGCTTTGCGGCTCGCAACGACGGCGGTGGGTATAGATGCTGCTTCGCCAAACGTTTTGCACATCGGTGGTGGCAATGATTATGCGGAGACGTGCGGTATGACGGCAGGAACACAGCTTCCGTCTTTGCGAACGCCAACGGGCGTGAAGCAATCCAGAATGCAACCCACTTCGCTCCAGCGGGGCATACTGGCCGCCGGAGCGTGGGAACCATCAATAACCCTGTTTTGGCGCAGCAGCCATGCCGAAACAATCCAGTGTGAAGCTGACAGGGTGCACAGAGTTACCATCACAACCTGCCGTCACGGCATTTTCTGGATTGCCACGCCGCTTTGCGGCTCGCAACGACGGCGGTGGGTATAGATGCTGCTTCGCCAAACGTTGCACATCGGTAGTGGCAATGATTATGCGGAGACGTGCGGTATGGTGGCAGGGACACAGCTTCCGTCTTTGCGAACGCCAACGGGCGTGAAGCAATCCAGAATGCAACCCACTTCGCTCCAGCGGGGCATGCTGGCCGCCGGAGTGGCAGCGACACGGGTTCCTACGCTGGAGCGTGGGAACCATCAATAACCCTGTTTTAGCGTAGCAGTCATGTCGGAACAATCCGGTGTGAAGTTGATAAGGTGCACAGAGTTACCATCACACCCTGTCGCCACGGCATTTTCTGGATTGTCGCGCCGCTTTGCGGCTCGCAACGACGGCGGTGGGTATAGATGCTGCTTCGCCAAACGTTTTGCACATCGGTGGTGGCAATGATTATGCGGAGACGTGCGGTATGGTGGCAGGGACACAGCTTCCGTCTTTGCGAACGCCAACGGGCGTGAAGCAATCCAGAATGCAACCCACTTCGCTCCAGCGGGGCATACTGGCCGCCGGAGCGTGGGAACCACCAATAACCCTGTTTTGGCGCAGCAGCCATGCCGAAACAATCCAGTGTGAAGCTGACAGGGTGCACAGAGTTACCATCACAACCTGCCGCCACGGCATTTTCTGGATTGCCACGCCGCTTTGCGGCTCGCAACGACGGCGGTGGGTATAGATGCTGCTTCGCCAAACGTTGCACATCGGTGGTGGCAATGATTATGCGGAGACGTGCGGTATGACGGCAGGAACACAGCTTCTGTCTTTGCGAACGCCAACGGGCGTGAAGCAATCCAGAATGCAACCCACTTCGCTCCAGCGGGGCATGCTGGCCGCCGGAGTGGCAGCGACACGGGTTCCTACGCTGGAGCGTGGGAACCATCAATAACCCTGTTTTAGCGTAGCAGTCATGTCGGAACAATCCGGTGTGAAGTTGATAAGGTGCACAGAGTTACCATCACACCCTGTCGCCACGGCATTTTCTGGATTGTCGCGCCGCTTTGCGGCTCGCAACGACGGCGGTGGGTATAGATGCTGCTTCGCCAAACGTTGCACATCGGTGGTGGCAATGATTATGCGGAGACGTGCGGTATGACGGCAGGAACACAGCTTCCGTCTTTGCGAACGCCAACGGGCGTGAAGCAATCCAGAATGCAACCCACCTCGCTCCAGCGGGGCATGCTGGCCGCCGGAGTGGCAGCGACACGGGTTCCTACGCTGGAGCGTGGGAACCATCAATAACCCTGTTTTGGCGCAGCAGTCATGTCGGAACAATCCGGTGTGAAGCTGACAGGGTGCACAGAGTTACCATCACACCCTGTCGCCACGGCATTTTCTGGATTGTCGCGCCGCTTTGCGGCTCGCAACGACGGCGGTGGGTATAGATGCTGCTTCGCCAAACGTTTTGCACATCGGTGGTGGCAATGATTATGCGGAGACGTGCGGTATGACGGCAGGAACACAGCTTCCGTCTTTGCGAACGCCAACGGGCGTGAAGCAATCCAGAATGGCGTTAGTAAAATGCATGGAGTCATTATCATCCTGGAAACCGCAGTTAGACGCGCCTGAGTATGCGTTGAGTGCCGAATGGGCCGATCGCGGCCGGTTTCTTTCTGTCAGTATCTATCTGTTATCCCGGTAGGTGCTGTCGTGATCCGGCGCGATCGTGAGCAGGCGCATAAAATCGCCTTCACGACAGGCAGTCGCCCGACGTGCACGCGTTATTCGTAAAGAGTAGATGGCACCTGTTTCAACGGGTGGTTTGACACTTATTATTTTTTCCCACTTGAGGTCCTTGTCCCGATAGACCTGGTTCCAGGTCATCTGACGAATTTTGTTGAGTGTGTCCAAAGCTGCATGCCTTTCCGGCTTTTGGAGTGTCATCAGATTTTCCTGAAATACGGGGTTGTTCAAATCAAGTCTGACCAGTTTATTCCGGTCACTTTGGGTCACTCAGCTTCTCCAACAGGTTATCCATATGTGTATCATCAGGTTGATTGTGTTGAGTCCAGGATAGCGCCTTTTTCAGATCGGCTTCTGCACCGGGCTGATGCAGCCATCTTTCATTATCTGGAATGACGGTAGCGGTGCGTATCAGCCAGACACCCGGTTCCTGTTCTTCTACCAGTACCTGTCTGCCAGCATATTGCTTGCCGAGTGAAATCTGTCCATTTGTACCGATAATTTTGATGCTTGTTTGAGAATTTATGTTTGCCATAGTGAAATTAAAATAATGATTGCACTAGTGCACTATAGCACGAAATTAAAACTGGCTGGCTGAGAACTGTGATGGTCATGCTGCCGGGGGGTAATGGGGATGTAAATAATTTTGTGTAAATGGTCTATTTGGCAGGAAATATGGAATCATTTCCGAATGTTCAATTGAATAATAGTGGTCGGCTAATTGATAGAGGTGGATTCGCACAGCCAAATCATGGGTAATGCAAGATTGGCTATGTCTTTGCTGGCGTTAGTCGTTGCTGAATAGCTTAAAGGAAGAGCAATGATGTCTTCAGCTCAAGAATATGATCGTGTAGCAAGTGAGATACGCCGGCCGGGAGCTGTATGGACGAACGGGATACTCGATATCAGAGAGCTGATTCGTTACGCCACACTTGCTGCATCCAGCCATAACACCCAGCCCTGGAAGTTCCATATTCGGAAAAATTCGATCACTATTCTGCCCGATTTCAAACGGACCTGTCCGGTGGTCGATCCGGACAACAGCCATCTCTTTAAGAGTCTGGGCTGCGCGGCTGAGAATCTCGTTCATGCTGCTGGCGCACAGGGTTTTTCAGCCGATGTGCGACTCGCTCCTGACTCGGATGGCATCGTCATCGTTCTGAATCGCGGCACTTCAGCTCGCGCTACTGACCTGTTTCGCGCGATAACAAGACGCCAATGCGTAAGGACGCCTTATGACGGCACACCGCTCGAAGTGCGGGAATTCGAGTTATTGGAGAAAGCAGGGCAAGGCGATATTGTCCGCACCATTATGCTATCGTCGAAAGCGCAGAAAGATTCGGTTATCGACTACGTTACTCGAGGAAATATTGCCCAACTGACAGATCAGGTTTTTCTGGACGAACTCGTTTCCTGGATATGCTTCAACCCAAGAGAAGCATTGGACACGAGAGATGGCCTGGCCGGGCGCGCCAACGGTCAACCGCCATTGCCGACCTGGTTAGCGAAAAGTATCATTGGGTGGGTGCTCAACCCTAGGTCGAATCGACATTTAAAGCCATAAAGTTGCTGCGGCCAGATGTATGAAGGCCGAGAAGTAAATGGCTTTCCGGTCATATCTGGTTGAGAGTCTGCGCCAATGCTTGAGTTTGTTGAAT
>JBDIVK010000001.1:0-236081 GCA_039794425.1 Nitrosomonas sp. | reverse complement strand
AGATAATGTGTCGGTGACGGTCAATTTGATTGCGCCGATTGCGATGGATGAAGGGTTGCGCTTTGCTATTCGTGAAGGTGGCCGGACAGTGGGCGCAGGTGTCGTCGCTAAAGTGATTGAGTAATTTTATGCGGAGAGTAGCAGTAGCAATACCCTAAACGTGAAGTAGGGATAGAGAAAAGCTAGTAAGGCTATCTATGCTGATAGCTGGGGCTTATCAGCACTTAATCAGAGTTAAGATATTAGGAAACTCAACAGGGTTATTTATGCAAAACCAAAAAATACGCATTCGCTTAAAAGCTTTTGACTATCGTCTAATTGATAAATCAGCAATGGAGATTGTCGAAACAGCCAAGCGGACGGGAGCGGTTGTAAGAGGCCCCGTTCCATTGCCAACGCGTATTGAAAGATTTGATGTATTACGGTCACCGCACGTGAATAAAACGTCGCGCGATCAGTTTGAGATTAGAACGCATTTGCGATTGATGGATATCATAGACCCTACAGATAAGACAGTCGATGCACTAATGAAGCTTGATCTGCCAGCCGGTGTTGATGTTGAAATCAAGCTCTAACCTGTAGTTGCTTTAATGATATTAGAACGACGATAGAACTCAGAGGGAAATAAATGAGGCTAGGATTAATCGGTAGAAAAATAGGAATGACTAGAGTATTTACCGAATCAGGAAGCAGTGTGCCCGTGACTGTTTTAGATGTTTCAGGTAATAGGATCGTTCAGATCAAAACGGATGAAACGGATGGTTATTCGGCGATACAATTAACTCATGGACTTCAAAGGCCAAATCGAATTACCAAGGCTGAATCCGGTCATTTCTCACGATCAGGCGTAGAGGCTGGAACTATTGTCAAAGAATTTCGTATAGAGTCAGGCGATTTAAGTGATCTTAAGCCAGGTTTAGAGATCAGTGCGGAAATTTTTCAGGTAGGTGAAAAAGTAGATGTCAGTGGTTTCTCAATAGGGAAAGGTTACGCGGGAACAATTAAACGGCATAATTTTTCTTCAAATAGAGCGAGTCACGGTAATTCAAAATCTCATAACGTACCAGGTTCGATTGGGATGGCGCAGGATCCAGGACGTGTTTTTCCAGGCAAAAAGATGTCGGGTAGGTTAGGTGGAGTAAAACGTACAATTCAAAATATTGAAGTTATTCGGGTGGATTCTGAGCGGGGATTGTTGTTTTTGAAGGGCTCAGTACCTGGCGCTAAAGGTAATGGTGTTTTCATTCGCTCTGGGATAAAGCAGTCTCATAAGTAGTTATTATTTGATAAATATTCTTTTGGCATAAAAGAGAGATGAGTGGGGGAGTGGTGAAAATTCCTTGTTTAAGCGAGAGCGGATCTTCAGAGGAAGTGGTTTTGTCTGAATCTGTTTTTGGTAGAGTTTATAATGACGCTTTAGTACATCAGATCGTTAATGCTTATTTAGCGAATGCTAGATCTGGCACTCGTGCGCAAAAAGGGCGATCGGAAGTTGCTAAATCGACGCGTAAGCAATGGAGACAAAAGGGAACGGGACGGGCAAGAGCCGGTGCGGCGTCTAATCCTCTTTGGCGTGGGGGGGGGAATATATTTCCTAATAAACCCACCGAGAGATTTTCACAGAAAGTGAATCGTAAAATGTATCGTGCAGGTATTTGCACAATACTTTCCCAGTTGTTAAGGGATAACAGGTTAAAGATTGTTAATGAGTTCGTTGTTAGTACACCGAAGACTAAGGATTTCATTCAGAAGCTAAAAGTGCATCAGTTATCTAATGCAATGATTATTACCGATATGGTTGATGATAATCTCCATTTGGCGTCTAGAAATGTGCCAAATATAAAAGTGATTGAGATGGCTCAAATAGATCCTGTTAGCTTATTGCGTTATGAGAATGTGGTCATAACTCGTAGAACAATAGAAAAATTTGAAAGTGTGCTGCTATGAAATCAGTAACGATTAGTCGGGAAAGAGTATTCGAGGTGATACGTATGCCTCAAGTTTCTGAAAAAGCTACTTTTATTGCTGATAAGCATAATCAGATTATTTTTCGTGTTTCTTCCGATGCTAATAAAATGGAGATTAAATCTGCAATAGAGCAGCTTTGGAAAGCACAGAATATTCAGGTAAAGAGCGTTCAAATATCTAATGTCAAGGGAAAAAAGAAAAGATTTGGAAGATATCTCGGTAGGCGGGCTGGTTGGAAAAAAGCATACGTAAGTTTAAAGGGAAATCAGGAAATTGATTTTACCGATGTGAAATTATTTGAGGACAAGTAATGGCACTCATAAAGACTAAACCTACTTCTCCAGGACGTAGGGCGGTAATCAAGCCGGTTAATAATTTCCTGTATAAAGGGAGGCCTTATACCAGATTGATTGAGAAGAAGAAAAAAACTTCTGGTAGAAATAATTCAGGTCGAATAACTGTTCGGCATATGGGGGGGGGGCATAAGCAGCATTATCGATTGGTAGATTTTCGTAGGAATAAAGATGATATTCCTGCGAAGATTGAAAGGATTGAATATGATCCTAATAGGAGTGCTCATTTAGCATTGTTATGTTATGCCGATGGGGAAAGAAGATATATTATCGCTGCTAAGGATATTGTGGTTGGTTCTCATGTAGTCAGCGGTGCCAGCGCACCTATAAAGACTGGAAATGCTTTGCCACTTCGTAATATTCCCGTTGGAAGCACAATCCATTGTGTAGAGCTTAAGCCAGGAAAAGGGGCACAGCTTGCACGTTCGGCAGGTTCTTCGGTGCAATTAATGGCGAGAGAAGGTAATTATTCGCAAATCAAGTTGAGGTCCGGAGAGATTCGAAAAGTACACATTGATTGTAAGGCCACTATTGGTGAAGTAGGGAATGCTGAACATAATCTTCGTTCTATTGGGAAAGCTGGGGCAATGCGTTGGCGTGGAGTGCGCCCGACAGTTCGGGGTGTAGTAATGAATCCAGTGGATCATCCACATGGTGGTGGCGAGGGTAAAACTGCTGCAGGCCGGCATCCTGTTAGTCCTTGGGGGACACCATCAAAGGGGGCGCGTACACGCAGAAATAAAAGGACTGACAATATGATTATACGCAGTAGATACTCTAAAAAAGGCTAACTTAATATGAGTCGCTCGATTTCGAAAGGACCGTTTGTTGATTTGCATCTTATCAATAAAGTCATGTCTGCACGCCAGAAAAATGAAAAAAAACCTATTAAAACATGGTCACGACGTTCAACGATATTACCTGATTTTATTGGATTGACGATAGCGGTCCATAATGGTAGGCAGCATGTGCCGATTTTCATAACTGAAAATATGGTAGGACACAAATTAGGTGAGTTTTCTCATACCAGAACTTTTAAGGGTCATGCTGGTGATAAGAAAGCTACAGGATCTAGGCGATAAGGATTTCTAAATGCAAACAACTGCAGTATTACGTGGAGTAAGGTTATCTGCGCAAAAGGGTCGGCTCATAGCAGATCAGATTCGGGGTCTGCAAGTTGAGCAAGCGATCAAGTTGCTAACTTTTAGCCCTAAGAAAGGTGCGGCGATAATGCTGAAGCTTCTGGAATCGGCAGTAGCTAATGCAGAACATAACGAGGGAGCAGACATAGACGAATTAACGGTATCCAAGGTTTATGTAGATCGGGGAGCGTTTCTAAAGCGTATTAGTCCGCGTGCCAAAGGAAGAGGGAATCGTATTGCCAAGCCAACGTGCCATATATTATTGGCTGTTGGTGATAAGTAGGATTTCGGGATAAAGGACTTATTTATATTATGGGACAAAAAATCAACCCAACAGGTTTTCGGCTTTCGGTTTTAAAAAATTGGTCTTCACGTTGGTATGCGAATACAAAAAGGTTTCCGGATTTTTTGAGAGAAGATATTCAAGTTAGGCAATATCTTCAAAAGAAGCTAATGCATGCATCAGTTGGAAATATTGTTATCGAAAGACCATCTAAAAATGCGCGAATTACTGTACATACCTCTAGGCCAGGAGTGGTAATAGGAAAGAAGGGTGAAGACATTGAAATTTTGCGTCGTGATGTAGAACGGTTGATGAATGTACCTGTACATATCAATATTGAAGAGATACGTAAACCTGAAATTGATGCTCAGTTGATTGCAGCAAATATTACGCAACAGCTCGAAAAAAGAATTATGTTTAGGAGAGCTATGAAACGGGCAATTCAGAATGCCATGAGACTTGGTGCTCAGGGGATTAAGATCATGAGTTCAGGGCGACTGAATGGTATAGAGATTGCGCGTACTGAGTGGTATCGTGAGGGCAGAGTTCCACTACACACTTTAAGGGCAGAAGTTGACTATGGTACTGCTGAAGCGAAGACAACTTATGGTGTGATTGGTGTTAAGGTATGGGTATTCAAAGGCGAGCAATTGGCAATAAAGGATCGGCAAGATAAAAACTGACTGTTTGTCGGGTTTGCTTTATTTTTACCCATAAAAAATTAGATACATTAGATTGAGGAAAGCTTTAAATGTTGCAACCAGCCAGAACTAAGTATAGAAAACGGCATAAAGGACGTAATACCGGTATGGCGACGAGAGGAACCAAAGTTAGTTTTGGTGAGTTCGGTCTAAAGGCTATTGGTCGGGGACGGCTAACTTCAAGGCAGATAGAAGCTGCAAGACGAGCAATGACGCGACATATCAAGCGTGGAGGGCGGATATGGATAAGAGTCTTTCCTGATAAGCCTATATCACAAAAGCCAGCAGAAGTGAGAATGGGTAAAGGAAAAGGGAATCCTGAATATTATGTGGCAGAAATTCAACCAGGTAAAATGTTGTATGAGATGGACGGTGTGGATGAAGTATTAGCAAGGGAAGCGTTCAGGTTGGCGGCAGCAAAGTTACCTATGCAGACTACATTTGTGACTCGACATTTAGGGAGCTAAATAGATGAAAGCCAATGAATTAAGAGAAAAAAGCCAATCTGATCTGGAAAAAGAGCTGCTTTCCCTAAGACGGGTACAGTTTGGTTTGCGAATGCGGCATGTTACACAGCAGCTTGAAAATGTTTCTCAGATAAGGAATGTACGCAGAGATATCGCACGGGTTAAGACCATTTTATGGCAAAAAACAATCCAATCATGAACATGAATAATCCAAGTAATATACTGATTGGCCAAGTAGTCAGTGACAAAAGAGATAAAACGGTAACGGTGCGTATTGATAGAAAAGTTAAGCATCCTTTATATGGAAAAATTGTTACTCGATCAAAGAAGTTCCATGCACATGATGAATTCAATCAATATAAAATTGGGGATTTAGTTGCAATTTGTGAAACTAGGCCGATCTCTAAAACTAAGACATGGAAAGTTGTCAAGGTAGTGCAAAATAGCTAATGTTAAGTATCCATTTAAAATGTGATATTTTGTTTACTTTTTTGTATCAAAAGGATTGTGAGCTCGATAATTAACTGGGTGTAGAAACTATGATTCAAATGCAGTCGGTACTCAAGGTTGCGGATAATACGGGCGCACGCTCTGTCATGTGTATTAAAGTTTTGGGTGGATCAAAACGAAGATTCGCAGGCGTAGGAGACGTAATTAAAGTTGCTGTAAAGGATGCGGCACCACGTGGGCGTGTAAAAAAGGGAGAGGTATACAATGCAGTTGTTGTCCGTACTGCCAAAGGAATTCGTAGAGCTGATGGCTCTCTTATCAAGTTTGATTCCAATGCAGCGGTAATACTCAATACTAAACTTGAGCCTATCGGGACCAGGATTTTTGGTCCGGTTACGCGTGAGCTTCGCACAGCAAGGTTTATGAAAATAGTATCGTTAGCGCCCGAAGTTATATAGGAAGACGGTGATGAAAAAGATTAGAAAGGGCGATGATGTTATTGTGATATCGGGGAAAGATAAAGGTAAACGATCGACTGTTCTCAGATTCGATTCTTTAGATCGAGTCGTGGTCCAAGATGTGAATAAAGTGAAGAAGCATATGAAGCCAAATCCAAATAAAAATATCACGGGAGGGATTGTTGAGATAGAAAAACCGATACATATCTCCAATATTGCTATTTATAATTTTGCTACGAAGAAAGCTGATCGTGTTGGTTTCAGATTAAATGAGTCGGGTTTAAAAGTACGTTACTTTAAATCCGATGGTAATCTGATAGATTCATGAGAGGTAATATATAAAATGGCAAGGTTACTTGATTTTTATCGGCAAACAGTAGTCGGGGAACTGGTAGGTAGATTTAATTATAAGTCTGTGATGGAAGTACCCAAAATTACTAAAATAACGCTCAATATGGGTGTAGGGGAAGCTTCTTCTGATAAAAAAATTATTGAGAATGCTGTAAGTGATTTGGAAAAAATTGCTGCACAACGTCCAGTTATCACCAAAGCAAGGAAGTCTATAGCAACATTTAAAGTGCGTGCGGGGTATGCAGTTGGGTGTATGGTTACGTTACGTGGACAGAAGATGTATGAATTCCTCGACAGACTTATCAGTATAGCAATACCCCGTATCCGTGATTTTAGGGGGATTCAAGTCAAAGGATTTGATGGACAAGGTAACTTTAATATGGGAATTAAGGAACAAATTATATTTCCTGAAATTGATTATGATAAAATTGATAAATTACGCGGCTTAAATATAACGATTACTACTACTGCAAAGTCAGATGCGGAAGCAAAAGCATTGCTTGCTGCGTTTAGATTTCCGTTTAGAAGCTAAGGAAGTATCGTGGCAAAAAAATCGATAATTAATAGAAATATAAAGAGAATAAAAGTTGTAGATAAATATGCAGCGCGTAGAGCTGAGATACTTTCTATTTTGAAAGATCCTAATTCAGATAATGAAAAAAAATCGGTCGCGAGGGATTCGTTGCAGAAGTTGCCAAGAGATTCCAGTCCTGTCCGGTTACGTCAGAGATGCGCACTTACAGGTCGACCAAGAGGCGTATATAAAAAGTTTGGGTTGGGTCGTATTAAGCTGCGTGAGATTGCAATGAAAGGAGAGATACCTGGAGTAATCAAAGCGAGCTGGTAGAATAGTTTGTGGTCTCTATCAGTTTATCGGTTTGGTTTTGTTGATGAATATTATAAGTATTGGTGTGATTGTATGTGTATGACTGACCCTGTTTCGGATATGTTGACGCGTATCCGGAATGCACAGCTGTCTGAGAGAAAAGAGGTTTTGATACCATCTTCCAAGCTCAAGATTTCAATTCTCAAGGTCTTGAAGGATGAAGGATATATTGAAGACTATCAGATCCTAAATCAAGAAAAAAAAACGTATCTTAATGTTAGACTGAAATATTTTAATGGTGCAGCGGTTATCGATTCTATTAAGAGGATTAGCCGTCCGGGGTTAAGGATTTACAAATCACATGGTGATTTGCCTAAAGTAATGAACGGTCTAGGTATTGCGATAATGTCTACTTCTAAAGGGGTGATGACCGAGCGTTCAGCTAGGATGAATGGTGTAGGTGGTGAGCTGCTTTGTATAGTTACCTAAGGTAGAAATTAATGTCAATTACTTTCGCAACGACTAAACCCGTTCAAATACCCGGAAATGTCGAGGTGCAATTAACTGGTTCGGCAATAAGCGTAAAAGGTCCGTTAGGGTATTTATGCCAGGAGGTTGATTCACAAAACGTGAAGCTGGTCATAGAATCAGGGGTTTTGTCGATAAATGCTGTTCAGTCTTCGAAGCACGCAAAAGCTATCATAGGAACTATCAGGTCGTTGATAATTAATATGATTGTCGGTGTAACGAATGGTTTTGAGAAAAGATTGCAACTGGTTGGTGTTGGTTATAGAGCTCAGGTATCGGGAAATAATCTAAATCTAAGTCTGGGATTTTCCCATCCAGTTATATATAACGTCCCAGAGGATATCAAAGCAGAGACACCTACTCAGACCGAAATTTGTATCAAAGGTATAGATAAGCAAAAAGTAGGTCAGGTAGCTGCAGACATTAGGGCTTTTCGTAGACCAGAGCCATACAAAGGCAAGGGTATAAGATTTTCTGATGAAAAGATTGTAATAAAAGAGACCAAGAAAAAATAGATTAGGAATGCATAAATGCTAACTACTAAGCAGATGCGTTTGCGCAGAGCGAGAGCTACGAGATATAAGATATTAAATTCTGGTAAATATAGACTTCTTGTTCATAGGAGCAATAAGCATATTTATGCTCAAGTTTTTGATCCTGTAGCAAATAGGGTGATTGTTAGTGCGTCTACGGTCGAGTCATCTGTAAAAACAAAATTCCCCAATGGAAGTACGGTAGAAGCCGCAAAGTATATTGGTGAATTGGTCGCTAGAAAATCTCTGGATCGCAATATCAATGAAGTTGCTTTTGATCGATCTGGATTTAAGTATCATGGACGAGTAAAGGCCTTGGCTGAAGCAGCTAGGGGTGCCGGAATTAAGTTTTGATTTGGGAGTGAAGAGTGCCTAAAGTATCGAAGGCTCCGGGTGCTAAAGCCCAGGATGATAGCAAGATGGATGGATTGAGAGAAAAGATGGTCTCAGTCAATCGGGTTACAAAAGTAGTTAAGGGTGGACGTATCCTGGGTTTTGCTGCGCTGACTGTGGTTGGTGATGGTAACGGAAGTATCGGTATGGGAAAGGGTAAGTCTAGAGAGGTACCGTTAGCTGTCCAAAAGGCTATGGAAGAAGCTCGTCAGAAAATGATCAAGATTAATCTGGTAAATGGGACCCTCCATCATTCAGTAATTGGTCGGCATGGGGCGGCAAAAGTATATATGCAACCCGCATCTGAAGGAACGGGAATTATTGCCGGTGGGCCGATGCGTGCTATCTTTGAAGTTATGGGGGTTCATAACATTTTAGCTAAATGTATTGGGTCGACGAATCCCTACAATATAGTACGTGCCACCATTGAAGGACTCAGTAAAGTCAATACACCTGCCATGATCGCTGCTAAACGAGGTAAATCGGTAGAAGATATCACGGGAGCATAAAAAATGGCATCGGAAAAATTGTTGAAGGTTACCTTGGTAAGAAGTCTGATAGGCGCTAAACGCTCACATAGGCTTAATGTAAAAGGATTGGGTTTGAGAAGAGTTAATCATACTGTTCATCTTCCTGATAATTCTTCAACTAGAGGAATGATAAGTAAAATTTCATATTTAGTAAAGTTAGAGGATTAAGTGAAGCTGAATACGATTAGGCCTGCTAGCGGTTCGAGTTCTCCCAAAAAACGAGTGGGAAGAGGGATCGGCTCAGGGTGGGGTAAGACTTGTGGAAGAGGTCACAAGGGGCAGAAATCACGAGCAGGAGGGTTCCATAAAATTGGATTTGAAGGTGGTCAGATGCCGCTTCAGCGTCGTTTGCCGAAGCGGGGTTTTACTGTTTATGGCAAATGTAAAATTCAAGAAGTTAAATTGTCAGATTTAGTTGCTATAAATAAGGATGTGATTGATCCTAATGTCCTCTTTGAGAAGGGGCTTGTAAAAAGTGCGCATGATCCTATAAAGATTATTGGAATAGATGCAGCTGTGCGGGCTATCAGAATAAAAGATATCTTGATTACTCGTGGAGCCAGGGCCGCAATAGAGCAGCATGGTGGGGTGGTTGAATTTACTCAAGAAGTAGCAAATGGCATCTAAACCTAAAGCACTGGCGACTGACAAATTTTACGATCTCAAGAGACGGTTATGGTTTTTGTTATTGGCTCTGATTGTGTACCGGATTGGTGCGCATGTGCCTGTTCCTGGGATTGATCCAGTAGTTTTAAAAGAGTTATTTGATTCCCAAGAGAGCGGAATATTGGGGATGTTTAATATGTTCTCTGGGGGCGCATTATCTCGTTTTTCAATATTTGCGCTTGGAATCATGCCATATATTTCTGCATCAATTATCATGCAGTTAGGGACTGTTGCGGTGCCATATCTAGAGTCCCTAAAGAAAGAAGGGGAAGCGGGGAGAAGGAAGATCACGCAATATACCCGGTATGGTACATTGGTATTAGCTACTTTACAGAGTTATGGTATTTCGATTGCTCTTCAATCTCAGGCAGGATTGGTAAATACTCCTGGCATTCATTTTTTGTTTACGACGATCGTAACATTGGTCACAGGTACTGTTTTTCTGATGTGGTTAGGTGAGCAAATTACTGAGCGGGGAATTGGGAATGGTATTTCTCTGATTATCTTTGCAGGTATTGCTGCAGGATTGCCAAGTGCAATCGGGGGTACGCTTGAGCTTGTAAATACTGGTGCGATGCATTTTCTTACTGCCTTATTCATATTCATTGCAGCGCTGGTTGTTACTGCGTTCGTTGTCTTCATAGAACGTGGTCAGCGTAAGATTTTAGTTAATTATGCAAAAAGGCAAGTAGGCAAGCAGGTTATTGGAGGGCAATCTTCGCATCTTCCATTGAAGTTGAATATGGCGGGGGTTATACCTCCTATTTTTGCATCGAGTATCATTTTGTTTCCTGCTACTTTAGCTGGATGGTTTTCTGATGATATGTCTTTATTGTGGTTGAAAGATTTTAGTGCGGCATTGTCTCCAGGACAACCTATTTACGTCCTCTTATATGCTGCACTAATCATATTTTTTTGTTTCTTTTATACAGCACTTGTTTTTAATCCAAGAGAAACTGCTGACAATTTGAAAAAGAGTGGGGCTTTCATACCAGGAATACGTCCCGGTGATCAGACTTCGAAGTATATTGAACGTATTATGCTGAGGCTAACATTGGTTGGTTCTATTTATGTTACCTTGGTTTGTCTTTTGCCTGAATTCATGATTCTTAAGTGGAATGTACCTTTTTATTTTGGTGGAACTTCTCTCCTAATTATTGTGGTAGTAACAATGGACTTTATGGCACAAGTACAATCTCATGTAATGTCAGGTCAGTATGAAAGTCTGCTTAAGAAGGCTAACTTTAAGTCCAGTTCTAGCTTTTCAAGATAGCCAGCTAAAACTATGGGGAAAGAAGAAACAATCCAGATGCAGGGAGAAGTGATTGAAACACTTCCGAACGCAACATTTCGAATAAAGCTTGAGAATGGGCATATTGTTTTGGGACATATTTCTGGGAAAATGAGGATGAATTATATTCGTATTTTACCAGGTGATAAGGTGACTGTTGATTTGACACCTTATGATTTGTCTAGGGCACGAATTACTTTCCGGACAAAATAGTTCTGGCATTTTTTGTTATGGCTGTTGTAGTAGGCTAAGGAGTATATGAATGAAGGTTAGAGCATCGGTTAAAAAAATTTGTAGGAATTGTAAGATTATTCGTCGTCATCGCGTCGTTCGTGTTATATGTATTGACTCTAGACATAAGCAGCGCCAAGGGTAATATATTTATTTTAAATAGCTTAGGGTAATAGAATGGCTCGTATTGCAGGTGTAAATATCCCAAATAATCAGCATGTTAATATTGCACTGACATCAATCTACGGGATTGGGGTGCCTACTGCTCGCAAAATTTGTGCCGATTTAGATATTGCACCTTTCGTAAAATTAAAGGACGTTCCTGATAATAAACTTGATGAATTGCGGGATTATATTGGAAAGCTTCTGGTCGAAGGAGATTTGAGGAGAGAAGTTTCCATGAATATCAAGAGGTTGATTGATCTCGGTTCATATCGTGGGTTGCGTCACCGTCGAGGGCTTCCCGTTAGGGGGCAGCGAACGAAAACAAACGCCAGAACAAGAAAGGGACCTCGTAAAGCAGTTCGTGCTAGGTGATATCAATCATTATTTTGTGCTTAATAACTAACTAGATATTCCAGGATCCGATTTTAATGGTTAAGTCTTTATCGAAAGCTCGCAAGAAAATTAAGAAGAATGTTGTTGAAGGAGTGGCACATATTCATGCTTCTTTTAATAACACTATAGTGACTATTTCTGACCGTCAAGGGAATGCGCTATCATGGGCTACAGCAGGTGGCGTGGGTTTTAAGGGCTCTCGTAAAAGTACACCGTTTGCAGCACAGGTTGCTGCTGAACAGGCAGGAAAGATTGCTTTGGATTATGGTGTTAAGAATCTTGAAATCCGTGTTAAAGGTCCGGGCCCAGGCAGAGATTCTGCAGTAAGGGCTCTTAATGCCACTGGTTTTAAAATAACAAGTATTACTGATGTGACACCTATTCCTCATAATGGTTGTAGGCCACCTAAAAAGCGTCGTATTTAAGGAGAGTTTTAAATGGCCAGGAATATTAATCCAAAATGCCGACAATGTCGTCGAGAAGGCGAGAAATTGTTCCTCAAAGGTGATAAATGTTTTAGTGAGAAGTGCCCTATTGAACGTAGAAATTATGCTCCGGGTCAGCATGGTCAAAAAAAATCGAGAATGTCTGATTATGCGGTGCAATTGAGAGAAAAACAGAAAATCAGAAGAATATATGGATTGCTTGAGCATCAATTTAGGAATGTTTATAAACAGGCTGATAGACAAAAAGGCGTTACTGGCGAGAACTTGTTGCAATTATTAGAGGCGCGTCTTGATAACGTAGCCTATCATATGGGCTTTGGTGCTTCTAGATCTGAGTCAAGACAAATCGTAAGACATAATTGTATTTTGGTTAATGGTAAGAGGGTGAATATTCCCTCTTATCAAGTTGCGCCCGGCGATTTAGTTGAAGTAGCGGAGCATGCCAAGAAATACCTACGGATAAAAGCTTCTTCTGAAGTTGCGAAACGACGTAATATTCCTTCGTGGGTAGAGGTTGATCTGGACAATTTGAAGGGTGTTTATAAGAGCAAACCTGAACGCAGTGATTTGTCGTCAACGATTAATGAATCCTTAGTTATTGAGCTTTATTCTAAGTAATCGAATTGATCGTATCTCTTACATTTTGGCGGGATTATGTCACTAAATAGTTTTCTTACACCTAGAATTGTAGAGGTTCAAAATATTTCGCCTTTACACGCGAAGGTGATAATGGAGCCCTTCGAACGTGGTTTTGGATATACATTAGGTAATGCATTACGGCGTGTTTTGTTATCTTCTATACCTGGATGTGCCCCGACTAAGGTTCATATTAGTGGTGTAGTACATGAATATTCGACGATAGATGGAGTACAAGAAGATGTTGTCGATCTTATTCTAAATCTTAAGGGTATTGTTCTTAAATTTCATAATAATAAGACTCATGCTGTACTTACTTTAAAAAAGACTGCAGAAGGTATTGTTACCGCAGGTGATATCGAGCTCTCTCATGATGTTGAGATTATCAATACTAATCATGTGATTGCACATATTACTGGGGGGGGGCAACTTGACATGCAAATTACAATTGAAAAAGGAAGAGGGTATTTGCCTGCGAGTGCGCGTAGTCATGAAGATAAAAGCTCTTCAGTTGGTGAAATTTTATTGGATGCTTCATTTAGCCCGATCAAGCGCGTTAGCTATACTATAGAGAGTGCGCGGGTGGAGCAGCGTACAGATCTTGATAAACTGATTATAGATATTGAAACGAACGGTTCGGTCGATCCTGAAGAAGCTATTCGATACGCAGCAAGGGTATTAGTTGATCAGTTTTCTTTCTTTGCTGATTTGGAGAGCACGCCGTTACCAACTGAGCAGCCCAAGACTCCCGCAATTGATCCGATCTTATTAAGACCAGTTGATGATCTGGAGCTTACCGTAAGATCTGCAAACTGTTTGAAGGTCGAAAATATTTTTTATATAGGAGATCTGATTCAGCGTACTGAAGCCGAATTACTTCGTACGCCAAATCTGGGTAGAAAATCACTGAATGAGATTAAAGAAGTTTTAGCATCTCGTGATTTATCATTAGGTATGAAATTAGAGAATTGGCCTCCAGCTAATCTCGAAAATTATGTGAAGGAAACAGGTCATGCGTCATCGTAACGGTTTACGTAAGCTTAATCGTACGTCGAGCCATCGTTTAGCTATGTTTAGAAACATGACTAATTCGTTATTGCAACATGAAGTCATTAGAACAACTTTGCCAAAAGCTAAAGAGCTTAGACGTGTAGTTGAGCCTGTGATTACTTTAGGGAAGAATCCTTCACTAGCAAATAAAAGACTGGCATTTAACAGATTACGAAATCGAGATATGGTTCTGAAGGTTTTTTCTGAGCTTGCTCCTCGTTTCCAGTCTAGAAATGGTGGATATGTGAGAATCCTGAAGTGTGGTTATAGGAAAGGCGATAATGCACCTATGGCAATAGTTGAGTTATTGGATCGAGTTGTTGTAGATGATTCTTCAAAAACTGCAGATTAATCGATATTTTGTAGATTGGCTTTGATAAGATGGGATAGGCTGATTAGCTGTATCAGCCTAATCTTATTATTATATATAGAGTGAGGATTTGGTTCAGGTTTTTACTGTTTCAAATCCTAACTGAATAAGGCTTCCTATAAGAATACTCCTCCCATTTGCAGATTTTGCGCTGATAAGTTTTTATTAGCGTAGTAATCCAGCTTAAAGGATAGGTGTTTGTCTATATCACCATAAAACTTTACAATCGCGCACCTATTTAATAAGAATAGGTTAAGTTTATTTCATTTTGCCGCAGTAACTCAGTTGGTAGAGTAGCTGATTCGTAATCAGCAAGTCGGAGGTTCGACTCCTCTCTGCGGCACCAAACAGGCGTTTCAGATAATTTCGCAAAACATAAAATCTATTGAATTTATTTGTGTTTACGGCGTAAGCTTCCCCTTTTGGTAGACATTTTTGAGTAGAATTTTGGGGCCTCCTTTTGTATGGAGACCTTGATGAAGAAAAGTAGATTTACAGACTCCCAGATCGTAGCGGTGCTCAAAGAAGGCGAGGCTGGTGTGCCGGTGGCCGAACTGTGTCGCAAACACAGCATCAGCAGCGCGACGTACTATAACTGGAAAAGCAAAAATATGCTGGTGTGTAGGTATCAGAATTGCGTCGCCTGCGCGATGTAACAAAGCAGCTTGTGCAAGCGCGATTGCCTGTCATCCGTGCCTGTGAGATGACAGGTCTGTCGCGGGTAGCGTATTACAAAAGGTCAGAACCAGCATCTGAGCATGATGCTGAGGTTATCGATGTGCTCAATAAGATTATTGAGAGCCACCAGTGCTGGGGTTTCTGGAAGTGTTTTTCCCGGTTACGCCTGGATGGTCACCAGTGGAACCATAAACGCGTACACCGCGTGTATTGTCATATGCGACTGAACCTGTCAAGACGAACCAGAAAACGAATGCCTGACCGCGAACGTCAACCGCTGGATTTGGCTCATAAGATCAACGATTGCTGGGCATTGGATTTTATGCACGATTCACTGTATTGCGGAAAAACATTTCGAACGCTTAACGTAATCGACGAGGCCAACCGTGAATGTCTGGCTATCGATATTGGGACGTCCATTCCATCGACTCGTTTGATACGTACGCTGGAACGCCTGATCGACTACTACGGCAAGCCACAGGCAATTCGCTTGGATAACGGGCCGGAAGTGACCTCTCGGCAATTCCTGGATTGGGCGCAAAACCAAGACATACACATTCGATACATTCAGCCAGGAAAGCCGAACCAGAATGCCTTTATCGAACAATTTAACCGAACTTATCGTGATGAAGTGTTGGATGCTTATCTGTTCGATAACATTCGCCAGGTTCAGGAGATTACCGAACAATGGCTATATGAATACAACGAAAACCGTCCCCATGAATCGCTAGGGAATATCCCACCGACGCAATTTATGCCTCGATTAACCACGGCTCCGATTCTCTACAATGAACTGTCTACTTGATAGGGAAGCTTACGGACTGTCCAGATTCATTACATTATACATGGACGCCCACATTTGCCAAGCATTCAATTGATGATTTTGAGAAGGTGCGAGATTGCAGCCATACATCCGGGCTCTATACGAGTTACCTGACTCTGTCCCTGATGGAATTCGCTGAATAGCGCCTTATTACGTCAACGTGCTCTATGCACTTGGTCTAATTCAGGTTCAACTACTCACGGTCTTACCTGTCTTGCCATCATGTCATGATTGCCCGTGCAATCGGGGGAAATTCTTCTCCTTAAACTCGTTCTATTACAATATTACCAATACGTTTTTATTCAGCTGGCGATCAGGCAGCGGGCACTGCTGAAGTATGGTGGGGGTGGAATTTAGCTTCCCTGACAAGTAACGCCCAAATAATGCGAGCATTTTTGTTCGCCAGTGCAACGGCGGCAATGTTCTTATTGCGCCGCGCTATCAGTTTGCTCAACCAGTTCTCTGGCTTAGGTTTGTTCTCAGCAAAGCGGATAACCGCTCGTGCTCCATGAATCAACAAAGTGCGCAAGTAAGTGTCGCCACGTTTACTGATACCCAGCAATGTTTGCTTGCCACCGCTGGAGCGTTGCTTTGGAACAAGTCCGAACCATGCCGACAGTTGCCTGCCGTTCTTGAATTCCGCGGCATTCCCCACAGTTGCCACGATGGCGCTCGCCGTGATCGGACCAATGCCGGGAATGGCTTCCAGTCTTTGACTGGCTTCATTTTCCATGTGCCACCGCTTGATCTGCAACCCCAGCTCTTCCACCTGACGATCCAATTCCTTGAGATGATCGTTCAGTCTTTCCAACAACTTGCGCAGGATACCTGGCAAACCATTTTCAGCATCTTCCAAGATATCCGGTATACGCTTGTGGATGGATCGGATGCCCTGAGGTATCACAATACCAAATTCAGAGAGCAAACCTCTTATCTGGTTTGCCTGTACGGTTCTGGCTTTGACGAATCCCTGTCTGACACGATGTATCGACAGGATGGCTTGTTGCGCAACGCTTTTGATCGGGATAAAACGCATGTTGGGCCGGCTTACAGCTTCACAAATCGCTTCTGCATCCGCCATGTCATGTTTGTTAGTCTTCACATAGGGCTTTACGAACTGGGGTGACATGAGTTTGACAGTATGTCCAAATTCACCCAGCTTTCTTGCCCAGTGGTGTGAACTACCGCAGGCTTCCATACCAATCAGGCAAGGCTCAAGATTGACGAAAAACTTCGTTATCTCGCTACAGCGTAGTCGCTTGTGTAGCACCGCCTTACCACGCATATCTACTCCGTGAATCTGAAATACTTCTTTTGCTAAATCAATACCTATCGTTGTAATCTTCATGTCGGACGCTTCTCGCTTGTTCAGGGGGCTTTACTGCTCCACTACTTTGGCACTTCGATGCCGTTTAAGATAGTGGGCGTCCATTCCATTACGTCAGCCTTGTATTGCATCGGAAATCAGGTTAAGTTATAAGGTCTGTTTGAAATGTAAAAGGTGTAGTGTTGTGCTTGTTGGCGTTTTTTTATTAAGGAGATAAATAAGATGGATAAGAAAAGCATCATGGCAGTATTAGCGTTATTAGGTTTTTGTGTCGGCTTGTCTGGCTGTGCCACAACCGGGGATTTCAACGCACTGAAATCACGTGTTGATGCGCTGGAAGCTAGTGTCTCTGCGACGCAGTCAGATGCAGCAGCAGCTAGAAGTGCTGCCAATGATGCGGTGAGTACCGCTAACCGGGCAATGGACAAGGCCAACGAGGCGAATGCTCGTTCCATCGAAACTGAAACGAAAATTGATCGTATGTTCAAACGTGCGATGCACAAGTAATAATAGGTAAAAGGTTTTTAAATTATCCGAATTTCACTTCAATTCCGCTTGTACTCATTAGGATATTTTAAGAGGGGAAGAGTGAGATTCGGGTAAGTAACGCTCAAAAAGAGTTACTTTTGATTTTTAAGTGTCGGTTTAGACTTCATCTTCAGAAATCAGTACCGGCATACCGTCCATTTTCTGAATTGCAGATTCCAGCGCTCGCTGATTGATTTTAATATTTCTGATTGTTTTTCCCTTGGAAGTTTCAGTAGCTTTCTCGAGGAATTCAAGAATTGTGTCATGGACTTGCTGTCTGTAGTCGGAAGGCTTTGTCTCGTTTTCTTCCAATGGTGGGTGGAGTTCGATGAATAAGAGTTTGCCTAGCCAGCCTAGCTTGATTGGCTGATTAACTATCTGTACTGGTGTACCAGTAGGAACGAGATCAAACAATTTTTCGATGTCTTCTGGATACATGCGGATACAACCATGTGTGACACGCATACCAACACCAAACGGTTTATTTGTACTGTGGATAAGATAGCTAGGTAATCCTAGATAAAGGGCGTAGCGGCCAAGGGGATTGTCAGGTCCAGGTGGTACAATATCCGGTAGAGGAGGGTTACCTTCTGCTATTGCTTTTTCTCTAAGTGATTGGGGAGGTATCCATGTCGGATCTTTTTGTTTTCTGACAATGGTAGTTTTGCCGAGCGGCGTGTTCCAGTCCATTCTACCGATACTAACAGGGTGAGTAATAACTTCTGGTTTCTGCCCTTTTTTGGGTTTGGGGAAATAATAAAGCCGCATCTCTGGTAGGTTGACTACTAAACCGACGCGCTCCGCCTGGGGGATAATAAAACGCAGCGGTAGCATGACTTCAGCACCTTCTTCAGGTAGCCAGCGGTTTACGTTCGGGTTGGCCAAGAGCATTTCGTCCTGACCAATACCATACTGTCGTGCTATGTCTAGCAATGTTTCTTCACGACTGGCTAGTATCGTATGAATTTTACCAAAAATGTCAACATCGTTCGGGGGGAGCGTCCAGCTATGGGCATGAATATGGAATGGAGCCAGTATCGTGCAGAGTAGTAGCAAACTAATCCTAAGTATACGCATGGTTTTTATGTGTCATGATGTTATGGGTCGCTATCCATGCCTGTCCTAATGAGATAGCGCTGTCGTCAGGGGCGAGCCGCGTTGCAGACAAAACTTGCATACCCCGGGCTGTTAACAAGTTACTTAAGGTCTGATGTAGCAATGCATTATGGAAGCAGCCACCTCCCAGCGCAACATATAATACATTGTACTGTTTAGCAGCCAGTATTGCCCACTCAGCCAGGCCCATAGCCAGGGTGGCATGAAATATTGCCGCAGCATAGTGCTTGTTATTCTGATCAATTAGCCAAGCAAGTAGTGGTGAAAAATCCAGTACATTATTACTGATTCGATAACCATAAGCGAGTGGTGAGTAGGTTCCACTGTATTCGGTGGCTAAGGCCTGTAGCCGTCTGGCTGCTTGAGCTTCATATGATTGAATTGGATCGATTCCTAATAATCCTGCTGCAGCGTCGAACAATCGGCCCATGCTAGAAGTCATAGGGCTATTCAGTTTCTGGCGTAACATGGTAACGACTGTTGAAACTGCAGGTTGATCAGAGAATCGCTGGAAGATTTCATCAGTACGGCCGAGGTGGAACAATACGGCGGCTGCCATACGCCAAGGTTCACGTGCAGCTCGATCTCCACCCGGCATAGCTAATGGCTGTAAATGGCCCAGTCGCTTAAAATGTGCTCCTTCAGCATATAGTAGCTCACCTCCCCATGCCATATTGTCTGTTCCAAGACCGATTCCATCCAGCGCGATTCCGATGACTGCATGGGTAATACTGTGTTCTGCACAGAGTGCTGCGATGTGTGCATGATGATGCTGTACAGATATGGTTGGCAGATTATGCTGGATAGCATAACGGTGGGCAAATTGTGTATTGTAAAAATCCGGGTGCAAGTCATGGACGATGATTTCAGGTTTACAAAGACTTTGGGTTAATCGAGCGATGCTTTCAACGAATAGGTTGCGGGTGAGTACAGTACTTAAATCTCCAGATGATGGTGAGATATAGGCAAATTGGTCGTATGTCAGGCAAATAGTATTCTTCAACCAGGCACCGCAGGCCAGTATTGGAGGTGCAGCAAATGGTAACTCTATTACAGTCAGCGTCGAATCAGGATGTTGTTTGATTAGCATAGGGGTTATTTCGGCCTTTGTATTTGATCCAGTCTAACCACTCTGACATGCCTTCGCCACTGATGGCTGAAACATGAATAATACGAAGTGACGGGTTGACACGATGCGCGTACTGGGCAGCGAGCTTCGGGTCGAAGGTTAGGTAAGGTAGGAGATCGCATTTATTGAGCAACATGAGGCTGGCCGCACGAAACATGTCCGGGTATTTGAGTGGTTTGTCTTCGCCTTCGGTAGTGGATAGCACTACGATCTTGTGTGCCTCGCCTAAGTCGAATGCAGCCGGGCAGACTAAATTACCAACATTTTCAATCAATAGCAGGCTATTGTTACGGGGGGCAAGGCGGGAAAGAGCCCGTTCGATCATGTATGCGTCCAGATGGCACCCCTTACCGGTGTTAATCTGTAATACGGGCACGCCGGTAGCACGGATACGTTCGGCATCCTGCTCGGTTTGCTGATCTCCTTCAATTACAAAGATGGATTGGTCGTTTTGCAGAGCACCAATGGTTTGAATCAATAAGGTTGTTTTACCAGAGCCTGGGCTAGATACCATATTGAGTGCAAAAATGCCACGCTCTGTCAAATAGCGGCGGTTCGTTTCGGCATACTGATTGTTTCTAGCGAGAATATCGTGTTCGATGCGAATCATGCGCGACTGATTCAGACCTGGTGCATGTGTACCGGCCATGACTCTATTGAAAGCAGCAGGGTTAGGAGTGGAAAAAGGAAGTTGGCTGGATCTAGAGTGTGACGTTTCACGTGTTTTATATTGTATTGGTTCGTTTGTTGGGTCATGGCTTTTACGCTGCGGTTTGACCGACGGCGTTAGGCTGTTACCACATCCGCAGGTGGTACACATGCTTTCTCCTTATTCAACTTCGAGTTCTTTTATTCGTACTGTATTACCATCTGTTACTTTAAGTCCATAGCTACCGCATTGTGGGCAAGTATCATATAAAGTCGTCAATGGCACTTTACTTCGACAAGTATGGCACCAGCCATGGCCCGGTATTTCTATGATTTTTAGTTGAGCATATTGTGTAATGCCGTGTTTGTTGATAATACTGTTTAAACAAAAGCACAGTGATTCCGTTTCTACACAAGAAAGCTGGCCTATTTCCAACCAGATTGCTTTGACTTGGGTGAAAGACTCACGCTGAGCAGTATCTTCGATAATATGTAAAATTTCTTCAGCCAGCGATATTTCATGCATGATTCATTGCATGTGCGTAAGAACTTTTTGCAACTCATTTTCCAGATTTCTGGATCTGCATATATGGATGGCTTGTTCTGTGGCAGCCTTCAGATTCGTCTCAGCTTTAGCACTAAGTGGGGCTCCGAGTTCGAATTTATATCCCCGGATTCGTAACAGAGAAACGCTGGGTGGTGCGGTATGGTAATTTTGAGAATAGAGATAGAGGAGTGCCGCTGGTGTCATGGTATGGGTAGTGTAGCTATTATCTTTTTTCGGTAGAACTGGTGAGAGATGATAGGGAGCACTACATGCAAAATCTGCATCAACGAATAACACCTGGTCATACTCTGTTAGATCAGTAACATGTTCGATTTGTAACTGGATAGTACTTTGGCAGTAGACTTGGTGTAGGCCGAGTGCTTCAATATCGTCAACCAGTTTATGCCCTAGTATGTCATCTCCTCGTCCAGGATTTCCATAGCCAAAAACAAGCAATTTTATTGTATTGGGGATCGCATACATATTTTAATGAGGGGCGGCTGTTGATGTTTTGCGCAACGCTTTCAGATTGATTGTGGATAGTGCTCGTTGTGTACTTTGATAACCTGTTTTAATAATTTTTTCAGCTTGATCAAAGGCGAGAAAATGAACATCGCCAAGTGGTGGTTGAATGATTAGATCCGGAGAATCGATTTGCATTCGGTTTTCGGTAATCTTGGATGACATAATGTTGATCGATGAAAGAATGATTTCAAAAATATTCAAAGTTGTATCTGTTTCAAGCCATTTTTTCAAACGTGTGGAGGTGGAATGATCTAGTGTGGAGACGACTTGTTTGATTCGTGTCATTGTTCTGATCATTGCATGGGAAGCATCATCATTATTATCTGGGAGTGTAACGTCGCCTGTTGGGTGCGGTGAATCGGAAGATGCATTTTCTCTTGTATGGACAGTGTTCTTGTTTCTTCTGCGAGGTGCTTCATGATTCAGGTCGATCGCGATCACAAAATCGGCACCCATGGCACGTGTGACACTTACTGGTACCGGGTTAACCAGCCCGCCATCCACTAGCACACGTCCGGTATCGTCATAAACCGGGGTAAAAATGCCAGGCACAGCAATACTGGCGCGAATGGCATGACTAAGGTTTCCTTCACTGATTGAGATTTCTTGTGCAGATAGAATATCTGTTGCTACAGCCTGGAATGGGAGCGGTAATTCTTCTATATTGTTGAATGGCAGGTGATCCTCGACAAATTCCATAACCTTTTTTCCATGCATTAACCCTGATTTAGGCAACACCAGGTCTAGTAACGAGGCCAGTTTCTTCCAGTCAAAGGCTTTAAAGCTTGATTCTAGTGCTGCCAAATTTCCCGCAGCATACACCGCACCAACCAATGCACCAATACTGGAGCCCGCAACTAGATCAATTTCAATGCCACTTTCTTCTATGGCCTGCAGGGCACCAATATGTGCAAGACCACGTGCTGATCCACTACCGAGTGCGATACCGATTTTTATATTTTGGCTAGCTGGTTTTGACGCTGTTGTTGATTCTTTCATAAGTATTCTAAATCTGTTGCTATAAAACAACATTAAACATAACATTACCTTGACAGTTAAACAGCCCTTATATAAGCTCGCTGCTCATACAATTATGACCAAATATGACATACTTGTTTTAAACAGGCAATGAGAGGGTATTCGCAACCATATGAATATGAGTGGCAAGGAATTGATTCCAATAGTTATTCTAAACACACTAGATGCGGAATACGCCCAGCTTTTTCAACAAGTTGGCCAGAACTAATATTTCTAGGGGAAGATCTTGAGTTCGACAATAACTAAGTTGGGCGTTCCGCTAATGCAAGAAACTGATTCCCAGCCTTCCAGATTAGATACTGATTCAGCGACGCCCACAACCAATTTATTATTTCAACGAAGAGCAGATTTCACGAACTTGGTTGAAGCGCTGGAGTATGCCGCGCAAGGAGAGACCGGGTACAATTTCTATAATTCCAGAGGGAAGCTGCAGTCCGTTCTTACTTACAGCGATTTGCGTACACGTGCACAAGTGACAGCAAGGCGGTTATCAGGTCTCGGGCTGGCACGTAATAGTCGGGTTGCATTAATCGCCGATACGACTCCTGAATTCATAGAGTTATTTTTTGCATGCCGCTATGCAGGACTTGTTCCGTTCGCGATGCCGGTACCGGTCAATTTGGGGAGTCACGCAATCTATGTGCAACAGTTACGAGGTATGCTTGAAAGTAGTCAAGCAAGTGTAGCGATAGCCAACTTAGATTTTGTTGGATTCCTTGAAGAAGCAGCGAGTAGTTTGGACAGTAGTAGTCTCAAATGGAGTGGCACACCGGAACAGCTGAATTTATTGCCTGAGTCGGAGGTGGTCTTGTCATCCAATTCACCTCAGGAAACCGCCTACTTGCAGTTTACTTCAGGAAGTACTCGTTTGCCGCGAGGAGTGGTGATTACCGAACGTGCGCTGATGAGTAATTTACATGGTATTGTCTGTAATGGTCTGAATGTTCGTCCAGGCGATCGCTGCGCTTCATGGTTGCCTTTTTATCACGATATGGGGTTAGTCGGTTTAGTATTGGCGCCCTTGGCTGCCCAGCTGTCTGTCGATTATTTGGCAACCAGAGATTTCGCAGTTCGGCCTTTGCAGTGGCTTAGGCTGATTAGTCGTAATCGCTGCACAATAGCCTTTAGTCAACCATTTGGCCTCAAGTTATGTACTCTGAGAGCACGCGAATCTGATCTCCAGGAGCTTGACTTGAGTTGCTGGCGTGCGGCAGGTGTCGGTGCGGAAATGATCCGTCTGGATACACTTAAAAGTTTTGCGGCTAAGTTTTCTTCCGCGGGTTTTGATGAGCGCGCTTTTTTACCTTGCTATGGCTTGGCTGAATCCACATTGGCCGTATCTTTTCCAGGTATTGATCAAGGAGCTAAGAGCTTACGAGTAGATACCAAGACGTTGATTGAAAAAAGGATGGCGATACGGGTCCAGGCGGATGGTAGGAAATTCAATGAGTTTGTGAATTGTGGCCGTCCATTACCCGGTCATCGAGTAAAAGTAGTCGGTGATGATGGTCAGGAACTGCCATCTATGATGGTAGGCAGTATCCTTGTGAAGGGAAGTAGTATCATGGATGGATATTTCAATAACCCAGAAGAGACCGCCAAAGCGATCAAACCAGGTGGTTGGCTGGATACGGGAGATATTGGTTTCCTGTTTGAAGGAGACTTATATATTACGGGACGGCGTACAGATGTTATTATTGTCAATGGTAGAAATATCCGGGCTCAAGATGTGGAAGAGCTGGCTGAACAGGAGCCAGAAGTTAGAACTCGCGAGGCTTCAGCTTTTGGAATCAGTAACGAGGATGGTTCAACAGCAGTAGTGTTGGTCGTAGAGAGCAGATTGGCATCAGCAGATGATCGGCAATCACTGATTAATAGACTGCAGCAAATGGTTTACATGGCTTTTGGTGTGAATTGTCTGGTCGAATTGGTACCACCTCATACACTACCAAGGACATCCTCAGGTAAGTTGTCACGTTTCGCAGCACGTCAGGGTTTTCTTCGACGTGCAAATCTATTACAGAAATCTGCTATTTATACCGCTGGATAATGTAGTAACACTTGCTGAAAGTGTGTATCTGGTTAGGGTTGCTTGGAGGAAGGAAGGGAAAGGATGTCTATAGCCACCCTTTCCTTGGTGTTGTAAGCTTCTGATGGTCCAGACTGTTGCAGTAACCGGTGCGACAGGCTTCATTGGCCGCGCGCTTCTTAACAGATTAACAGTGTCCGGGTGGGGGGTTCGTGCGTTGACTAGGCGTGCATCCCCTAAAATGGATTATTCATCTGTAAAATGGATTCCTGGAGATCTGGATGATACCCGTGCTTTACGCCATATGGTAGAAGGTGCGGAGGTTGTTATACATTGTGCTGGTGCGGTGAAAGGGAAATCGTGGGACGATTTTTTCCATACCAATGTAATCGGAACGAAGAATATATTACAGGCTATTTCTGAAATAGGTTCCTGTCCGAAATTTTTATACATATCCTCTCTAGCTGCTCGTGAGCCTCAACTTTCGTGGTACGCACAAAGCAAATTTGAAGCAGAGCAATTGATCTCGAAATTTTCTGAACGATTAACAGCCGCTGTATTCAGACCTGCTGCAGTTTACGGGCCAGGTGATAAAGCGATGAAGCCACTTTTTCGGCTGATGCGTTATGGTGTGCTTCCGGCGTTAGGGGCACCCGATAACCGTTTTGGTTTGATACATGTCGACGATTTGGTTACTGCTGTTAGCTGCTGGCTTGATGCTGAGCATTCTATTACTGGCACCTATGAAATCGATGACGGGACACCCGAAGGATATGATTATGTTTCGATTGCCGCAATTGCACAAGGTGTTTTAGGAAAGCCGGTTCGGTGTTTTCGGATACCCTGTACAGGCATTCGGTTATTTGCTCATTGCAATATATGGCTTGCCCACCTTTTTAACTATGCTCCAATGCTGACACCTGGTAAAGTACGGGAGCTTCAACATCCTGACTGGACTTGTGATATTTCCTCTCTGAAGCGAGAATTGAGCGATTGGCACCCTGCTATTGGATTCCATGCAGCGTTACCAGCGCTTGTTAGACATAATGAACGCTTTTGAGAAACTAATATTTGCCAACTTTATATTTTTAGCAGGAGTTAACTTCCATAGTTATTCTATACGTTTGGCAATTGGTTTTCTTTCTATTATCCAGCTTAAAAATGTAAATTGGTAGAGTTTCCCTGGAATCCATCCTAATGTCTGAAGTTACTCAAGCACAAATTATTCAACTACTTTGTCAGCGTTTGGCATGTTTTACAAATACTGAAACAGAGGTATCTCCTGATACTAACCTGATTACGCATCTTGCAATTGATTCAGTTAAATTGCTGAATCTCATAATGGAAATTGAAGATCATTTTGATATATCCGTTCCGCTCAATACACTCGTAGATGTATTGACAGTACAGGATCTTGCTAACCTGATCTACAAAATCAAATCAGAGACAAAATGAGTCTACTCGAAAAGCTTGATGCAGCTGCGGCAGTGAGGAAAGCGCAATTACCTGACGGTCTGGGTGCTTTTGGGATCCCTATAGAGGAGGTCTATTCTGCAACCGAAGCCAGAATCGGTAAACGCCGCATATTGATGCTGGGTACGAATAATTATCTCGGGCTTAGTTTCTCGCCAGAATGTAGACAAGCAGCACATCAGGCAATTGACCAGGAAGGTGTTGGTACGACTGGTTCGCGTATGGCAAATGGTAATTATTCAGGGCATCGGGCGTTAGAGCAGGAATTTGCTGAATTCTATCATTGTCGTTCATGTATCGTTTTTACGACAGGCTATCAAGCGAATCTGGGGATGATTTCCGGATTAGTCAGTACTGGAGATGTGGTACTGATTGATGGAGATGCGCATGCCAGCATTTATGATGGATGTATTCTAAGCGGAGCGGATATCATTCGCTTTCGCCATAACGATATAGCAGATCTCGAAAAGCGGCTTCGTCGTTTGGGTGAGCGCAGTCGCAATACGCTGATAATTGTTGAAGGCATTTATAGCATGCTGGGTGATCAGGCACCTTTGGCAGAAATCGTAAAACTGAAAAATATCTATCAAAGTACTTTATTACTTGATGAGGCACATTCGCTTGGTGTTCTGGGCAAAACCGGCCAAGGCTTGGTGGAAAAGACTGGCTTGACCGATGAAGTTGATTTCATAACTGGAACTTTCAGTAAAAGCTTATGTGGTATCGGGGGGTTCTGTGTCAGTAATCATGTACAACTCGACCTGTTACGATATATGAGCCACCCTTATATTTTTACGGCTTCTCCTTCACCGGCCACCATTGCTTCAACGCGTGCAGCTTTAAAACTGTTACACGATGGTCATTTACTGCGTGAACGCTTGTGGCAAAATTCGCACCGACTTTATTCATACCTTGAAAAAGCCGGATTCCAGGTGGGGCCAGAGCCGGGGCCCATCATTGCCGTTATCCTTGACAATCCCCAGCAAGCCTTGGCTTTATGGAATGGATTGATGGAGCATGATATTTATGTAAATCTGGTACTTCCTCCTGCTGCACCAGAGGGTAAATCGCTGGTCCGTTGCAGCATTAACGCCGCACATACAATCGAGCAGATTGATTACGTTTGCGAGATTTTTTCTAAGCTGCATCCGATCCTGGAACAGTAAGTAAGCGTGCGGAATAAGATCTGTTTTCAAGCTTGTTATACTTTTTCTTTTTCCGGGTTCTAAAGAAGATTGCTGTACTGTGATTGATTGGATCATACCCGACTGGCCTTCTCCTAAGAATGTCAATGCCATATTTACTACCCGGAAGAGTAGTATTGACCATAATGTAAATGGGATCTATACAGGTCTGAATCTGGCGGACTATGTAAATGATGATCCGGTTATTGTTTTACAAAATCGCACATACTTGCGCCAATATTTGCCTGATAATCCTCGCTGGTTGACACAAGTGCATGGTTCCAAACCGATCTGGGTGGATTCTGATTGTGAAGTCCTTGAAGGAGATGCAGCGATGAGTCGGCGTAGCGGTGTGGTTTGTGCTGTTCTAGTGGCGGATTGTCTACCGATACTGTTATGTGATACAGCTGGTAGCGTAGTCGGTGTCATTCATGCAGGGTGGCGTGGATTGGTGAGGGGAATCATTGAGAATACCGTTAAGGAGATGCGTAAGTTCAGTCAAAGTGACCAAATGATTGCGTGGCTGGGTCCTGCAATTGGTCCTGGGCACTTCGAAGTTGGAGATGAGGTTCGGTCAATGTTTATCGAAAACGATAGTCAAGCGGTAAATGCTTTTACGTCAGGGAACAAAAAGGGAAAATGGTATGCGAATCTTTTCAATCTAGCACGCCAGCGCCTCACCAATATTGGGATATATCGAATTTATGGTGGAGATATATGTACTTTCAGTGATCCGGAAAGATTTTATTCCTATCGTCGTGATGGAATAACGGGAAGAATGGCTTGTCTGCTATGGATAGAGAATGATTATCAGTTATAAGATGGTGGGTGTATTTATTGTCAATTCCGATAAATAGTGAGTAAGTCCGTTTTTGATCGTTAGCTTAAGTAATATAGCTTACCACCAGCAATCCCGTTTTTCTTTATGGTATTTTGTCGTGCTCTTGAGGACACATAGTCTATGTCGGTATTAGCTTGGATTATACTGACCAGTATATTGGGCGGCTTACTGAGTATCGGGCTTGCAGCGTTGTTAACACTGAATGCTCGCAGTAATGAATGGATATCTATACTGGTTTCATATGCCATTGGTGCGCTCCTGGGCGCAGCATTCCTGAATGCATTACCTGAAGCACTTGAGCTTTCGGAAGAACCTAAACGGTTAACGATTATCTTGTTGTCCGGTATCCTTATTTTCTTTATCCTGGAGAAGCTTTTATTGTGGCGCCATTGCCATTTAGCAGAATGTGAAGTACATGAATCTGCAGTACAAATGGTGCCTGTCATATCGAACGTTCATGATCATGGTCGCAGCGGTATGATGATCGTACTGGGAGACACCTTTCATAATTTCGTAGATGGCATCTTGATTGCAGCCGCTTTCATGGCTGATATTCAATTAGGGATCGTCACTGCCATAGCCATTATCGCCCACGAAATTCCTCAGGAAGCGGGAGATTTTATTATTTTGCTTAATTCAGGTTTTACACGGGCCCGTGCACTTTGGTTTAATTTGTTATCCGGTGCAGCTACCTTAGTGGGGGGGGTACTGGCTTACTTCATGCTGCATCAGTTGGATCATCTGATTGCACCGATACTTGCTATTGCTGCTGCGAGTATGACCTATGTGGCGATGGCTGATCTGATTCCCAGTCTGCATAAACGTCCGGAAATCAGAGCGACTATTCAGCAAGTCGCTCTCATCGTATTAGGGATTGGTACCGTATGGCTGGTGGGGGTCTTTTTTGGACATGATCACTGATGAGAGGCTATGTCTCATTTTGTGACGTTCGACATATATTGTGAAACCGGATAGCCGCGATACCCTTTAGCGATACGGTAATGAAGTACACGTAGTGGCATACCGTCCTGCCGGTAGATTGCACGAAAATCCATATTTCCGGGCTCCATCAACATACTTCCAATGTCACCTTCTGGCTGATTCAGCTCAAGTGCCTGCTGTTTCATTCCGATTAATAGAATGGGGCGGGTAGTCGGAGGTTCTGAAGGGTACCAGAAGCTGTACATGGCAGCTGGTTCACCAAACATATTGCGCGAACGAATATCCAGTGCAGAGTTATTATGATGGTAGAAAGCAAGTGCACTGGCTATCGACCATTTACTCATACCGACTACGATGGGTGTTTCTCCTGTCTGCAGTTTGATTTCCTCAGCAAGTTTCTCAACTTCTGCAGTAGTTTCTTTCCAAAAATAATGTTCATTCAAGAATTGGTAAGGGAGACCGGGTATTCCAAGTGCGACGTAATGTAAAACGAAAGCATAAGCCAGTAGCGATACGACAATGGTCGGTTGCCAGGCAGCACGTAAACGATCAGGAGTTTTTTGGAATATGTCGTTCTGACCGATCATCCATGCCATGGTAGGTAAAAGCGCTAACCAGAGTGGGCTGCTCCAGTGAAAGCGTGGAGAATCAAAGGTACTGATCACCAGGAAAATCAGTAAGGGAATACCGGCAAATATACCAATGAAAAGATGTTTCCGTAGTTCCCGGGGAGGATGTTTTGAAAAGATTGATCGTAGTGCAAACAATGCAGCAATCAACCCAATCGGCGTGAGCAGGATTGCGATGTGAAGAACTAGCTTATGTGTGGAAAACACATGCTGTACACCTCCAATCCTATCAGTCTGAAAGAGGAAAGATGTCCAGTTATTTTCCATGTTCCAGATAATGACAGGACTGAATAGTATCAACGCTATGAATGCTGCGAGATAAGGATGAGGACGCAGCAACCAGCGGCGTGCAGCTGAATCCAGAATGACAAAGGCCAGCGCCGCAATACCGAGCAAACCAAGTGTGTATTTGGATAAAATTCCTAGCCCAAAAGCGATACCCATTCCGATCCATGCCCGGCTTTGGTGAGCTAGTAACGCACGTTCCATATAGTAGAGGGTTGCTGCCCAGGCTGCGATCAGAGGAGCATCTGGTGTCATGACTAGACCAGTTGCAAATCCAAAAGGCAGTATGACGAGTAATAGTACCGAGCGCATACCGGTAGACTTGTCATAGAGGTTACGAGCAAAGGCGTACAGATAACCCATCGCGACCAAGCCGCATACAAACGCGCCGATCCTGACTCCAAACTCACTCTGACCTGCAAGTGCAGTTCCCAGCCAGATTAGCCAGGCTACCATCGGTGGATGATCGAAGAAGCTCAGATCCATATGCTGTGCATACTGCCAATAGTATGCTTCATCTGGTATGAGTTGCGCGACACTCATGTAAACAAGGCGTAGTAGAATAACAAAGCATACAATACCTATCGAAGCAATGCGCCAGCGTATGTCGAGAGGGACAGGGGGATTCGTTTGTGGAAATACATAAAATGCTGATCCAAGGTAGTTCACTATGGCTGCTGTAAGGATGGCAGGAAAAATGGCCCATTCACTAGGCATATTCCAGATATAAATCAACCAAGCCAGAACACCGCCGCGTAGGAGTAATGCAAATACTCCGACTACCAGGAAACGGATGAATTGGCCCCACCGTAAATGGCCCTGATAGTGAAGTCGGAAAGACCACTTCGAATTTAGCGAATAATTGAAAGTGGCTGCTACCATGAAACTGGAGATATGTGCCAGAGCCAGACTGGTTCCTTGGCTGATCATCCATTGAAAGATTAGTACATCGACGAAAACCCCCAGAAATCCGACCACAGCAAAGCGGCTGGCAGTATGAAAAGAGGCGGTACCCCCAGCCAGAGTAATCAATCGTTGCAAGTAAATAAGATGGTGTGAAAAAGATAATTTTGAGTTGCCATATGTTCGATCACGAAAGCAGATCGGTATTTCTTTTACGCGTAACTGGCCTTGTCCAGCCATTAGCAATTCCAGTAGAATTTTATAACCGCGCGCATTTTCCGGAATATTTTTGATCAGCTCTCGCCGAAAAGCGAAAAAGCCTGAAGTTGCGTCATTTACATCACAAATGATACGGGCAAGCCAGCCTCCAGCCCGTGATAGCCAACGGCGATAAAAAGGCCAGTTGTCGGTATTTCCACCGGGTATGTAGCGACTGCCAATAACAATGTCATGGCTATCGTTCAGGACGGGTTGAACCAAGGCAGCCAATCGGTCCGGTGGATGACTCAGATCGGCGTCCATAACCGCGATGACTTCATGATTGGCAGCAGCTACTCCATCAAGAATAGATGCGGTCAAATCCGGTTGTGCGTGTCGCTCGATCAAGCGCACATTATGAGAAGCTTCCCATCTTTTGACTTTCTCAGGTGTTCCATCGGTTGAACCGTCGTCTACGATAATCACCTCAAACTGACTTTCCAGAGAATCGAGAGAAAAAAGACTGGTTAGCAGCGGATCGATATTTCTGGCTTCATTTAGAGTGGGAACTACGAGGGAGAATCGCATTTTGAAGTTTAGTTATTATGATCTTTGTGTGTAAAGGTGGGAGCGCAGTAGTTCTAGCAGGTTAGTAATTACGAAGTAGTTATTATTTCTATTTTCTTCCAGAATGTTGAGTGCTACCAAATATTTCTGGTTTGCGTATTCCTGATAGCCTATGTCAAATTCCAAGCCTGGTGACGATGAGGCTATTTATTGTAGCAATATGTCGCTATCTATTCGTTACAATGAGTTAATCGAAATCTTACGCTCTGGTTTTACAGCCAATTGGCAAGAGGGAGGCGTCATGGACGATTCTTCTGGTATTTCTGGACAGCACGGTTATGTTCTGCAAGAGTGGCCGAAAAATGAGAAGTCCCGTCACCTTTAGCAACGAAATACAATGCATCAGTCGAAGCAGGATTAAATGTTGCTCGAATGGAAGCTAGGCCAGGCATGGCAATAGGAGTAGGTGGCAGACCAAAACGAGTATAAGTATTATAGGGGTGGTCGGTTTGTAGATCGACTTTGCGTAGATTTCCGTCGAACTTGTTTCCCATGCCATAAATTACGGTAGGATCGGTTTGAAGCTTCATACTCTGGCGCAGACGATTAACGAATACCCCTGCAATCTGACTGCGTTCACTTTCCATTCCAGTTTCTTTCTCAACAATTGAAGCTAGGATCAGACCTTCGTATTGATTTTTGAATGGGAGTGATTGCTGTCGTGAGAGCCATGCTGTTTCAAGGTGTTGCTGCATGGCACGATAAGCACGTTTCAGAATAGCCACATCGCTGTTATTTTTAAGAAAGAAATAGGTGTCCGGGAAGAAAATTCCCTCAGCGCTAGGCTCATTTGCCTCAATCAGGCGCAGTATCTCAAGATCACTGAGTCCCACTGAATCATGCCGGATAGCTGGATGCTCATCGAGTGCCTGTCTAAATTGAGAAAAAGTCCACCCTTCAATAAAAGTGACTTGGTGTCGTTTGACGTTGCCTTGAACCAAGTATTCTAGTAACTGTAATGGTGAGAGGTTTTCTACAAGCTCATAACTACCCGCCTTAAGTGAAGCATTATATCCTGTTACATGCGCTAACAGTATGAAAGACCATGCGTTGGGGAGAACTTCTGCATCAGCCAATTGGCTGGCTATGCTGCGAAGACTGCTTCCCGATTCGATTGAAAACTCATAGGGTGTCGCTGGAAGTTTTACTGAAGTCGTGACAAGAGAATAAGTCCAAGCAAAAAATAGGATACTTCCTATCAGTGCTATTAAGAAAAGAAAACTCAGAAAGCGCAGTAAACGTGTCGGTTTCGGCATATCAACGCACTCGAGAATTCAATCTGATGGCTATCACAATCCTTCCACGAGAAGGAAGAATTATAACCAATGACTCCCCTCTCGCTATTCCCAGCTGTTAAGAAATTCGATTGCAGAAGAAATGGAATACCAAAGATATATCAAACTCTTTGAAAGACAAGTGTGCCATTAGTTCCACCAAATCCAAATGAGTTAGACAAAGCCACATCAATTCTCATTTCCCTGGCACTATGGGGAACATAATCCAGATCACATTCTGGGTCGGGGTCATCAAGGTTAATAGTCGGCGGCGCAATCTGATGAAAGATAGCCAAAGCAGAAAAAATGGCTTCAATACCGCCCGCTGCTCCTAGCAAATGTCCAGTCATTGATTTAGTAGAGCTGATCGCCAGATTTTTGGCATGTCCACTAAAGCAACGCTTGACAGCAATAGTTTCAGCGATGTCACCCAGTGGAGTCGATGTGCCATGAGCATTGATATAATGAAGCTCATCCGCATTGACTTGGGCATCAGCTAATGCGTTTGTCATGCATCGTGCAGCGCCTTCACCATCTTCACAAGGCGCCGTCATATGGTATGCATCCGCACTCATACCAAATCCAGCCAGTTCCGCGTATATTTTCGCACCACGTTGCCGGGCATGCTCCATTTCCTCCAGAACCAGAACACCTGCACCTTCTCCCAGAATGAAGCCGTCTCTTTTGATATCCCATGGCCGACTTGCGGCAATCGGGTCATCATTGCTTGATGATAAAGCACGTGCTGCAGCAAAGCCTCCGACAGCCAATGGCGTAATACATGATTCCGCACCACCGCAGACCATGATGTCAGCATCACCATGCTCAATCATTCTGGCAGAATGACCGATACTGTGTGTGGCAGTAGTACAGGCGGTAACAATGGCAAGATTAGGTCCTTTGTACCCGAACATAATGGACAAATTTCCTGCTACCATATTGATAATAGTACTGGGAATAAAAAAAGGTGAGATTTTTCGTGGTCCCCCTGCATGGTAAGCGATATCGGTATTTTCAATCATGGGTAAGCCACCGATTCCAGAGCCAATGTTAATACCGATACGTTCTGCATTAAATTTTGTTACATCTTCGATCTCAGCATCCTTGATCGCCTGGATAGCCGCCGCCATACCATAATGGATGAAAATATCCATGCGGCGCGCTTCCTTGGCGGAAATGTATTGTGTAATATCGAATCCTTTGACTTCACCGGCAATTTGTGAGGAAAAACCTGAGGCGTCGAAGCGCGTAATCCGTGTGATACCGGATTTTCCAGCGACAATATTTTCCCACGCCTCAGAAACAGTGTTGCCGACTGGTGAAATGATACCTAAGCCGGTAATGGCTACTTTACGTTTGGACAAAAATGGCTCCAGTGAAATCAGTAAGGAAAGGATTGATATTTACTGCGAGGCATTAGATGCGACGTAATCAATTGCTTCCTGAACAGTATTAATTTTTTCTGCCTGTTCATCAGGAATTTCGCATTCGAATTCTTCTTCTAGTGCCATGACAAGTTCAACTGTATCCAGTGAATCAGCGCCTAGGTCATTGACGAAAGAAGATTCATTTTTGATTTCTGCTTCGTTGACGCCTAACTGTTCGGCTACAATTTTTTTGATACGCTGTTCTATTTCTGCAATTTCCATTGATGTACCCATCCTTTTCAGGTAAGAAGATTTCCGCAAGTTTAACAAATTTCAAACAACCGGCAAAACCCACATGATTTTATGAGTTAAGCGTTTATTACTACTACAAAAGCGATCCTGTTATTATAGTTTTCTGTCCGCATTTCAGTGGAGACAGATCTGGAATCCGATTAATCCATATGCATACCACCATTCACATGCAACGTAGTACCCGTAATATAGTCTGCTGACGGGGAAGCCAGAAAAACGACAGCTGCCGCGACTTCTTCTGGGTGCCCAAATCGTCCAAGAGGAATATGCCGAAGTAGGGACTGCTGTTGATCTGATGAAAGTGAACGGGTCATATCGGTATCGATAAAACCCGGTGCGACACAATTGACCGTAATATTTCTACTGCCAATTTCCTTGGCTAGGGATTTGCTGAAACCGATCATACCTGCCTTGGCAGCTGCATAATTAGTCTGACCGGCATTTCCCGTTGCGCCGACTACAGATGAAATATTGATAATACGGCCGCTACGTACTTTCATCATGCTACGTAAAACAGCTCGACTTAGGTAAAAGACAGCCTTTAGATTGGTTTGTATGACTGCGTCCCATTCCTCATCTTTCATACGAGCCAATAGGTTGTCGCACGTGATGCCAGCATTGTTAACCAGTATTGCGACATCACCTAAAGATTTCTGTACGGCTTCGATGCCACGCTTGACATGCTCAACATGGTTAACATCCATGACTAATCCCATACCTTTAATATGCGCTTCGCTAAGGTATTGATCAATATGGTGGGCACCATTCTCTGTCGTTGCGGTGCCGGCAATAATCGCACCATTTTTCCCGAGTTCCAAGGCGATGGCTTTTCCAATTCCGCGGCTTGCACCAGTTACTAGTGCAACTTTATGCTCGAATAACATTGCAGGGTTTAACAAGGTTGGTAGAAAATCACTTATTCAATAACAGGTTGTGAGGGTATCATTTCAATATCTCAATGCTCTGCTGGAGAATATTGGAATTGGCCAGTGCAATACTTTCCACATTTTTATCGATTCGACGGTTTAATCCTGATAATACCTTACCAGGACCACATTCCACGATGTGTGTGACACCATGGGAAACCATGGTTCGAATCGTTTCTGTCCAGCGGACCGGACAGTAGAGTTGCTGTGCGAGTATCTGCCGAATGGAGGTAACTTCAGAATGTTGCTGAACATCAACATTATGTAAAACAGGTATTCGGGGTGATTGCAGGGGAGTTTTTTCTAACAGGGAAGAAAATCGCTCCGCTGCAGATTGCATAAGTGAACAATGTGACGGAATACTCATCGGAAGTAGAACAGTTAGCTTGGCTCCTTTTTGTTTGGCAAGGGTGATTCCCTGCATAACTGCTTTTTTGTGACCGGCGATGACTATTTGACCGGGTGCATTGAAATTCGCGGGTTCTAATGACGAATCTGGTATATTGTGTACTACTTCAGAGCATATCGCTGCCACGCTATTGTCATCTAATCCAATGATTGCTGCCATACCCCCGACGCCTTCGGGTACCCCTTCCTGCATGGCTTCTGCACGATAGCGTACCAGTTTCAAAGCGTTGTTAAAAGTAAGAGACCCAGCTATCACTAGTGCTGCATATTCACCAAGGCTATGTCCTGCCAGGAAATTCGGCTCGATTCCTCCAGCATATTGCCATGCGCGGTAAACAGCAATATCAGCTGCCAACATAACGGGCTGAGTATTCAATGTGAGATTTAGCGTTTCTTCGGGACCATCTTCGATTAGTGACCAAAGATCCTGCTGCAGAACATCAGAAGCCTCGTCGAACGTTTCACGTATCGCTGGCAGTGCCGCATAGCCTTGCATCATGCCGATCGATTGTGATCCTTGTCCAGGAAAAACGAAAGCAATTTTCATGTATCTTACCAGCGTATCAGTACTGAACCCCAGGTAAATCCACCACCCACTCCTTCAAGTACGATATGCTGACTGGGGCGGATACGACCATCCCGCACTGCCTGGTCCAATGCCAACGGTATAGAGGCGGCAGAAGTATTTCCATGCTGTGCAACAGTCGTTACAACTTTTTCATTAGGGATACCGAGTTTCTTAGCAGTTGAAGTAATGATACGAATATTAGCTTGATGGGGGACCAGCCAATCAATGTCGGAAGTTTGCAGATTATTTGCATTCAACGCTTCCTGAACGGCTTCTTCCAGAACTTTTACTGCAAATTTGAAGACAGTATTACCTTCCATCGTGATGAAAGGAGTACCCTGTATTTTTCCTGCACGAATATTACCGGGTGCAGCCAGAACCTGGCTATAACTTCCATCTGCATGTAGATGAGAGGAAAGAATCCCGGGCCGCTCGTCTCGGGTAAGTACGACCGCACCTGAACCATCGCCAAATAGTACACAGGTGCTGCGATCAGTCCAGTCCATGATACGTGAATAAACTTCAGTCCCGACAACAAGTGCATTGCGACACTTTCCTGAACTGACAAACATATCTGCTGTGGCTAATGCATAAATAAACCCGCTACAGACCGCCTGGACATCAAAGGCTGGACCGTCGGAAAGCCCGAGTTTATGCTGCAGGATGCAGGCAGTACTGGGAAAAATCATATCTGGTGTAGTAGTAGCGACAACTACCAGATCGATATCACGTACTTGAATACCAGATGCCTCGATAGCTCTTCGACTGGCTTCTAAAGCCAAATCACTCGCCATTTGATTTTCTGCGGCGATATGACGTTGCATAATACCAGTACGCGTTCGTATCCATTCGTCACTGGTATCGACCATAGACTCAAGGTCATGATTAGTCAGAATTTTTTCTGGCAGATAGCCACCAGTTCCGATGATTCGTGAATACATAGTCATGATCGGCTCATTTTACTGATGCAGGGTGAGGAACATTCTGTTCAATGTTGTGCCGCAATGTTTCGACATGCTCACCGATATGACGTAGCATACCGCCGCGTATTTCTTCTGCAGCACGTTTGATTGCGCAGCGAAACGCGAAACTGTCAGCCGATCCGTGACTCTTGATAACAATACCGCGCAGCCCCAGCAAACTTGCACCATTATATTGGCGATGATCCACACGTTGTTTGAAAGTATTGATAACAGGTAACGCTACTAACCCCGCCAACTTACTGAAGAAGGTACGTCTGAATTCTTCACGTAGGTAGCTGGCCAGCATTTGTGCCAATCCTTCCGATGTTTTCAATGCAACATTACCTACAAACCCGTCGCATACCACTACGTCCGTCGTACCTCTATAAATATCATCTCCCTCGATATTGCCATAAAAATTCAAACCGCTGGAACGGAATAGCTCTGCTGCTTGTTTGACAACATCATTTCCTTTGATGTCTTCTTCACCGATATTCAAAAGGCCGATACTTGGATTAGGCTTGTTTTCGACGGAGGAGATCAGCGTGGCTCCCATCATACCAAATTGAAGCAAGTGTTCTGCAGTACAGTTTACATTTGCCCCTAGATCCAGCACATAGGTATGCCCTGAAATCGTAGGTAGTACCACAGCCAGTGCAGGCCGGTCAATGCCAGGTATAGTCTTCAATACGAATCGTGAGGTAGCTAGTAATGCTCCCGTATTGCCTGCACTGATACAGGCTTGTGCCTCACCGTTTCTGACCAGGTTGATGGCTACTCGCATAGAAGAATCTTTTTTATTCCGTAAGGCAATCGCCGGCGATTCGTCCATACTGACGACTTCACTAGCCGGATGCAACCTGAGCCGTGGACCAGGAGAGATATCGAGCGCGTGTAATTCCGCTTCAATAGCATCCGGTATTCCGACCAAAATGATATCAGCTTCATGATCGTGGCGCAGATACTCGACGGCAGATGGAACAGTAACGTGCGGACCATGATCACCGCCCATACAGTCGATTGCTACAGTTATATTCACTTATTACGACAGTCAGGCAGTGAGGAAAGCAAACACGCAGACATGATCAATCGTCGTTCTTGGTTTTGATAACCTTTCGTCCGCGATAGTAGCCATTAGGACTGATATGGTGACGCAAATGCGTTTCTCCAGTAGTGGGTTCGATCGCCAGGGGGGGATTGGTCAATGCATCATGGGAACGATGCATCCCACGCTTGGAAGGAGACTTTTTATTTTGTTGTACAGCCATAAGTTTAACTCCGGAATAAAAATATCTGTAACATGTTAGCAATCAACAATACTTGGAATATATTACGGAACGTAAGCACTTTCCTCCACTGCCAGATTTCATAGGGTTGGCTTGAAAAGCCTTTTAATGTGGCTGCTTGAGTGATGCCAGTGCTGCGAAAGGACGTTCCTTAGTCAGTGTTTCGTAAATTCCATTCATTGTTTCTTGGCATACTGTATCCTGATGACGGGGTGAAATCGGCAAACTCAGAATAACTTCATCTTCTACCAGTGCTAAGGTATCGAGTGCATTCGAAGCCATAATTATGTCGACAGAAGCGTCCTCATCATAACGAGACAGCTCTTCTTCATTTCTGGCCAGAAGCAGATCAGTTTTCAGGTCGAGGATATGCTCTAGTTGTTCCAGGCAGCGCTGGCACTTCAGGTTAACTATTCCAGTAATCGCTATCCTCAGTATTGGTCTGCCCTGTTTATCAAACATGCCATCAATCGAATAAACAAGTTTCCCGACTTCGCTTGATAAGTAATCCTGCAAGCGTTCAAGATCAAACGGAGGGACGCTGCCATGTAGCGACCCAGCCTGACGGACGAAATCTAACGCATCTATAACAAATTGATTGGACATAAGGCGCGCATGTTATATTTTTTATCCTCAAGTGTCAAAAATTGCTAACCAACATACTACTATAATATTTTGAAAACGCACATGATTCATCCGCAACTTGTCCTCGGTTCCAGCTCAATTTATCGGCGTGAATTGCTACAACGCTTACAAATCCCTTTTGAAACCGCGGATCCAGCTATTGATGAATCGACATTACCGAATGAAACACCTGAAGTTACTGCACTTCGCCTAGCACAGAAAAAAGCACGGACGGTCGCTAAGATATTTCCTGATGCACTCATTATTGCAGCCGATCAGGTTGCTGTGCTTGAGGGAATGCAACTGCACAAACCCCTGAATCATGCGAATGCTACCCGGCAGCTTCGTCTCGTGCGGGGTAAGGAAGTGATATTCCATACAGCATTATGCCTGTTTAACAGTCGTATAACTCGTATGCAATCGAGGGTGGTGCCTTGTACAGTAAAATTTCGTGAGACGAGCGATCACCAGATTGAGCGTTATCTCGCGAAGGAGCAACCTTATCATTGTGCAGGCAGTGCTAAATCGGAAGGGTTGGGTATTGCGCTGATTGAACGTATGAGCGGCGATGATCCCAATGCTTTGATCGGATTGCCGCTGATTTCACTGGTGGAAATGTTGATGGAAGAGGGTGTGGAAGTATTATGATAACTGTTTATCTGCGATTAATCTTTGCTTTCAATTGATCAGCCGGGCTAAGTGACCCTAAAAACGTTGATGAGGGCAGCCCACCACAGGTAAAACAGGCAAGAAAGTGGAGCTTACGAGTGGAAATGAGCATTTTGAGCTTGTTTTTAACGCAGCGATGGCAACATGGGTAGTTTTTTAGAGAGCTTCCCTGGAAGGGATTTAGGTTTTTGTGTTACATTTATCCAAGAGGCATTAACTTACGTGCGCTAGTTTTCCTATGGAAAAACAATTCACCATCAGATTGACCGTACTGGCATTGCTTATCAGCATGTTGGCGAATACCTTTGGATGGTCATTCAATGGTGATGTTTTTGCACATGAACTCGCCCACCATCAGCATAGGGAACTGTTTGCAATACACCCTGATGCACATCTTGCACTGCATCATGAGCTCGATGGCAATGTAGAGCTGGATGCAGCCACTCATTTGTGTTTACATTCTGCTGGTCAATATCAACCTTTTTATCTTTGCACAGCTTTGCAGATAGCTGCTACTGTCATCAAAGAAAACGTGACAGAAAGTATCACCAGTCTTTTTCCAGAACCTATTCCTGATTCTTTTTATCATCCCCCTCGTTTTTTCGTCTGAGTCGGATTTTTCGTTAGTACGCTGGTTTTAGCGACAATCAAGCGATTTTTGATCGCTGATGGGCGTTTGGCGGAAAAAATGATGATCTATTAAGTATTGGAGCAATTGTTTGTAATGCTTCATGTGCGCTTATGGAGTGGCTGCTCATCGGGAATAAATCGGGATGGAACGCGGATTAAGAAGTAAATCGTGGCAATCTTTTGCAGTACGGATAATGTCGATCATGACATTATCGTTCGGGGGGCTTCTATATATGCCAGGACATGGTATCGCGGGTTATCCTGGTGCCGATACTTACCTGACTGTGGATCCATCAATTGATGGGAGAAACAGTTTGACCTTGCGCCAGGCCTTACAACATGTCTTACAGAATAATCCTGAACTAGCGGCTTATTCCAAAGAAGTCATGGCTTTCGAAGGGGAGAAGTTGCAGGCCAGTCTGTTCAAAAATCCAGATTTCAGTGTCGAGGCAGAAGATATCAATTCCTCCGATGCGGCCATTCAGCGATTTGCTACCTTTCGTATCAGCCAGTTGATCGAGCTCGGTGGCAAGCGGCTTGCCAGAATGAATGTGGCAGCACTGGGTCAGGAGTCGGCTGATCAAATCTATGAAACCAAGCGTCTGGAGATTATTGCGCGTACCGCCAACGCTTTTATTGACGTGCTAGAAGGCCAAGCACAGGTGCGTGTGGCAGATGATACGTTACAGCTAACTCGAGCAGCGATGAACGCAGTTATCAAGCGAGTTGAATCAGGTAAAGCGCCACCTATGGAGGCGATTCGTTCTAAGGTAGCGTTTTCTACCATGAGTATTGAGCTCGAGCAGGCAAAACGCAAACTTGCTGCAGCAAGAGTACAACTGGCGCTGCTATGGGGGGAGACGGCGCCGCAGTTTGACCAGGCATTGGGAAAATTGGAATCATTCATTGAAATACCTGATTTTGAACGGCTTGCTCAGTCTCTCGCTCAGAATCCGATGGTACTGCAAAGCTCCAAGAATATCGCACAACGCGCAGCAATGGTCGAACTGGAAAAAACAAGGCGTATTCCCGACATAACACTGGGCGCGGGGGTCCGACGTTATCTGGGGACCGACAATATCACCGCTCTGCTGGATATGTCTATTCCTATTCCGCTTTTTGACCGGAATCAGGGAAATGAACTGGCAGCTCGTCAACGTCTGAATAAAGCAATGGATGAGCGGATGGCAATCGAATTACAGCTTAAGGCCGAGTTTACTCGTACTTATGAGAACCTGCTTGCCGCTCAGAATGAAATCAGAGTACTGCGTGATGAAGTATTACCGGATACCCGAAGCGCTTTCGAGGTAACGAGCCGGGGGTACCAGTTGGGTAAATTCAGTTTCCTTGAAATGTTGGATGCTCAGCGTGCTTTTTTTCAAAGTCGAACCTTATATGTGCGGGCCCTGGCCAATTATCAGCGCCTGATCAATACCATTGAACAACTGGTGGCGGCGCCGCTCGACAGTTTTCCAGATTCGGCAGACATTGAGAGAAAGGAGTAAAAGTAGTTATGAATACGAGTCGGTGGTTGCCAATTCTGATAACCATTTCTATTGGTATCCTGCTGGGGGCATTGATTCTGACTTTGGATAGCCCCGGTTTGTCAGATGCTACGGAACAATTTCATCAGGCTGAGAATGATCCCGAGCATGGACCGGTCGTCGGACCACACGGAGGGAAATTATTTATACAGGACGATCTGGGCCTGGAATTGATTATCCAGGAAGCAGGTGTACCCCCTCATTTCAGGATATATCTCTATGAGCAGGGACAGTCTTTGCTGCCTGCCGGGGTAAAAGTCACGATTGCATTGGCGCGACTTGGCAGGCCAGCACAATTATTCGATTTCAGACCTGAAGGCGATTATCTGATCAGCGATCAGGAAGTGGAAGAACCCCATTCATTCGAATTGGTTATCGTTGCTGAGCGACAGGGCAGAACCTATCGCTGGGGGTACAGCCAGGTCGAAGGGCGGGTGCAGATGACCGAAGACACCTTGCACAGTAATGGTATTGAACTGGCTGTTGCCGGATCTGCCAGTATCCGACCAGGGATTACCTTACCAGGTGAAATCATTTTCAATGAGCATACTATCGTCCATATCGTGCCACGTTTGCCGGGTATGGTAGTCGCAGTCGAACGTCACCATGGACAGGCGGTAAAGAAAGGTGAAGTACTTGCAGTGATGGAAAGTGCCGCATTGGCTGATTTGCGCAGTCAATATCTGCTCGCCCGCAGGCGCCTGGCGCTGGCACAAACCGTCTATGACCGAGAAAAACAATTGTGGCAGGAAAAAATCACAGCGAAACAGGATTATCTGGTTGCAAAGCAACAATGGGAGGAAGCCAGTATAACGGTGCGATTGGCTGCTGAGCGCTTGCAAGCACTGGGTGTGCGGCCGGAATCTGGTTTATCTGGCAAGGAGCTTGCTCGCTATGAGATTCGCTCTCCGATTTCCGGGACTGTCATCGATAAGTCAGTGGTAACAGGAGAGGCCATCAAAGAGGACAAAACAGTGTTCATTATTGCGGATATTTCTACGATATGGGCAGCGATCAAGATCTTTCCCAGAGATTTACACCGGATCGAGGTAGGGCAGCGTGCCATCGTTCGTGCAGATGTACATAATCTGGTACGTGAAGGAGAAGTCATTTACGTGACAACATTACTTGATGAATTGACACGTACTGCTGTTGCCCGGGTAGAACTCGATAATCAGGATGGAAAGTGGCGTCCTGGTATGTTCGTCAAAGCGGATTTACTCACCGAGAAAATTGAAGTACCCGTGGCGATATCGTTGGATGCACTGCAGACACTGGGAGATCAGCCCGTGGTATTCGGACGTTACGGTGATTTTTTTGAAGTGCGTCCATTGCGACTGGGGCGCAGCGATGGTCGGATGGTTGAAGTGATCGACGGTTTGCTTGCCGGAGAGCATTACGCCGTACGTAATAGTTTTGTCATTAAGGCAGAACTGGGTAAAGCAGGAGCAGAACATGACCATTAAGCAGGAAGCGCCGGTTGATTATTATTGCAAGCAAACGACTCCATCATATGGTGCTCGTTACCCTGTCGATTCACTCGGTGCATTCCGGGTTTCGTATGTCACATGTCGGATATGTCGTTTTATTCGAACGGTTAATCAGCATTTCTCCGATGACAATGATCAATTGAGTGGGGCTTGCGCCCGTGTTTGAGCGCATTCTGCAGGCTGCGATCCAACATCGTGGACTGGTGCTGCTGGCTGTACTAGCCATGGCTATGCTGGGCTTTTACAGCTATCAAAAGCTACCAATCGATGCAGTACCCGATATTACTAATGTCCAGGTACAAATCAATACGGTGGCACCGGGCTATTCACCCATGGAAGTTGAGCAACGTATTACCTTTCCAATCGAGACGATTATGGCGGGTATGCCCGGGCTCGACTACACCCGATCATTGTCACGGTATGGGTTATCCCAAGTGACAGTGGTATTTCAGGATGGAACTGATATTTATTTTGCCCGCCAGCTGGTCAGTCAGCGGATCCAGGAAGCACAAGGACGGTTACCAGCCGGTATCGAACCCGCAATGGGGCCGATTTCTACCGGGCTCGGGGAAATATTCATGTGGACGGTTGAAAGTACGGTGGATGCGCGTAAACCGGATGGTACGGTTTATACGTCCACCGATTTACGTGAAATCCAGGACTGGATCGTCCGGCCACAATTACGTATGGTCAAAGGGGTGACCGAAGTCAATACTGTCGGTGGATTCGTCAAACAGTTCCATGTGACCCCCTATCCGGAAAAGCTCATTGCCTATGGACTAACCTTGCAGGAAATCGTTGCTGCGCTGGAACGTAACAATCTCAATTTGGGTGCAGGCTATATCGAAAAGAGTGGAGAACAGTATCTGGTGCGTTTACCAGGACAGGTTACTGATTTGGATGAAATCGGTGAGATCACGCTTGGTAGCAGGCAAGGCACACCCTTGCGTATCAAAGATGTGGCTGATATTTTGATCGGTAAAGAATTGCGTACCGGCGCTGCTACCCAGAATGGTGAGGAGGTAGTGCTCGGCACCGCACATATGCTGGTTGGAGAAAACAGTCGTACCGTGGCGCGTGCGATTGCCGATAAGCTGGTGGAAATCAATCAGACCTTACCAGCGGGGGTGGCAGCCGTTCCTGTTTACGATCGGACCAAGCTGATTGACGGGACTATCCGTACCGTAGCGTTCAATTTGATCGAGGGTGCTTCTCTCGTAATCGCTGTACTGTTCTTATTTCTAGGTAATATTCGTGCAGCGGTGATTGCCGCACTCGTCATCCCGTTGTCGATGTTATTCACATTCAGTGGCATGGTGGCTAATCAGGTCAGCGCAAATCTGATGAGCCTGGGGGCACTCGACTTCGGTATTATCATTGATGGTGTTATCGTTATTGTCGAAAACAGTATTCGGTGTTTTGCTCAGGAACAAGCCAGACTAGGGCGGATATTGAGTCGGGAAGAACGACTGAAGCTGGTTTTTACAGCTACCCAGCAGACGCGGCGTGCACTGGTTTACGGGCAGATGATTATCATGATCGTCTACTTGCCGATTTTCGCGCTTTCCGGCGTGGAGGGCAAAATGTTTCATCCCATGGCCTTTACAGTCGTGGCAGCGCTGCTGGGTGCGATGATCTTGTCGGTCACTTTTGTCCCGGCAGCAATTGCGCTCTTTCTGACCGGGAAAGTAGCAGACCGGGAAAGCTGGATTGTTGTGCAGTGCAAACGGCTTTATCAACCGATACTTATGCTGGTTATGCGCAATCAGGGCCTGACGGTAACTATTGCGGTAGTCACGGTGATACTGTCGATGTTACTGATGACTCGTCTGGGCAGTGAATTCGTGCCTAGCCTGAATGAGGGCGATATTGCATTGCACGCAATCCGTATTCCCGGTACGAGCCTTTCCACTGCTATTGCCATGCAGAGCGAGCTGGAAAAAACGATCCAGTCATTTCCTGAGGTGGAGCGGGTGTTCAGTAAGATTGGGACGGCAGAAATCGCAACTGATCCGATGCCACCAAGTGTGGCAGATATTTTTATCATGTTAAAACCTCAATCGGAGTGGTCAGGCTCGTATCGCACCAAGGATGAACTGATTGTTGCGATGGAACGGGTGGTATTGCAAGTACCGGGTAATAATTATGAATTCACCCAACCGATTGAAATGCGCTTTAACGAACTGATTGCAGGGGTACGTGCTGATGTGGCTGTCAAGGTATTCGGGGATGATCTGGACAGACTGCTTGCTTTAGGAGAACGTATTGAGGCACTCATTACCGCAGTTCCAGGTGCGGCAGATGTAAAGGTGGAACAGATAACGGGATTGCCGGTATTGTCCATTCAGGTCGATCGTGCCAGCATTGCACGCTACGGCCTCAATGTGGCCGATGTGCAGGATGCAGTGGCGATTGCAGTCGGCGGTAAAAATGCCGGTTTGATTTTCGAAGGAGATCGTCGTTTTGAACTGCAGGTACGGTTGCCTGAATCATTGCGTGCCGATATCGAAACCTTGCGACATTTACCGATTGGCTTGCCGGTTCAAACTGAAATACGGGATGGTATAGCAGTCGGACAGATGCCGCGGATGGGACTGACCGCTTTTGTAACCCTGGGTGAAGTGGCACATTTCAAAATCGTACAGGGACCGAATCAGGTCAGTCGCGAGAATGGCAAGCGGCGGGTAGTGGTGACCGCCAATGTTCGGGGACGTGATCTCGGTTCTTTTGTCAGGGAAGTACAGAAGCTGGTGGATGAAAATGTGCAAATTCCCCCAGGCTATTGGTTGGCCTGGGGCGGGCAATTTGAACAAATGGTTTCGGCAGCAGAGCGATTGCAAATCGTGACACCGATCTCACTGATACTGATTTTTATTCTGCTCTATACCGTGTTTGGTAATTTCCGGGATGGGTTGCTGGTATTTACTGGCGTACCGTTTGCGCTGACAGGCGGTGTACTGGCTTTATGGCTGCGCGATATTCCGCTTTCCATTTCCGCTGGAGTTGGATTTATTGCATTGTCCGGGATCGCGGTATTGAATGGGTTGGTCATGCTTTCGTTCATCCGCGAATTGCGTCAAAAGGGCGTTGCATTGGGAGATGCAGTGCAGATGGGCGCACTGACACGACTGCGTCCCGTGTTGATGACCGCGCTTACCGATGCAGTCGGGTTTATTCCCATGGCACTTGCAACCGGTATCGGGGCAGAAGTGCAGCGTCCTCTTGCAACGGTCGTAATCGGTGGTATTCTCTCTTCTACAATCTTAACATTGCTGGTACTGCCAGTGTTATATCATAGGGCCTACCAACGACCGGAAAGAAAAAAACGGGAAAAATAAAGATCGAGCCGAGGGAAAATCTGATAAGACTATTTTTGAGTAGTTGTCGAAAATTTTTCCATTTCAATAATGATGCTTTGGTTTAAGTTGGACTGCGCATGGAGAAGAACGATCAGGAATTGCTCAGCATGAGATAGTAAATTTTCTGGGAGTTTGAATGATGATGCCCAGCAGGTAATTCACAGATGAACAGATTGATTACTGCTACAGGATTTATCTGAATTTCGGGTGGGCAACATAATAAGTGTCGATTTCTTTTACACTTAAGAGAAAGGTTGAGTAGATGATAAGCCCGGTATAGTAATGATAAAGTTTATCTCTATGTTTTTATTCATATAAAAATTTCTTTCTAAGTATGGCATGAAATATGCTTGCTTAAAGAATTAAGTAGATGATAAGAAGATACTTTTCTGTTTTACTAGATGGCAGGACTGTATACTAACAGCTTCCATTTCCCCAAAGCTTTGCGTGAGAGGTAACTGAACATGTCAGAAAAGAAAATAGAGGCACAACCAGATCAGGATCTGATCGGCACTCAGACAAAGATTGCACCCCAACTAGCTCGCAGACGGCTGCTCAAGGGTACAGTAGCGATTCCGGTTATTATGACGTTGCATAGCGGTGCTGCGCTGGCGCGGTCGAGTAATCTGGTGGGTGTGGCTGAGTCCGTCGATGAAGCAGCCAAATTACAGAATGAGCTGGGTCAGGAGCAAATCGTGTGTGTTTACCCTGATCCCGATGCGGAGCACAACCACACTTCGGCACCACCTTATGATCTGGGTGAGGTTCCAACTGTTTCATTAGGGGATGGTTCCCAGGAACTATTAGACCAGGCGGCAATTTGCCAGGGGGATGGAGGTATTCTGATTTCGGCAACTGCATTTACCTCTTTGGAGGGCAAGGTGGTTAACTATACCCTAATCTAAACTGGGGCGAATGGCACTGAATGAGTCAATGGCGTTCGTCTGGTTTTGTATCACTGCGTATAGAAAACTGGGATGGTGAATTTACTGTATTCCAGCCGGAGTCTGGCAAAACCCATTTTCTGAATGAAATGGGATTACGTATCCTGGCTATGCTTGATCAATCTCCAGCTACACTGGATATAATCTGCAGAGATTTATCAGAACATTTTTCATTGCAGTCTAATGCGCATTTTTCCGAGCAAATTGCCAGAACACTTCATCGGTTTGAAGCACTGGGTCTGATTGCAAAGACGAACATACACATGTGAGAATTGAGCAGCTGTCACCGGATGAGTTTCGTATGCGGCTCGCCGGTCAGGGCCTGCGCGTGAAAATAGGCCCATTCAATGTGTGTATCCAGACCCGGGTACTGCCGCTTGTCAATCAGCTTTACCGATTGTATGCGTTTTATACGCTGGTAGAGAGCGGGGAAATTGCTGAATTTCATGTGCGGATTGTGCCGAAACATTCGATCAGACGGCCGTTTGCCCGGTTGATCCAGTTTCAGGTCGATGGTCGATCTCCATTTCCGCCAATCCCTGTGGAGCAGGCACTGGCGACGTTAGAATGGGGTGTCAATCTTGCGATTGCCATGCGCGTCAATCATCTGTTGCTGTTTCATTCTGCAGCAGTGGAACGTAACGGTCATGTATTATTGTTGCCAGCTTGGCCCGGCAGTGGCAAGACGACTTTGTGCACGGCACTTATCCATCGCGGTTACCGTTTGTTTTCCGACGAATTCGGCCTCATGGACCCACAATCTGGAAATTTTTTTCCGTTACCGCGACTGATGCCACTCAAAAATCAATCAATCGGAGTTATCCGCGATTATTTACCAGACGTTGTACTGGGGCCGGAAATACCCAATACCTTGAAGGGTACCGTCGCACATGTACGCCCACCTAAGGAAAGTATCGAATGTGAGGATAAGCCGGCAAAGCCCCGTTGGATCGTTTTTCCAAAATGGATTCCTGATACCAAGTTGCGATTGGAGTTTCTACCTCGTTCTGAAGCGTTTTTGTTGCTGGCAAGTAATGCCTTCAACTATGAGGTGTTGGGAGAGACGGCATTCGATGCTGTCACGCGTCTGGTTCAGGGTTGCGAGTGTCGTAAACTGGTCTATTCCGATTTTGACAGTGCATTGACGGCGCTGAATGAATTGACTAATGGTTGACTTGGGTACGGGCCATCATCAACTGCTACTGGGTGCCTTACGTGATCCACCGTCCTTGATAGCCCGTGATGCAAGGGAGTGGGAACTACTACTGCGACTGGCAAGACGGATAAAATTACTCGGGTTTCTGGCGGTTGAACTGGAGAAGCACGGGCTACTGGACCAAATTCCTGTACGGGCTGCCAATCAACTACGTTCCAGTCTGATTCAGGCCAAAAAACTGCAGCAATCGGCATGCTGGGAGCTGAATAGGATCATCTGGGCACTGAGTGATCACGAAATACCTATCATTGTACTCAAGGGGATGGCCTATTTACTGCAAGGCCTGCCCAATGCTGCAGGGCGTGCGTTCGTTGATCTGGATCTGTTGGTACCGAAGGAAAACCTGAATCAGATCGAATCTTCTTTGCTGAAGAAAGGTTGGCGACACCACGCGTTATCTGCCTATGACGAGCGCTATTATCGGGAATGGAGTCATGAAATTCCTGCTTTCGTGCATAACGAACGGGGAACTGAAGTGGATATCCACCATACGCTTGTTTCACCTCTCGGTAAATTGAAAATCAATCCACTGCTGTTCTGGGAAACAGCGATCAAAGTGAATGACGAAGGTATTTATGTTCTGAGTCCGGAGGATATGACGCTGCACTGTGCGATCAACTTATTTCAGAACAATGAGTTATCCGATGATCTGCGGCATTTACTGGATTTTCATGGCATGTTGCAGTTTTTCAGCAATAAGCAGCCGCTCTTCTGGGGAAAACTGGTTGAACGTGCCAATCAGCTTGGTGTGGGCAGGTTGCTGTTTTATGGTTTGTACTTCAGCCGCTTACTTTTCGGGTCGCCAATCCCGGATAATCTGGAAAAACAACTGAATCGGCAGCCTGGCTGGTTGACACGTTGTATCATGCATAGTTGTGTTCCACTGGCTTTGCTGCCGTTGCATCCTGATAATCCCTCGAAATGGGCTGAATTCGCACGTCTATTTCTCTATTTACGTAGTCATTGGTTACGCATGCCGCTTCATCTGTTATTACCACATCTTATTTACAAATTTTATCTGTCGTTTGTTTCGAGGCAGAAGAAGGCAAGTACGCTGCGGGACAAGTAATTACAGGGATTCATAGTAAAAATAGAGTTGCCAATCCCAGAAAGATGAAAAAGCCCCCGCTATCTGTGACAGCAGTAATCAATACACTGGAACCGAGTGCCGGATCGCGTCCGAATTTTTTGCGTACTAAGGGGATAAGCACGCCGACAAGTGCCGCCAGGAGTAGATTCAACAGCATGGCCAGCGCCATGACCAAGCCTAATTGAACGTTCTGATAAATGGCGTAGGTAAATAATCCTACTACGCTTCCCCATACGACCCCATTGACGATACTGACTCCGATTTCCTTGGTAATCAGCTGAAAAGTACTGTCCTGGTTGACCTGGCCCAAGGCAATGGCACGCACGATCATAGTGATGGTTTGATTCCCGGAGTTACCTCCTACACCCGCTACGATAGGCATCAGTGCTGCCAGGGCGACCAGTTTCTCGATTGAATCTTCAAATAATCCAATGACACGTGAAGCAATAAAAGCAGTTACCAGATTAATGGCCAGCCAAGCCCAGCGGTTGCGGACACTTTTCCAGACCGGGGCAAACAAGTCTTCTTCTTCACTCAACCCGGCCTGATTGCGTACTTCCAAATCAGCCCTTTCACGCATGAAATCGATGACTGCATTGACTGTGACCCGGCCCAGTAACTTGCCGTCCAAGGAAACAACCGAAGCGGATACCAGATCGTAACGTTCAAATGCCTGGGTGGCTTGCTCTGCTTTGTCATCCGGATGGAACTTGACCATTTCCCGGGTCATGACCTCGGCCACTATCATATCCGGATCACTGACCAGCAACTGATTCAAAAGCAGGACACCTTTCAGGTATTCATCACGATCGACTACAAATAACTGATCAGTGTGATCCGGTAATTCACTGAAACGGCGCAGATAACGCAGTACAACCTCGATACGTACATCTTCACGTACAGTAATGACATCGAAATCCATCAGTGCACCGACTGCATCTTCGGGATAGGACATAGCCGCGCGTAATTGCTCGCGCTCTTCCATGGGCAATGCGCGGAACACATCCTCTATGACATCGCTGGGTAAATCCGGCGCCAGATCAGCGATTTCATCCGCATCCAGTTGCTCTGCCGCAGCCACCAGCTCCTGGCTGTCCATATCCTCGATCAGCGTCTGACGCACTCCATCCGAGACTTCGAGCAGTACTTCCCCGTCATGCTCGGCTTTTACCAATCCCCAGATGATCAAGCGATCCTCCAGTGGCAATGCTTCCAGGATGCGGGCAATATCAGCTGGGTGGAGTTTGTCCACCATATTCTGCAGACTGGCAAGGTTTTGTTTTTGTACAACTGAATCGACCAGTTCCTGACGGGGGGCATCCTGCAGACGAACCAGTCCTTCTACCAGTTTGTATTTGTGCAACAGATAGATGACTTTTTGCAGCTTGTCTTCCAGGTTTTCGTCTTGTTTTTCGTGATTCTCTTCAGTCATAACTGAGCCAGTAATCGAGATTGTTGATAGGAATTTTTATAAAAGTCAGTGAAGTACGCACCGTTGCATGACCATCCAATATCGGAAACAACTGGTAGAAGATAAATAGGAAGCTGGTTTTGCGAAACCTTTTCGAATGATCGGAGAATCCCGAATAAGGTTTGCGTACTTCGGTTATTACGAGCGGAAAACACCACTTTTACCCATTCATATGATGGATTGCTCAGCGGGTCCGAATATTATTTTATGAACTATTTGCTAAGATTTTTTTACGGACTCAGTGTTATAACGTATAAAACAGTCCAAATTATATGGAGCAGCTAATGAGAGAGTCCGAATTTATTCAATCCAGAAAAGCCAACTCGTATTTTTTATCTTATCACGGAACCTTCACCGCAGACATGCGTATGTTGGAATGAGTGGAAATGGAGATTTCCATTAAAAATGGTTGTATCCGGCTGAAAATTAATCGACAGTAAAATAACTCGGCTTTCCATCAGATTTCCTGGTAATGGGGTGATTTACTTCCGACCACCGATATGGGAACCATGGTAATACTGCTGTAGCAGAGTACTGCTAGGATTTTCTGATCTGAAATAACAAAGAGCTCCCCATGACGGTTGTCTCGCATCTCCCGTCGGTTTCCTCCGATTCTCGTCCTGATCTCGATCATCGGCCGAATATCGTGACGATTATCGTTTTTTTCGGTTTGCTGGCGCTTGGCCTGGCTTTGGGTGCGTATAACCTGTACGCTGATATTGCCGATAGCGGTGACTCACCGAAGACGTGGCTACCTTTCGTACTGCTTGGTATAGCATTACTGATCGCGCTTGGTTTTGAATTTGTTAATGGTTTTCACGACACCGCAAATGCGGTTGCAACGGTAATTTATACACATTCATTGCCGCCACATGTCGCCGTCGTCTGGTCGGGATTGTTCAATTTTATCGGCGTGGTGGTTGCCAGTGGCGCGGTCGCTTTCGGTATCATTTCGCTGTTACCGGTAGAATTGATCCTTCAGGCTGGCTCCAGTGCCGGTTTTGCAATGGTATTCGCGCTTCTTATTGCTGCCATTTTATGGAACCTGGCTACCTGGTGGTTGGAGTTACCGGCTTCTTCCTCGCATATCCTGATCGGTTCCATTATCGGTGTCGGTATTGCCAATGCGCTGATGCATGGGGCACTTTATCGCGAGCCCGAGGGCAATAGGCCACCGCCCTGGTGGATTCGTGGTCTGCTGATATTGACCTGTACCGGTGTTTCGTTTGCACATGGCTCTAACGACGGTCAGAAGGGGATGGGTCTGATTATGCTTTATTTTAGTCGGTACGGTCCCGATCTCGTACGTACTCAACCGTGCCATGCCAGTCAATCAGATGACGCAGTTTGCTGCTATTTTGCTCAGGTCACCCAGGATTCGATTGTGAAGATTGCGCCGGCGCCAGCACCGGATGATCCACGTGCTGTCCTGTCCGAATGTGTGCGTACCAAAAGTATTACACCAGATTTGATTTTTTAGAATACCTGATATGTACCACAAACCCTGATGGATAACGAAAAATTTCACGAAAACCCGGAATTGGAACGCCATCTTCGTGCCGAGATGAGGGATAGTCTCGATGAAGAACTGGAGATGGAGATTGACGACAGGCGGATAGGCGAATGGATCGACGATGCCGAGACGAATGGTGATACCGTCGAGGATATGGGCCGGCGGTTTTATTTCAGGGAACTTTTCCGGCTCCAGGGGGAGCTGGTCAAGCTGCAGGACTGGGTAGTACATAAGCAACTCAAGGTGGTTGTCCTGTTTGAGGGACGTGATGCGGCGGGCAAGGGGGGGGTGATCAAGCGTTTCACTCAGCGACTCAATCCCCGGGTCTGCCGGGTAGTGGCGCTGCCTGCACCAAGCAAGCGTGAGCGTAGTCAGTGGTATTTCCAGCGCTACGTATCTCATTTACCTGCTGGTGGGGAGATTGTGCTGTTTGACCGCAGCTGGTACAACCGTGCTGGTGTTGAACGCGTGATGGGTTTTTGTACTGAGGATGACGTTGAGGAATTTTTCCGTTCAGTGCCCGAGTTTGAGCGTATGCTCGTACGTTCGGGCATTATTCTGATCAAATACTGGTTCTCGATTACCGACGACGAGCAGTACTTGCGTTTTCAGATGCGTATCCATGATCCGCTGAAGCAATGGAAATTGAGCCCGATGGACCTGGAGTCGAGACGGCGCTGGGAGGATTACACCAAAGCTAAGGAGGCGATGCTGGAACGTACCCACATTCCTGAAGCACCATGGTGGGTCGTCGAAGCAGTCGATAAGAAAAGAGCCCGACTCAACTGCATTCATCACTTTTTAGGCCGGATTCCTTATGCTGAGGTAGAGCACGGAGCAGTCGTTTTGCCGGCTCGTATCCATCATCCGGATTACTTTCGTCAGCCGGTTCCCAAAGCAATGTTTGTACCGGATGTCTACTAAGGCAGTTGTTGGGCTAGATATCTTGTCAGTCATACAATGACAGGCGAAAGAAGTATTGCATCGCCTCATTTACTTGGCGATAGTGATACCGGGTGCACTTATGCGTGGCAAATCAGTTACGGTCATCTGAAACAACAGGTACAGCATCTGGAAGGCGTCACGGTTCCAGCGGGTATGTGGTCCCTGGGTATCTACCGCATAGTACTTGCCGTGCGATCGAATCGACAGATCGACGTCAGTTGGTAGGGTATTTTTCATGAGAAGCTTCATGGTTGCAACGGGATTTTCATCATGGGCGATGGGTGGAGTACGTGAGTCCTTTTCCACATGATATTCTGGTTCATCACCCAGCGAGCGACCTAGAAAGCTGATAATTGCATGAAAACTTCTCAGCCGGAAAATACCCCTCATTGGCCACTCCCCACCCGCTCCACCAGGGCGGATATCGAACGCAACATCATTCAGATCCCAGGCTCCCGCTTCTTCACTCAGTTGTACGCGCTCCTTTTCGGATAGCATACTGGGATCATAGTTGGTAATAAGAATTGGTCCTAGTTTTTTCTGGTGGAGTATAAAAAGATCATCCTGCCGATCGTAGTGCACAGAAAATTCTTTTTCCAGCATATGAAAACCTTCAGCGGATACCGATGCTGCAGGCAAGGTCCAGCTGTGTTCCAGATTCAGTGGTTCAGTGTAGAGCTGATTCCGGTCCTGGATTGCTGACAGATGTAGCACCACTTTACGGAACATTTCATAGCTTGCTGTATCGGAAGGTCTGTTGCGATACGTCGTCTGCGACATGTGCTCCTGGATACGTACTTCCTGGGCCATCAATCTCAGGAGTAGGTCAATGTCGAAACGCTGGCGCAGCAGAAGCATGAGCTTGCTTTGCTGAAATGGGGTCAGCAGCCGTTTGGTAAATTCCTCGCCTTCGATCGGGACAATACTGATTGTGGGATTTTCCGCTATACTGCCGCCGAATATCGGCATGAGTACTTGTCCAGCCAATCCTCCCAATGCGGGGGTAGCGCCTGCATTGAAGCGAAAATCAAAGGTAGCTGCTACATTCGAAACACCGGTGAAATGGATCGGTTGATGATGATGAGCACGGGCAATATTTGTCAGTCTGCCTGGAAATTGCACCAGTGATGGCATCGTCGTACGAGCTTACTGCATGATGGAGTGTGACCGGTGACAAGCAGCCCGGAAGTACGGGTAGCAGACATGGAAGTAACCACCACAGTAAATGTCGCTGTATATTTTTCATCCTGGCGAGAGTATATCCGTTGCGTATACTGTTTATGACCGTTGGCAGCAGACTCGGGGTCAGTGAGTGTGGCACAGCGATTCGACAGGTGCGGTGTGCCCGATCGCCTGCTCCTTGAATATTGCCAGGATTTTCTCGCAGACTTGATGTGTTATTGTGGTACAGAATGTAGCGGTCCAGACATGCGAGGCAGACGGCTAAAAGAATTCACATCGGCAAAGCCAATCTCTACTTCTACTTGTTTTTCATTCTATCATGGAATCTTTGCAGCAGGCATGCGTGTCAGGATGATCGTGGCTTTATTCAGCAGTCTTGGTGCCCTGCGGTTAGTATCGTAGACACGCGGGTTGGGGATGATTGCTGCCAGCCAGGCCGCCTGTCTGGGTGTGAGAGATGAGGCAGATACTCCGAAATAGTGGCGTGCAGCGGCTTCGATGCCAAATATGCCGTTTCCCCATTCGATGATGTTCAAATAAATTTCCAGAATACGCTGCTTCGACAGGAATTTTTCCAGCATGAGTGTGATAAGCGCTTCCTGGAATTTGCGCCCTACCGTTTTTTCACTGGATAGAAATAGGTTTTTGGCAAGCTGTTGACTGATGGTCGAACCGCCAGCTACCCATTTGCGCTGTTTCAGGTTTTTCTTCCAGGCAATTTCAATCGCGTTGAAGTCGAATCCCTGGTGTTGCAGGAATCGACCGTCTTCAGACGCGACGACTGCACGCTTAAGGTGCTCGGAAATCTGTTCGTAAGCAACCCAACGATGGTGTAATACCGCGTCAGGATTCTGCTGACGCAGTATTTCCAGACGACTTTGCATGAATGTGCTGGTTGTCGGGTTATGGGTGCGCCAGTAGACGATATGTAGCAGAAACCAGACTTGATAGAGTAACGCACCTGCCAGAAGCAGTAACAGCAGTCGTAATAGCCAGATGCTGATCAATCCTGTTGTGCGCGTTACGGGCCGGACTGTCTTTTTTGATTTCACGAGGCATGACACAACTCGTGTTTGAGCTGCTTGATGACTGTCCGGGTTTCCGGCCGGACGCCAAACCACAGAAAAAAGGACTCTGCCGCTTGTTCCACCAGCATGCCGGTTCCATCTACCAACTGGGCAGCGCCCTGTATTTGGGCGAATTCCAGAAATGGCGTCAGCCTGCTGCTGTATAACATGTCATAGGCAAGAGAAGTATGCTTGAATAAACCTGGTGGTAAAGAAGGGAGCTCATCGTGCAAACTGGCTGAAGTAGCGTTGATGATGAGGTCGAATTGTTCTCCGGCAAAATCCTGGTAATGGCCGGCCGCAATATCCCCGTGGATAGCAAATTGTTGCTGCAATGTCCGTGCTCTAGCAGGCGTGCGATTGGCAATCGCTAGCCGAGCAGGTTTTTTCTGCAGCAATGGCAGGATGACTCCGCGTGCAGCACCGCCTGCACCCATCAACAAAATATGTTTACCCGTCAATGGAAAATTCAGATTGGCTTCGATATCGCGCACCAGTCCGGCGCCATCCGTATTATCCCCCAGTATTTCGTCGTCTGCCTCGAATTTGAAAGTATTGACCGCTTGCGCGGCATTGGCGCGATCAGTCAATCGGGTGGCAAGTGCATAGGCCTCAAGTTTGAAAGGAACGGTGATATTCATGCCTTTACCGCCATTTTCCCGGAATGCCCTGACGGTATGCCTGAAGCTGTCCAATGGTGCCAGCAGTGCTTCGTAGCGTATGATTTGCCCGGTTTGCCGCGCAAACTCGGTATGAATAAAAGGCGATTTGCTGTGCGCAATGGGATGCCCGATCACGGCATAGGTATCGATCATTGACTGGTTCCTGTCAGCCTGGTGAATTTATTCACTCAGTAGTTTGTCCGCTCGTGAGAAAACCCAGGTGCGGGTAATGTGCAGAATATCCGTATCACGGCGGATATCCGGAGGAAAGGGTGCAAAGCCGTTACGTGCAGCCAGTCGGACGATCCGTATAGCGGCATCGTCCAATATCGGTACGCCGGATGAACGATCGATACCAATTGATTCCAGACTGCCGTCGGAGCGAATACCTACAGTTAACTGCAGGCTGCCATAGAGTTTTTCTTTTCTGGCTGCTTCCGGGTAATTGAGGTTGCCGATCCGCTCGACTTTGAGACGCCAATCTTCCAGATAGCGGGCAAAGCGGTATTCGCGTGTACGGGCGCCGATAAATTTCCGTTTTGGACGTTTTTGATAGGCTTCATGTTCTTTAGCAATTTGTGCTTCCAAACGGGCGATTTCACGACTGCGTTGCAACAGGTCGATATTATTTTCTACCGGCTGATCCTGTGTCGGCTTAATCTGGGGTGGTGCTTGAACGACGTGAGCTGTGCTTTTGGAAGCGGTCAACAGTTTCTTGACTTCGCTTTCTAATTGTTCAGTTTTTCGGGTGGCTTCGGTCAGGTCTGCGATTGGTTTGGTTCCCGGTAATACTGGAAAAGGGGTTCTTGCACGTCGGTCTTCATCTACGTTGCCACCACCCTCCAGATCGGTTTGGGCTAGTACATTCGTATCGACAGGTCGTGATTGGGACTGACTGTTGACCAGGATGACATCCATTGATTTGATTACTTTGGTAAAGGCTGGCTCAGGTAGCTTGAATGATACGCCTAACAGAATTGTTCCGTGCAGGACCAAGGAAAGCAGAAGTGCCAGGTAAATTTTGCGATTCTTTTGAATCGGACTGCCAAAAATGTCTGTATGCAGCATGCGTCCGTCAGTCTTCACGTCTACCCAGGAAATTGGCATTCAGTGAACGCTCGATCAAATCGATCTGCGCTATTTCCAGTGTAACTGATGTGCCTGGTGTCAGATCCGGCAACGAAGGCACCCGGACTGTCAGTGGTAGACGATCAAATTTAACCATATTTTCCTTGATGACTACAGCACCGGTTGTACTGATATTTTCCTGCAATAGCCAACGCAGGCACCAATAGCGTTCCATGCCTCGCTGGAATTCCGCATAGGTTGCGTAAGCCAGTTCAAAATCCCGCATCGCGATCAGCATGGCATCACCTTCCCGCGTGTAAGGCGGGGGGCTATCCGATATCAGTGCAATCAGTTGACGCTGGTTGAGGAGATCGACATAACGCCGCATCGGTGAACTGCTCCAGGCATATTGAGCTACACCCAGCCCCTGATGTGGTGCGGGAGAAAGACTCATTCTTACTTTGCCGTTTCCCTGGTTACGATAAATACCAGCGAATCCGGCGTCAGCCAGTTGTCTTCCCCATTCGGCGTTGGCAAAAATCATCAATTCCGACACAACCTTGTCGATGGGTGCTCCTCGCCGTCGCTCATGGATCGAGACGCGATCCTGCTCGACGACGAAGCTGTAGTCGACTTTTTCGCTGTTACCGTCCTGATCTTTTCCACGTAATTTCTCCATTTTGCAGGAAAAATTCCAAAGCAACTTTAATTCATGGGCGAAAGGATAATCTAATTGGTTATCCCTTAAAGTAACTTCGTTGAACTGTTGTTCCAACGTATCGTGGCGCAAATTGGTGGACACTCGGATAGTTTCGATCCGGTTGAATGTATCGGTGACAGTAAAATCATCTGCTACGTTGAGGTAAAGTGAAAGTACCGGGCATCGCCGTGTTTCTCCCAAAGTGTAATACTGGATCACATTTTCAGGCAGCATAGTGATTTTACGGCCTGGTAGATAAACTGTCGATAAACGTTTTGCGGCGATTTTGTCGAGGTGGGAATCCGGCAGGATACCCAATGCGGGGGCGGCAATATGGATGCCGATCCGGAAGCTTCCGAAAGTCAGAGGCGTAACCGAGAAAGCATCGTCAATTTCAGTTGTGGTTGCGTCGTCGATACTGAACGCTGTGACCTCAGCGAGTGGTAAATCTTCCAGGTTGGCTTGGATGAAATCAGTAGCGTGTGGGTCAAAATCCGTTCCTTCCGGGAAGTGCTCGTACAAAAACTGGTTGAAGTGATAATCGTGAGTCGAGGGAAGTGCGCCGCATTGCTCTAGCAGTTTGGGGACGCTCAATTTAGTTGCGTTGCAGGCTATTTCGAGTGCTTTCCACTCGATTGTGTTTTTGTTGGGTCTGTAAAGCAGATCATTCAGGAGTGGCTTGAATGTATCGGGCAGTTCGAGTGCAATCAATTTTTGCACATAATTAGCCTGTTTTTCCTCTGCCAAGCGTTTCTTTTCCCGACTGGCGAGTGCAGCTTGCAGAATCTCCGGTGGTGCTGCTTTGTACCGGCCATGTCCTTTTCTATGAAAGTAAATCGGGTTGCTGTTCAGCAGAATCATGATGGCAGCAGTTTCTACAGGACTGGGCGTGTGGCCAAAGTAATCAGATGCCAGGTCATGCCCGGTAAATTCCTGATTTTCTTCGCAACATTCCCACAAAAAATTTACATCCAGGTCATCAGCTATTTCCTGTGCCTGTTGCATGAATCCGTACAGGGGAGGGGCCTCAAAACGAAGTAAGACCGACGCTGCCTTGATTTTTGAGCGCTTTCCATGCGTGGATTCAATTTGTAGCGAAGTGGTATTGTCGGCAAGTATGCCGCCAACTTTGAAGACCCCCGCTTCTTCGTAAAAAACGTTCACCAAATCAGTCTCCAGGGTCAACCCAGAAAGGCGTATATAAAAATCATTCTATTAATATTATCCGATTAGGCAGATAGACAACAACGGAATGGATATTACTTGCAAGATTTGTCTGCTACTCGAGGTCGGTCGATATCGTTGGATTCGCTCATTTGGTTCCGGAGCGAAATGAAATTTACCGTTCATGTTAACATAATGGCGTTGGCACACAGAAATCCACTGTTTCCGGAGAAAGTGTCAAATGCTCTTGCTATATTGATTTTGCAGCAAAGTCGAAATGTTCGTGTCTTCGTGTGCCATGCTCTGATTCCATGCGTCTGATACTTTGCGTAAAGAAACATAAGTACTCCCTGCTGGAATCAAATTACAGCATTTCATTCCAATATTTCAATCTGATTGTGACCTGATGGTAAGAACACGTTTTGCTCCCAGCCCTACTGGCTATCTTCATATCGGCGGTGCACGCACTGCGCTTTTTTCCTGGGCGTTTGCTCGTAAGCAGGGTGGAAAATTTATTCTGAGAATCGAAGATACCGATCTCGAACGTTCTACTCAGCAATCTGTACAGGCGATTCTCGATGGTATGGCCTGGCTGGGACTTGATTATGACGAAGGGCCGTATTATCAGATGCAGCGGTTGAACCGTTATCAGGAAGTAGCCGAGCAGCTTCTGAAAAAAGATCTTGCCTATTACTGCTATGCCACCCGGGAAGAGCTGGATCTACTGCGTGAGCAACAGCGTGCAGCGGGATTGAAACCTCGCTATGATGGACGTTGGCGTGACAGCAAGCAGGCCCCGCCGGCGGGTGTCACGCCAGTCGTGCGTTTGAAGACACCACAGGAGGGACATGTGGTATTCGACGATCTGGTCAAAGGCAAAGTTGCCGTGGCCAATCATGAACTGGATGATCTGGTATTGCTGAGAAGTGACGGTACGCCCACCTATAACTTTGGTGTAGTGCTCGATGATCTGGATATGGGGATTACGCATGTCATCCGGGGTGACGATCATGTCAACAATACGCCTCGTCAGATCAATATTCTTAAAGCGCTGGGCGCGCCCATTCCTGAATATGCGCATGTCCCGATGATACTCGGTGCTGATGGTGAACGGTTGTCCAAACGGCATGGTGCAGTATCTGTAACGCACTACCGCGATCAAGGCTATCTACCGGAAGCGTTGGTCAATTATCTGGCACGGTTGGGTTGGTCGCATGGGGATGAAGAAGTCTTCAGCCGGGAACAATTGATCGAATGGTTCGACTTGGCTGCAATCAACCGTTCGCCTGCGAAATTCAATCCGGAAAAACTGAGCTGGTTAAATCAGCATTACCTGAAAATTGCAGATGATGCCCGCTTGGCAGAATTAGTTATTCCCTTTTTGAAAGAAAGGCAGTGTAATCCGCAGAGTGAAGAGAAATTACTGAAAATTGTACAGTTGCTCAAAGAACGGGTGAATACAGTTGCGGAGCTGGCCGATGCGGCTGTTTACTTTTTTCGACCGATCGAGCTTTCTGAAGCACTCAGGTTGCAGTATTTCAAAGCTGAAATTCAAGGTGTTTTGCAATATCTGATCGACCGTTTTGTTCGGATCGAATGGAAGCGGGAAGCCATTCATGATGAGATCAAAAAGACTGTTGCTTTGCATGGTCTGAAATTCCCCAATTTAGCCATGCCGTTACGCGTCATGATCACGGGTGAAATACAAACGCCCGCCATCGATGCAGTGCTGGAATTGATTGGAAGAGAGGAAACACTGTATCGTATGCGCCATCAAATGAGCACTTTCTCGGAGTGACATCAGAATTTATCTGACCTTGTTTGGGATATAAGCGATTCTGGGCCAATTTTTAGTCACGAAACTATCATTCATTCTATCCGCGGGCGAAGGAATCTGAATAAAAAGGTCTGTTATGACAATGCATGAACGTGCTGCTTTACTGAAACAATTACTTGCCGAACGCATCCTGCTGCTCGACGGTGCGATGGGGACGATGATCCAGAGCTACAAGCTGAGCGAGGCGGATTACCGTGGTGAGCGGTTCGCTGATTTTCCGCATGATCTCAAGGGTAATAATGATCTGCTTTCCCTGACCCGACCGGAAGTGATTCGTTCGATCCATCGCGCCTATCTTGAAGCCGGGGCGGATATCATCGAAACCAACACGTTCAATTCCAATGCACCGTCAATGGCTGACTACCATATGCAGGATATGGTTTATGAATTGAATGTGGCCAGTGCCCGTTTGGCGTGTGAGGAAGCGCGTGCGATGGAAGCCAGGTCACCCGCTAAACCCCGCTTCGTTGCCGGTGTGATCGGGCCCACTACCAAGACCGCTTCGATTTCACCTGATGTGAATGATCCCGGATTTCGTGCCATCACTTTTGATGAATTGGTGGACAGTTACTCCGAATCGGTACGCGGGCTGGTCGATGGTGGCGTAGATATTCTGCTGGTCGAGACCATCTTCGATACATTGAATGCCAAGGCAGCGTTATTCGCTATCGATCAGTATTTCGAAACGCATGGATTACGCCTGCCGATAATGATTTCTGTCACGATCACGGATGCTTCGGGACGTAATCTTTCCGGGCAGACACCGGAAGCTTTTTGGAATTCGGTGCGACATGCGCGACCCCTTTCAGTGGGCATCAACTGTGCATTGGGTGCGGAATTGATGCGTCCTTACGTCGAAGAAATGTCGAATGTGGCGGAAGTGTATACCAGTGCGCATCCTAATGCTGGTTTGCCTAATCCACTGGCTGAGACCGGCTATGATGAAACACCGGAATATACTGCACGCTTGATCAAGGATTTTGCACAATCGGGGTTCGTTAATATCGTGGGCGGCTGTTGCGGGACCACACCACAACATATTGCGGCTATTGCAGAAACAGTACGTGATATTCCACCGCGCAAGTTGCCCGATCTTCCCAGAAAATTGAGACTGTCCGGGCTGGAGCCGCTCAGCATCGGTGAGGATTCTCTGTTCGTGAATGTAGGAGAACGCACCAATGTGACAGGCTCCAAGGCATTTGCACGCTTGATTCTCAATGGTGATTACGCAGAAGGGCTTGTGATCGCACGCAACCAGGTGGAAAACGGCGCGCAGATCATCGATATCAACATGGATGAAGCGATGCTGGATTCGCAGAAAGCGATGGTGACCTTTCTGAATCTGGTTGCAGCTGAACCGGATATCAGCCGGGTACCGATCATGCTCGACTCCAGTAAATGGTCGGTGATCGAGGCCGGCCTCAAATGTGTGCAGGGCAAGGCAATCATCAATTCCATCAGTCTCAAGGAAGGTGAAGCGGAATTTCTGCATCATGCCAAACTGGCGCGTCGTTATGGCGCAGCGGTGATTGTCATGGCTTTTGATGAGAGTGGACAGGCTGATACGTTGCAGCGAAAAGTGGATATTTGTACACGCAGTTACCATCTGTTGATCGAGCAGGCTGATTTTCCACCTGAAGACATCATTTTCGACCCGAATATTTTCGCTATCGCTACCGGTATCGAAGAGCACAATAATTATGCAGTAGATTTTATCGAAGCCACGCGCATCATCAGGCAAGCGTTACCTTATGCCAAAATCAGCGGTGGTGTTTCCAATGTTTCGTTCTCCTTCCGGGGGAATGAGCCGATTCGTGAGGCTATTCATACCGCGTTTCTATATCATGCCATCCAGGCCGGCATGACCATGGGTATCGTCAACGCCGGGCAACTAGGCGTTTATTCGGATATTCCTGCCGAGTTACTGGAACAGGTCGAGGACGTGCTACTGAACCGGCGGCCGGATGCAACTGAACGTCTGGTGGAATTTGCTGAACATTTCAAAGGGCAGAAAAAAGAGCAGGTTGAGGATCTTGCCTGGCGTGATGAGCCCGTACGGCAACGCCTGACTCATGCACTGGTCAAGGGTATCAGCACGTTTATCGTCGAGGATACTGAACTTGTCCGACAGGAAATCGAAAACCGGGGAGGCAAGCCGATCGAAGTGATCGAAGGTCCACTCATGGACGGTATGAATGTAGTGGGCGATTTGTTTGGCGCAGGCAAAATGTTTCTGCCGCAAGTGGTCAAATCCGCGCGCGTGATGAAGCAGGCAGTGGCTTATCTGCTGCCCTATATCGAAGCTGAGAAAAAAATCTCCGGTGACAGCAAACCCAAGGGCAAGATCGTGATCGCTACGGTCAAGGGTGACGTACATGACATCGGCAAGAATATCGTCACCGTCGTGCTGCAATGCAATAATTTTGAAGTCGTGAATATGGGTGTGATGGTGCCCAGTGCGCAGATTCTGGAGACTGCGCGTCGTGAGAATGCCGATATCATCGGATTATCAGGATTGATCACGCCTTCACTGGAAGAAATGGCGCATGTCGCCAAGGAAATGGAACGCGAGCAATTCACCATTCCTTTGCTGATCGGTGGGGCGACCACTTCACGTGTGCATACAGCGGTCAAAATCGCGCCGCATTACAGTGGTGTTACCGTATGGGTACCCGATGCCAGCCGGGCGGTGGGGGTGTGCAGTAATCTGATGTCGCAGGACTTGCATGATGGTTATGTCCAGCAAGTCAAAGCCGAACAGGAGAAAAACCGGGCGCAGCATAAGAATAAGAAAGGGCCTTCCAAGCTGCTGCCTTTCGAAGAAGCACGGGCCAATGCCTTCAGAACCGACTGGAACAGTTATACTCCGTCAGAGCCGGATTTTCTGGGATTACGGACGCTCAACAATTATCCACTGGAAACATTGGTTCCGTATATCGACTGGACGCCTTTTTTCCAGGCGTGGGAACTGCATGGGCGTTACCCAGCGATATTGCAGGATGAGATCGTAGGTGAAGCGGCCAGCAATCTGTTCCGGGATGCTCAGGTTATGCTCAGGAAGATCATCGAGCAGAAATGGCTGACAGCCAACGCCGTGATCGGTCTTTTTCCAGCCAATACCGTCGATCATGACGATATCGAAATTTATGCTGATCGGAATCGCAGCAAAGTGGTCATGACCTATCACACTTTGCGGCAGCAGACTGCCAAGCCCGCGGGGCGTCCCAATTTAGCACTGGCTGATTTCATCGCGCCGCGGGAAACCGGTATTGCCGACACCATCGGTTTATTTGCTGTCAGCTCCGGTTTCGGTATCGATGAACGGGTACGGGCGTTTGAAGCCGCAAACGACGATTACAGTGCGATCATACTGAAAGCCCTGGCTGATCGCCTGGCAGAAGCTTTTGCAGAACATATGCATGCACGAGTACGGCGTGAATTCTGGGGTTACGTCAAAGATGAGAATCTCGACAATGAACAGTTGATCGATGAACAATATCAAGGAATCCGTCCAGCCCCGGGTTATCCGGCCTGTCCCGATCATACAGAAAAAGGCCCGTTGTTCGCGTTGCTCGAAGCGGAGAAACGGACCGGCATCATCGTGACGGAATCCTACGCGATGGTACCGACTGCTGCGGTGTCCGGCTTTTACTTCTCACACCCTGAATCCAGTTATTTTGCCGTGGGGAAAATTGGCAAAGATCAGGTGGAAGATTACGCAAGACGCAAAGCATGGACACTGGAGGAAGCGGAAAGATGGCTGGCGCCTGCCCTGGCATATGAGCGTTGAATCTGGAACAGATTGAGCCAATAGAGAGCGTAGAACACGCTGTTCCATTTATTCCGGATTCGTTTTTTAAAAGCTGTTAATTTCTGTTTTACACTCGGCAGCCTGTCTGGAAGACTGCGAACATTTTTTGAGGCTGTTTCAAATACCCACTTCATAGGGGGCTGCGACAATTTGTCACATTCCCAATGTGACAGCCCCGGGCAATAATAGACCACCGGTTTAATTCCAGTTCACGGGAATCCCGGGTGGACAACCCAACCTGTCAGGGTGCTGCAATGTATTCGTCAATAAAAAATATCAGGAAAGTGGTATCGGTTTTATTTTGTGCAGCCATACTGCTTTGTTTCCCGCCTGTTGCATATTCCGGCAAGAATATACAGATCATTGATAATCCTGCTGCGGCGGGCGCAAGGCTTCCTCGTCTTGCTTCCATGCCGGATGGTTCAGTGTTGCTCAGTTGGGTTGAAAAGACCGATAGAGGCCATGCGCTGAAGTATGCCTTATATGACCAGGATCGTTGGGTCAGACAGGGTACGGTGTCGAACGGAGAGAACTGGTTCATCAACTGGGCCGATTTCCCCTCTGTCACAGCCATCGATGATTCCTTCTGGGTGGCGCACTGGCTGGTCAATACACCTGGCGGACGCAGCTATGATTATGATATACAGATATCTTTCTCGAGGAATGCCGGCCTGACATGGAGTGAACCTCAAATTCCCCATCGGGATGGAGTTGCTGCTGAACACGGATTTGTATCGATTTTTCCGGTTGAAGGCGGTGCAGGTATCATCTGGCTGGATGGACGCTCTTATCGGCAGTCAGCTTCTGGAAAATTCTCATTACGTTATACGAGGCTCGATTACAACGGAAAGCTGAATCCGGAACAAGTAGTTGATGACGATACCTGCACTTGCTGCCAGACGGCGGTCGCGGTTACATCGTCCGGGCCGGTTGCAGCCTGGCGCAGCCGGCGTGCGGGACAGGTCCGGGATCATCATACTGCCCGCATGGTCGGGGACAAGTGGATGCGACCTGTAGAGCTTGGTCGGGAAGGTTGGTCTATCGACGGTTGCCCTGTGAATGGGCCTGCTTTGGCGGCATATGCAAATCAGGTGGCGGCTGTATGGTTTACAGCAGAAGGAAACCACCCGAGAATACGTGCGGCTTTTTCCGATGATGGCGGTCGGTACTTTGCCAACCCTGTAGAGGTGGATGTTGCCGGACCGATCGGTCGGGTGAGTGTGGTCTGGCTGGATCGGCAGACTGTATTGATCGGATGGCTTGCCGCGATGGACAGTAAAAGTAAAAAATCGGGCTTCGTGGTGCGTAAACTGTCAACAAACGGGCTGGCAGGCCGGGTTATACCGTTGCTGGATGTTGATCCCGGGCGTAGTACCGGTGTTCCGCAGCTCGTTCGTAGTCAGTCCGGATTGATGCTGGCATGGACTGGGCCCGCTCCTGAATACGGGGTGCGTACCCTGTTGCTTTCTTCAAGTGTATCGGATAGGCTTTTTGAATAAGTATTGTATGGTAGTTTGATTGTTCCCGACGTTTCAGACAGTGCTTCCATTTTATTCTTCCGGCTTGATTTCTCTCTGTGGTAAATAGTTTGTATGATGTCAGGGTTTTTTTCAGAAATGGCTTGCAATCTTCTACAAAATCAGTGAAATTTCATAGTTATCGGCACAATGTATAAGTTTGGGGCCGATTTTTTGTGGACTGTGGGACCATTTCAACGGGGAGGGTAGAAAATGAAATATAGCAGTATCGAGGAATTCAGAAACTACGTTTCAGATAGAAATCCGGGACAACCGGAATTCTTACAGGCTGTTACCGAAGTGATCGAAAGCCTGTGGCCTTTTATCACCGATCACCCGCGTTATGCCGAACACGGTTTGCTGGATCGACTGGTCGAGCCGGAACGTGTGATCATGTTTCGTGTAGCCTGGGTGGATGATCACGGTGAGGTCAGAGTCAATCGTGGTTATCGGATTCAGCATAATTCGGCAATCGGGCCATATAAAGGCGGAACACGATTTCATCCCTCGGTCAATCTCTCCATTCTTAAATTTCTTGCATTTGAGCAAACTTTCAAGAATGCGTTGACGACTTTACCTATGGGCGGAGGTAAGGGCGGGTCGGATTTTGACCCCAAGGGAAAAAGTCCGGGAGAAGTCATGCGTTTCTGCCAGGCGTATGCTAGTGAGTTATTCCGGCATGTCGGGTCGGATACCGATGTGCCGGCAGGGGACATTGGTGTTGGTGGCCGGGAAGTCGGGTATATGGCTGGTATGGTCAGAAAGCTGACCAATCGGTCGGATTGTGTATTTACCGGTAAAGGGTTGAGTTTTGGAGGTTCATTGTTGCGGCCGGAAGCAACTGGGTATGGCGTGGTATATTTTGTCGAAGAGATGCTCAAACATGCCGGTCGTTCATTGGAGGGTATGCGGGTGGCCGTTTCCGGTTCCGGGAATGTGGCACAGTATGCGATCGAGAAAGCGATGGCGCTGGGTGCCAAGGTTGTCACGATTTCAGACTCCAGTGGAAGTGTCGTGGATGAGGCCGGGTTTACCTCAGAGAAACTCGCAATTCTTGCAGAGATCAAGAATCACTTGTACGGACGCGTCAACGAATATGCTGAGCGGGTAGGTGCACAGTTTCTCCCGGGCGATAAACCATGGCACGTGCCGGTGGATGTTGCGTTGCCCTGTGCTACACAGAACGAGATCAGTGAAGACGATGCCGCCATACTGGTGAAGAATGGTGTGAGCTGTGTGGCTGAAGGTGCAAACATGCCTTGCACCGCAGGAGCGGTGGAGCGTTTTGAACATGCCAAAGTTCTATTTGCTCCTGGCAAGGCAAGCAATGCAGGAGGGGTGGCTACGTCGGGTCTGGAAATGAGTCAACAGGCGATGCGGCTGTTCTGGACGCATGAAGAGGTAGATATGCGGTTACAGGAGATCATGCGAGCCATTCATCAGTCCTGTATTGAGTACGGCACCAAGGATGACGGCAGCGTCAATTATGTGGATGGCGCAAATATTGCCGGATTTGTGAAGGTGTCGGATGCGATGCAGGCGCAAGGCGTAATCTGATTTCCCTCTATGCTAATAAATCCGGCAGGAAAAGGCAGGTGATAACCTTTTTTATCATGGCATGGATGTATGATTTCCCCTGTAGGCTAAGTTTGTCACAATAAAAATAAAGAGAAGTGAAGCAGGTAATTAATTGCCATTTCACAGCGGGTTTTGAGTGGGTGGGTTTGTCATGAAAAAAGTTCTGGCCGGATTATTTCTGGTATTTTGGGTAGAGGCGCTTGTCGCAGGTGCTGATGAGGATTTTATAGAAATCCGGGAGGCATTTCGCACGGGTAATGCAGTACGTGTCGCCGAATATGCTAAACGTATGAAACAGCATGTGCTGGCGCCTTATGCCGAATATTTTCAACTGCGTTTATCGCTTGACACGGTTGATGCTGGTACGATCAGAGCATTTCTTGCACGCCATGAAGGAAGTTTCTTGGCGGATAAGTTGCGGGGAGATTGGTTACAGATCCTGGGGAAACGGCAGCAATGGGTCATTTTTGCCGAAGAATACCCGAAGCTGGTCAATCAGGATGACAGCCTGAGGTGTTACGCGTTGCAGTACCGGTTAGCTGCCAGGGATGAAGCTGCTATCAGTGAGGTTCGTTCACTCTGGCTTACCGGGCGTAACATGCCATCCAGTTGTGTGACTGCTTTCCATACACTGATCGGAGCTGGAAAAATTTCGGTAGAAGATATCTGGTCCAGAATCAGGCTGGCTTTCGAGGCAGGTAATACCGGTGTTGCAAAATATGTAAACAAGTATTTACCGCGTAATCAGGCGCTTGATTTGCAAAAGGTCAGTGCAGCGGCTAAAGATCCCCGACGTTTCCTCGATAAGCAGCCAGGTATCAGATCCCGTGCGGACCGAGAGATTGCTTTATTTGCATTGTTGCGTTTATTACGCAGTGAAACCAATCAGGCTTTGGCTCGTTGGCACAAAATTCGCGGGCAGTTTCCTGCTGTGGATCAATCATACTTCATGGGGAATCTGGCGTATTGGGCAGCGATCAGGCAGGATACGCGGGCTTTGAACTGGTTTATGGAAGCTACGCGCGGTAAATACGTTTATCCGCTTTCTGAAACCAAGCTGGCCTGGAAAGCCCGAGTTGCGTTACGTGAAGGAAACTGGGAGACATTGCTGCACAGTATCGGTCAGATGCCGGATGAAATGCAGCAAACGGATGTCTGGCGCTATTGGCGTGCACGTGCACTGAAAGCAGCCGGAAAACATTCGGAGGCCAATGCGCTGTTTGCCCCTTTGAGCCACGAGCACAGTTTCTATGGGCAGATGGCGAAGGAGGAACTGGGTGTGATGTTCAGTGTTCCAGCAACTGAATATCAGGCCAATCCGAAAGAGATCGATATCATGGAACAGAATCCGGGGATTCGCCGTGCTTTGGCACTATACCGATTGAATCAAAGGATAGAAGCGAATCGTGAATGGATCTGGACAGTCCAGCATTTCAGCGATGAGCAACTGCTGGCTGCTGCCCGGGTGGCGCAGCGTCATGGAATTTATGATCGGGCTATTAATACGGCTATCAGAACCGTTGCCCGCCATGATTTCAGTTTGCGTTATCTTGCACCTTATCGTGAACAAATGCGTGCTGTTTTACAACAGCATCAATTGGATGAAGCATTTGTATACGGACTCATCCGGCAGGAAAGCCGGTTTATTGCAGATATCAAATCCAGCGCGGGTGCCATGGGTCTGATGCAACTCATGCCAGCTACCGCCAAATGGGTTGCCGGCAAACTCGGAGTATCGAATTTCCATACCAGTCTGGTAACCGATATCAATACCAATCTTCAGTTGGGCACTTATTATCTGAAACATGTGCTTACTCAGTTCGATGATCAACCTTTGCTGGCTGCTGCTGCCTACAATGCCGGTCCAGGCCGGGCAAAGCGGTGGCGGGATGCCAAACCGCTGGAAGGTGCGATTTACGCGGAGACCATCCCTTTCAACGAAACGCGTGATTACGTCAAAGTAGTACTGAGTAATTCGATGTATTACGCCAGTCATTTCGATCATCAGCAAAGGTTGTCGCTTAAGCAACGGCTTGGAACCGTCGCACCTAAGCACTAGTCTTGTTTGAATGAAAGTTTATCGGGTAGGTGGTTCGGTACGGGACGAATTATTGGGGTTACCCGTCAAGGATCATGATTACGTTGTGGTAGGTACTACACCGGAGCAGATGGTGCAATTAGGCTATCGTCCGGTAGGAAAAGATTTTCCGGTTTTTCTGCATCCTGATACGCATGAACAGTATGCGCTGGCACGGACTGAGCGCAAAGTTGCCAAAGGATATAAAGGGTTTGAGATCTATGCGGCACCGCAGGTGACTTTGCAGGAGGATCTGGCCCGCCGTGACCTGACTATCAATGCCATGGCCAAGGACGAGGAAGGTAATATTGTCGATCCGTTTGGCGGTATTGCCGATCTTCAGGCGGGTATGTTGCGTCATATTGGTCCGGCATTCGTTGAAGATCCGGTGCGGGTGTTACGTGTAGCACGTTTTGCTGCGCGTTTTGGTTTTCAGGTTGCACCGGAGACACTCGCGCTGATGAAGGAGATTGTGCATAACGGGGAAACCGATGCACTCGTACCGGAACGGGTCTGGCAGGAAATCGCGCGTGGATTGATGGAACGTCAACCATCGCGTATGTTTTATGTGTTGCGGGAATGCGGTGCACTGACGCGTATTTTGCCTGAGGTAGATGCCTTGTTCGGGGTGCCGCAACCCGTGCATGCTCATCCGGAAATCGATACTGGCGTTCATGTCATGATGGTGATTGATTATGCCGCTGCGCAACACTATCCACTTGAGGTTCGTTTTGCCGGACTGACCCATGATCTGGGAAAAGGGACGACACCACCTGACGAATGGCCACGGCACATCGGCCATGAAGCGCGCAGCGTGGCCCTTGTTACGGAGCTGTGTGAACGGATCCGGGTGCCCAGGGAGGTAAGAGATCTTGCTGTGCTGGTAGCGCGCTTTCATGGTGACGCACATCGTGCCCTGGATTTACGTCCTAATACGATTGCTAATATGCTGCAGGCGACTGATGCCTATCGTAAACGGGAACGGTTCAGAACATTTCTACAAGCCTGCGCCAGTGATTTCCATGGACGGCCCGGTTTTGCGGAAAAACCCTATCTGCCGATGGAACACCTGGATAAGGCTTTCCTCGCTGCCAGCAGCGTCGACGCCGGCGCAATTGCCAAGCAGCTTAGCCAATCACATCCTGATTGCACAAATTTAGCGGTATTGATCAATCAACGGGTACGCGAAGCGCGGGTCGATAAAATCAAGTCATTTCTTGCTCGATCCTGACATTATCCTGATCAGTAGTCGCTTGGGTAGTACTGGTAATGTTGTCCGATAATAATTCCGCTTTGCCGTCAGAAAGAATAAATACCCGGTCTGCCGCTTTGATCACTGCAGGCTGATGAGAGACAGCAATGATCGTAAACGCCTGCGCCAGCTTTTGCAGTGTTTCGCAAATGATGCGTTCGCTTTCCGGATCCAGTGCGCTGGTCGGCTCATCGAGCAGTAACAATTTCGGTTGATGAGCTAACGCCCTGGCAATAGCGATACGTTGGCGTTGCCCTCCGGAAAGCAGTCCTCCTCGTTCTCCGACGATGGTATGAATGCCGTCTGGAAATGTACTAACGAAATCCCAGGCACCGGCCTGCCTGAGTGCTCGTTCCGCATCATCAGCATGGATGGTCGGTTCTCCTACGATGATATTGTTCAGGATGGTATCGTGCAGCAATACAGTATCCTGGGAAACATAACCGATCATATGCCGCCATTGGCGCAGGTCAATATTATGCAGTGTGATGCCATCGATCAGAATTTCACCAGATTTCGGTTCGGCCAGACCGCATAGCAGGTCAAGTAATGTACTTTTACCTACGCCTGAAGAGCCGATGACGGCAGTAAACGACTTGACCGGAATCTCAATATTCAAATCCTTGAATATTGATTTTCGTTCATAGCTGAAAGCGATGTGACGCAGACTCAAGCCCTGTTCCAGAGTTGGTGTCAATGTGCCAGTGGTTCTTTCAGCTTCCGCACGTGCTTCTTCAGCGGCATTGCGCAGCGCCCAGTAAGCACTTTCCTGGACGGTGAGCTGCTGGTAGCGGCGTTGTGTTTTGTTGAGCAGTCCCAGAATCCTGGTCAGCAGAAATACCATGACCATGACTTCAGGCAGAGACAGATTCCAGATCACTAAGGCGAGGTACAAGCCGCTGGCAGTCAGAGCTGCCAGTATGGGTTCCTGCAGAGCGAGCAGGGCTGCCCGATTTGTCACTTCTTTACGTGTTGCTTTTTCCAGTTGTTGAGTCTGCTCATGGAGAATGGCGTCTGCTACGTTATCACGCGCCATGGCTTTCAGAGATTTGACTGATCCGAGGACATCGGACAGATAAGTCAACAGATGGCGCAGTAGCTGTGTTTGCTTGGCGCCAGCACGTCTGGTTGCTCTGACCAGTCTATGCAATACGACAAACAGAATCATGCCGATGACCAGTGATCCCAATGTCGCTTCCCAGGAGATGAATAAAGCTACCAGGCTGTACACGATAACCTCGATTGCCAATGCCAGGACATTGACACTGTGTTCGAAACCATTGGCAGCGCGATAGGCTTCAGTCGCAATCGAATTGGCGAGTGCACCGACCGGTTGACGCAAATAATATTGCCAGCGGCTGGCCAGCAGGGCTTCGATCAGATTCAAGCGTAAGGCAGTGGCAACATGGGCGACTGTGTAACCAACCTGCTGATTGGTCAGCAGTAGAATTGCACCTTTGATGAACATACCACCGACGATGACCAATAGGATGGTTTCCAGTGCAGGTTCGATCCCGGTCTGATGTAGGATTTCGACGACGAATTTTCCGATATTCGAGTCGATGGATTCTCCTACTGCGATGGACAACAGGGGAAGCAGGGCAGTTAAGCTGAGTGCTTCGGCCACACCTGCCAGCAGCAGCGCGATCAGTACGAATGCACTGCGCTTGGGGAAAACCATGATGTAGGTGATCAGTGTGCGCATGGCCGGGAATAATAACGTTAAACGCTGATACAAGAAATTGGCAGGGATTTTACAGGTATCTGCAGTAAAAAGCAGAAACAGGCAGCGTAAATATTTCTTGCTTTATAAATTGATCACCCCTTCAAATACGGATGTCGCAGGCCCGGTCATCCAGACCGGCTGGTTTTCTCCTTGCCAGCGGACGCGGAGATTGCCGCCCCGCATGCTGACTTGTACTTCATTATCCAGAATCTTTTGCTGGATACCACAAACTACTGCTGCACAGGCACCGGTACCACATGCCAAGGTTTCTCCTGCGCCACGTTCGAAAACACGCAATCGGATATGCGTACGGTCCATGATCTGCATGTAGCCGGCATTGACTCTTTGCGGGAAACTGGGGTGTGATTCGATGAGCGGCCCTTCATTCGCTACCGGTGCGAGGTCGATATCGGGTACGATTTGTACTGCATGCGGATTTCCCATCGATACGACTGCGATCTCGATTTTTCTGCCGTCGATTGTCAGAGAGTAGGTGGGCGCACGTTGTTCGGCAGTAAAGGGTACTTGTCTCGGATCAAATTGAGGCACTCCCATGTTGACCGAAATTTCACCATTTTCTTCCAGTGTCGGTACGATAACATCACGCAGAGTTTCCACACGGATGGCTTGCTTATCAGTCAGATCATGATCATGCACGAAGCGGACAAAGCAGCGGGCACCGTTACCGCACTGTTCTACTTCTCCTCCATCAGCATTGAAAATGCGATAACGAAAATCCGCATCCCCTCTGGCTTTTTCCACCAATAGCAACTGATCGAAACCGATGCCAAAATGGCGATCCGCCAATTGGCGGATTTTGTCGGGATCCAGTGAAACAGACTGATTGATTGCATCGATTACGACAAAATCGTTTCCCAGCCCGTGCATTTTCGTGAATTTTAGTTTCATAAGTATGATTTTTATCAGGTTACGAAATATTGACGTAACCTATCTTCATCATTCGGTCGCATACATCAATTTTAAATTGATCTTGAAAGGAAAAATTGCATTTTCCTGCTTGACCCGGATCGAGCGCAACTCTACTATATCTAATTGGAAGCATAATAAGAATTTAATTCGATCGAGTAAGGCAGAGGGCGTAAGGCAAAAGACTACCTTTTACGAGTTTAAGGTAAGATGCCAGTGAGTAACAGGCTTAGCTGGAGGGTGTGTGCTGGGTATTTCAGCAATACGATCCAGTTCGCTATGCTCCTACGCTCGATGCTTTATGCCAATATAAGAAGTGATTAGCCCCATCTGTTTCGGTATCATATCTCCTCCACTTGTATACGCTTTTTCGGGAACTTTCCGGAAAAAAGTCTAATTTAAGGATCATCAGAATATGAAGTGTGCATCTGTTCAGTCACGTATGATTTACATGCGTGGGTTTACATTGCTGGAATTACTGGTAGTTATGGTGATTATCGGCTTGTTAGCTGCTTACGTGGGACCTAAGTATTTTTCACAGGTAGGTAAATCCGAAGTCAAAATGGCTCAAGCGCAGATAGATTCTCTGGAGAAAGCATTGCATCAGTATAGGCTGGATGTTGGTAGTTATCCGACGACTGAACAAGGATTGAACGCATTATTATCTCCTCCCGGTAACGAAACAAGGTGGCAGGGACCTTATTTGAGTAAGCGTTTGCCGTTGGATCCATGGGGCAGGCCTTATCAATACAAGTACCCGGGTGAGCAAAGCGATTTTGATTTATTTTCGTTTGGTAAGGATGGTCAGCCGGGGGGTACGGGTGAGGATGCAGACATCACCAATTGGTAACAGCGGGTAGTTCTGCTACATGCGGTACACAGTAAAAGCGTTGCTTACTAAGCAGGGAGCCGTGTCACTCGAACTCGAGGCGGCCAGCGAAGCGGAGGTTCGGAATCAGATCAGTGCACAGGGAGGAGTAGTCCTGAGTGTGCGGCGCAATTTCGCTGGTTTGCTGCCTAAATCCGGTTCTAAGTTTCCTTTGCCAAATTTTTCCCAGGAACTGCTTGCTCTGTTGACAGCTGGTCTTAGCCTGGTGGAAGGTATCGAAACGCTGGTCGAAAAGGAAGAAGATAGTGCAGTACGTGAATTACTTCAGAATGTGCTGACTCGATTATACGAAGGTGTGACGTTTTCGCGTGCATTGGAATTCTACCCACAAGCATTTCCAGCGTTGTATGTTGCGACCATTCGGGCAAGTGAGCGTACAGGTGATCTGGTCGAAGCATTGACGCGTTATCTTGTATACCAATCGCAAATGGACCTGGTTCGGAAGAAACTGGTGGGAGCTTCTATTTATCCCGTTCTGCTGCTGGTGCTGGGATTACTGGTGGCAGTTTTTCTACTGGTTTTCGTCGTACCCAAGTTCAGTGCCATTTATGAAGATATCGGTTCAGATTTACCCTGGATGTCGATGCTGCTGATTCAGTGGGGCCATCTTGTGCAGGAAAATGGTTGGATGCTGGCCGGAGTGGTAACAGTAGTTCTATCGTTGACCTTTTATGCGCTGGCACAGCCACAGGTTCGTGCGCGTTTACTGCAGACGTTATGGCGCATCCCGGCGATCGGTGAAAGGATGCGGGTTTATCAGCTTGCTCGTTTCTATAAAACACTGGGTATGTTATTACGCGGAGGAATTCCCGTTACCCAGGCGCTGGAAATGGTCAGTGACTTATTGCAACCGCATTTCCGCCCCAGAGTAAAAATTGCTGCCGCTCTTATCCGGGAAGGCAGGCCCATTTCCAGTGCCATGCAAAGTGCGGAGTTGACTACTGCGGTAGGAAGTCGCATGCTGCGGGTCGGTGAGCGCACGGGGCTGATGGGAGATATGATGGAACGCATCGGTAACTTTCACGATGAGGAAATCGGGCGCTGGGTCGAGTGGACCACCAAGTTGATCGAACCTTTGTTAATGGCAATTATTGGAACGGTCATAGGTGGCATCATCATTCTTATGTACCTGCCAATTTTCGAACTGGCAGGAAGTATCAATTGATCCAAATGAACGTAGCACTTTCGAATAAACCTTGCATTGATCCGGTTCAACTCGAGCAGGCGCGTGAACAGGCAATTACGCGTAACACATCATTGGTCAAAGCGCTGGAGGAGATCTACCAAGGTACGCCGGATGAATTGGTTATCGCGCTGGGTGAACTACTGCGCATGCCGGTGCTAACCATGGAAGATTTGCATGCGTTAAAGCCAGCTTTTGATCTGTTGCCCTTCGCTCAGGCGGTCAAACATGAGTGCGTATTACTGCGTAAAAATCAATTATACCTGCTGGCTGTAGGTGATCCGTTCCGGTCAGGCTTGCGTGCCTGGGTGGAGGAATATATTCCGGTAAACGCGCTGTGGTATCTGGCACATCCCGCTGATCTGGCTGCTTTCTTTGCACAGCAGGAGCAGGATATGCGTGCGATGGACAATGTACTACCGTCTGCGCAGGAGAATCTGAGGCGAAGCGGAATCGAAGAATTGTCACTTAAGACGATCCATGAAGGTACCAGCCAAGTAGTGCGTCTGGTTCATTCGACACTTTATGACGCACATAAGTCTCAGGCGAGTGACATTCATCTTGAAACAGCTCCAGGCGCACTGTCCATCAAATATCGCATCGATGGCGTACTGACTACAATAGGGGTAATGCAGGGTGCGGATTTGGCCGAGCAAGTGATTTCCCGTATCAAGGTGATGTCTGACCTGGATATTGCCGAACGTCGTATCCCGCAGGATGGCCGTTTCAAAGTATCCATTCAAGGTCGGGAAATCGATTTTCGGGTGTCTGTCATGCCCAGTATCTTCGGTGAAGACGCAGTACTGCGCATACTCGATCGTCAGGCACTGACCGATCATGTCGAAGGGTTGACGCTGAATCAGCTCGGATTCAATACGGCAGCCATTACCAGTATACGTCGTCTCAGTTCAGAACCTTACGGTATGTTGTTAGTAACCGGACCGACCGGTAGTGGTAAGACAACTTCGCTGTATGCCGCAATTTCGGAAGTTAATCATGGCAGTGACAAAATCATTACCATTGAAGATCCGATCGAATATCAGCTGCCAGGTGTTTTGCAGATTCCTGTCAATGAGAAGAAGGGGCTGACTTTTGCCCGAGGGCTGCGCTCGATTTTGCGGCATGATCCTGACAAAATCATGGTGGGAGAGATCCGCGATGCCGAAACTGCACAGATCGCAATCCAGGCCGCACTGACGGGCCACCTGGTTTTTACCACTGTACATGCCAACAACGTATTTGATGTGATTGGGCGGTTTGCGCATATGGGGGTCGATCCCTACAGTTTCGTCTCGGCCCTGAACGGTATCGTGGCTCAGCGCCTGGTACGTTTACTTTGTCCACATTGTACTGTAACAGAACAACCGGAAAATCAGACGATCGAGGAATCGGGTATTACATTGGAACAGGCACAACAGTTTAATTTCCGGTCCGCAAAAGGCTGCGGACAATGCCGGGGAAGTGGTTATCGAGGACGCAGTGCCATCGCCGAGATTCTGCTGCTGAATGATGAAATTCGGGAATTGATTATTGCTCAAGCGCCGATTCGCCGCATCAAGGAAGCTGCTCGACTGAATGGTACGCATTTTTTGCGTGAGGCAGCGCTGGAAATGGTTAAATCGGGCCAGACCAGTTTACAGGAGGCCAATCGTGTCACTATTGTGGCGTGACCGGATACAGGTTTTTTTTGCGCCGGATCAGATAAATATAGTGGGCATGTCACGTGGTATCAAACCTGTGCAACGATTCAGGCAATCCAGTATTTGCATGCAGAATACGGATGCCGTGCAATGGCAGGCACCTTTACAACTGCTGGAACAGATGATTGGGCAAATATATGATGATTCTGGTTCCGCAGGTATCAGACGTGGGGCGGAATTGCACGTGACGTTGTCTAATCATTTTGTCCGTTATGGTGTTATTGCACCGCAGCCGGCATTGGCCAATCCCGACGAGTTAATGGCTTTCGCAAGCTTCCAGATGCGTGAGATTTATGGCGAGCGTATTGATGATTGGACTCTCAGCCTAAGCACCTGGGATCCCTGCAGGGGTGCTTTGTGTGCAGCTGTTGCGCTTGATTTACTGGCCGGATTCGAAGCATTAGGCCAGCGTTATCCAATCAAACTCAAACAGATAGAACCTTATCTCGCCACAGCACTGGATCACTGGTCCAGGGAACTGGACAGTAAACACCTGTGGTTTGCTTTGATCGAACCGGGGCGATTTTGCCTGACAGTGTTACTTGATAATCAATGGCGTTGTGTCCGTAACCAGCGGGTCGTACAGAATTTCGAAGAAGAACTACTGGCAGCGCTGGAGCAGGAAATCATCGTTTTGGGGCCAAGAGAGTCGGCCAAGCAGGTTTATGTGTTTGCACCAGAATTATCCGAATGGAAATTGACCAGTGATCAAGGCTGGCAGTTTTTACGATTACCCGATGAAGGGAAACGGTCGGCACCTGTGCATTTTCCACTTCCTGGAAGCGCCGATAACCGGGCAGAACCATGCATAGCCTGAAACTGAGATTTCCTTATCGAAAGCAGCAGATACCAGTGGTGGATTATCTTTTGCTGATAGTTGGTTTACTGGCACTGGTTGCGGTGATTTATCAGCTCAGGGTGACTATGGCGAAGGTCACGCAGTGGGAAGCACGCGAAGCACGCATCACTCAGCAGCAGCAACATCGCAAGATGCCCAGGACACCGGCGGCACGTATCAGCCAGGCAACGCAACAGGAAATCAAGCAGGCTAATGATGTGCTGCGTCAGCTCAATTTGCCGTGGGAAACGTTGTTCGATTCTTTGGAACTTGCTGCGAGCAAAGAGGTAGCATTACTATCTCTGCAGCCCAGTGTGGCCAGCCGCACTATTCGTCTCTCGGGGGAAGCGAGGAATCTTGCCGGTCTGGTGGAGTATGTTGAAGCGCTGGAACGTGAAGTCGTTTTCAAGAATGCCCATCTGGTCAGTTATAAGGTTCGGCAGGATCATCCGCGCCGTCCCATCATTTTTTCGATTGTTACGACGTGGCTCGACTCGTTCTAGAAAACTGGCTGATCAGGGCACGTTGGCATACTACCCGCCTGAGCAATATTGGCAAAATAGGGATAGGGTTATGTGTACTGGCATTGGTATTTTTTTTTACGGCAATAGTGCCGCAGAAGCAGGCACTGAAGGAACTGAAAAATAAAGTAAAAGCGATGCAGCAGGTACAGACTGGTGCTGCCGGACAAGTAAAACTGGATAATAACCAGGCTTTGCAGGTTTTTTATGATTTTTTTCCGCGCAGTGATTCTTCCCCTTACTGGATCAATGAGTTGGATAGAATCGCCAAAAGTCGGAGCGTAGAGTTGAACAGCAGTGATTACCGGTTGACTTTGGAAAAGGGATCGAAACTGGTACGCTATGAGATTCAGCTGCCGGTACGTGGCAGCTATCCGCAGATTCGTGCGTTTATTGCTGACGCGTTACAGGCCATACCGGCATTGGCATTGGTCGATGTCATGATCAAACGTGAAACCATACAATCAGGCCGGCTCGAAGCACGTCTGAGCATGCACCTTTATCTGAATGACTATTGATTCCTTATCTTTTCCATCAATTTTTATCTTGTTGATCGGGCGAAGTGTAACCCGGCTTCTCCGTTTGTCCTATTCTCAAATTTCCTGATAATCCGACATGGCTAGTGATAGTTCTCGAAAATTCGTGCTTTGGGGCGCACTGGTAGCAACTTTACTGGCAGCGCTATGGGTGGATGATGAACAGGAGCCATATCCCGACGATATTGCCCAGCCAGTGCAACCAGCTCGAGATGCTTCCGGCAGAGCACGTGCCGACCGACACACCCACGAAACTTTACCGGTTGATCAACTGGGGAAACGAAAATTCAATCCTGATGCTGACGATATCTTTTCTATGACATCCTGGGAACCGAAGCGCCCTCCTGCTGCCAGCCTTTCCTCGCAAGCGCTTGCTTCCCGGCAGATAGCAGCCGCGCCACCTGCACCAGTGGCACCGCCATTGCAGTTCGAATATCTTGGCAGGATAACTGCGGGAGAAGAAACCCGCATATTTCTCGCCCAGGCAGATAAAAACCATGTTGCCAAAGTCGGAGAACGTATCAATGGCCAGTATCGGTTGGATCGGATCGGGGAGGATGCCATCGAATTGACCTATCTTCCATTGGGTATCAGACAAACGCTTCTTATCAATGAAAAAAATCCAGGAAGGATGCGATGAACATAGGGAAAAATGTGTCCATGTTTCTGCTGCTTGTGCTGATTACAAGCTGCGCGACTTATACAACGAGAAATTCATCTTTTCTGGAAGGGAAACAACTGATCGCCGAGGGCCGGCTGGAAGAGGGGTTGAGCAAGCTCGAGCAGGCCGCGCGCGAGGAGCCGGATAATAAGGAAATTCGTACGGTACTTACCCGGGAACGCGACACCATCATCGGGCAGATTCTGTTCGAGGCGGATAATGCTCGACAGGCTGGTCACTTGGATCTGGCTGAGCAGCATTATCAACGCGTGCTGGCAATAAGTGCTGGCAATGAACGTGCCAAGGCAGGGTTGGAAGCAACCAATCTGGAACGTCACCATATTATTCTGGTGAATCAGGCAAAAGAGGCACTTGCACATAACGATGTGGAAAGTGCAGAAAAAATCGTGAGGGCCGTACTGGCGGATAATCCGATGCAGGCAGAGGCGAGGCAACTGATCAAAGAACTCAGCGAACGTATCGCACGGGCCGAGAGTACCGAACTGACGCTGATATCGGAATTCAACAAGCCGATTACCATGGAATTCCGTGATACGCCACTGAAAGCAGTATTCGAACTCATTTCCCGTACGGCTGGTATCAATTTCGTGTTTGACCGCAATGTTCAACAGGAAGCGAAAACTTCGATTTTCGTGCGTGACAACCCGATTGAGGATGTGCTGAAGCTATTGCTGCTGACGAATCAGCTCGCGTATAAAGTGCTCAACAGTAATTCATTGCTGATCTACCCGGATACGCCGGCCAAGCATAAGGATTACCAGGAACTGGTGGTACGCAGCTTTCATGTCGCCAATACTGACGCCAAACAGATGGTGGCCATGATCCGGGGGCTGGTCAAGGCGCGCGACATCTACGTCAATGAAAAACTCAATCTGTTTGTCATACGTGACACGCTGGAGATGGTCCGGCTGGTGGAACGACTGGTCGCGATCAACGATTTTCCTGATCCAGAGGTGATGCTGGATGTGGTTGTACTGGAAGTGAAGCGTGACAGTACATTGCTACTGGGGCCGAATGTACCAACTTCTGTTACATTCCATGCCGTTCCCGGTATTGGCCCCCCTGCTGAAGTAGCGGCTCAGCCGATAGCCAAGCTTAGTCAGATCACTAACAATGGATTTGAAGGTCTCAGAAGTTTCACTATCAGTAACCGGGCGGATATTGATTTCAGTAAGACTTTAACCAATGCGGATCTCCTTGCAAATCCTCGTATTCGGGTTAAGAGTCGGGAAAAAGCTAAAATTCATATCGGTAACAGAGAACCAGTGTTTACCGTTACCAATACTGCCAACGTTGGTTCAGCTGCTTCTGCCACTTATATTGATGTGGGGTTGAAATTTGAAGTCGAACCAATTGTCGGAATGAACAATGAAGTGACATTGAAAGCATTACTGGAAGTGAGTAGCAATCTTGGAGAAAAAAGATCGGGAGATAGTGAGAATGCAGCGACTGCAATCATCATCGGAACGCGTACGGCAGAAACGGTTCTAGCGTTACGGGACGGAGAAACGCAGGTGCTGGCAGGCTTGATTCAGGATGATCTGAATAGAACAAGGGCGGGTATTGCTGGCCTAATCGATATCCCCGTTCTGGGTGAGATATTTTCAAGGCAAAATAGAATCCGCAATAAAACAGAAATAGTGCTATTGATCACCCCGCATATCATTCGTAATGTCATCCAACCTAACCATTTCGAAAGCGAATTTCATTCCGGTACTGCCAGTGCGGCCGGGCGGATACCCGTAGCGATTCGCAAGACTGCGCCGCAATCGCTGGCAATGGCACCTTCTGGCGGTGTACCTGCCGGTGGGGGACGTACACTTTTTGAGCAAGCTGCGCGATCAGCCGGGTTTGCCGGATCACCGGCACCCAGTCCTTTTGAAGCAGCAGCTGCGCAAGCCAGAAGTACGTCACCTTCATTAACGCTGCAGGCGCCTGCAAGTGTAGTAATAGGTCGGGAATTTACTGCAACCGTCCGGTTGGTGACTCAGAATACGATGCTGACTGGTGAGGTAGATCTGAATTATGATCAGGAGATATTAGAGCTGATGGATGGTGGAGAGAAATCCGGATCGCGCAATCTGAAGCTTGGTCGGGAACAACCGACCGGAATGACTGCAGTGTTGCGCTTCAAGGTGATCAGTGCCAATCCGGGTACGACCGACATCACACTTCAGAATTTACGGGTACAGGACGAAACGGGTCAGGCCATAGAAGTTGACTCTCCGCCCGCGGCCAATATTGAGATTCAATGAAGGTATAATGATCTGCATATTCAGAATGTCATTGTATGGATTCATTATTACCGGAAGGAAAGCAGGACGGCAATTGTTGCTTTTTCTCGTGAATTGTTGTGTGATGACAGAGTCTCATGTTTTACGGGAAGGGGAGTGATTGACGGTTGTATTTCCTCATATTCTGATTACAGATGCTACAGACAAAAGCAAGTCGGGGGTTTACACTGGTTGAACTGATGATCGTGGTAGCGATCATGGGGATTCTTGCTTCTGCGGCAATGCCGCTACGCGAGATGGTGGTAAAACGTGAAAAAGAGCAGGAACTGCGTACTGCACTGAGGCAGATCCGAACAGCGATCGATGCTTACAAGCTGGCAGCGGATGAGGGGCGAGTGGAGAAGAAAGCCGACGAAACCGGATACCCTCGGAAACTGGAGGATCTCGATATGGGGGCAGAGGATGTCAAGGATCCGGGCAAAAAGAAAATTTTTTTCATACGCCGTTTGCCGCGCGATCCGATGTTTCTGGACCCTGAGGTACCAGCCGCTGAAACCTGGGGTAAGCGCAGTTATGCCAGTTCACCGGATAATCCCGAGGAGGGAGACGATATTTACGATGTTTATTCACTTTCGGAACAGGTAGGCTTGAATGGGATACCTTACAATCAGTGGTAAGTATCCTGATAAATCTGCTATCAAATCCTATTAACCTATTTCGTTTGTGTCAATTTCTATACAAGTATTAAGCAGTGACTTTTCTCCGGCAGTTGCGTAATCATGGTTTTACTCTGATCGAGTTGTTGGTCGTGATGGCGATCATTGCTACTTTGCTTGCTATCGTCGCGCCACGGTATTTTACTTCTGTCGACCGTGCCAAGGAAACAGTACTCAAGCAGAATCTCAGTATCCTGCGCGATGCGATCGATAAATATTATGCGGATACCGGTAAGTACCCGGAAGATCTGCACGCGTTGGTAGAGGAGCGTTATATTCGTGCGATACCTGTCGACCCGATTACCGAGCAAAACGTGTGGACAGAAATTCCACCGCCTGACGAGGAAATGGAGGGGGTGTTCGATGTGCGTACTACCTCTGACAGACAAGCACTGGATGGCACGTTTTATGAAAAGTGGTGATGAGGCGGTTTAGAGAAGAGGGATATATCTATATCTGGGCGTTGTTCGCTGTCATGTTGTCCGGTGTAATGCTGGCGAGTGCCGGGCAGATGTGGCGAACGGCGGCGATGCGGGAAAAAGAGTTGGAATTGCTGTTCGTGGGGGATCAGTTTCGACGAGCTATCGAATCCTATTACGACGATTCCCAGACAGCAGGAGGAGGGGGCAGTCGTTATCCGGAGTCGCTGGAACAATTACTCAAGGATGAACGTTCTTTAACGGTTCGGCGACATCTCAGAAAAGTTTTTATCGATCCGATGACGAACAGTTATGATTGGGGGTTGATCAAGCAAGAGGATGGAGGAATTACCGGGGTCTACAGCCTTTCTACTGACGTACCTATCAAGCGTGCCAATTTCCCGGAAGATTATGCCGCTTTTGAACAGGCCAAGGACTACCAGGATTGGAAATTTACTCATACTGCTAGTGCAACCGAAGGGCAGCAAGGAAGATCTCCTCCGTCGGGTGCAGCGGGCGCACCTTTTAACCCATTTTCACAAAACCAGCCTACACCGGGTGCGGATCCATTTTCTCGGAATCAGCCACCACCGGCCGGCGGCAATCCTTTTTCACGGGAATAGTATTGAGCCCGGTCGAATATGCCGTAATGTAAGAACTAGATCTGCTGTTTGAAAGTCCTAATATTAATTGTAGTTGCAGAAGGCTGAGACAAAATGAATGTTATTCTGATGATAAAGATACTGTTGTTGTTGAGTATCGTGGGATGTACCCAGATGGCCAGGATCAGCGACAGCGTCGCGCGTAACCCGGAGCGACCGGGTTCAGGGACATCTGACAATGTTTCTTCCGGTACGGAACTGACAGCCGAAGTCCTTTTCGATTTTTTGGTGGGAGAGACCGCTCTGCAACGCAATCAACCGGACGTTGCGGTAGACAGCTTTACCAGACTGGCAAGAAATACGCGTGATCCAAGAATTGCAGAACATGCAACCGATATCGCATTGCGTACGCGCCGTTTTGACGAGGCGCGGGAAGCAATCGATTTATGGGTGGCGCTTGAACCTGACTCCATTCATGCGCGCCAGGCAGCAGTAGCATTGTATGTAGCGACTGGTCAGCTGGAAAGAGTACGCCCCCATCTGGAGAAGCTGCTGATGTTCGAACCGGAATCAATCGACAGAGCCTTCATGCAAATCAATAAACTTTTGTCTCGTCATGAAAACAGAGAGGAAACATTAAAGCTGGTCCAGAAACTTGCAGCCTCGTATGCTGATCTGCCGGAGGCACATTTTGCCGTATCGCAGGCTGCATGGGCCGCCAACCAGCTTGAGCTCGCGTCTGATGCTATGAAGCGAGCGCTCAAATTGAGGCCGGACTGGGAGATGGCCGCGATTCATCAGGGGCGGATTCTGCAGCAAATTGCCAATACCGAGGCACTGACCTTTTATGAACAATACCTTGATAAATTTCCGCGGGCCAATGACATGCGGATTGCTTATATCCGTATGCTCATGGAAGGAAAGGATTTTAACCGGGCACGTGAGCAGTTCCAGAAACTGGAACGAGAAAATCCATCCAATCCGGATATTGCTTTGGTCATCGGTCTGCTGTCCGCAGAGTTGAATGATTTTGAGCGTGCTGAGAAATATTTTAAACAGGCTCTGGAACTGGGGTTTGAGGATACCAACACAGCTCATTTCAATCTGGGTCGTATCTACGAGATTTCGCAGCGTGATACTGCTGCCATGGATTCTTATCGACGGGTAACCGGTGGGGATCGTTATATCCCTGCGCAGGTTCGTTATACGTTTTTGCTAGCCAAGCAGGACGGGGTTGCATCAGCTAGACAGCACTTACACACAGTTCGTGCATCGGATGAAAAGCAGAAAATGCAGCTGATATTATCCGAAGCACAACTGTTGCGGGAAAATGGTGCCTATCGCGACGCATACGATTTACTGAATGTCCATCTGAAGAAGAATCCGGATCAGGTCGAACTGCTTTACGATCGGGCTTTGGTAGCGGATAAAATCGGTAAGGTGGATGTTCTGGAGCGGGATTTGCGTAGATTGATTCAATTAAAACCAGACAATGCGCATGCGTATAACGCATTGGGTTATAGCCTGGCTGAACGGGGCCAGCGCTTACCGGAAGCGCTCGCATTGATTCAGAAAGCGATTGAGTTATCCCCCGATGATCCTTATATCATGGATAGTCTGGGATGGGTTTATTACCGTATGGGTAATCTGAAAAAAGGGCTCAGCTATTTGAACTTAGCCTTTGCTGCTCGTCCCGATCCGGAAATTGCTGCACATTTCGGAGAATTACTCTGGATGAATGGCGCAAAGGAAGATGCCGAGAAAATCTGGCGTTCGGCTTTGGAGGAGCATCCTCAGAATGAAGTACTATTGGATACTATTAAACGATTCATAGAATAGTGTTCAATGAATGCTGTTGCTATCTGTACGAATTAACCGATCAATTGGCGATAAAGTGCGGGTACGATTTCAGCAAGCCGTTCCGGTCGGTTGACGATGGCATAACCGGCGCGACCAAACAAGTAAGGGAAATAGTCTTCGGCCTTACGGTCTATGGTAATGCCAAATAATTTCAAGCCTGACTGGCGGGCTTCGATAATAGCCTGCCGGGTGTCCTCGATGCCATAACGACCCTCATAATGATCCAGGTCATTGGGTTTACCATCACTTAACAGCAGTATCAGGCGATGCCGTTCGGATCGTAGCTTAAGTAATTGGCTGGTATGGCGCAATGCAGCTCCCATTCGCGTGTAGTATCCCGGCCGTAATGCTGCGATCCGTCGCAGTGTCTGGCTGTTGAAGGGGGAACCAAAGTCTTTAATAGTGACCAGCCGGACAAAATGACGTTTGCGTGAAGTAAAGGTAACAATCGAAAATGCATCCCGGCATGCGGCAATGCCGGTCGCCAGTGCCACAAGTGCTTCTTTTTCAATATCCAATACGCGTCGGTTATTTATCCAGCTGTCAGTAGACAAGGAAACATCGACCAGGATCATCACTGCCAAATCGCGTGCCTGTTCGCGTGCAGCGAGATAGAGCCGGTCGGAGTTTTTACCGCTGGCGATTTGATCGGATCGAGCGCGTACCAGTGCATCCAGATCCAGTTCGGCTCCATCCAATTGGCGACGCAGCGTTTCCCTACTGGGACGTAGCGCTTCGAATTGGCGACGAATTCGGCGAAATTGCTGTCTGGCTTTGATATCGGGTTCCCAGTATTCTCCCGTTTCACTGGCTGTTTGACATAGCACACGGCAATGTGCAGCATGATACTGTTTACGACGATAATCCCATTCCGGATAAGTCAGTTCAGCGAGAATGGTAGCGGGGTTCGTGTCCTCCGGTGCTAAATCAAGATCGAATTTCAATAAGGTGGATGCGCGGCGCTGATGAGAGGTAATCGCCAGTTCATCCATCGATTCGGCTACCTCCCGGGCAGTAGTCTCATCTTCATCTTCTACCGGTCGATTAATGTTGATCATCTCCGACCAGGTAATGAGTTTCTCGAAACGGTTCAACAGTAGGGGATCGTCGCGTTCACTCTGGTCGAATTTGCTGCGCTGAGCTTTTCTGCGGCGATTATCTGTCGGATCAGTCGGGTGACTGGTGCGATCCATGTCTGCAGAGGGTACCGCAGTCGTGTTTTTCTGTGAAGCTGCTTCGACTGTACCCCATAATGGTACGGGTAGGAACGGACGGTAATTTTTTGTCGCTTGCCATCCATCGAAATCGGGCTGTGGTTGCTGGATACGCGTGAGCAAGGCGGTGGCTATTGCATCGGTGCATGGTTTTCCAAGTAAGGCGAGTATGATGGTTTCTATGGCATGTTCTTGGGTTGGCAGAATACGATGTGCTCGCAACTTCAATACGTTGGTACAAAGTGTCTGGTAGATTTTTTTTAATCCCGGATAATGCCGGCAAACGTTGAGACTGGTCCAATAGGCGCGATGGAGGAAAAGGAGATCTGACTGTAGCGGATCATCTGATAGCGTTACGGATTTTTCCGTCAGTGCAAAAAAGGCTGCGAGCCAGAAATAAAGTTGCCGGTTGAGTGATTTTTGTGGAAAAAAACTGATGGTAGCCGGTAATAGTAACCGTTCCGAGTTAAGCGTTGCCAATGGAAGTTTTTCCTGATCACGACCCAGGCGTTGTTTCCAGTTCAGGCGATGGTTTGTTACCTGTGGCATGCCGGCTGTCAGTGGCAAACCATGATCACCTCCCAGACCACGAAAGAAGATGGATAGTGAGGTATGAATGAATTCGAGCTTGATCGCTGCAGCAGGATATTCCGGATAACTACTGGCAACTTGTCCGGTCAATCGGTGCCAGTAACGACCGATCTGTTCTTCCAGCTCCAGCCATTGCCACATGATATTTAACCTAAAAACCACAGTTGACCGCTTATCAACCTCTGGAAGCCCCGATGGGTAGTGAGCTCGCTGCCTTCGCTCATGCCGGCCCGATGAGTGAGACTGCTACGCACACTCGGGTGCGTCCAACTATGGTTTTTAGGTTTAACCGTAAGTGGCACGAATCAGTTCGAGTAATCCTTGCTGCACCTCTATTTCGTCACACAGCGGTTCAACCAGTGCAGCCTGTGCGGCTTGATAAGGGTCCAATCCTTCGGCCATCAGTGTAGCGCAATAAACCAGCAGGCGGGTGGAGACACTTTCCTCCAAATCAATATTTTTCAGTTGCCGTAATCGTGTGGCCAGATTGATTAGTGGAGCACAACGATCTTTGGCTAAACCGCTTTCACGGGCAATGATTTCGAGCTCGATCTCTGGCGGTGGGAAATCGAAGGATAAAGCGACAAAACGCTGGCGAGTGCTGGGCTTGAGTGATTTGAGGATGTTTTGATAACCGGGATTGTAGGAGACGACCAGCATAAAGTTGTCTGGTGCCTGTAAAATTTCAGCTGTACGTTCCAGAGGTAACATGCGCCGATCGTCTGTCAGAGGATGCAGTACAACTGTGACATCCTTGCGTGCTTCCACAATCTCATCTAAATAGCATATCCCGCCTTCCCGTATTGCCCGCGTCAATGGCCCATCTACCCAGATCGTTTCTCCCCCCTTGATCAGAAAACGCCCGGTTAAATCTGCCGCAGTAAGATCATCATGACAGGAGACGGTGAAGAGTGGCCGCTGCAACCGGGCAGCCATATGGGTGACGAAACGCGTTTTTCCGCAACCGGTCGGTCCTTTCAGCAGCAGTGGCAGTTGGCGCCGGTAGGCAGTTTCGAACAGCTCACATTCATTGCCAATCGCTACATAAAAAGGAACGGTCGTTGTCATCGGATCGATCTTGGAACTGCGGGTAGATCAGGGTACATCCTCTGTAAGCATCTCATTTAATAGCCGGTTGCATTTCCAGTGGTGATGAGACTTGCTTTTTAGTGGGGCCTAGTGCTGCATAGAGATATAACAAAGCACCTGCAAAAAACACGATGCCCGCTAGCAACCGCATCCAGTAGAACAGATCCAATTGCTGCTGAATTTCCATGAATCCCATACCGACTACTCGCTGCAAGTGTGTTTGCAGCACACCTGCAAAGGTCAGGGTAAACGTCATGAAGGCCATGGCGGCAGTCATCACCCAGAAACTCCACATATTCAGAATCTGGTTATAAGGTTGCACGCCGCGTAATTGTGGCAAGGCATAAGTGAAGAAAGCCAGATTGAGCATGACGTAAGCGCCATAAAATGCCATATGTCCATGTGCTGCGGTGATTTGGGTACCATGGCTGTAAAAATTGACGGTTGAGAAGCTGTGCAGCAATCCCCATACCCCGGCACCGAAGAAGGCCATTACCGGACAGCCGAGGCTCCAGAGCATAGCGGCCTTGTTGGGATGATTGCGTCCGCTGCGATACACCATGTGGAAGCTCCAAAGCACCATGGCGAAAAAGGGCAGTACTTCCAGCACGGAAAATATACTGCCGATCCATTGCCAGTAGCCGGGGGTACCGATCCAGTAATAGTGATGGCCAGTACCCAGCAATCCACTGAAAAGTGCCAGTCCAACGACTACATACAGCCATTTTTCAATGACTTCACGATCTACCCCGGTCATCTTGATCAGCAGAAAAGCGAGCATAGACGCCATAATCAGTTCCCATACCCCTTCGACCCAGATATGTACGACATACCACCAATACATTTTGTCGAGTGCAAGATTACTGGGGTTGTAAAAAGCGAACAGGAACATCAATGCAGCACCCCACATGCCGAGCAACAGAATTGATGTCACGACGGTCTTGCGTCCTTTGAGCACAGTCATGGACACGTTATATAAAAATAGCAGGAATGCAACGACCAGCAGTATTTTTATCCATAAAGGCTGTTCCAGAAATTCACGACCTTCGTGCACGCCTGCCAGGTAGCTCACTACCGCAGCCAGTGCAGCAAAAACAAAAATAAACAGTTGCAGCCAGGCAATTTTTGGACTGTGGATATCGCGCTCGCTTTCTTCGGGAATCAGAAAGTAACTCGCTCCGAAGTAGCCTAGTAATAGCCAGACCAGCAAGGCATTGGTGTGAATCATCCGGATGATGTGAAACGGTAAACTTTCTGCCAGGAAATTCGGCATAGCGTATACACTGCCGGCCAATACACCGGCCAGTACCTGAACCACGAATAGCAACAATGCAGCGATAAAGTACGGGTAGGCAAGTTTCTGGGTTGGATATTTCATGAATATATCTCCGTAGGACAGTTATTGTTCAAGTAGATCAACCCGCTGTGTTCGGGGGCCATCCTTGTGTGTCGATACGACTTGTCCATTCGAAAAAATCGATCAGATCGTCCAGTTCCTGTTCTGTCAGATTGAATTGAGGCATCTGACGTCGTCCTGGGACACCGGTCGGCTGCGCTCTCATCCAGGCTTTCAGACCCATTCTTGCACCTTCCGGGTGATCACGTCCGCCATAGCGCACCCAGACGTTGCCCAATTCCGGAGCAAAATAAGCGCCTTCGCCCAGCAGCGAGTGACAATTGATGCAGGAATGGCGTTCCCATACATGTTTTCCTCTTGCGACAGATTCGGTGAGCGTTGTCTGGTCGGTCGAAGTGTTAACGATGTACAGGTGGGTGTGAATCGAAAGTGCAATGAAAAGTAGCAGAAAAAAAGCCGTACCCCCGTAAAAGATATTACGGGCGGCTGATTTGGTAAGCCTTTCACTCATACTCTCTCCTTCCTCGGTTATTTCAGATAGCTATCTTATACAACTGCAATGATGGAGTCTTCAGCTCGTATTGAGTACTGCTGACTTCCATCTTATTTTTGTATATTTTGTCCGATGGACGAGCGGCATACAGGATATGCTTTTAACATGCCCGTGACTGATCGGATAACCGATTACCTGTTGCTGATTTTGCCACTGTTATACCTGGAAAATACGGCTTGCGTATTCTATCCGGGTGATATGGCATATTTTCAGATAAGGTGGACGAAACCTTGTATGAGAATATTTTATTTATGGTACGGAAGTTATACTGTCGACAATCGGAAAATACGCGTTTTGCTAAACAATATTCCGTATTTTTGGTCTCTATTAGAATGCCGTGCAATTCCTAATCGACTTTCCGTAATTCTAATTTTATATTGGCATTATAAGTTATAAAAAATATTTCCAGAAACCTAATTTGGATAATTGACGGGGGCTCCTATGAAATTAAAATCATTCCTGAATCAGCTCAGTAATCGCCGAAATGGTCTGGCCATCAGTATTCTGCTTCCTACACATAGGACTTTCCCGGATAACAAACAAGACGCCATCACGCTGAAGAATCTCATCAAAGAGGCCGAAGAGCGGTTATATACCGAACTTGATAAACGTGAGGCCAAAGCAATTATCGATGCAATCAGCCAGGAGGTTGAGGAGCTTGACCATAACTATAATCTCGATGGTCTGGGTATTTTTGCCGATCGAGATGACGTAATCCTCATGCGTTTTCCATTTGCCGTCAAGGAACGGGTGGTTATCGATGAGACTTTTGCTATCCGCGATTTCGTGCGGGAAATAAACAGTGCTGTGCATTATCATATACTGGTGATTTCGCGTACTACCGGGCGATTGATTGAAGCGTTCAACGATCGGCTGATTCATGAGTTCGATTCACAGACTGAATTGCGAACGGGTAGTTTCCCGATGGAGAATACTTTTCGATTTGCTCCGGAGGGATTGGATCGTCCGCAGATTCCGAATGACGCGGGTAACTTAAAAGAGTTTTTTAATCGTGTGGATAAAAGCCTGCAGGAAATTCAGAATAAACCCGAGCGCGAACGTTTACCGGTCATCATCGCCGGCGATGCACGTAACATAGCTTTTTTTAAGGAAGTTTGCGATCAGCCGACTGATATTGTCGGTGAGATAACGACTATTCCCGATTTGAAAGTCCCTGCAGAAAAAATCATTACTGAGGTGCAGGAGGTGTTGGCTGACTATCGTAAGCAAAGAGCCGAAACAGCGCTGCAGCATATTACGCAGGCACGTAGTGCCCATCAGCTGCTGACGGATTTTTCCACTATTTTTCGTGCCATTATCGCAGGTAATGCAGCGCGTTTATTCGTGCGTCAGGGCTATATTCAGCCAGGTATCATTGATGCTGAACAGGAAATCGTCACACTACACGACGATCCTGCAGCACCGGGCGTGACAGATGATGTAGTGGATACATTTATCGAATTGGTCATTCAGCAAGGCGGGGAAATCTGTTTTTTGTCGTCTGCTCAATTGGAAAACGAGAAGCCGCTCAGCTTACAGACGAGGTACTGAGTGGTCCATGAACTTACCCACCTCCTGAGTTTGTGAGGAAAATGAAATGATCCTGACGAAAAATCCGGCATCCGGAAAGACATTGCAGACTTATGCACAATATTCCGAAGCGATGGTTTTCAGCATGCTGGAGAATGCTCATATTGCTCATATCGCGTGGCAACAAGTGCCTTTGCACAAGCGGACGGAACTTCTGCTGAAGCTGGCAGAAATTTTGCGAAAAAAATCTGAATCGTATGCCCGGCTTATGTCGGAAGAAATGGGAAAAACTATTCGTGCCGCGCGTGCTGAAATCGAGAAATGCGCCTGGGCATGTGAAGTTTATGCGGATAATGCTGCTTCATGGCTGGCTGAAGAAGAGGTGGCAGCAGATGGTGTAAAACATCGTGTTGCTATTGAGCCGCTGGGTGTCATTCTGGCGATTATGCCGTGGAATTTTCCTTTCTGGCAGGTGATTCGATTTCTGATCCCGACGCTGTTGGCGGGTAATGGCGCCTTGTTGAAACATGCAACCAATGTTACCGGTTCTGCCCTGAAAATTCAGGAAGCGATAGATGAAGCGGGATTTCCGGAAGGATTGTTCGGGACGATTCTTGCCTCCCATGATCTAGTCGAACGGGTGATTGCTCACCCTTTATGTCAGGGTGTTTCGCTGACCGGCAGTACACAGGCAGGTAAGATCATTGCCTCCATAGCCGGCAGATATCTGAAAAAAGTTGTACTTGAGCTCGGTGGTTCTGATCCTTTTATCGTGCTGGCTGATGCTAACATTTCAGTCGCGGCAAAAGCTGCTGTGATAGGAAGATTTCAGAATAATGGCCAAAGCTGTATTGCTGCAAAACGTTTTATTGTATTGAAGGAGGTTGAAGAGGCATTCATCAGTGCATTACTTGCCGAAATCGAGAAATTAGTTGTTGGTGATCCACTCGACGAGAAAACCGATATCGGCCCACTGGTTAATGAACAGGCGGCTGAGGAAATGGAACAGTTTGTGGCGGATGCCGTTGCAAAAGGAGCAGTGGTGAAGACAGGCGGAACACGCAGGGGCGCATATTTCGCACCGACAGTCCTGACTGACGTCAATTCGGGTATGAAAGTCATGACGCAGGAAGTATTCGGACCTGTCGTACCGATTATCGCCGTGAGGACCTTAGACGAAGCGATTACTCTTGCCAACGATACCCGATTTGGTTTGGGGGCGAGCATATGGAGCCGTGATCTGAACAATGGCGAGCAGGTTGCACGTCAACTGGCGGCAGGTGCCACGTTTGTCAACAGTATCACCAAATCGGATCCACGTATGCCTTTCGGCGGTATCAGAGAGAGTGGTCTTGGCCGGGAGCTTTCTCATTGGGGACTGAAGGAATTTGCCAATATAAAAACCATCAACGTTTATGATGGGTAGCAAGTTGATGCCGGGGACAGTAATCCTGATTTTCCTATTTCCCATTTGCGTTTGTTTACAGAGGCTTGGCATTCAATCCATCCATTGTATCGGCTTTACTTTTCCCGTTACAATGACCCGAGCGGCGGGAGACGGTATAATCTTTCGTTTTGAGCAGAGCAAGATTATTGTTTTAAATAGCTTATGTCTTCCACCAAGCCTGAATTTTTCCAAAGAACTCCTCTGCTGAATAGTGGAAATATCGATTCCAAACGTGAGGAACTACGTACCTATTTTCATACTACGCTGGACCGGTATGAGCAGTTGTTTGAGACACTGCGCGGCAAAGAAGCTTACTATGTCAAACCGATCTCATTACGCCATCCTCTGATTTTCTACCTGGGGCATACGGCAACTTTCTTTACCAACAAACTGATTCTGGCAGGATTATTTACGGAACGGATCAACCCGAAGCTGGAATCCATGTTTGCAGTGGGTGTCGACGAAATGAGTTGGGACGACCTGGATACGACGCATTACGACTGGCCGACCGTTGAAGAAGTGATGGCCTACCGGCGTGCCATGCGTGCCAAAGTGGATGGACTCATCAGTGTTTTGCCGCTGACTTTGCCCATTTCATGGGAAAGTCCATGGTGGGCGATTCTGATGGGGGTGGAGCACGAACGTATCCATTTGGAGACTTCCTCCGTACTCATCCGGCAGCACAGACTCGAATATGTACAGCCTCATCCTGCCTGGCAGCCTTGCCGCAAGAGCGGGAGTGCGCCGGAAAACCAGATGATAGCGGTGCCGGCGGGAAAAGTAACAACAGGCAAAAATAAAACGGATCCTGTTTATGGCTGGGATAATGAGTATGGTCATCATGAAGCAGAGATTGCTGCTTTCCAAGCTAGCCGCTATCTGGTGAGTAATCAGGAATTTCTGGCCTTTGTCGAAATGAGAGGATATGAAACGGATGATTATTGGGAGGAAGAAGGGCTGGCCTGGCGACGGCACACAGGTGCTTCCTGTCCGACTTTCTGGGCCCGAGAGGGTGAGCAATGGTTATTACGTTTGATGACTGAAGAAGTACCCATGCCCTGGAACTGGCCGGTGGAAGTCAATTATCACGAGGCCAAGGCATTCTGTAACTGGAAGGCAAAGGCTACCGGGCAACCAGTACGGTTGCCGACGGAAGATGAGTGGTATCGTTTATATGATGTTGCAGAACTGGCAGAGGTACCGTGTACGGAGCCTGCAAAAGGTAACATTCATCTTGATCATTACGCCTCCAGCTGTCCGATCGATGAGTTTCAGCAGGGTGAGTTTTTTGATATCGTCGGGAATGTCTGGCAGTGGACGGAAACGCCTACTTATCCCTTTGCCGGTTTTGAAGTACATCCACTCTACGATGATTTTACTACGCCGACCTTCGATGATCGGCATAATCTCATCAAGGGAGGTTCGTGGATCGCATGTGGTAACGAGTCTCTCAGGTCGGCACGTTATGCCTTTCGCCGACACTTTTTTCAGCATGCCGGATTCCGCTATGTCATTTCCGATGCGCCTGCTACTCAGCCAAGTTCGCACTATGAAACTGACAAGTTGCTGTCGGAGTATGCCGAATTCCATTATGGTGATATTTATTTCGATGTACCCAATTTCCCGATGACCCTGGCCAAACTGGCCATCGATACTATGGGTAACCGGCCAGCACATCGTGCACTCGACCTGGGGTGTGCCTCCGGGCGCGCAACGTTCGAGTTGGCTCGGCATTTCGATCACGTTACCGGTGTCGATTTTTCTGCACGTTTTATCAATCAGGGCGTACAACTTGCACAGTACGGAGTATTACGTTACACGCTGGTGGATGAAGGAGACCTGGTTTTTTACCGGGAACGTACACTTGCCAACCTTGGTTTGGAGAATATCAAGCACAAGGTTGAATTTTTTCAAGGTGACGCTTGTAACCTCAAGCCGATTCTGACAGGCTATGATTTGATTCTTGCCGCTAACCTGATCGATCGTTTGTATGATCCTGCTAAATTTCTGACCATGGTTCATGAAAGGCTCAATCCGGGTGGGCTGCTGTTGATTGCTTCACCTTATACCTGGCTAGAGGAACATACCAAGCGGGAAGCCTGGATCGGTGGCTTCAAGCGAGATGGCGAAAGTTTCAGTACATTGGATGGGCTTAAGGAGATTCTCGGTGGACATTTCCAGTTGATCAAAGGACCGCAGTCGGTGCCATTCGTGATTCGTGAAACCCGGCGTAAATTCCAGCATACATTGTCGGAAGTAACCATTTGGGAGAAACTTGTTTGAGTGACGGTTTTGATCGTGAGATCGACCGAACCGGGACATCCAGTACGAAATATGATGGCCGGCAGGCGATGTTCGGCCGTCCGGAAGTGATGCCGCTATGGGTGGCAGATATGGATTTCGCCACGCCATCCGCAGTCACCGAAGCTTTGATAGCACGCGCTGCCCATCCGATTTATGGCTATACGTTATTTCCCGATAGTTTATATACGTCCCTGATCGACTGGCTGGAATCACGCCATGGCTGGCGGGTGGACCGAGAATGGATAATTCTGTGCCCTGGTGTGATGCCTTCGGTAAATGCTGCCATTCTGGCACTCACCAAGCCAGATGATTCTGTCATCGTTCAACCGCCTGTGTATTATCCGTTTTTTTCGGCAGTAACGAAGACCGACAGAAAGCTTTTTACCAATCCGTTACAGCTGGAAGGAGAACGGTATACCATAGACTTCGATGATCTGGCACGGCAAGCTGCTGCTGCTCGTATGCTGTTGTTTTGTTCACCGCATAATCCGGTTGGCAGAGTCTGGAGTAGATCGGAACTGGAGAGTTTGTTGGATATAGCCAGGCAGCATGAACTTATTATTATTTCCGACGAAATCCATGCAGATCTGGTTTATCCGGATACAACACATCATCATATGTTGGCGAGCTTGGCTGATTATACAGAACAGGTCATTACCGCAGTTGCTCCCAGTAAAACTTTCAATATTCCCGGGCTTAATCTGTCTGCACTGATTGTACCCAATGCTGAATATCGGGCTGCCATCAAAGTGTGCCTGGAAACGGTCCACATCAGCGCTGCCAATCCATTCAGTATTGTTGCATTCGAAGCAGCTTACCGCAAAGGAGGTGACTGGCTCGATTCATTGATGGCCTATCTTGCATCCTCACGGGAAATCGTACGACAATATTTAATCGACTATTTACCGGAGATTCGGGCTATTCCTCCCGAAGGTACTTACCTGATGTGGCTCGATTGCCGTGGGCTTGGTATGAACGATGACGAACTCAGGCAATTTTTTATTTCTGAGGCCGGAATCGGTATGAGCCCCGGTATTCTGTTCGGTAAAGCAGGCAGTGGCTTCATGCGCATGAATATAGGCGCTCCCCGGCATCGGATCAAACAAGCGCTGGAGAATATCCGGAAAGCAATTTGTCGGAAAGCGATACGTCTACAAGGACTGTAAGATCTTCCACAGCAATACCCGCACTGTCATGATGTCGCTACAATCTATTCAGAAACATTTTGATCGTAGAAATATCCCATGGGTGGATATCCTCATCTTTTAGCAGATCTGGAAGTTTCTTTGCCGGCATTTCACAGGCCTCATCGTCACCGATCAGCAGTACCCTCATTTGTGATTCATAGGCACAATGTAGTTCCCACTGCTGCCCGTCCGCACGAATCGTATTGGCAGTTATGATACCGATTGCCCCGTCACAACCTCTTACCGTTTCCTGGCATTCCGCTTTCCATGCACTTTCCCATGATTTTTTCTGAGGCATGTATATACATTCCCATTGTTCATTGATCTGGCCGATTTCATCAATCAGTTGATCTCTGAGTTCAGTATCTTTGAGTGCAAAACTGATAAAAACTTTGTTAGTTGAAGCCACGACGATCCTCCCTGAAATTTATGTTAAGGGAACGCACTTTTTCCTGATTCCCGTATACCTATTGACTGGCAAAAAAATATAGCACTCACTTCGATTGAACGTCAATTGGTAAGTATGGCACTGAAGGCCCGAGGATAAGCCCATTTACGCCTGGAATGGCGTGGATCACAAGAGGTATCTGGCTTGATAGTTGTCACCCGGCGGTTTGAAACCCCCGGGTAGGGAAAATAAGCACGGGGTATTAAGTCTTGAAAAAGATGGCGTGCTTTTACAGGTTATAGCCGCGGCGATTAGTAGCCCTGGCAGGCGATTGTATTGATTCTCTGTTTTTATCATGTTTGGGTATCGGCCGATCGAACATTGCTTCAAATACCAGTAACTTTGAGTGACTGCTGCGTCGTTCTGCTTTGCGCAGATTGCCTAAAGGATTGCCGAGGTCAAGCATCCTCCTTTCATTTCGGTTATCGCGCTCGATGAGATGACGTAGCTGGATGCCACAATGTTCTTTCATGCGCTTTTGTAATGATTCGATGAATTTTCCGGTTTCGTTTTGTGGAATACTGTCGTCAGTATCCAGTAATCTGATGTTGACGGCTACAACATACTGATTCTCATCTTCTCCGCGTGACGTGTGTTGTTTTACTACATGTATCAGGGAATCTATACTAGGTCGGAGCTCTTTTGAAATCATGCGAACCAGATTTTCTGCTTCCTGAGCAGTATAGCTACCAAGAAAAACACCATGGCTTTGGGTGGGGATGAGCCCCCAAAGGGTATGGAGATAGCGTAGCGCCATAATCAAATGCCAGGGATGAAGGGTCAGATAAAAATACCAGGAAAATATCAGCAGAAATCCCAGTAGCATCACAAATTCGGGTACTTCCAGGTATAAACCGGCTAACCCTATCGTTCCCAGTAATAAATGTGCAGAGGTAATGGCGAATACAGTATCTCCGACACGGTAACCTGCATTGAGCAGGATGTGATGTAGATGATTGTGGTCGGGCTCAAATGGTGATTTATGCTGCCATACTCGGCGCAGCATAATGCTGATGGTATCCATTAACGGAATGGAGAACAGCCAGAGTGCTGTGACTGGCGTCATAGCACGGTCACTACCTTGTGAGAGATCGATTAGAAGCCATGCGATGAGAAATCCCAATAGCATACTTCCGTTGTCACCGAGGAACACCTTTGCCCGGGGTTGGAGATCGTGACGGAGATTGAAAAATAAGAAGCCCACTGTACCGCCGGCGAGTGCAATGATCAGCAGTAAGCTGGGTTGATCACCGGCAATGAAGGCTACTGTACCAAGTAGTAGCAGACTCATTAGAGATATGGATCCGGATAATCCATCGATTCCATCGATCATGTTGAGTGCATTGATTCCACCGATAGCGGCAAAGAGCGTAAAAGGAATTGCAAAAGTTGTCAGCGTTAATGGTCCACCAGGTAATAAACCGCCGAGATCAGTAAGTATGACTTCACCCATCACAATCATGATTAGTATGACAGTGGCCTGTGCAGCCAGGCGTGACTTGTAATGAAGATGGGAAATATCGTCGATAAAACCCACAATAAAAATAATGATGGAGCCGAGTCCCAACCCCATCCACTTTGTGGATTGTTCTGGATAGTAACTGCTTAGAGCAATCAGGGCCATAAATAGTGCTACCAGGATTCCCATTCCACCTACGAAAGGTGTAAGAACCTTATGCTGTTTGTGCTGGCCTGGTCGATCAAGGATACCGTAGGTAAGTGCTAGTGGAATTGCGAACCGAATAGTGAGTCCGGCCAAAATTGTACTGATAACGAATAAAGAAATTTTTTCTGTCATAAGGAAAGTGAGAATTTAGATTAAGGGAGTCGCTGATTTGCCTACAAAGTAAATTGCCAGATTGCACGGAGGCTCTAGGCCCCTAAGAAACAGCAAAATGAAAATTCGTCCATGATTTGATCCTTTTTTCAACAGCTATAGTCGCGTATCTTAAATGATCAAGTAAATGATTTTTATTTCTCATTCTGATTACAACAAAGCTCAAAACTTTGTTTCGGCTACGTTCTCCCCTTCTCACTGGTTTTTTTAGCAGCCAGTTTCTTATAATTATTTGTCAGGTAATAGACAGTAAGTGATACATGTCGTTCACCCTTTCAATCAATTAACGCTTTTTATACTAGTCGCGTTTAAAGCATCGGTTCAATTATTTTTTCGATCTGTTGTTTTTTGATACGTCCCAAATGTGTATTTACAATCATACCGCTGCGATCGATCGTAACAGTAAAGGGCAGGGCACCTTGTGGATTGCCCATGGCTTCTGCCAGTGAAAAGGCTTCGATATCTCCGACCAGTACCGGGTAGTTAATGTTAAATTCCTTACCGAATGCGGCGACCTTTTCTGCCTCATCTATGGCTACACCTACTATTACCAGTTCTTTGTTACGATACGTCGTATACGTATCGATTAATTCCGGGATTTCGTCGCGGCAGGGCAGACACCATGTTGCCCAGAAATTGACTACTACAATTTTGCCTCGCCATTGCGAAGCTGGTTGTGGTGTACCTTCCGGAGTCGATAAGGTTGCGGCAAAAAACTTATCTGCACCGGTTTTCTTTTCACTACTGGTCAGGGACATAGTATTGTCCACTTGTCGGGACTTGTAAGCAAAACCGGCTGCCAATGAGAAGATCGCCACAATGATATAAAACGAAATTTTGTTTGGTTTAGACATGGATTATCCAAGGACATGATTGACTGAACACCTGACCCTGAACCGAGAGAAATGCGCTGACCCGTTTGTTGAGCAAAAATGAAATAGGTAGCTCTGATTCAGTAATGATACAGGATAATTATAGCAGCAGGATGGTAAGTTTATATAAGCAATAATGATATCAAAATATCCTGTCAGCGTAGTACTGCATCCAATACGGTAATGAAGTCTTGCTTATCAAGGTAGCCGATGATTCTGATGTCGGGAATTTCAAGCCCTTGCCGATCGATAAACAGGATACCGGGTGGGCCGAAAAGTTTGAAACGCTTTAACAGTTCGGCATCATCCGGCGTGCCATCGGTCACGTCGATTTGTACTAATTCCACATCTTTTAACCGTGCTTGTACGGCTGGATCGGTAAAGGTGAAACGTTCCATCTCTTTGCAGGAAATACACCAGTCAGCATAAAAATCGATCATGACGTAACGACCTTGAGACTGCTGAATATATTTATCCAGTTCAGCAGTCGTTTTTATCCGTTTGAAAGGTAACGGTTCGTTTGTCCCTGCAGCAGGTCGGACAAGTTGTTCGGAGCTGGCGGCAAAATTGAATTTGGAAAGGGGTTGCAGAACATCCCGGCTCCCGGAGAGTACGCCTAGCAGTAATGCAACGCCGACGAGTAATGCAATGACTCCGACTCCTTTAAGAAATTTCCTGAAGCCTGATGCCTGATTGGGTAGCGGATCGAGTGCATGCAAATAGATTGCGGAAATGATCAGCAGTGCCGACCATAACAGCATGTGGATGACTTCTGTAATGACAGGCGAAATCAACCAGATCGCCACTGCCAGCAGGAGTACACCGAAAAACTGTTGAACAGATTTCATCCATGCACCGGATTTAGGTAACAGTGCACCGGCAGAAACTCCCAGCAGCAGCAGCGGAACGCCCATTCCCAGTGCCATGACGAATAGGGCCGAGCCACCCAGAACGACGTCACGCGTTTGACTGATATAGAGCAATGCGCCTGCTAAGGGTGCGGCGACACAGGGGCTGACGATTAACGCGGACAATGCTCCCATCCCAAATACACCAGTGAGCTGGCCGCCTTTCAGATGACCTGTTTCTTCAGCCAGCTTGCTTTGTATAAAAGATGGTAACCGCAGTTCGTAGAAACCGAACATCGAACATGCCAGCGCAATGAAAATCAATGCAAACGTTCCCAGTACCCAGGCATTCTGCAGGGCGGCCGACAGCATTGCACCGGACATGCCAGCTGCAGCACCAGCAATGGCGTAAGTGATTGCCATTCCAAGTACGTAGGCCAGCGCAAGTGTGAAACCGCGTAGTTTCGACATATGCTGCCCCTTACTGGCGATGATTCCTGATAAGATCGGAAACATCGGAAATACACAGGGTGTGAAGGCCAGTAATAGACCGATACCAAAGAAACCACTCAGGATCAGCCAGAAACTGCCACTGGCAAACATTCGTTCGATTTTATAGGATTCCGTTTCGAACAATGGGGCTTGAGCGGGTACCTGAAACAATTCATTAGTTACATCCGTTTCAGCTGCTTTGGCACTTCCACTGATCGTTCCCGCAACTGTATCGACTGCAGTCTTGACAGCAGGCAGCAGCAATTCATTTACCTTATTGATTGGAGCGTAGCATACGCCAACCGGGTCGTTACAACCTTGATAGGTAGCAGATAAGGTAAGTTGTTCGGGTTCGGGGATATCCCGCCGCAACAAAATGACGGCTTGTAGGGGTTGATAATAAACTTCAGTCTGACCGAAAGTCAGATCATTCTTCATCTTTCCTGGCGGGAGCGTGACTTTATCGATATGGATATCTTCGCTTTTTGATTCGAAAACGATCTTATCCCGATAAAGGTAATAATCCTTGGCAGGTGTCAAATGAGCGATCAGGGTGTTGCCGTCACGTACCTCGAGCGACAGTTTGAAAGCTTCATCCGGTGGTAATAGCTCCTGTTCTGTCTGGCTAAAACTCGCTCCCAGACGCTGCAAAATCGTTGATAAACCGGATGACTGGCTTTCTTCAGCCATCACGTGTGTACTGATGAGGCATAACGACAGGAAAATAATTTTTATCCAATACATTGATTGATCCTGTTAGATATTTGTTTCGTCAGCGACCCATTGTAAATAGGAGGGTAATCCGTTATCGATAGGGACAGCGAGAATTTCGGGGAGTTCGTAGGGGTGTAATGTCCTGATTGTTTGTTCCACTGCTTCGTAGCGTTGCATCGTCGTTTTGATCAGAACCGGTATTTCATGGGCCGTTTCAGTTAGACCTTGCCACCGATAGAAGGAAGTGCATCCCTGCAGGATATTGACGCAGGCAGCCAGTTGCTTATCGATCAGTATTTCCGCCAATTCCCGTGCGGTTGTTTCATCCGGAAAATTGGTCAAAACGAGTATGACTTGTAGCGATCCAGTCATTTTCTGTCGTTTCCGATAACCATTGCCTCATCATGGCGATTCAAGTTTCTATGATATGCTATTGTAAACGTAATTTCTCGTTGTAACGAAACAAGACAATGAATCTTTCCAGTAATGAAGAAACTGTTTGTACTACTTCAGATTATTACCGTCATTTTTCCGATCGCTATTTTTTTTACTTATATCATCATGGACGAAGGTGACCAGTTTACCTATGAACACTATCTGGTTACGGCTCTGAGTGCTTTTCCTTTTTTTATGGTGCTGTTAATAAAATATTTTTTATCAGGATTTGAAGACAAGTAATATTTCTTTATGAAATTAACATGATGATCCGGCATATTCGGGGAGAAATTCCTGAAGGTGATTGTTTCATCGACTTGTTTTTGGGGTCCGAATTTATTTAAATGAATAAACTCCTGCTCTTTTTTCAGATTGCCCTCATTATTTTTTCTTGGACATTCCCATTGTCGGCCCAGGCAGAGAAGTATTATGCCAGTGATCAGGTTGAAGTATTGCTGCGCACCGGGCCCAGCCATCAACATGCTATTGTGAGAATGCTGAAAAGTGGTGCAGCACTGGAAGTATTGGAACGTGATCAGAGTAAAGGTTATGCTAAGGTCCGTACGACAGGTGGAACCGAAGGTTGGGTACTGACACGACACCTGATGGCTGAACCTTCGGCCCGGGAGTTATTGGAAAAATTGAGCAGTCATTTTTCCGGATCTGAAAATAAACCGGACAGTCCTGGTGCTCAAGCCAACCTGATCAAGCGTGAGTATGAAGTACTGGCAAAACGGGCGGTAGCACTGGAAAAAGATAATAAACAACTGGAAACCGATCTGGCGGAAATCAGACAAACGGCTGCCAGCGCGGTTCAACTGAACAGTCAGAATCAGGAAATGCGACAACAAATAGCTGATCTGAAGATGAAGTTCAGTAAACTTGAGCAGGAGAACCATATACTTAGCACACAAATCGAACGTGACTGGTTTTATGCCGGGGCACTGGTATTGTGTGCCGGTTTGTTTTTGGGACTGGTTATTCCCCGTATTCGATGGCGTAGACATTCACGCTATAATGATTTTTAAGCGAAAAGAAGGGGATTCAACGTAAGATCAGCGCACTTGGATGGTGGATGTGTATCGAATAGTGATCGTTTCTGCGCGATACCCAGCCACGTACTTCGAGAGGTTTTTTCAGGTACGTTGTAAGTGGTGGAAATAAGGCCAGCTCACTGTTGGAGATGCGAAGATCAATTTTGTCATTGACGATCAGCCGACTGTATTGCCGGTTTCGTTTAACTGCTATAACTCTTGTTCGGTAACGTTGCCAGCCGAATGGCTTCTCAGTTAACTGAGTGAGTGAGCGTGGCGCGTAGTGTTTCATTGACCAGATGCCGAGTTTCTGCGTTTCGGCCTGTTGTTGCGCTTTGATGATTGCTTCGCTGTGAAGCAGATTGGGGGGTAGCAGATTTGCGGTAGCCAAGCCCCTTTTCAGCAGAGACAGGTTGATATGCTCTCCATCCGGAAGATATAGATGGGCAAGTATTCGTTTATAACGATCATGTTTTTGCTGATCGTATTCCAGATAAACGCTGCGTCCCTGTAATTTTTTTTGCAGCCAGTTTTTCGCACTGATGCCACCCGGCTCGGCGGGGCGGTGTCGGCTTTCGATTTCAGGTGCATTGATACCCAGTAGCCTGACGCGTCGGTTCCCTTGCAAGATGACGGTATCACCATCGATCACTTTGACGACACGATGTATGGTGCGTGACGGCTGAACATGCAACCGCAGGGGTTTGGCGGTCGGTGTGGGGATATCTGAATAAGTGACTCGGCCGTGTGAGTCTATTGAGCGGTAAATCCCACTTGCTACACTGAATTGTCCCTGCAGGAGGATCAGAATAATTACAAAGCATGCGAGTCTACGGGCTGAAAAAGATGAGACCGGATATGTTCGGGATGCTCTGGTAAAATACATGACAAGCTTGCTCAGCGCGTTGCCCCTGTTTTTTTCTTGAGGGAAACCTGATATAGGGATCAACAAAGAGGGTTGGTTTTGTTGGGATCGGTATATGTACCGTGACTGTAATAGGCCGGTAGCGTATCAGCGATATGACCGGATATCAAGCTGATCGGAGCTTTGCTGGCGAATTTTGTATATGCCGGGCCGGAATGTTCTGGAATGGCTTTTGCCAGATCATTTTCTGGTTTTCATTGCTGGGGATGATTTCCTGTTTATCTGTTTGAGTTTGATTGTTTTCGGGGGTCAATACTGATTCCGGAAATCAATCGGACGTATCCCGAGTATAGGATGCACTGGTATTTCGAAAATGAGATACGGATTGTTTGATGGTCACTGAACCGCTGATTGAATTCAAGAACGTTAATTTTTCTTACGGCACCCGGCCAATTCTGAAGGGGGTCGATATGACCATGTCCCAGGGGCAGGTGATAGCCATCATGGGCGGCAGCGGATCAGGTAAAACTACGCTGTTGCGTTTGATCGGGGGGGAAGTCAGGCCATCGGCCGGCTCTGTCAGTGTAGCCGGACAGATCGTGCATGAACTCAGTCGCAATGCACTGTTCAAGCTGCGCCGCAAAATGGGTATGCTGTTTCAATTCGGTGCGTTGTTTACCGATCTATCGGTATTTGATAACGTAGCTTTTCAGATGCGCGAACATACTGATCTGCCTGAAGCGATGATCAGGGATTTGGTACTGATGAAACTGCATGCGGTCGGCTTACGTGGTGCGCACCATTTGATGCCGGCGGAGCTTTCCGGTGGTATGGCACGACGTGTGGCATTGGCACGTTCGATCGCGCTGGATCCTATGTTGATGATGTATGATGAACCCTTTACCGGATTGGATCCGATTTCATTGAGCGTAATCGGCAGCCTGATCCGTCGCCTGACCGATGCCCTCGGTATGACATCTATTCTGGTGACACATGATGTTCAGGAATCCCTGCGCATTGTCGATTATGTTTATTTTCTGGCAGATGGTGTAATTGCTGCACAGGGTACTCCGGATGAAGTACGTGAATCCACGGTGCCATTCGTGCACCAGTTCATTCATGGTGAGATGGACGGTCCGGTGCCCTTCCATTATCAGGCACAGACTTATTCTACGGATTTAAACGTGGAAACTCCCAATAGTCGTCTGGCAGGATACTGATACCATGATGCTGGTAGCAAGATCCTTGGTTCTCGACTGTTTCGTTGATTGGATAAATTCGCTGTGCCATAAAGCGTACGGCGACTGGATAGGTCGGTGCATGCTGCAGCATCGTGAATGTTATACGGATCACTTGATCTACTCGAGGATCACAAATTGAGTCTGGAGAGTCATTTTGGTTAAGCGTATCAGGGCTGGTATCCAGGCAATCGGACACCGGACGATCGACAGTATCTGGCGCCTGGGCAGTGCCAGCCGTTTTTTCCTGTTGGTACTGCTGAAGTCTCTCCCCAGTTTTCTGCGTTTTCGTCTGATTACGCGCGAGATCTATTTCGCCGGTGTGTTGTCGTTGGTCATCATATTGGTATCCGGGTTGTTTGTCGGAATGGTATTGGGCCTGCAAGGCTACGAAACCCTGCAGAAATTCGGCTCCGAATCAGCGGTGGGGACGTTGATAGCACTCTCTCTGGTCCGGGAGTTGGGACCTGTAATTGCAGCCTTACTGTTTGCCAGTCGGGCTGGTTCGGCCATGACTGCGGAGATCGGTCTGATGAAGGCTACCGAGCAGCTGGCAGCAATGGGGATGATGGCCGTGGATCCGGTCGCACGTGTCGTAGCACCGAGGTTCTGGGCAGGAGTCTTTTCCATGCCATTGCTGGCAGCAATGTTTTCTGTCATGGGCGTATTCGGCGGATATCTGGTGACGGTGGTATTCATTGGTGTGGATGAGGGATCTTTCTGGTCGCAAATGCAGGATGCCGTCGATTTCCGTTATGACATTGTAAATGGTGTGATCAAGAGTTGCTTTTTTGGAGTAGTGGTGACAGCGATTGCGGTATTCGAAGGTTTTGATGCCCCACCTACAGCAGAAGGGGTATCGGGTGCTACTACTCGCACCGTGGTGACTTCTTCGCTGGCGATTCTGGGACTGGATTTTGTTTTGACTGCGTTCATGTTCAGAGGAGTGAGCTGATGCAACGAACCATAATGGATTTCTGGGTAGGCTTGTTTGTCATGGCAGGGATAGGAGCCTTGTTGATATTGGGGATGAAAGTGGGCAACCTGACCAGTTATCAGACGAATGGGAGCTATATACTAGTAGGACATTTCGAGAATATCGGTGGTCTGAAGGTCCGTGCCCCGGTAAAAAGTGCCGGGGTTGTGGTTGGACGTGTGACAGATATCCAGTTTAGTCTGGAAACCTACGATGCAGTCGTGACCATGAAGGTGGACGCACGCTACCGTTTTCCAAAAGATACTTTTGCCAGTATTCTGACCTCAGGACTACTGGGTGAACAATATATCGGACTGCTGCCGGGTGGCGATGAAGTCATGCTCGAAAATGGTGAAAAGATCATGAAAACCAATTCGGCGATTGTGCTGGAGGAGATGATCGGACGTTTTCTATTTGATAAGGCATCAGAAGATAAAGATTCTGGATCTAAAAATTTAAAATAGGTGACAAAACATGAAAGCGCTTCTCAAAAAAATTCTTTTGTTGGTTTTATTATCAGTAGTTACTCCTGTATTTGCCCAGAATACTGCTCCAGATGCACTGATCAAAAATACGGTCGATGAAGTGATCGCTATCCTGAAACAGGATGATGACATCAAGGCAGGTGATCAGGATAAAATATTGAATCTTGTCCGGGAAAAAATATTACCTCATTTCAATTTTACCCGTATGACCCAACTGGCAATGGGCAGGAACTGGTCTTTAGCCGAGCCGGAGCAAAAGAAAACCTTGGTCAAGGAGTTTCGTACCCTGCTGGTACGGACCTATTCCAACTCGCTGACCAATTACCGTGATGAAGTCATCAAAGTGAGTCCAGCGAATGTCGGTCCACAAGATACGAGAACCACGGTTAAAACTCAGGTGATCCAGGGAAGAGGAAAACAGCCTGTGCCAATTGATTATGCTATGGAAAAAACCAGCAATAACTGGAAAGTTTATGATGTGACGGTTGCCGGAGTCAGTCTGGTCACCAATTACCGTGGTACTTTCAACAGCCAGGTCAGAGATGGTGGCGTAGAAGGATTGATCACGGCGCTCGTGGAAAGAAATGCATCACTGAAAGGCCAGTAGTGTGGTTGAAAAATTGGATGCGTACGTCCATTCTGAGGGTAGTCAACTTATCGTCAGTGGTCCGGTAACCTATGATAATGTGGTCAAGGTAATGCAGACAGGTGTGGCCGCAATGGATCAACACGATTTGGTGATCGATCTTTCGAAAATCACCACGGTAGATTCTGCAGCCGTCAGCCTGCTGCTGGAATGGGTGCGCGCTGCTCAGGCCCGTGACCGGCAGCTTGGATTCATCAATCTTCCGGAGAATCTGGCTAGCTTGGTTGAGTTGTACGATGTAACTGCTCTGCTTCCAATCGATACTCAACCAGATTCGGTTAGTGCTTGAAGCGCAATGGACTTGCGCTGATAACATCCGATTGATCTTTCCCGACACAATGATTCCAGCTATCGAAGTACAGCGACTAAGCAAGCGCTATGGTGCGCTGTCTGCGCTCGATGATATCGATCTCGTCATCCAGCCTGGGGAATTCTTTGCCATGCTGGGCCCGAATGGTGCGGGTAAAACCACATTGATCAGTATTCTCGCTGGTCTGACCCGGGCAAGCTGCGGTACCGCCAGGGTAATGGGGTATGATGTATTGTCTGAATATCGTGCAGCCCGCAAAAGATTGGGTGTCGTTCCACAGGAACTGGTATACGATCCCTTTTTTACCGTGCGTGAAATGCTCGTGATTCAGTCGGGGTATTTCGGAATCAGAAAGAATGACGCCTGGATTGACGAAATCCTCTATCGGCTCAACCTTTCGGATAAGGCACATACTAATTTGCGTGCGCTGTCAGGTGGGATGAAACGGCGGGTGTTGATTGCGCAGGCATTGGTACACAAACCTCCGGTGATCATACTGGATGAGCCAACAGCCGGTGTCGACGTAGACTTGCGTCAGAGCTTGTGGCAGTTTGTCCAGCAACTCAATCTTGAAGGCCATACTGTGGTGCTGACCACACATTATCTGGAAGAAGCCGAGGCATTATGCAGCCGTGTGGCAATGCTTAAGCACGGTAGAATTGTTGCACTCGATAGCGTGCATAATCTCGTTCGTAGTGTTCAGGACTATACTTTGGAACTACGCCTATCCACGGAGATATTACCAGCTGGATTGAAGAAGTGGCCAAGTAGACATGATGGCTGTCTGCACAGTTTGAAGGTAAGGGATTACACTGAAATCGAACCTATCCTGTCGATATTGCGCGAATCCGGGGTACAGATACTTGAGATGCAGTTACTGCAGCCTGATCTTGAAGATGTATTCATGAAAATCATGGAAAATGATTTGGCAGTTGCTTCATGACAGGCTTTTATACTCTGTTTTATAAGGAACTGATGCGTTTCTGGAAAGTCAGTCTTCAGACGATCCTGGCGCCAGTATTGTCCAGTCTGCTTTACCTGTTGATCTTTTCACATGTACTTGCTGCGCGGGTGGAAGTTTATGAGGGTGTCGCTTATACTGTTTTTCTGATTCCGGGGCTGGTGATGATGGCAGTTTTGCAGAACGCATTCGCTAATTCATCTTCCAGTCTGATCCAGTCAAAAATAACCGGTAACCTGGTATTCATTTTATTGTCGCCGCTTTCATATCTGGAAATTTTTCTGGCTTATGTCGGTGCATCGATGCTGCGTGGATTGGTGGTCGGTTTGGGTGTGTTTGCTGTTGCTGCCTGGTTCTATCCATCCCCGCTGCAATTGTCATTATGGATCATTCTGTTTGCACTCCTTGGCAGCGCCATGCTGGGTGTGATGGGTGTCATTGCCGGGATTATCTCCGACAAGTTCGATCAACTGGCAGCATTTCAGAACTTTATCATTCTTCCATTGACATTTCTTTCCGGTGTGTTTTATTCCGTGCATTCGCTTCCGCCTGTCTGGCAGTTTCTGTCGCACCTGAATCCTTTCTTTTACATGATTGACGGTTTTCGTTATGGTTTTTTTGGTATTTCCGATATTTCACCTTATGTCAGCCTGATAATCGTGGTGGCCTGTCTGGCGGGGATTTCGGGGTGGGCGCTATGGATGCTGAAGAGTGGCTATAAAATTCGTCATTGAACGAGACATACTTATATTTTTATGATTTAGAGGAGTTCTTTTATATGGTGACTGCAGAATCGATCGAGCATACGATCAAAACTTCCTTGCCGTGCACATGGATCAAAGTAGCAGGAGACGACGGCCATCACTTTAGTGCCGTTATTGTCAGCACCCAATTCCAGGGGAAAAGCGTAGTGCAGCAACACCAACTGGTTTATCGCGCCCTGGGTGATCGGATGCGTGAAGAGATTCATGCACTATCGATGAAAACCTATACTCCCGAACAATGGGAGGCAACCGATAAATAATAACCTAATCTCAAGTACATAATCGTTGCAGGGGGTGAGATCGATCAGCGAATGAAACGGTCAGGCCCTATAGAGTCGATGATCAGTCGCCGATAGTATTCAGCTTTACGTGACTGGAGTTGTTCCAGGGGATTGAGGTTATCGGTCAGAATCGTTCCATATTCCGGATCGATTCTGAGTAATCTTGCTGCCAGCCAGGCCCGTTGTGAACCGGAGAGCCGATCATCATTGATATTCAGGATACGACGAGAAGCAATGAAGATGAAATCATTGAAGTCGCTGTCAGGTTCCGAGATGAATACGAGCTGCTGAGGGAAGACCTGTTTCAGCGTTTTGCCGACGGAAGCGAGTGCGATATTGCGACCTTCTTCCAGAAACGAGACGAAATTGAGCGCCAGTACCCCCTGATCAGTGAGTAGGCTACCCAGTTGTTGCAGGGTTTCCTGTGTCAGCAGATGTACCGGTTCGGAACCACCGGTAAAAACATCGAGGATAATCAGATCATATGGCCCCTGTAGTTTGCGTATTTCATAGCGGGCATCGCCGATGATGGTTTTGCCAGTCGGGGTGAAAGCAAAATAATCGTGTGCTGCTTCAACGATAGCCGGATCGATCTCAATCGTATCGGTCACGATGCCATGGCGTTCCAGGCTTGTCACCATATGACCGGCACCCTGGCCGATCAGCAGTGCGTGTGATATGCCGGGTGCGAGTGCCGGAATCAATTCCACAATTTTCTGGTAGACCAGCGCATTTTCACCGTGACTCAGACTGGCCGCACCGATAGTGGAAGCATCTGCAGTCAACAGGCGTAAATTGAGGGCTGAGTCATCGAGAACACGCACCCAGCCATACAGGGTTTCGCGCTCGAAGCGTGTCTGGAAGGAAGCATCCTGTTGTCTATGGACTATAGCGGTTGTTCCGAATGAATGCATACCCAGAAGGAGCAACAATGTAACAGGCAGGACGGCAATGGTGGATTTGAAAAGCTTGCGTTCATAAAATGAAACGACCCAGGCAAGTAAAAGCAACCCCACACCCAGACCCAGGAAGATTTCACGCGTGCCAATGCGGGGGAACAAGTAAAACCCCAGAAGTAGTGTGCCGACGACACTCCCAATCGTACTGACAGCATAAATGGAACCTGTGCTGGTACCAATATTGTTCAGATCCGAAGTAGCCAGTTTGACGGCAAACGGACCTACCATGCCGAGCATGACCAGACTGGGTGTAAACAGGATCAGCGTACTGGTAAACGTTCCCAACCGCAAACCCAGTGAATCGGTTGCCAATAGTACCGGGCCCGTCATCCAGGGGATGACGAACGTCAGTATTCCGGATAAGGCAATGATCAGTGACAAGCCCGCATACTTTGTGCGATCTGCCCAGTGCCCACCCGCAAAATAACCGATTGCCAGGGCGATCATCGTCACTGAAATGAGCGATGCCCAGACATACAGACTTGCACCATAGAACGGTGCGATCAGGCGTGTACCTAACAGTTCGATGACCATGACGGCAGCGCCGGTCAGAAAGACTGTGCAGTACAGCCAAAGGTAAACGAATTTATTTGCAGATGGTTGATTCATGCGATATTCCTGGTAGCTCGGATGGTTTCTGGTCGGCTGGATTGTATAAGCGAATAGCTGGCTTGCAAATGCGACAAATTGTCGCACCGGACTAGTTGTTTCTAGCATGAATATCATTTTTATTTTCTTGGATTTCCATTTTCTATCATATAGTTAAATGATAGTCGAACGCCTGAAAGGAAGTGTCATAGGCATATGGTGCGACAATTTGTCGCATTGTTATTTGTTTTTTTGGACCAGATAATACTTTCCGGCTGTTGGTCAATGCTTTGCGAAAAGCCAAATGGCTAGAGGCGCTGCACATTCATCCTGATGGCAAGTAATGACTGATGAGTGAGATGAGCTTTGGTCGCCGCTGCCTTGAATCAATCGAGTCTTGTCTTTGTATAAATGAAAGGGGATTACTATGAAAAAAAACAAATTTGAAGTGCTGACACTGTCGTTGGCAGTGGCTATGTTGTTGGGAATAGCGCAGAATGTACTGGCACATACTCGCTTTGAAGTGACAACAACTGTAGAAGGCGTACGAGTTGATAATAATATTATGATTCCGCACCTTTGTACGAATGAACCCGTTATCGGGCAAATTACCGTTTTTCCAGAAATGACCACTGCACTTGTGGATGTTTCTCCTGATCCTAATGCAGCGCTGGGGGCAGAGACTTTCGCTCCTTCCGATCAGCCTGCTGCTGCTTTCATTCAAAATCTTACTATTGCGGGTATTATGAATCGGGATACTTTCAATCTATCGGCCTTGATTCGTGATGGTAACGGTAATCCGGTCGGTTTTTGGGCAGCTGATGGAATACTGCCGGATCATAACTGGGTCGCTAAAGTACCGGTACGTATTAACCCGATCAATATCATCGCCGATTCCTGTGCAAAAAAGGTCATTATTGCACCTGCTATTGTTAACGTATGTCATGTGACAAGCCTCAGTGAAATTAACGCTAAGGATCCAGATCGGATTGATGTCGATTTCTGGACCGCACCAAATACGGGGCATCCGAATTATGATGCGCCTGGCTGGAATTATCCGGCACCTTTTACGGTAGATCGTAATCTTGAAACAAATCCGTTACCTGGTAACTGTGGTGAAGGTGTTGCAGTCAGGATTTATCCATCTGCTGCGCAACTAGACCGGGATCTTCCAGTAGTTATCAATGGCCAACAAGTCTGGCCAGCACCTTGAGGGGAGAATAATTTTTGTTATGTATGCAGGCGGCTGGTTTTCTGTTGAGTGCATTAACCTGACTACTTGATGTACATTAAAAAGGGCCTGTCTTTTTTGAAGACAGGCCTGTTGGTTTTTTAAGAAGTTGGTCAATATTATTATTTTTGCGCATCATTGTTACAATGAATGCGCTTGATGGAGGAGAAAATGATAATTTACACAAAATTAAAAATTATTCCATTTGTAGCAATTGCAATGATGTTACTGATGATCTGTCAGGTACGTATAAGCCAAGCACATGATATTGCTGGGCCGATTGACCCGGCAGGTGATGTACCGAGTTTTACTGCCGTTGCGCTGGTGACGTGTTTCGACGATGGTAACGGACCTGCTGATTATTTAGTAGCGAATATAAAAGATCATCCAGCGAACCCGCCAGTTGAGGGTATGCTTGTGAATCTGATTCTATTCAAGGGAGGTCAGGCGATTAGCACTACAGATATCGTGCCTGGAGATGACAGTCCGAGCCCGTCCGTAAGTCTGAGAGGAGGCGCTGGTGGTTATTATATGATTGCCAGTAAGACTCTCGCAGGAGTAAGGGATATTGTTGTTGATTATCACTGTATGACTGCTAATCATGTACATACGGGTACCGATATAGCCTTGGTACACTACCAATAAGTAGATTGAGCAATTGAAAGCATATCTCGTATTCAAATTTTACCTGGTTCGAAACTGCGGGGATTAATGATTGCAGATAGAAATATGAAAATTATCCTGGCTTGTATAATGGCTTTCTTTCTATTGGTTACGTCTGCCGTAGCGCATTTTGAAGGCAACACTTCACCTCCGGTCTGTGATTTGACCTATGAGGATGGTACGCCTGTTCAAAACTGGCCGGAGATGAAGGGAAAAGTAATCTATATCGATTTCTGGGCTTCCTGGTGTCCACCCTGCATCAAGTCATTTCCGTTCATGAATCAGTTGACCCGGGATTTCGAGGAGCGCGGCTTGCAGGTGGTTGGTATTAACCTGGATGAGGAACGGTCCGAAGCGGAAGACTTTCTGAAGCAGTTCCAAAATAAGTTCACTATCGTGTTCGATACGGACAAACAATGTGCCAAGGATTTCAATGTGATTGCCATGCCATCGACTTACATCATCGATAAACGAGGTTTGGTTCGACATATCCACCGCGGTTTCCGTCCGGGTGAAATGGAAGCCATGCGTGAGTTGATCGATGCGTTGCTGGATGAAACTATCTGATAGCTTATCTGCTGGGATTTTACGATAAATTCATCATGAAAAAAGCTGGCTTTCTGATGTTACTGTTGGGGGTGTGTATTGTTGCAGCCCTGTCGGGTTGTGCCAATGTAGCGCCCTGGGAACGTGGTACTCTGGCCAAACCCCATATGGCGCTGGATCCCAGTCCGTTGCAGACAGGTACACGTATGCATAATTATGGTAGCCGCGAAGCAGGTGCAAGTACCAATTCCGAGGGAGGAGGCGGCGGCTGTGGTTGCTACTGACGCAGGCAACGACAGAATCCTGAAGTAATAATGTGAGTAAGTCTTTCCCGCTTCACTTTCAACAGCATCCTGGTAATCCTCCGCAGCAACCCGAGTCACAATCCGGGCTGGTTCAGGACAGCAAATCAGGTAACAAGTCAATTCTGCAGGCGTTGACATCCGCAGCTTTGGTTTTGCCGGGTCTGCTGGTTTCACCGGCACATGCCGCGGATGCGAGCAGTGGCAGTATCAATTTTCAATACAGTCGTTACCAGGAAGGTAAGCGCGACCTTTATTCTGTTCATAGCGACCTGAAACCCATCATGGTCGATACGTTGCATGGTAATGGCACGTTCTTTCTGACCGATCGGATGAAATTTTCTTTCGGTTATACCCAGGATACCTGGTCAGGCGCCACGCCGATCAGTTCCGTTCCGCTCGCTTCTACTGCCGGCAATATTCCGTTTACCCGGAGATTACCTACCGGAGAGGTCGTATCCGGGGCTTCGCCTTTCGTGACCGGTGCAGTATTGCTTGATCGCAATTTGAATCCTCTGCGAATCGATACTGCGGGCAATCGTCAGGTTGATCCTCGTAACGTACTGGTGCTTTCGACGGCGTCACCCGAGACGCGTACTCAGGGTGATTTCGGGTTGGCGTATGAATGGGATGATGCGACATTGAATCTCGGTGGTGGCCTGTCGCGGGAAAGGGATTATGAATCGACTTATGGTAATGTAAGCGGCCGTTTCGATTTCAATCAGAAGCTGACCAGCCTGAAATGGGGGGCAGGCTACACCAGTAGCAGAACATCGGCGGTGCTCGATCATGATACGCTGGGCTACGTGACCAACCTGGGCTATGCGGACCGGCTCAAGTTCCGTGATAATCTGATAATGCTGGAGGGAGACCGGCATGACTGGACATCCAATCTCGGTCTGACACAGATACTCGGTAAAAACACGCTGGTCGATTTCAATTTTGGTTATACCCGCAGTAGCGGGTTCATGGAAAATCCATACAAGGGTGTGACGGTAATTTTCGTCGATCCGGAAAGAATACACCCGGATCCGAACGTACCTATCCAGGGGAACCTGCGGACAGTTCTGGAACAGCGGCCTGATTTACGTAACCAGTTTGCTTTCGGTGGTAAATTAGTCCAGTACATCAGCCCGGTGGATGCAGCGCTGCATCTCGGTTACAAATTCTCGTTCGATGACTGGGGAATTCACAGTAATACATTCGAAGGTGACTGGGTGCAGCCACTGTCTAACGGCTGGACCATCACACCGCGCATACGTTATTACTCGCAAAGTTCAGCAAACTTTTTTAATCCCTATATCGTTTCCGAGCAGGCCTTTGTCAAAACAGTGATTGGGGATGACGGTGAACCGCAGGTGATCACTTATGATCCCAATAAATTGCCTAAGCATATTTCCAGCGATCATCGTTTAGCGGGTTATGGTGCTTTGAGCGGCGGGGTAGTCGTGAATAAGCAGTTTGCTCGTGGTATCGAACTGGAAGCAGGGTTCGAATATTACACACGTGCAAGCTCATTGAAACTGGGCGGAGGTGGTAACAGCAGCTTCGCTGACTTTGATTATTATGTTGCCAATGCCGCAGTGAAGATCGATATGGATGCGGTCAGACTCAATCAGAGTAATCTGCAGCATCAGCATGCGCACCATGACCATCATCATGGGCATCAGCGGCATGGCGGGCATCACATGCCGGCTGGCATCATGTATGGCCATATGCTGGATAAAGCCGGAGATTTCATGGTGGGCTACCGATTCATGTATGCCCGCCAGTCCGGCAAGATGCTGCACGGTTCACAACGCGCGAGTGATCTCGACATCATCAACCTGGGCTGTAGTGATATTAAACGGTGCAGTTATGCGCCGGACTATATGGATATGCGTATGCATATGCTTGATATTATGTATGCGCCGACCAGCTGGCTCAATCTGATGTTGATGCCGCAGTTCATGGATATGAAAATGGGTTTGCGTGAACTGGATGGACGCCCGCCTCCTGCCATAGGTGAGCATCGACACGCCGGGACACCGCATACGACCGGAGGCGTCAGTGATACCATTCTGATGTCGCTCATCAAGCTACTGGATTCACCCGGGCATCGTTTGCATATGGGGCTGGGTTTGAGCGCACCTACCGGCAGGGTGGGTCTTAAACTCAGGCGAACGATGCGAAATGAAGGGGGATTGGTTCATTTCGACATGCAGTTAGGCAGCGGAACCTGGGATTTCCTGCCTAATTTGACATATTCGGGAGATGCCGGTCGCTGGTACTGGGGTACGCAACTCTCCGGTACCGTACGAATGGAGGGTCGGAATGATTCGGGCTATCGTCTGGGAGACGTTTTACAGGCAACTACCTGGGGAGGTTTTCATTTGACTGACTGGTTTTCAGCATCCGTGCGTGGTGTCTATACCAATCGCGGTAAGATCCATGGTGATTTCAACGCTTTCAACAACCGGATCGGGCCGATGGATTATCCTGCAAACCAGGGTGGACAGTTCTGGGATGCCGGCTTCGGCATCAGTGCAACCGTTCCGGAAGGCAGGTTTGCCGGCAATCATTTTGCTTTCGAATGGCTGCAGCCATTGCGTGATGATTTCAACGGCTTCCAACTGAAACGCAAGGGAGCGTTGAACGCTACCTGGAGCTATCATTTCTGAATCGATTTTTCCATCAGGCAGTTGCAAGCTACGTTAGCAGCGCGGTAATCCGGAGAATACCGTAGCGGTGGGTTGTAATGGTGATTTCTGTGCACATCGTCAACGTCATACTGGATTGCTTCACGCCTGCGGCGTTCGCAAAGACGGAGGGTGGTAAATTACTACTGCGGTGCATAAAATCCCCGTCTTCGCGAGCCGCAACGCGGCGTGGCGATCCAGAAATACTGTAACGGTGGGTGTGATGATTCCATACACTCCCGTCACAACGTCGCACCGGATGGTTTTACCTATTGGCATTCACCATGGCAAGGATGATCGTTACGCCTGAAAAGTTGCTGAAACTGCCATAAGCATATCTGGAATTGGAACGAAATCGATGTCGTGAAGCTTTATCAATATTCCTTCAAGGCAATGGGCACGCCTTGCACGATTCAACTATATGCCGAACGATCGGAAATAGCGGAACATGCAGCTGGTGTGGTTATTCGTGATATTCAGCGGCTGGAGGCGAGGTATTCGCGTTATCGTGAGGATAGCTTCCTGTCTGAAATCAACCGTGTCGCTGCCCAAGGCGGACAAATCGAAGTAGATCCGGAAACGGCCGGATTACTGGATTATGCCGCAACCTGTTATCGAGAAAGTGATGGGTTATTTGATATTACCTCGGGGATTCTGCGTTATGCGTGGGACTTCAAATCGGGTCGATTGCCGGATGAACACGTCATCGACAGGTTTCTGGAAAAAGTTGGCTGGCATAAATTGCGCTGGGAGGCACCCGTGCTCGAGTTTCTGAACACGGGAATGGAGCTCGATTTCGGCGGAGTCGTGAAGGAATATGCGGTTGATCGTGCAGTCAGTTTATGCTGGGAGGCAGATATCCGACACGGGATGATCAATCTCGGGGGAGATATACGAATAATTGGTCCGCATACAGATGGCAGCCCCTGGCGGGTCGGGATACGTCACCCCCGCGATTCCAACCATCCGGACAGGTTATTGCAAACGTTGCAGTTGTATAGCGGCGGACTGGCCAGCAGCGGGGATTATGAACGTTGTATAACATTGAATGGTGTTCGCTATGGTCATGTATTGAATCCAAAAACCGGCTGGCCGGTCAGACGAATTGCCGCAGTCAGTGTGTTGGGTGATTTATGTGTCATTGCCGGCAGTGCCTCGACTATTGGCATGCTCAAAGAGGATCAAGCCAAGGACTGGCTGAATGATCTGGGACTGCCACACCTGTGGGTAAGTGTGGAAGGTGAGGTAGGTGGTTCCCTGGCCGAGGATGCAGGTAGGATAATCTCGGAGTGATATGGGATAACATGCTGCAATGTGGCTACAAGATCGTATAAGTTACCCGCAGTGTGAGGGTTATTAAGAAGGAAAGGGCAGGTGATTTAAGCAGCGCAATGGAAAATTACCGGCTGAGCCGGCTGTGGATGGTTTGGTGTGAGACAGCGGCTATATGATCATGGAGGAAATCTTAATATCGAAAAAAGGGGTATTCCGGCCCCTTTTAATCTGCTTTTCATAGCGTGACGATTGTTATGCTCGGGGCTTCGGCTGGATTTGTTGGCCCGGTTCAAGAAATAAGAGTTCAGGCAGGTTTGTTGGGGTGCATGGCGCTTCGATTCAACTGACATCGATTCTCTTGTTACTGGCCGGTTTCTATCGAGGAGCTCCTATGTCAAATATAGCTGGTAAAGCTTATGCCATGAACGTTATCACCCCGATACGCTGGTATAAGGTATGGATTAATCGGCTTATCTTCAAAATTGCACTTAACAAACCCTCCACCCTCAAAGGTCTGGTCACATTATCTTTGATTCACTATGCACGCTGGGTGATTATTCCACGAAACGGGTTCCCTCATCTTCATCCGAGTCAGCCAAAAGAAAATCTCAGTTATGCCTACATGTTATTTTTCAGTAACTTCAATGGCAGCTGGGATCAATATGTCGATTCTTTTACCTTTGCAATACCATCCGGGCTGGATTTATTCTGGAAATGGAATGTCAGGTATCCAAAATCAGTACCACTGACACCTTTCCACTGTTATATAAAACATAATCAGATCGATACGGCGCATTATTACAATGCCTATCCGATGGCTGCATCCAATGATGTGAAGTCGGCCAAAAAGGTTAAAAAAGCACTGATCGATTTCAAATCGGTATCACTGGAAAAATCACCTGATGAATTCTTCGTTGACTACAACAGATTACTGAATGATCTGCAATCAGAATTTGGTGAAATGAGGCATACCCCGATTGTGAGTTTATCTGCCGATGCCGTCAAACGACGCCACTTGCAGTCGCAGAATCAATAACGGAATACGAAAGAAACTACGGGAGGATGATTCATATGGCAACCAGAAGTGGTAACGCTACGGCACTGACTGTTTTATCTCCAATAAAGCATGGTACCGTGGGTGGGACATCGTATGCAGACATAATCCGTGAGCGCTGCTTACGGTTACCCATTCATGAAAGAAGCCCTTTGTCGAAAGTACCTAATACTTATCTGGCGCGTTTATTCATATTGGATGACGTGTTTTATGAATCGTTGCCAGGCAATGACTCCGTGTTCAACTTCTCGGATATTTTTTCTTTCTTTTCGGATCAGGCGCGTAGAAATGCATTACCCAAGAAAGATCATCTGAAATCCAAATATCTTGTTTTTTCAAGTAATTTTTATGGTGATCTGGATGAATACCTGGCCGGGATGTGGGATAACTGGGCCTATATGGACGGTGGTGTGCAGCGCGATGTCCGATATATATGGGAGTACTGTGTTGCCTTTGACGAAGTGACTGATCGAGATGGTTTCATCAGTTATATGAAACGATGTCAGCTCGATGCCAGCTTGTTCTTTAACGGTTCAACCGACGATTCATTACAGGAACAACTGAAATCACTTTATTTGAAACAAGAGCTTACCAAATTTGCTGTTACCTATCAGGGCAGGAGTGCGACAGAGATACAACAGGCTTTTAGACTTTTTATTGAACGTGTGCAACCAGAAAATCTCAGCGGCCCATCGTGGACGCCTGGGCAATCGGCGCCCTAATAATTTCCCTCGAAAAATTGTGAGAAAGTAACCAATTTAAACATGAGAGTTGATCATGACACAGAATCTGGACTTAACGGATATTCAGGGCAATATCATCAAAGCATATGGTGCTTATGATTTCAATAAAGCGCGTTACCTGTTTATGCGGATTGATGACGCAGACAAGGGTAGAAAATTTGTTGGATCAATAACGACGAAAGTAACTTCTGCCGTACGTTGGGTTAACGATGCGGCTAAAGGTGTTGTAAAACCTTTAGCGACAACGAATATCGCTTTTACTTATGCAGGTTTAAAAGCGTTAGAACTGCCCAGGGCTTCATTGCGGGGTTTCCCGGAAGAATTTTCAATGGGCATGCGGAAACGTAAGGATATATTAGGTGATGATGGACCCAGTGATCCCGAAAACTGGGACAAGATCTGGCAGGAGAAGGTGCATATCTGGATATCCATTAACGGTCAAAATATTGATGCAGTGATTGAGCGCTATGATTGGGTACTTGAGCAAATTCAGAAATCGGATGGTGGTGTGAAATTGCTGACGGGCCATCGGGGTGAAAATGGCGAAGAAGATTTACCTTATCAGGATGCCAGTATTTTATATGATGCAGCAGGTAATCCGACGGCGAAAGAGCATTTTGGTTACACGGATGGTATAGGGGATCCCGTTTTCGAAGGGCAAACGAATATCCCTGGACGTGTGATAGGAAGAGGGAAATTGACGGAAGAAGGTAAATGGAAGCCGCTTGCAACTGGAGAATTCATCCTGGGGCATGTCGACGAGGCGATGGAATATCCGCAAACTGCGCCATCCCCCGATCTGCTGTCGCGTAATGGAACCTATATGGTCTATCGCAAACTGCATCAGAATGTCGGTAGTTTCAATCGTTTTCTCGATGAACAAAGCAAAATTTATCCGGGAAGCAAGGAGATGCTGGCAGCTAAGTTTTCCGGCCGTTGGCGGGATAACGGCGCACCGGTTGTCAATGCACCTGATGACGAGAGTAAAAAAGCATGGGATGCAAAATTTGCGGAAGCCGATTTCAGCGGTAAAAAAAGGATGCTGACTGACTTTACTTTCAATCAGGACATAGAGGGGGCAAAATGTCCCTTGAGTGCTCATATACGCCGTATCAATCCAAGGGGTTCGCTGGAATATGGTGTTAAGGATGCTTATGATACGCCTGGTGCATTGGTTAACCGCCGGCGTATATTACGGCGTGGGCTGCCTTATGGTGCAGTCAAAGACCCGGCCAGAGATGATGGCAATCACGGCATTATTTTTATGGCGCTGAATGCTGATATCAAACGGCAATTCGAATTCGTGCAACAGCAGTGGATTAATTATGCCAATGACTTCAGAGAAGGGAACGATAAAGAAGTATTGCTGGGTAATCATGACGCAGAGCGTCCCGGTAAGGTCGTATTGCAAGTCGAACCAGGCTCAGGGAAACCACCCCATTTTGTTTCTAATATTCCACGTTTGGTAGAAACGCGTGGCGGTGATTATTTTTTTGTTCCCAGCATTACAGCTCTGAAAATGATAGCGGGTGGAATCATCGATCCGACCTGAATTTCAGATTATGTTTATGAACATTGGTACTTCTTTGCTGGTATTGCTTGACAAAGTGTGGAGCGCCGACCCGGGGGCTGGCTAGGTTGTAGTGAAGGACCGGAATCGTCTCCGGCCGGAACTGAGTGCGACTGATGACGTCGGTATCGACAGAGTAGAAAGGCCGGATATGCCCGACAATGAACAGTTTGTTACAGTCGCTGAGTGTCGTCAGACTCTCAATCACATCATAAAATCACAGTTAAAGGATAGTTGGGTTCGGTGCGTTACCGTAAACCTGCCTGGGGTCGAACGTCTTTTCCGCTTCGGTAAAGACTAATGCGCTGCTTTCCTTCCGTTCATTTGCAATCGGGATGCGGCGATAAAAGCAGGAGCGGTAGCCGACGTGGCAGCTTGCTCCGGAGCCTGCTACGGTAACACGCAACCAGATCGAATCCTGGTCATCGTCGATGCGCAGTTCTTCCACCTTCTGCACCAGGCCACTGGTGGCACCTTTGTGCCACAGGGTTTGGCGGGATCGGCTCCAGTAATGAGCCTCGCCGGTTTCGATGGTGCGGGCAAGCGCATCGCGGTTCATATAGCCCAGCATCAGCACTTTGCCATTGGCGGCATCGGTGGTGACACAGGCAATCAAACCCTGTTTATCGAACTTCGGTGCGAGTTCATGGCTTTCTTCCACTTGTTCAATGGATCGGCGTGGGGCAAATAGTGCTGTGCTATCTGGAGCCGTGAATGATTTGGTATCGCTCATATTTTTGTATCTCTCGGAATCAAGTTATCGTCTGCACATGATTTCAAACAGGCTGAGAAATTTGTGCAGGAAATTAAAGTAAAAAGGGATGGGCATGGGACATCATGTCAGATGACACCGGCAACAGCGTTCGATGATTTCTGTATCGGGACTCATCATCCGATATCTCCATATGCAGGCGCGGACTGGATGCGATAATCTTCGACCGGCCCACCTACCGTGAAGCCATAGAGACTCTGAAATGCATTCCCCGAGAAACCGAACGCGTCGTGAATGACGTCGTCGAAGAAGCAACCAATGCCGGTACCTCTCAGACCAGCTGCCTCCGCCTCGAGGTACAGAACCTGACCCAGCATACCAGCTTCCCAGAAGAGCCGGCGGTAGGCCCAAGGACCTTCTTTTTGTAACGTCCGCTTGAAGTCTGCCAGCATGGTTACAGCGAATATGCCATTGGCAGCAATGGACTGGTAGCAGTTACTGCTATATGCGAATTGCCGTACATCACCAATGCCCAAGCAGATAAACTGTACTCCCTCGGGTAATCCTGCCACAGGTTTCCACACGCTACAGTTCTGGAAGGCATTATGCAGGCGCGTCTCCTGGTCTGGATCCCGGATCAGCAGATACATACCAGGCGCCAGCCCGGTGATGCGGTGAATCAGAAACACCGGATGGATGGCGACCCGCCAAGGGAATGCTGCCCAAGGCACAGGCGTTGTACGGAGTAATCGCTTAAGGATGAGCCCGAATGTATGTTTCGGCAGATTTGATTGTCCATCCATACTGATGGCACTGCGGCGTGTGCGGAACAGGTGTCGTGCCGATATGCTGCGCGGGCTCAGGGAGTTCGACGTTACCGGTTGCAATACAGAAAAAAAGTACGGATCTATACCTGCACCACGTGTATGGCAGGCTGCGGCCGTGACACGGCTGATCTCGGGCCAGCGCCTATAACGCGGGCTGAGCCGATTCGGTATGCCCTGTGGCGGTGATCCACTCGCTATCCAGGATACGGGCGGTAACCAAGTCGCGGCGACGGCAGGTGAAGGTGGTTGCGGCGATACCACGAGCAATACTTCCGGATGTTCTGCATCTTCTTCGCCCGCTTGGGTGGTAATCTTGATCATCTGGGCAATGTCATCGTCACCAATGGCACCAAGAATACGTACATACCATCCGAGTGTGGCTGCGGCATAAGCAATCTGGGCCACAGCATGCCCTACATCATGCTGGCAGTAACGGTAAGCGCGCTCACCGTATTTCCAGGCTTCGCGCCAGTGAATCGAAGTCAGTGCGATCAGAAAGCCTGACGGGGGCAACGCGGCCATCGCTTCCCGCCATACCTCGGCTGTCCACGTGATGCGGCGCTCCAGTGCATGGTCACGTACACGGTAATGGTACAGTGCCGGTGCGGTACCAATACCTTGGATTGCGGGTAGCAGCAGATGTGCTTCAGTAGGATGCAGGTTGCCGCTTGATGGGTTACAGCGCACGGCCCAACGATTGCCACCCGCGATCTTCCATGCCGAGATTGCAAGCGCATCATAGAGTAATTGGGCCACCAGTCGCGCCGATAAGGGCTCAGATTTGCATTTGCCCTCGACAACAGTATCGAAATCTGGCCCTTTCTCCACGGGTTCGGGTCGTTCCAGTAGGATTGACTCGGCACCAGCATAATAGCGGAACGGGTCGGGTTGTGTAGCCCAGTCCAACTCCTTTGGCCCGGCCGCGTAGCGGTCCAACTGGTGCTTGCTGCGTGTGTGGTAAATCAGTATCTGCTTCAAAGCAGCCAGAGAAGATGTCATGTCGGTTCCTGCATATCTGGAGGCTGAACGGCTGACTGCAGACGCACAGCAATTTCGCCGATTGGTATGGAACCCAAGTTCTCACCGGTGCAGCTACGCAGCGTTACGGTACCTTCGGCTATTTCACGAGCTCCAACCACCAGCAGAAAGGGAATGTGATTTAGTGTATGCTCGCGAATCTTGTAGCCAATCTTTTCGTTACGCACATCGGCCTCGATGCGCAATCCAGCACCACGCAGCCATTGCATTACGTCTTGCGCATAGGTGGCATGCGCTTCGGTGATTGAAAGCACCATGGCCTGTACCGGCGCCAACCAGGCGGGCAGCATGCCAGCATGGTGCTCGATCAGGATGCCGATGAAGCGCTCCAGCGAACCAAACAAAGCGCAGTGCAACATCACCGGACGTTTGCGCTGACTGTCCTCATCCATGTACTCGATACCAAAACACTCGGGTAGATTCATGTCTACCTGCAGCGTGCCGCACTGCCAGTCGCGGCCAATGGCATCGCGTAGCACGAATTCCAGCTTGGGACCATAGAACGCTCCTTCGCCAGTGTTGAGTTGGTACGGTAACGCCATGGCATCCAGTGCTTGGATCAGTGTACCTTCCAGTAAATCCCAGGTAGCCTCATCCCCTATGCGCTTATCTGGGCGCGTAGAGAGCTTGATTCGCACATCCTCGAAGCAGAACTGGCGGTAGATATTCAGCGCCAGTGTTACCACCGCGCGGCATTCCGCATCCATTTGCAGAGGCGTGCAGTAGATATGGGCATCGTCCTGGGTGAAGTGACGCACACGCAGCAAGCCATGCAGCGCACCCGAAGGTTCATAACGATGCACTTTACCGAACTCGCTCATACGGATGGGCAGGTGGCGGTAGCTTTTAAGACCCTGGCGGAACATCAGCACACTGCCCGGGCAGTTCATTGGCTTGAGTGCCAGCGAACGACCATCTTCCGTCTCAGTGGTAAACATATGATCGCGGTAGTTGTGCCAGTGCCCGGAGGTTTCCCATAGACTGCGATCCATTACATCAGGTGTATTTACCTCTACGTAACCGGCGTATTCCTGTCGGCGGCGCATGTAAGCAATGAGTTGCCGGAATATAGTCCAGCCGCGCGGATGCCAGAACACCGCGCCGGGCGCGTCTTCCTGGAAGTGGAACAGGTCCAACTCACGGCCCAGCTTGCGGTGGTCGCGCTTTTCGGCTTCCTCCATGCGCTGCAGGTAGGCATCCAGATCCTTCTTATTGGCCCAGGCAGTGCCGTAGATGCGCTGCAACTGCTCGTTGCGAGCGTTGCCGCGCCAGTAAGCACCAGACAATTTGGTGAGCTTGAAGTGCTTCAGGAAATGGGTATTAGGTACATGAGGCCCCTGGCACATATCTACATACTCTTCATGGTAGTACAGACCCAACTGGGTTTCATCGGGTATGTCGTCGATCAGGCGCAGCTTGTATTCTTCCCTCCGGTCCGTAAAGATATCGATGGCTTCGGCACGGGGCGTTATCTTTTTAATGATGTCGTAGTCTTTGGCGATGAGTGCACGCATGCGAGTCTCGATGGCAGCTATGTCAACGGGTGTGAAGGGGCGCTCGTAGGCGATGTCGTAGTAGAAACCTTCGTCGATTACCGGGCCGATCACCATCCTGGCGGTGGGATAAAGTTGCTTGACGGCGTGCCCCACCAGGTGCGCGCAGGAGTGGCGGATGATCTTCAGCCCTTCCTCATCCCTAGGGGTGAGGATCTGCAAGCTGGTATCGTGCCTGATACGTTCGCAGGCATCAACCAGGCGGCCATTGACCTTGCCAGCCACGGTGTTCCTGGCCAAGCCCGGGCCGATGGTGGCAGCTACTTCGGCAACTGTGGGCGGAGCAGGAAAATGGTGCCGGGAGTTATCAGGCAGCGTGACAGTGACGGAGTTAATTGCCGACTGGTCGGTCATCATGGCTCAGAACTCGTTCCGGATGGATTTATAACCGTGTACCAGTTCATTGTTAGTGCGTGCTACATCTTCGGAAAATTCGCTGGCATCGGCCGTGACTTTGGGCAGTGTGGTCAAATCGGTAGACGGACCGATGCGCTCGGTCGAAGGCACGTAGAAACCCGCCGGCAGGTGGCAGCCATCAACCACCGAGTTGTGGCGTACCACGCAGCCGTCCTCGACGTTACAGTTGAACAGCACGCTGTTGAAACCGATGAAGACCCCGTCACCCACCCGGCACGGACCATGCACGATGGCACGGTGCGCGATCGATGTACGCTGGCCGATGGTGACACGTGCACCGGACTTGGAATGAATGACAACCCCATCCTGGATGTTGGAATGGGCACCAATGATGATAGGCTCGATATGCCCGTCGGCATCCATCTCATCGGCACGAATGACGGCATACGGACCAATGAATACGTTTTCTTCGACGATTACCATTCCACACAGAATAGCGGTCGGATCGACGAAGGCATCCGGATGGATTTGCGGCAGGTCACCACGTGGATTCTTACGGATCATGGAATAAGCTCCTGTTCTTTATGGAGGTCGATCTGCGTCAGCGGTATTGGCATCTGATCGGTCAATGAGGATTGTCTGTTCAGTAACAAGCGTTGCAGCAGTGTCAGGTGAGGGAATTCCATCAGCATGCCGGTCACGATGGCAGCATGGATCAGCGGCTGGTCAGGCAGCACAGTCATCGTGATTGCCAGCATCAGCGGTGCATTGCGCGCAGCAATTACCATGGTCAGTAACGCATGTTCTGGAGGTGAAAATCTGAACAGGCAACTGAGTCTTTCGCTCAACACAAAAGTCGCGATGAAAAAGAGCAATACAGCCGGCAGTAACCAGCCGAAGATCATGTAATTTTCGAGGATTACCGCAATATTTGCCGCGAAGATTGCTGCTACCAATAATGCGATCAACCAGAGGGCGCAGCGATCTACCCAGGTCAGCAGGCGTTCGAATTGACCTTTGTTCAGCAACAAGCGCAGTGAGTAATGCACTAGTGTTGCTATGGCCAGTGGCATCAGAAACCACTGCAGCAGCGTGCTGCCGATGACGTTGCTGTCTACTTGCACCACATTGCGCGTAAACAAGTACAGATATAACGGATAGAGCAGCAATTGCATTACCATGTTGATGGGAATCAGAGCTGTGCCCAGTGCCACGTTGCCCTTGGCCAATCGCGTGAAGCCAAGGAACCAGTCTGTACACGGTGACATGAAGTAGATCATCAAACCGACCATGAACAACGGATACGCAGGCAACAGCAATGTGGCTATTGCGTAGCCGAGCAGCGGCACCAGCACAAAGTTGACTGCCAATACGACGGTAATAAAGCGTAAGTTTCCCAGCGCACGTACGATGGCATCGAAACGCACACTGAAAAACAGCAGGGTGATCAGCGCCAACAGCATAGCGTCGATTTGTTCACTCAGCCACTGTCCGGTGGACGGCAGAGAGTAGCCGATGGCTGAGCCTGCTGCAATGCTGCCCAGCAGCAGAACAGAAGTACCAGTTTGCTTCACGCACTTAAGAACCTGTTCAAGATCGCACTGAAGGGCACATTGCCGCGTTGAAATCGAACTCAAAATGCTCACATACTTCGAGTATGCTCTGCTTTTGCGTTCAATTTTGCCTTGCATTGCCTCCCTTGATCGAAATCTTGAACAGGTTTTAAGAAACTTCAACATTCACAACCCTCGCAGCATTCGCTGTTCCCGAACGGCCCCCAGGCACCAGCGCCGCTCTGGAGAACATCTACCGTATCAATTTCCAGCCGCCTGGCGATCTGGTTGGCAACCAAGACGAAACGCTGGCGGAATTTGTAGATGAAACAGTAAATGCGCTGGTCGTGGCGGACTTGCGGCCCGACCAGAAACAGTCCGGGTGTGCGTGTGGATTCGTCGGTTTCGGTCAGGATGATGTGTCCCTCGTCGCTCCACTCCCACAGGTCGGCAATCTGGCGTGCGCCGCCGCCCTTGAGAAAGCCGGTGCCGAGTATCGGTGGTGACTTGGTGTCCCAGTGGCGGCCATCGGCCACATGGATGCGGAACCCACCTCCCGCCTTCTGCAAAACTGCTACCACATCCGCACCGAAGCTAATTTCCAGCCGGTTGTTGTGTTCGATGTCTCGCAAGCGTTCACGGCTGTAAGGTGAGAGTGCCTGGCTGGGGTCGTAGATATCCGGTAAATCCCAGGTTGGTCGACGTGCCAGCAGACGAACGCCATGCCCGAGTCTGAGCAGATTGACGGCAGCATCTACACCACTTTCGTAACCACCAATGACAGTGTAATGGGAGATATTCAATGCTTGCCAATCTGACATCCGTGCGTAATGTAAGCACCACTGTCCGCCAGGGAATGGCTTCAGATCCGGAAACTGGTACTCTCCGGTCGCCCAGATTAAAAAGCGTGTCCGTAGTTCACCTTTTTCGGTGTTCAGCAGAAAACCGCCATTCGGCAAAGGATCGACCCGCTGGACCTTGCAGTCGCAGGCAATCGGTAATTCATGCATCTCGGCAATGAAGCTTAGATAGTTCGCGTACTGTTCTCCGCTGAGATGTTCCACGCCAGCAAAAATGGCAGGTGAACTTGCTTCATTGACCGCGTTCAGATCCGCCAGGCCGAAGGGATTGCTGTGGAAGGAAGGGGTAATCAGACGTGTTTGTGCTGGCCAGCGTCGGAACGACTCGCCCACGCGGTTGCTTTCCAGAATGCCGTACTTCAGATCCGGTAACTTATCCAGGGCTAACGCTATGCCGATACCAGCCGGGCCGGCACCGACGATTACGACATCAAGGAAAGGCATCACACCATACATGGGTAAAATATCTGCTTCTGATGATGTCGTTCTGACCTCGGTGAGTGCAGGTACGGTTGTTGTGCGATCATCAGATAAAATGATTATTCAGAGTGTATCCTGTAGAGGATAGGAATCATGATGACAGAGTCTGGCCTGGTTTCGCGGAAAGGCCGGATGTATTTTCATGCGGGGCAGAGAGCGTAGCCGGTTGTCGGTTGGAATCCGGAGCTGTAATCCTGGATGAGTTGACTGCTGGAAAAACAGGGAGTTTCTGTGGTCCGCCTAATAATGGAGTATTGGCGGGCTGGTTGGCTCCGGTTATTACCAGAGATATTCCCAATACCGCGATTGCCAGTCCGCCTGTAAATGCAACCCAGCCCAGCAGCATGCCTGCTTGCCGGATATCGCTTCGCCGGACCAGGTACCGTTTGACCCGGTCACGAGCGAATACGCTGACCAGGGCCAGAGTCGAGACGGTCAATGCCGTGCCCAGTGACATCATCATTACAGCCGTTACGCCAACCAGAAAGTTGTCCAGCAGTGTTGCTACGCCCAGCAGCAATACTGCCCCGCTGCAAGGGCGCATGCCAATGGCAACTACCGTGGCCAGGGCGGTGCGCCAATTATCAGCGAGCTCAGGGTCGATGTGATGATGTCCGCCACAGCAGTGGTTGTGACACTTCGATACGGAACGATCGACTCCGGTACTGATGACTGGTTTGCTACCCTGCTCTGCCAGGGCAGGTCGGTAAGCGGACCGGTACTGGCGGAGCAGGCGAAGTGCCCGCAGACAAAGCCAGACTCCAAGTAAAGCCACCATCATGAAACTGGCCTGTTCTACCCAGATTACGCTGCCCATGGTATGGCGAGTCAGCCAGCCTAAGCCATATACTAATACGACTATCAATCCGATAGCCACCAATCCCTGGAGCAGCGACGCGGCGAATGATAATACCAGGGCACGGCGTCGGGCACCGCCCTGAGAAAGCAGGTAGGTGGTCAGCACTGCTTTGCCATGGCCGGGACCGGCGGCGTGGAAAACCCCATAGCCGAAGCTGATACCGAGTAAAGTTATCCAGGTGGCTGGTGAAGGGGTACCTGAGAACTCACTGACCGCCAGGGTGAGCGCACGGTGGAAATCACGCTGCCAGGCCAGCACTTGCAAGCTCAGCAACTGGAATCCTCCCTGGGAAAATAGTTGCCAGATAGCAAGTAGCGCCACTATCAGGCATGTTGGGCCCAAGATATAGCGCTTGGTGACTGATGATATTTTGGACCATCTGACGATATCCGAAGGGTAAGGTTTCAAGTCAATATCTCCTTAACAGTTTGCCAGGTCGTGCCCTGCGGCGTGTCTTGAACAATAATGCCTGCTGCCGAGAGTTGATCTCGCAAGGTATCGGCATGCCGGAAATCCCGGCGCCGACGTGCCAGTTCTCGTTCGGTGATCAGTGCTTCGATGAGCGTTGTGGGTAAAGAAGATGATGCTGGTTTTACTGAATGAACTTCCAACATTTCCAGGGCTGCGCAGGGTTCCTGTTGCAGCAGGCCAAGCAAGTTAGCAGATGCCAGCAGGCGCATCTTGGCCTGCGCCCGTGCAGTGTCTGTAATAGCATTGTCGAACGCTGCCAGCAGGACATGCAGCCGTGCCAGCGCACCGGGAACGTTAAGGTCGTTGCTCAGTGCGTCCAGCACCTCGTCATCGGGTGTTGTTCCTGGTACGGCAGCGGTACTCTCAGCCTGTGCTAAGCTGCCATAGAAACGTGCCAGGGTCTGCCGTGCAGCCATCAGGCGCTGTGTATTCCAGTCCAGCGGATGCCGGTAGTGGGTAGACAGCAATGCCAGACGGATCACCTCGCCCGGGGTCTGGTGTAGCAGGTCACGTACCAGCAGCACGTTACCAAGTGATTTGGACATCTTCTGCCCATCCACGGTAACGAAACTGTTGTGTAACCAGGTGCGGCAGTACAGGACACCGTATGCACAGGTGCCCTGGGCGATCTCGTTCTCATGGTGCGGAAAGATCAGATCCTGGCCACCGCCATGGATATCGATAGTGTGGCCCAGGTGCTGGCCGATCATTGCCGAGCATTCGATGTGCCAGCCGGGCCGGCCGCGTCCCCAGGGACTGTCCCAGCCGGGCAGTTCCGGCGTCGATGGCTTCCACAACACGAAATCCAGCGGATCACGCTTGTACGGTGCGACCTCTATCCGGGCACCCGCGATCATGGTCTCCGGGCGGCGGCCCGACAGGCGCCCGTATTCGAGGTAGGATGGAACATGGAACAGCACATGACCCTGCTCGACATAGGCGTGGCCGCGCGAGATCAATGTCTGGATCAACGTGATGATCGCGGGAATATGCTCAGTGACGCGTGGCTCCAGGTCCGGCGTCTGTACACCAAGGGCACGCATGTCCTCGTGGTAGGCATCGATATAGCGCGTGGTGATTGTATCGATAGGCACGCCAGCTGCTGCGGCTGCTGCATTAATCTTGTCGTCTACGTCGGTAAAATTGCGTGCGTAAACCACTTCGGGGTAGTGGTATCGCAGCAGTCGCGCCAGGACATCGAAAATCACGGCCGGGCGGGCATTGCCGATGTGGGCGTAGTTGTAGACCGTCGGGCCGCAGACGTACATCGTTACTCGGTCCGGGTGCTCGGTACGCAGCGGCTCCTTCACGTGTGCCAAGGTGTTATAGAGACGGATCGGTGAGGTCATTGCAGCCTATCCCGGACCTGGGGCAGGATATGTTGAAAGGTACGAAAAGTGTCTTCAATGACACCTCGATCAACGTCACGGGTGATGAACACTAGGCGCGAGCGTCGGTCCTCGTCCGGCCAGGCCGGTAGTGATACCGGCGGATGAAAGATATGTTGCACGCCATGGATGACAACCGGCTGCGCATTGCCTTCGATATTTAACAAGCCCTTGACGCGCAGGATATCTCGGCCGACAAAATCCATCAATACTTCAAGCCAGGCTGCCAGCAGACTTTCCGGAATAGGGTCGTCCACCGAAAAGCAGAATGCACGGATATGGTCATCGTGACGGTTGATATCATGATGGCTGTGATCATGATTATGTTTATGGCCATGATGTGCAGCATGCTCGGAATGATGATGATCTTCTAGGTGTACAGAAGATGATGTCTGTTCTGCATACGCTTCTTCCCGCAGCCAGCGCTTTACATCCGGTATCTTGTTCTCAGTCGAAAACAATCCCAGATTCAGCAATTTTGCTGCAGCAATTTCACCATGACGAACTTCCCAGCACGATGCTGCAGGGTTGATATCTTTAAGCCGACGAAAGAGTTCTATACGCTGTTCGACAGTTGCCAGATCGGCCTTGGTCAGCAACAGACAATCGGCCATTGCAGCCTGTTTGATGGCTTCGACATGCTGATCCAGGGTGTACAGTCCCGTTGCCAGATCAAGCGTCGCCACGATGCCGTCGAGCCGATAGTGAGAAGCAATCTGCGGATGGGTCATCAATGTATGAATAATCGGTGCCGGATCCGCCAGTCCAGTGGTTTCGATCAATACCTGACGAAACCGGTTGCGTCCGTCACGATAAGCGCATCGCTGGGTGATGTCATGCAGTGCCTTGACCAGGTCCCCACGGATGGTGCAGCACAGGCAGCCGCTACTCATTTCCATCACCAGATTTTCGGTGCTGTGTGCGACCAGGGTATGGTCGAGTGGCATCTCGCCGAATTCGTTGATAATTACCAACGCATCAGCCAGTTCCGGCTGGCGCACAATGTGGTTGAGTACGGTTGTTTTGCCGCTGCCTAGAAAACCTGTCAGCAAGGTAACGGGGATCAAATCTTGTTCGGCATTGAAATTCATTCAACTGCCCCTTTTGTTATTAGCGATGAGCAGATAAGTATCCAGGCACGGTTGCAACGTCACTTTGTCTGGATTAATCCTGGTTGGCATTTTCTGTTGATTGGATAGATTGATTATCATCATGACATCAGATTATTGATCTATATAAAATGATATGTTATAACGTAACATATATCAAGACTTTTACGATATACCTGTATGCGTATCGAAGGACGCTCAGGTTATTCAGGCTGTTGTACAACCCTGTAGCTTGCGCGTTCCTCAACTGAAAGGAATATGTAACGATGATCCCACAAACCTATGAGCAATGGCATCATTGCATTACAGTTGAATGCGGTATTACACTCACACCGGATTTCGTCTCGCAACGGTTGACGGTCTGGCGTAACGAGCAATCCGAGGAGACGCGGCGATTCCGTCGCTGCTATGGCGACGAGCATTGGTCAACAGTGTGCGGCTGGTTCGAACGGACGGCGAATGAACTCGGCATGGCCGATTAAATCATCAGATTTATGCACGACGAATGCATCGTATTCAATAATCTGACGCTGGGTTACGACAGGCATCCTGCTGTCCATCACCTGAATGGTGTCATCCGTCGCGGTTCGCTCACTGCTGTGGTCGGGCCCAATGGTTCCGGTAAATCAACACTGATGAAAGGTATTTCCGGGTTGCTGAAACCGCTGGAGGGTACGTGTGTGGTCACATCCGGTAACCGGTTAACCTATCTGCCGCAGCTATCCGGGCTGGATCGTTCGTTCCCGGCGCGTGTTATCGATCTCGTTTCCCTCGGGCTATGGCCCCGTCGTGGTCTGCTCGGCTTTCACAATCAGCAGGACCGGCAGGATGTAGCGGCAGCGCTGAGGGTGTTGGGCCTTGAGGGTCTGGCACAGCGATCGATCGACACACTTTCCGGCGGTCAGTTGCAGCGCGTCTTGTTTGCCCGGGTGCTGGTACAAAATACGAATTTGATCCTGCTCGATGAGCCATTCAGCGCGGTTGACGGGCGAACGACCCAGGATTTGATCGGCCTCATCAAACATTGGCATGATGAAAAACGCACCATCCTGGTCGTGGTACATGACCTCGATCTGGTTCGGCAGTATTTCCCCGAAACATTACTGCTGGCACGCGAGTTGATCGCATGGGGTAAAACCTGTGCGACGCTGACCCCTGAAAATCTCCAGTGTGCGCAACAGTTCCACGAAGCCTGGGATGAAACGGCACCCTGGTGTATGCCCGCTACGCGTGCTCATGACCGCAGGACACGTTATGTGTATACCTGCTATGATGTTGCCAAGGCGCAGCGAACCGAATCTGTTGGACGCAGGGAGGCCACCTGATGGATGCTTTGTATCAATGGGTCGTTGCACCTTTCGTTGAGTTTACCTTCATGCGGCGTGCATTACTGGGTCTGCTGATGCTGTCACTCAGTACGTGTCCGGTCGGTGTATTCCTGATGTTGCGGCGCATGAGTCTGATCGGCGATGCGACAGCGCATGCAATTCTACCGGGTGCAGCGGCAGGTTTTCTGCTTTACGGCCTGCAGATCGTGCCGATGACGTTGGGTGGATTGAGTGCGGGTATGATCGTTGTACTGGGTGCCGGTGCAGTATCGCGTCTTACTGTTCAGAAAGAGGATGCTTCGATGGCAGCGTTCTACCTGATCTCACTGGCGCTGGGTGTGCTCATCGTCTCGCTGCGTGGCTCCAGTATCGATCTGATGCACGTGCTGTTCGGCACGGTATTAGCACTGGACGATCATGCGCTGGTACTGATCGGCATCATCTCGGTCATTACGCTGGCCGCACTGACAGTATTATGGAGAGCGTTGGTGGCCGAGTGTCTGGATCCATTGTTCCTGCGCCTGGTATCGCGGCTTGGCCCGCTGGTACATTTTGTCTTCCTGGGATTGGTGGTACTCAATCTTGTAGGCAGTTTCCAAACCTTGGGGGCACTGTTATCGGTCGGCTTGATGATGTTGCCTGCTACGGCTGCGCGCTTCTGGACGCAGCGCGTCGGATCAATGTGTCTGCTGGCTGTTGCCATGGGGATGATCGCCAGTGTCGCGGGCTTGTTGCTGTCTTATCATGCTTCATTGCCTTCTGGTCCGGCAATCATCCTGTCGGCGGGCATGATCTATATATTTTCTATTATCGCCGGCACATGTGGGGGGTTGACCATGCGTATCCGATACGCTTCCCACAGAACTGCTTGAGCCGGAGGAGTGATTATATGTTCAGCATGAGAAAACTAGCTATCATGGTAGAAATCGTTGTGCTCTCTCTGCCTATTTTATGTCATGCTTCAGCCGGTGGTCTCAAGGTGGTTGCAACTTTCTCGATTATCGGTGATTTTGCAAAGCAGGTCGGTGGTGACCGGATTGAGCTGACGACACTGATTGGTCCGCATGGTGATGCCCATGTCTATGAACCCAAACCTGCTGATGTGATTGCGATTGGTAGCGCTGACATAGTGTTGGTCAATGGTCTGCAGTTCGAAGGCTTTTTGCAGCGCCTGGTGAAAATGGGTAATTCGAAGACACCAGTCGTTGAGTTGAGCAAAGGCAGTCGGTTGCTGCGTAATATAAAAAAGGGACATGATCACGACAACAGAAAAAGCCATGACTCCAGTCACGATCATCATCATAAAGGCCACCATCATCATGGTAAATATGATCCCCATGCCTGGCAGTCAGTCCGGAATGCCATGGTCTATGTGAAGAACGTTGCTGATGCGTTCTGTGTAGCCGATCCGGCTGGCTGTACTACCTATCGCGCGAATGCCGGATCCTACGTCGAGAAGCTCCGGGCTCTGGATGAGGAGATCAGGGTAATCGTGACCGGGATTCCTGAATCCAAAAGAACCGTCATTACTTCGCATGATGCCTTTGGTTATTTTGCATACGAGTATGGGATTCGCTTTCTTGCACCATTGGCTGTCTCCACTGAATCAGAGGCCTCGGCTGCGGATATTGCGACCCTGATCGGACAGATCAGAGAAACAAAGGCAGCGGCGATCTTCGTGGAAAACATTACCAATCCCCGGCTGGTCGAGCAGATTGCTAGCGAAACCGGTCTTCAGGTCAGTGGAGAACTGTATTCGGATGCATTATCCGATGAGAGCGGACCCGCCGCGACCTATATCGCCATGATGCAGCATAACATCACCACAATCCGGAGCGCTATTGCCGGGACTCGTCATGGTGAGTGATATATTCACATGTCGCTTCGACGAGTTGAAAACCTTTGCCAGATCGAACGCAACCGCTATTGTTTCCGCTTCAACTTCCTCGTCAATCTGATGAGTGGTATCGTTGCATACCATTTGTCCAATAGCCAGCCAATCTTAAACCTGACCAGGGTCAATAATAGCCTGGCCAAAGCTTGAGGGCTTGTCCTAAATTTAGGTTAACTTGGCGCGTATTGACCCAACGGGTCCCAGTGGGTCAATACATTTTCCTCTAGATAAGCGGTATAAGCCTCTACGAGCTAGTGGTGGTGGTTTTCTGTATCGGGAATCTCTTCCGCATCGACGAGTCGGAATTGATAATCGCCGATATGAAGAAGTTTTACTTTAAAGTACGTCCCGAACGCTTTGACCCGCTGAATACTCACTATTCCGGTATTTTCGGCTAGTACTGCGTTTTCATCGAGATCGGTTGCGGCAGAGACTGCTTGTTCGAAGTTTTCATGTTCCAGGCCGCGATTGAAAACGATTGAAATCGGAGAGGTTGCAATGGAAGTGGAAATATCACTGTTTGCCTGAGATTCGAATAACTTTAATTGTATGCGATAGGCACCGGGGCTGCCGCCCAGCACATTGGAAGCATCGAATATGGAAAAATCGAGATGTTCATGTAACCCCCCTGAACTGTCAATCTGACCAATGATTGCCGGTATGTTGCTGACAGCTCCAGCATTGTATGAAATAGTGTTGCCCAGTGCATCGATGATATCGATTCGTTCTCCATTGGGAACATGTGGACTCCACTCGGTACCATTCCAGTAGAGAAGCTGGCCAACAGGTTGAAAGCGTAACCAGTTACCCGGGGTAAACGCGCCTTTCGCTACATTGACGTCAACTCCCGGACTACCTGTAACGAATGGGCCGCCTCGTGGATCACTAAAATCTGTTTCGAACAAATTGCTGTTAACAAATATTTCTGCCCCGATTCTCCAGGGTTGGATATCACCTTCGTGCAGATGTGCTCCGCCATGATCGTGGTCGTGATCATGGTCATGATCATCCTCTGCTACAGCAAATGAGAAAAACAAACTCATAGCCAAGGCGATAGACGAAATAATAATTTTTTTCAACATAACAAAGCTCTCTTAAGTTGTTTTAAATGAATGCCTTACAATATTGTTAACGGAAATTAAAAATGTCGATAGCCTCCTTCTTTATTACTGTTATTCAAACACCAGATCAGTTTCTTCTAAGTGCTCCAAACGGAATTTGGAATCCCCTATGTTGAGGAGGATTGCTTGGTAGAATTTTCCATGTGCATAGACTGAAGGGATTTCCAGTATCCCGTTCTCAATGTGGTAGTGTGCGGGTGCGGCGTAGCGCGACCTGTCTGGCTGGACGGTATTCAGTACGAATATTGCTTCATCCTGAAGCTGTAATTGCGCACGGTAATGCTGATCGTTTACCTGGATATCGTTCAGGCTTAATATGCCGGTGTGTTCGTCGTAGACTGTTGCCATATTCAACGCCGTAGCAGGTGCGTCGGTCGGGCTATAGCACAGTCTCAGGGTGCATAATTCCTTGGCTAAGAAAGCATCGGCACGGTCGATGACACCATCGCCATTGACATCGAACCTGGCAGTATCCGGGCGCAGGGGTTCATTATTTTGTACAGCCAGCAAAATCAAGGCGACATCGATGCGGTCCACATCGCCGTCCAGATCCACGTCGCCGGGAATGGATACGGGTATGACTGGAGGAGGTAGGGGGGAGACAGGATCGGTAGGCTCACCGATCAGCGCCAGCAGGGCCGAAGCAAGTTCATTCTCATTCAACCCGGCGTTAAATAGAATCAAGAATGGCTCTGAAGGAAAATAACGGGCATTGGAAATGACCTGCATTTCGATCAGATAAGCACCTACTGGACCGCCTATTTCACCTTGCTGATCTTCCAGGAAGAAGCTCAGATGGGTGTGGAGAACACCGTTATTGTTCGTAATATCGACTACTAATTCAGGATTACCGTGAATGCCATCAGCAGCAAAGACGGTATTGCCATCCGTGCCAAAGCTGCCGTCACTGAAGCAGAATAATTGTCCGGCACATTGGGCATAGTCGCTGATGACCTGACTGCTTGCTTCCAACCCGCCAAATAACCTGATCTGGCTTCCCTCCGGCGGTCTTCCCCAGGAGGAGGATGCTGGATCCCAGTATTTGAGTACTCCCAATGCGCGATAACTCAGTAGCTCATTGGGCAGCAATGCATTCCGAACCGACTGGAATCCCGGATTCCTGGTTCTGAAATCACCCCCGGAAAAATCCCGGAAATCAGATAGGAAAATAAGCCTGCCGGTAGCGGCTTCTATCGGTAAGGTTCCGGGGGGTAATTGAAGCGTTTGTGCCAGTCTGCCCAGATCACAACCGACTACCCCAGGAGTACGGCAATATCCGGTAAATAACGCATTGCCTTCCCCCCAGACCTCTATATCCAGGTGCTGAGCGTAAACCGCCTGATTGAACATCATGGCTGCAATCAGTGCGAATAAGGCTGGATACATCATGATCAAAACGTTGCTCGCAACCCGAGCACGAAGCTTCTGCCGGGCTCAGGTGCAAAACTTCTCAAGAAAGAAACAGCACTGCGTATTTCTTCATTCAGCAGATTGGTGGCCTGGGCAAACAACCATAAATCAGCCCATTTACCCAGTTGCATTTGATAATCTGCGCTAGCGGTCAACAAGTGGTAGCCAGGTGTACTGACTTCATTTTCACCCGGGTGATTTTGCGCTTCTGCGCGGGTATAACGCAGGGCGGTATTCCATTTAGCATGACTTAACCCAAGCTCGACCCCGTAGCGCAGCGGCGGCATACGCGGGACATCGTCACGATCGTCTTGTATGAAGCGGGCGCGCACGTAGTCGGAAAACAGGGTCAGTAATACATCACCTTGAGATAGCTTATAGAGGATCGCTTCAATTTCGGCTTCATAGCCGATAAGTCTGGCATCACGTTGATCATAGGCAAAAATCGATACACATTCAGCCTGGCTGACGCAGCGCTGTCGAATCACTTCGTTGTCGATCTCATAGACCAGACCAGTATTGCGTTGATAAATAAAGTCATTGGCGCGGTTGTAGTAGCCATTGACACGCAAACCAAAGCGTTCTTTCTGCCAATTGAAACCCAGATCGATCATATTCATGGTTTCATTGATCAGTTGCACGTTGCCGATATCGAAGCTGCGTGTGGATAAATGCGGACCCAGTGACAATAATTCCTGAATATCGGGAGAGCGCTTGCTATGATTGAACAGAAGCGTGAGGGAGAGATCTTGCAACGGATTCCATTGCACAGAAGCGGAAGCTGATACCGCTCGATATTTCATCTCATCAGGCAAGGGGATAGGTGGCAGGGCGCTGCCACGCAACCTCAACTGGTTCGCTTTGGGATTTATCCGGGATTGCTCGAAGCGGAGGCCACCGCTCAATATCCAGTTGTTCCAGGTATATTGCTGAGTCGTGTATAAACCCAGCGAGTGCTGGCGAGTTTCAGGGACAAAAGTTTCGACGCCCAATGCGGCAAAATCCCGACCAATCCATTGCACGCCGACTGTGCCGGTTAAGCGTTGGAGAAAATGATGGTCGATTTCGAATCGACCTTCGCCGACGTCATTTTTAAACCGGGTAAACGGAATACCTCCTTCTAGTTCAGTGTGTTGATAATCCACCAACCCATAGCGGAAGCCAATGCGTTCGATTCCCCGAACCGGGTCATACCATTCGCTTTTGAAGTCATAACGTGTTTGCCGCATATCTAGACGAATATTGGGGAATAAAGCCTGATGGCCAAAAATATCCTCAAATCCGGTTAAGTCATCCAGTTGCGGTAGAATCAGCTCCAAACCATCGAGATGATTCGGATCCAGCCCGTGACTTCCTTTAGGTATACCGTAACGATTGTCTGTATGACTGACTGACATGCCTGCCATGGCGCTGTTGCCGAGCCAGGCTATCCCGGCAAATCCTCCGGCGCTTTTACTATCGGTGTTAGGTATTTTGCCTGAGACGTTCTGTATTTCCGTTAGGTTGAACTGTTGTGCTATGAAAGTCTCGTCAATGGCTTTGCCGGGAATCCGAGTATCGCCCCGGCTGCGAAAGAAACCACCCAGGTTCAATGCCAGCCAGTCTTTGCCCAGATTTAATTTAAAGGCAGAATTGGTACCCTTGCCGTTGGTGTCGTAGCGGCTTTCTACGGAGCCGCTGATAAGATTCTGAGGTGTACGTTCAGGGATGCGGTGATCTTTGACATCGACAATGCCGCCAATTGCATTGCCACCGTACTTGACAGTCTCAGGGCCACGAATGATGTTAATTTCTTCAGCAAACAATGGCTCAATTGCCACGGCATGATCCGGACTGAGACTGGCTGCATCATGGCTGCCAATACCGTTTTGCAGCATGCGAACTCTTGATCCGGTTAAGCCCCGGATTACCGGTATCCCTACTCCCGGCCCATAGGAAGCGTTGCTGACCCCTAATTCTTGATCGAGGGTTTTTCCCAGCGTATCGCTTTGCTGTAAGTGCAGTAGTCTGTCTTTCAGAACGCTGACATTCGGTTGGCTTGGCCGAGGGGGCGCAGTTCCCATTATGGTTATGGGTTCAAGTGTTGCAGCAGGCTCTCTTTCAACCGAGTCAGGTAATGTTACTTTAGAGGCAGTATCACCAGATTTGTCATCTGCTGCAGCCTGATGGAATGTTCCTATCATTAACAGAATGCCGGTCATTACTTGCCATTGCTTACAGCATAGGGCAGGTGGCTGATTGGATCTGTTTCTGGTAAATAGAGTCGGTAGACAGTTATTCATAACAAATATTGCTTTTATTAAATGTTATGTTATAACATATCTGAATGCAAGTACTATATTCCTTGCTTAAGTAATAAATTAAATGAATTGGGTTGAACCTAGAAACCGCAGTTGGACGCACCCGAGTGTGCGTCCAACTGCGGTTTCTAGGTTGAATTTTATGATGATTTATTTATAGGGAGAACAGTATGAGAAAGGTCAGTATGCAGTATGCAATCGAAACTATCGCTGGTTCGCTGGTTGGGCGTCGTTACAGTAGGGTTTTTATTGGTCATTTCCAGCAAGGTTAATGCACTCAGTGTGGAATATTTCGTTGGTGTTGATGGCCTGACGACGATCGGTAGTGGTGTTTATGCAGGTTTGTCTAACCCTAATGCCGGGCGTCTGACCTTTTTGTTTGCCCATCCTAACGAAGCTAATCCAAGCGCAACTCACTATCATGGCATCGGTGCCTACAGTTACTCTGGCCCGGTGGATAACCCGATCATCAACTCAACCAATACGAATAATCGCCTTCCTGAAATATCGTCGGGCGAACCACCTTTACCCTTATTGCCCGGTACAGGTATGCATGCAGGACGCTTGGTCAGCCAGACTATTCCAGGGATTGAATACAGCAATCTGCAGATACAATCCACACAAAGTCTGGATGGATTTGCAGCAGGAACGATAGAGAATTTTTTGTTCCACAGTTCAAACGATCGTTGGTTTGGTCCACTGGATAATGTGCTTGTCGGATTACAGCTTGTTAGTATTACCGACGGATTACAGATTGCCAATGAACTAGGCGATGTTATTTTGTCGTCCTTGGATGATATTTATACATTGGGCGCTGGTAACAGCCTGATATTTACACCAACATTCTTTACTTCGCATGACGCGCTTGCTGGCGTTTATTCCGCAGCGTTCAGGCTGGTCGATTTGAATGGTGGTCTACTCGAATCCGGTTTATTTAATTTCGATTTTCAGGTTGCTCAAGTATCTGAACCATTTACGATCCTATTGCTGTTAATCGGGCTAATTGGGCTCGCTGTTACTCGCGTTGTGAAATTTATTACTTTATTCGGTAAGAACGTTCATAGCTGAGTGTTGGATTTCGCTATGTACGGCGTCATGTAATAGATACTAGCGGGAGAGGGAGACTTACGAGCTAGATACTGTATGAATTGTCTGTGAGATAGGGGAGGTAGTGGTCGGGTTTTCAGAATATTACGGAGACTCAACTGCTAGAATTTGTATCCACGATGCAGCGCTACTACCCCTGCGGTCAGGTTGAAGTATTCAACCCGTTCAAACCCGACTTGCTGCATGATTTGTTTCAATTCCTCCTGTGAAGGATGCATGCGAATGGATTCAGCAAGGTAACGGTAGCTGGTGTCATCATTCGCTACCATTTTACCCATGATCGGTAATGCTTTGAATGAGTAAGCATCATAAAAGGGCTGCAGTGGTTTCCAGACCTTAGAAAATTCCAGTACGATGACTGAGCCACCGGGACATAGCACACGCCACATTTCCCGGAGCGCCATGTCCTTGTGTGTCATGTTTCTCAGGCCAAAAGCGACGCACACTCGATCAAAATAATTATCGGGAAAGGGAAGTTTTTCAGCGTCGCATTGTGCAACGGGCGTGTTGATACCATCATTGAGCAGACGGTCACGACCAATTGACAGCATGGAATTATTGATGTCGGTCAACCAAACCTCCCCCGTACTGCCTACTTTTTCCAGGAACAGTTTAGTTAAATCCGCCGTACCACCAGCGATATCCAGCACTTTGTCACCTTCTCTTACGCCACTGACATCAATGGCAAACCTTTTCCACAAGCGATGCAGACCAAAGGACATAAGATCATTCATCAGATTGTAGCGTGCAGCGACGGAGTCGAATACCTCTGCAACCTTGCGTGCTTTTTCTGTTTCGGAAACGGTAGTAAAGCCGAAGTGTGTGCTATTTGCCATTTTAAGGAGTATCTTGAATAGATAACTTGTAACCAGTAAGCATTATTACGCTGGCTCGCGGCTGCCGCCGGATTTTTCCAGTTGTTGCAGATAATGCTGCCACATGGCTTCCTGATTTAAACCATAATTATAGAGTAAATCCCAGGAGTATAGTCCCGTATTATGCCCATCGGAAAAATCCAGCCGGATGGCATAACGGCCGACTGGTTCGATATGTGTGATGGTTATATCTTTCTTGCCGGTTTGCAGAATTTCCTGACCGGGCACATGGCCACGTACTTCTGCAGAAGGCGAATAGACCCGTAGAAATTCACACGAGAAGCTGAATGATTGACCATCATTGAAGGTGATATCCAGCACACCGGATTTACGGTGTAGTTTCAATTCTGTCGGGATGGGAGTCTGGGGGGTGAGCCCTGCCATGTCTTAGTATTTAATTGTCTCAGTAGTTTTTATGGCGGTTGAAATACCAGTAGATTCCGATTCCGAATGCGCACAACAGGAGCGTATATAGCACGATTTCCTGTAAATAAGCCCTGACCAGTGTTTCATTATCTCCGATGTAATAGCCAACCATGGCCAGGACAAGCATCCAGATGCCTGAACCAAGGGCGGTGTAAAAACTGAATAATCCTAGATCCATTTTCGCAAGTCCCGCAGGGAGCGAAATGTACTGACGTACCCCCGGGATTAATCTTCCAGTAAAGGTGGAAATATGGCCATGACGTGAGAAAAAATCCTCCATTTTCTGCAGGGTAGCTTCACTGAACATGACATATTGTCCGTAGCGGAGCAGTAGCGGGCGGCCGAGTTTGATAGCAAGATAGTAGTTGATCAGTGCACCCAGAAGACTGCCTATAATTCCGCATATCACCACAGCGGCAAAATTCATTTCACCTTTGTAAGCCAGGTAACCTGCCGGCACCATAACGACTTCACTGGGAAACGGGATGAAAAAACTGGATTCCAGAAACATCAGCAGAATAATTCCCGGATATCCCAGGTGACCAACGGTTTGAACAATCCACTGGATAAGATCGTACACAGATGAATGCAGGCAGTATTTTAATTGAAAAGTGGCAAGGACAACATTATGGTACGGCTTCTTCCTGGCGCTTGCGTTCAGGCTTGACCAGATCTTCCCGTTTGACGCCCAGGAGTAAAAGAATGGGGCTGGCAATCATAATGGAAGAATAAATACCGAACAAAATGCCGATCGTCAATGCCAGAGCGAAATAATGCAATACCTCACCGCCGAACAAAAGCATGGAAACGACAACCATTTGCGTGCTGCCGTGGGTAATAATCGTGCGTGACATAGTTTCAGTAATGGCATTATCGATCACTTTCGTTACCGTTGCTTTACGCAGCTTGCGGAAGTTTTCACGAATCCGGTCAGAGATCACTACAGATTCGTTTACCGAATAGCCCAGCACTGCCAGCACGGCAGCTAAAACTGTCAGGGAAAACTCCCACTGAAAGAAGGCAAAGCAGCCAACGATAACGAGAACATCATGCAGGTTGGCGATGATACAGGCTACCCCGAATTTCCATTCAAAGCGTACCGATAGGTAGGCAACGATACTCAGCGATACAAACAACATTGCTAGAGCACCGTTTTCCAGTAACTCATCTCCAACTTGCGGGCCCACGAATTCTACCCGTTTCATTTCGACCGAGGGGTCATCCTGCTTGAGCGCATTCATGACCACTTCAGATAAATTGCTTCCAGCGTATTCCTGTTTGCTCGGGAGCCTGATCATGACATCACGGGAAGTTCCAAAGTTCTGCACCATTGCATCGGTCATGCCTAATCTGGCGAGTACTGCGCGGGTTTTATCAAGATCAGCAGGTTGTTCATAACTGATTTCCATCACGGTGCCGCCAGTAAAATCGACACCGAGGTTCAATCCTCTGGTGGCAATGAAATAGACAGCCAGGATAGAAATTATCAGGGAGAAGACTATCGAGTGTTTTCCCCAGCGAGTGAAGGGAATATCGCGTTCAAATCTAAAGAGATCCATGCTTATCCAGTTTGCGGTAAATAATCTTTAACGTTTGGTTTTGTTTGGTTTTCGAATGGAACCGATCGGAACGTGAGTGAGTTTGCGGTTTCCATACAGCAAGTTGACCAACCCGCGCGAAACCATGACCGCACTGAATATCGAAGTCAGAATGCCCAAGCATAGCACTACTGCAAAACCTTTAACCGGTCCACTGCCGAAAGCCAGTAGACCTATACCTGCAAACAATGTAGTAAGGTTCGCATCGACGATAGTCCCCCATGCCCGCTCGTAGCCAGCATGAATAGCTGCCTGCGGTGAGGCGCCATTGCGTAATTCGTCACGGATACGCTCATTGATCAGCACATTAGCATCAATTGCCATACCAACCGTCAAGGCAATGGCTGCCATGCCGGGAAGGGTCAGGGTGGCTTGCAGGATAGAGAGCAGGCCGATTAGCAGCAATAAGTTTGCTGCAAGTGCTGTTACGGAAATCACGCCAATGGCCGAGTAATAAAGCATGATGAATACGGCCACGGCAAGGAAGCCGAACAGCGTTGAATTGAATCCTCTGGCGATGTTTTCGGCTCCCAGGCTTGGGCCAACTGTACGTTCTTCAATGATTTCCATTGGTGCAGCCAGTGCACCGGCACGCAACAGCAGCGCCACATCACGTGCTTCGGTACTGCTCATCCGTCCACTGATTTGCACCCGTCCCCCGCCGATTTCCTCACGAATAACGGGGGCTGTGACGACTTCGGCCAGGTTCTTTTCAACCAGCAGAATAGCCATGCGCTTACCGACGTTATTACGCGTCAACTGTTTGAAGATCCGGGCACCATTGTTATCCAGCGTAACATGGACAGCTGGCTGATTATCTTGATCGAATCCGGGTTGAGCATCTGTAATGCGATCACCAGTCAATAAGACCTGTTTCTTGACCAGTACAGGGCCACCACCACGTTCGGTGAGAAGTTCGGTACCGAAAGGGATCGAACCACGTAAGGCAGCATCAATATCACTGTCATCATCAACCATGCGGATTTCCAGCGTCGCGGTTCGCCCCAGAATATCTTTTGCCTTGGCAGTATCCTGTACCCCTGGCAACTGTACGATGACCCGGTCAGCACCTGCCTGCTGGATAATTGGTTCGGCTACTCCCAGTTCATTGACCCGGTTACGCAGAGTCGTGATGTTGCGTTGTACAGCGGTGTTCTGCATGCGGGTGATTGCTTCCGGTTTGACCGATGCCAGCAAGCGAAACTCATTATTCACATTCTCTGACCGGAAATCGAGATCTTCGAAGGTTCGGTTGAGTTCGGTGGTAGCTCTTTCCCGTGCTTGTTCATCGCGAAATTTGATCACAATCCGGGAGCGTTCCCGGTCGATCCCGGCAGAAGGAATTCTCTGCTCACGCAACGTACTGCGCAGGTCGGCGCTGTAACGATCGAGCGACTTCGATAAGGCGCCTGCCATATCCACCTGCAGCATGAAGTGAACCCCGCCACGTAAATCCAACCCCAGATACATGGGCAGAGCCCCGATATGATGCATCCATTGGGGCGAATTAGGCAGGAGATTGAGGGCAATAACGTAATCGCTACCGACTGCGGATTCGAGAAGGTCCCGGGCTTTGATTTGAGTATCCGTATCGGTGAAGCGGATCTTGATCCCGCTGGCTTCCAGCAGCGTTCCGCTGAACGGCAGCTTATGCTGATTGAGCACCTGCTCGACTTTCTGCAGCAGCGCTGTATCAGTCTGCGTACCGGTTCGTAACGGTGAGATCTGAACGGCAGGTGATTCACCGAAAAAATTGGGCAGGGTATATAACAGCCCAAGCAGGAGTGAAACCGCGATGACGATATATTTCCAAAGAGGGTAGCGATTCATGATGACCAGTGGTTCTGGAGAAAAAGCAACTGCTAAAAAATGATGCCGGGTTTAGATGGAATCAAAGGAGTTGAGTGTGTACCTGTAAATCAGTTTTTTCCGTCATCCAGCTTCTGAGTTTCATTAGCAACACTAGTCTGATTGACTTCAGAGGCTTCATTTTCTTCTGGTTCGTCCCGCTGAGGCTCATTATTTTTTTGTTTATTATTTTTTAAAGCGCGGTTACTTTTACCGGTTTCGATACTCTTGAGTGTGCCTTTGGGCAAAAGCGTCTGAACGGAAGCTTTGAGTACGGTAATTTCAAGATTCGGAGCAATTTCCATGGTAATGTAACTTTCACCTACGCTTACTACTCGCCCCAGTTCACCGCCACTGATGATGATTTCATCCCCTTTCTGCAATGCGTCTCGCATTTGTTTCTGCTCTTTTGCACGCTTGGTTTGCGGGCGGATCAGTAAAAAATAAAAAATGACCAGAATACCGATCAGTGGCAGCAAACTCATCAGAGTGGGTTCGGCGGCTTGTTGAGCCGCACCATTGGCGGCTTGGGCGAAGGCTTCATTGATAAGCATGGGAACTTTCTCCTCGGATTTGGAATTAACAAAGACAAAAGTATCGCATATTCTAACATGAAGTCTTAGCTAGAAAATTCCTGTGCGAATTGCTCGAAGGACCCCGTTTCGATAGCTTGGCGGATATCAGACATGAGCTGCTGATAATGATGCAGGTTGTGCAGGGAATTGAGCCGGGCGCCGAGCATCTCGTTGGTACGTTGCAGATGATGTAGATAAGCACGGGTAAAGTGGCGGCAGGTATAGCATTCACAGTGCTCATCCGGTGGTGATGTATCCAGTCGATATTGGCTGTTTCGGAGTTTGAGAACGCCGTGTCTGGTATAGAGCCAACCATTACGTGCGTTACGGGTTGGTAGCACACAATCAAATAGATCAATACCTTGTGCGACGGCATGTACAATATCTGCGGGCGTGCCTACCCCCATGAGGTAACGGGGCTTGTCAACGGGTAACTGAGGTGCGGTATGTGTGAGGATACGTTGCATTTCCTGTTTGGGCTCCCCTACGGAGAGTCCACCGATGGCGTATCCATCAAAACCGATATCACACAGACCGGCCACTGAACGATCGCGCAGTGATTCGAACATACCACCTTGCACGATACCGAACAATGCATTCAGATTATCGGCATGCGCCGCCTTTGAACGTTCGGCCCAGCGCAGACTCAACTGCATGGAGGCTTCAGCAGTTTGCAGATCAACGGGGTAAGGTGTGCATTCATCGAATATCATGACAATGTCTGCATTCAGTATACGCTGAATATGCATGGATTCTTCCGGGGTCAGGAAACAGGCATCACCGTTGACTGGTGAGCGGAAGTGGACTCCCTGCTCACTGATTTTGCGCAGTGCTCCTAAGCTGAATACCTGGAATCCGCCTGAATCTGTCAGAATCGGGCCATCCCAGTTCATGAATCGATGCAGCCCACCATGTGCCGCGATGACTTCCAGTCCTGGCCGTAGCCAGAGGTGGAAGGTATTACCCAAGATAATTTCGGCGCGCAATGCACGCAAGTCTGCTGGTGACAGCGCTTTGACTGCACCATAGGTGCCGATTGGCATGAAAGCGGGTGTTTCTACCGTGCCATGGGCGAGTGTCAACGTACCTCGACGAGCATACTGTTCACTACAATGTAATTGAAAATTCATGATTGGGTGTCGATGAGCATCGCGTCACCATAACTGAAGAACCGGTAACGAGTGGTAATGGCATGCTGGTAGGCACGGCGGATAGTGTCCATGCCTGCGAAAGCGGATACCAGCATCAGTAAGGAGGAACGGGGCAAGTGAAAATTAGTCAGTAGTCGGTCTACTACTCGGAATTGAAACCCCGGGGTAATAAAAAGATCAGTTTCTCCTTTGCCGGGAACCAGTTTTCCGTCATTGGTCAGCGCACATGCTTCAAGTGCACGCAGGCAGGTGGTACCAACAGCAAGCACACGTTTTCCGCGTGCTTTGCATACCTGAATGATTTCAACCGTGTCTGCTGGAACATTGTATTGTTCAGCGTGCATGACATGCTGTTCGATATTTTCCACACGTACCGGTTGAAAGGTGCCTGCGCCTACATGCAGTGTGATATACGCGATATGGACTCCCATGGCACGTAATATTTCCAGCATGGTTTGATCGAAGTGTAATCCGGCAGTAGGTGCTGCTACGGCTCCGCTTTCTTGTGCGAAAATGGTCTGATAGCGGCTTTCGTCGGTGGTAGTCGCAGTACGCTCGATATAAGGCGGTAGCGGAACTCGTCCGTACCGATCGAGCAGATCGACGAGTGGTAGCGAATGGGCGAAACGCAAGGTATAAATATCTTGCTGGCGTGCCTCCACGATTGCAGTAACTGCATTTTCCAGTAATAAAGTTGAACCGATCGCCGGGGCATGGCTGGCACGAATCAGTGCCTGAGCATGGTGGCTATCCAGCACCCGTTCGATCATTACTTCTACCTTACCGCCACTGGGTTTGACACCCGATAAACGGGCTTTGAGTACGCGGGTATTGTTGAGCACGACCACATCTCCTGGATGTACATGATTGGGCAAATCTTTAAAAGCCATGTCTCTGAGGCTAAGGCCATTATCATTCACACACAGCAGTCGGCTATCCGTCCGGTTTGCGAGCGGAAATTGTGCAATCAGGTCGGGGGGAAGAGAGAAATCGAATTCATCAGTTTTCATGGTGCGAATTATACCGATGACAAGGAGATGTCAGTGCTTTTTGCGGGAATGTAGTGCTGGCGCTTTCCAGGAGCGCCTATCAAATCAGGGTATTCACGATATAATCAACAATCTGTCTGTTATCCGGCAGAAAATCCCACTCATTTATTTACTTTTATGCAAGAAAAATACCACCCCCAAGAGATAGAACAGCAGGCCCAGCAAGATTGGCAGGAAAGGGCTGTATTCAATGTGTCGGAAACTTCCGACAAACCGAAATACTATTGTTTATCGATGTTTCCTTATCCCTCCGGAAAATTGCATATGGGACATGTGCGCAACTACACGATCGGGGATGTCTTGTCACGCTATCGTCGTATGCAAGGCTATAACGTTCTGCAGCCGATGGGCTGGGATGCGTTCGGTCTGCCGGCTGAAAATGCCGCAATTCAGCGTGGTGTGCCACCTGCTAAATGGACCTATGACAACATTGCTTACATGCGCAGCCAATTGCAAAGCTTGGGGTTCGGTATTGACTGGAAACGTGAGCTGGCTACTTGTGAACCAGATTATTACCGCTGGAATCAGTGGTTATTTTTGCGCATGTTGGAAAAAGGTATTGCTTACCAGAAAACACAGGTGGTTAACTGGGATCCGGTCGATCAGACCGTGTTGGCTAATGAACAGGTGATCGACGGGTGCGGCTGGCGTACCGGTGCACCGGTAGAGAAGCGTGAGATTCCAGGCTACTATCTTGCTATTACCAAATATGCAGACGAGTTGCTGACTGATTTGGACAGGCTGCCGGGTTGGCCGGAGCGGGTGAAAACCATGCAGGCCAACTGGATCGGTAAAAGTTATGGGGTAGACATTACTTTTCCACCTGATACGGCTTCCGGTATGCCGCAGGCACTGAAAGTTTTCACGACTCGCGCCGATACGCTGATGGGTGCGACTTATGTGGCGGTTGCTGCAGAGCATCCGGTCGCTTTGCACGCCGCGCACGATAATCCGGAACTGGCTGCTTTCATTGAAGCATGCCGGCATGGCGCGACGATAGAAGCGGAACTTGCCACCCAGGAAAAAAAGGGAATGGCGACCGGGCTATATGTCATTCATCCGTTGACAAGCGAGCGATTACCGGTTTGGGTCGCTAATTATGTGTTGATGAGCTATGGTGAAGGGGCTGTGATGGCGGTACCCGCACACGATGAACGTGATTTTGATTTCGCCAGCCAGTATGCTTTGCCGATCAAGCCTGTCATCAAGCCGGAAAGTGGCGAATTGTCTATCCCGCTTGTCCAGGCATATACCGAGTATGGTGTTACATTCGATTCCGGCGAGTTTTCCGGTCTGGAGTCGGCAGCTGCGATCGATGCCATCGCGCTGGCGCTGGCACAAAAAGGGTTGGGTGAGAAACGGGTACGATACCGCCTGCGTGACTGGGGTATTTCACGGCAACGCTACTGGGGTTGTCCGATTCCACTGATCCACTGTAATCATTGTGGTGTAGTACCGGTTCCGGATGATCAACTGCCGGTCGTATTACCGGAGGATGTAGTACCGGATGGCTCGGGTAATCCATTGGCAAAAACACCGTCGTTCTATGAATGTATCTGCCCACGTTGCAGGCATCAGGCACGGCGCGAGACCGATACCATGGATACGTTCGTGGATTCTTCCTGGTATTTCATCCGTTATGCCTGTGCGGATCAGCATGCATCCATGGTTGACCGGCGTGCGGATTACTGGCTACCGGTCGATCAGTATATCGGGGGTATCGAACACGCTATTTTGCACCTGCTTTATTCGCGTTTCTGGAGTAAGGTAATGCGTGATCTGGGACTGGTATCTTTCGATGAACCTTTTTCCAATCTGCTGACGCAGGGTATGGTGCTGAATGAGATTTTCTTTCGTAAAACGGGTAATGGCCGTATTCAATACTATAATCCCTCGGAGGTCGATCCCTGGTATGAGGGGGAAGGAAAAAGAAGCGGTGCCATTTTGCGGGCAGATGGTCAGCCGGTTGAATCCGGTGGGATTGGTACCATGTCGAAATCGAAAAATAACGGGGTCGATCCACAGGAAATCGTTGAGCATTATGGTGCCGATACAGCCCGGTTATTTATGATGTTCGCCAGCCCGCCTACGCAAACGCTGGAATGGTCAGATGCTGGTGTAGAAGGGGCCTTTCGCTTTCTCAAACGCTTGTGGCGGCAGGTTTATCTGCATGTGCAGCAGGGTATTGTGGCCTCGACGATCGGCCCGATACAGCATCATGAGTACCCGGCTGAATGGAAAACTTTACGCTATCAGTTGCATCAAACAATCAGTAAAGTTACCGATGATCTGGAGCGGCGTCATACCTTCAATACCGCAATCGCTGCCGTGATGGAACTGATGAACGAAATGGCCAAGCTCCAGGATACTGATCCAGACGTTCGTCAGCTGATACAGGAGGCACTGGAAAATATCGTGTTGCTGCTTTCACCGATCGTACCTCACATTTGTCATGCACTGTGGCGCGAATTGAGACCGGGTACGGAACTGTTGGATCAGCCTTGGCCGAAAGCAGATAGCCAGGCACTGGTTCAGGATGAGATCGAACTGGTCGTACAGATCAATGGCAAGTTGCGTGGTCGGATACGTGTTGCCAAGGAAGCTGATCATGCTGCCATTGAACAAACAGCATTGGATCATGAGCATATTCAAAGAAGTATTGCGGGCCAATCGGTGAGAAGGGTAGTGATTGTTCCCGGAAAATTAGTCAATATTGTTGTTTAGGGAATCGGCTATTACTTTCACAGATGCTAAGATTATTGCAATTTCTAATCATTGCTTGTCTTGTGCTTAGTTTGCCTGCTTGTGGCTTTAAGTTGCGAGGACAAGTCTCTGACTTACCATTTGAGCGGGTTTATATAACTGCACCTGCAGGTTTTACTATTGGCTCTGATCTGGAACGAGCGATCAGTACCCATACGCGTGCTCGAGTAGTGAAAAAGGTCGAGAAAGCTGATGTGGTGATCCAGATCATTCATGCAGTTAATGAAAAGAGAATTCTCTCTCTGTCAGGGGGCGGTAGGGTCCGTGAGTTTGAGCTGATTTACCGCGTTGCCGCTCGACTGCTGGATCCGAATGGTACGGAACTGGCATCTCTGCAGGAAATCAGACTGACTCGTATTCTTCCCTTCCTGGATGCTCAGGAATTGGCCAAGGCTGCAGAAGAGGAAATGTTGTATAAGGATATGCAGAAAGACGCCGTACAGCAGATTCTGCGGCAAATTTCGGCAGTTGCTTCTGGCTGAAACAAAATTATTTCTGATGCGGTTCAATCCGGAACATTTTGCCAAGCAACTTGGAGAGCATCTTGCACCTATATACGTGATTTCGGGTGATGAATTATTGTCGGCTATGGAAATTGCCGATGAGATTCGTGCATGTGCCCGGAATCGGGGTTATATCGAGCGTGAAATTTTTACGGTAGACCAGCGTTTTGATTGGACGAGCTTGCAGCGATGGGTGCGCCAGTCATCACTGTTCAGTGAACGTCGGATGCTCGATTTGCGTATTCCGTCAGGGAAACCGGGCAAGGAAGGTAGCATTGCCATTGAGACACTCTGCCAGAATTTGCCACGCGATACTGTGATCATCGTTACGCTGCCTGGCCTCGACAAACAGGGACAGGCAAGTAAATGGTTTAAGTCCCTTGAATATGCGGGAGTGGTGATTACCGTACCGACGATTAAGCGTGATCAGCTTGCAGGCTGGATAGAAAAACGCTTGCATCGACAGGGGCAGGCAGCTGAGCATGATACTTTGCAGTTTTTTGTGGATAAGGTTGAAGGCAATTTGCTGGCGGCTCACCAGGAAATCAAAAAACTTGCGTTGCTTTACCCACCAGGCAAGCTGTCTTTCGAGCAGGTCAAAGATGCTATCCTCGACGTTGCACGTTATGATGCCCTGCAATTGCCCGAAGCTATGCTGACCGCTGATATGGTTCGTTACAGCCGAATTTTGCTGGGTTTGCAGGGTGAAGGTACAGCACCCCCATTGATTCTGGCAATACTGACCGAGCAGATTCGTTTGTTGTTAAGAGTTCGTTCAGCAGTTGATATTAATCGAGGGATGCCGCTTGCACGGATCATGCAAGCACAGCGGGTATGGCCTTTTCAGCAGAAATTGATCGCTGATGCCATTCATCGTGTTGATCGTCAGTTGCTGATACGGGCATTACGGCATGCAGCCAGCATCGATCGCATGATCAAAGGAATAGAAAAAGGTGATGTGTGGGAAGCACTCCTGAGTCTGGGAATGCGTTTTGCCGGTAATGGGCATTTTTACGACGGTAATAGTAGCTGCCTGATATCGAATACTCATTGAATTTCAAGGTACAAATGAAAGCAAAAATTTCATGGCAGGAAGGGGTCAGTTTTCTCGGACAGACTGAGAGTGGACATTCTGTGTTGATGGATGGTGCACCGGAAGCAGGGGGCAGGAATTTGGGGCCGCGTCCGATGGAAATGATCCTGATGGGGTTAGGGGGGTGCACGGCGTTCGATGTCGTGCATATCCTGCGTAAAGGTCGTCAGACGATAACTGGTTGTCAGGTCGATATGGATGCTCAACGTGCTTCTGAAGATCCAAAAGTGTTTACCCATATTCACCTGCATTTCATTATTACCGGGAAGGATCTGAATTCTCAACAGGTAGAACGTGCCATTAATCTTTCAGCAGAAAAATATTGTTCTGCTTCCATGATGTTGAAGGCGACGGTTACCATTACGCATGATTACGAAATCATTGCCGACTGAACGATAAGTCGAATATTTCAGGCGTGCAATCGGGTGCGTAGCAGTCCACCCACCGGGTCGGCATGAGCGAAGGCAGCAAGCTTACTATCTATCGGGACATCAGAGGCTGATAAGCGATCAACTGCGGTTTCCAGGATAGTTGCATCGGCATCTGGGGTTCGGGGGAATTATGGTGCTTTATTATAAAAAAACCGCCCTGAAAGGGCGGTTAAAGATTTTGAATCATGTTGTTTAATTTTCGCTTTTTTCATCTACTTTATCTGGCATGGAATCGCGTTCCATCATGAGGCTCGGTGGGTACTGAGCAGGTTTTGGATCCATACAAGCAGTCAAAGAAGTGGCTGCGATCAACGCAGCAGCTAATACAAGTGAAAGTTTCATTTTTCAGTCTCCTACTATAAGAAAAATTACATAAAAATATAGTTCTTCTAACAGGTATCACTACCTGGCCTCTGTTTCTTAAGAGACCATGACTTTAATACCAGAATTGAAATTTATTGTCCAGTGAATTCAAGTTTGAGGGGATATCAAAAGCGGTTTCTCTATCGGATAAAGACATTTTGCTGAGTCATTCTCCATAGTTGATCAGTATGATTTCATTGGTGAAGCTGGCCATATTTGTCATACTGAAAGCAAAAAGGGTGGTTGGAAGAATAGGTGGTCAGGGATTGACGCTTTTGCGCTGCTATTGCTATTTGATTTTTCAACCTGGAAACCGCGGTTGATCACTTATCAGCCTCTGATGTCCCGATAGATAGTAAGCTTGCTGCCTTCGCTCATGCCGACCCGGTGGGTGGGACTGCTACGCACCAGAGTGTGCGTCCAACTGCAGTTTCCAGGTTGAAAAATACAAAATGAGTCTGCCTGACTATAGTGGGCTAGTCGTTTCCGCAGGGAAAGAAGCTTTCTGCCGGAGCAGGTTTACCAATGTAATAGCCTTGGGCAAAATCAATATCCATACTTTCCAGCATATCCAGTATGGTCTGGTTTTCGACAAATTCAGCAGTGATTTTTTTACCGAATCCTCTTGCTACGCTGCACAGCGCGCCAACCAGTATCCGGTCATCCGGATTACTGGCGAGGTTACGGATAAAGGCGCCGTCGATCTTGACAGCATCGACGGGTAGCTCTCGCAAATAGTAAAAAGAGGAAAAGCCGACACCGAAATCATCCAGTACGAAACCGCAGCCAAGTTTTTTCAATTCACGCAGGAGGCTGCGAGTTCCGGGTAAATTGTCCAGAGCTGCTGTTTCTGTGATCTCAAATATCAGCAAGGTAGGGTCGATATGGCAGGATGCAATCGTCTGGCTGATGACTGGCAATAATTCCGGATCATTGAAGGCATGCGCCGATAGATTGATGGATAGACTGATACGACTACCTTCCGTATTATTGATTTTTGCTGCGAGTGCTACTGCTTTACGTAATACCAGATGATCGATCCTATGAATGAGTCCGGTATGTTCTGCAGCATGAATGAATGCAGCGGGTGAATGGATCGTTCCATCTTCATCCTGCATGCGTAATAAAACTTCATAATGATGGACCGATTTATTATGTAATGACAGGATAGGTTGCAGATAAAGCAGATACTGATCGTACGAATTGGCGTACTCGATTTTTTCTTTCCAGTAAACCAATGTATGCACACGTTCACGAGCCTGATCAATGTTGGAAAACAGGTGCCAGGTTCCACGTCCTGTTTCTTTTGCCTGGTACATGGCAAGGTCGGCAGCTGCCAATAGATCATGGACATTATTGCCATGCTCTGGAAAAATCGCGATCCCGATACTTGCTGTGATATTGTGTGTTCTGCCGTTGAGTGTCAACTGAGTTTCATTTAATCGGGAAAGGATTTTTTTTGCTACTTCGATAGCACCTTCAGGCATGATTTCCGGCAGGATAACAGCAAACTCATCCCCTCCCAGCCGACCTGAAATATCTGCAGTACGAATGGTACGAGACAGCATATCAGCTACCATTTTCAGTAATGCATCACCCGCCTGATGACCGCTGGTGTCATTGATATATTTGAACCGGTCCAGATCAAAAAATAGCAGTGCACCAGGATGCTGATACCGCTCTGCCCAATTGAGAATTTGTTCCAGCTCCTCGCTGAAACGGCGCCGGTTATATAGGTTCGTCAACGGATCATGATCAGCCAGCCAGGCTAAATGGCCTTCCACACGCTTATATTCAGTGATATCCAGACCCACGGATAAAACCATCGAAGGATCTTCCCGGGATTGCCAGGTCAAACGTGAATGAAGCCAGGCAACATGCCGTTTTGAGTCGTCCTTACACAGTACGATGGCTTCATGCCGTAATTGATCACGATGCCCCTGGCGAATTTCCAGAAGATGTATATCCAGATTGTAGTGCTCACTGTCGGGTGCCAGTAACTCCAGGAAATGCCTGCCTTGCAGTTCCTGTTCACTGTAGCGGGTCAGCATTTCACCATATGCATTAAGCATGACTATTTTCCCATTGGCATCCTGTGTCAGGACGATAACCTGTGCCGTATCCAGCAGATTTTCAATGAAATCTTTTTCTTTACTGAGTTCATCACGCTGATTGACCAGCATCTTGGTACGATAGGCAACCTTTTCCTCTAGTTTTTCGAGCTTATAGGAAAGTGTTAGTGATGCATCATGTAGCAGGTCGATTTCATCTTTCAACAGGCGTTCTCGCCAGTGGGAGGCGATTTCACTGCGGAAACTGGCGAAACCACCGCCAGCCAACAGCGGGAGAGCAGATACGATATGCTTGAGCCGGGATAGTGGTCTGGAAAGCATGCTGAATAATATGATTTCAGAAAGTATCAAACCGATCAGTCCGATGACGACGATACGCCAGATGGAATTTTCAATTGCCCGGACGGTATCGGTTATCTCAGTGATGATAACCAGTTGTGCCTGATCGGCTATGCGGATACCATGTAGCGGAAGCAATTTGATTTGATGGTGCCGGTTGTTCCATTCGTTGCGAACCCCTTGTCCAACGCTTTCCAGATTCGGGTAGGCTTTGGCTACTTCATTCAGAATAGCAAAGTTTTTCTTGCTGTTGGTCAAAGCTGTGATATGTATATTCCAGCCTGGTATGCTCATACCAACGCCGCTTTCTGACAAAGTATTGTGTGAGGTACCCAGTTGCTTGACAAATAGGCCGATATCGGAACCAGAAGCACGTTTGAAGTTCAGAAATACATCGACCAGGGACGATCCAATGGCGATGACTCCGACTCGTGAACCATTGATCAGCAACGGTTCTATTATGTATTGGGTGCAACTTTCCACACATATCATCAGAGTGGCGGGTTGTTCCCGTAAATTGACTTCGCGGACGTGATCAAGAATAAGGCTGTCCCGGTACAGGTTGGAATCAAAATTGCTCCAGCTTGCCAGGAGTAATTCAGACGAGTCATAAAAACGAACGTCTTCGACATCGTTCTGAATCTGGAATAGTGTCCAGTAACGATCAAAAGTCGCAAAAATTTCTTCTGAATTGCCTGTCAGTAGATTAGTTTCCATTCCTTTCAAGTACGGAATAATTCTGACCAGTTCGTGCAAATTTTCAGAACTGCGTCCGATCAGACTCTCGATTTCCCTGGCATAGCGCTGATATTGTGTTTCTCTTTGTTGTTCGAGATTGTCGATCAGACTTCTGTAATTGATTACACTAAATGTCGTAACTACTAACAATAGGATCAGACTGCTCAGCAGGGAGACTTTCCAGTTTAGACCGACGAACACCCGAGACAGCCGCCGGTCAGCATTTTTTAGAATGATTGGATCTTCGGACGTAATGGGTTTCATTCGATTATGCGTCAGAACCGGTAAGAAGCCTGGACAGCGAAAAGATTCCAGTTTTTCTCAGCATTGGTAAAGTCAGGATTATCCAATGTGGAAAGCCAAGCTGTTCCATTGACCCGATGATACTCGGCACTCAACATGATGGCAGGAGTGATGTTCCAGCGCAATCCTACAGTCAGATCTCTGGCAAATCGACTATGCGCCGGATGCTGATGATTGGTCATTGCAGCAAATTTCTTGCCATTACGATCTTTCCTGTCGGTAAAGAGCAGATCGTAACGTATTACCGCTTCCCAGCTGGGAGAAAATCGATAGGTACCCTGTAGATAAAAGCTTTCACCTGTGAAATTCTGGTTAGGCATGGTATTGCCAAAATTTTGTAGGCGGAAATGACGTAATGCGTATTCGGACGTTATACTCCAGTGTTCAGTGTTGTACTGTGCGGATAAGATCAAAGGGTGGAACTTGATTGAACCCGAGCTGAGCGGATCGTCGATCCCTCGATCATAGCCTGCATTGACTTGTGCGCCGCTTATTGCGAGGCGAAGTCGTCCATCGGGCTGTTCGTAGAGTATGCGGCCAATGTATGAGGGTTCGCTTTCAAGGCGTCCAAGAAGTGGTGCTGATCTGAATATAGAGGCCTTAGTATCACGATCATTTACCTGTGGAAATGCAGCCCCAAGCTGGACTGTGATATTACCCCAGTCAGCGCGTGATTCTCCGTATAACTGGATACCATCCGATGCTAGTGCCAGATTGCGTGTACGATCGAAATAAATCGATTGGGGTAACAATATGCTCGGTCGTGTGAATGGGACGTCACGTGTATCGTTATAAAATCCAAGCGGATTTTTCGTTCTGCCCAGGCGCACACCGAATTCACTCGAAGGTGTATTAATGAAGTTGTAATCGAGAAAACCGAAATCGATATGGATTCCGCTTTGGCTGCCTTTACCTGCTCTGCGTGAGAGTAATTGTCCTGAGAACTGTAGTTTAGGTAAAGGGCGGAGGGAAGCGGTTAAGCCGATTTCTCGAAAATCCATACTTCCCTTCCCGTCACTGTGGCCAAAGACATTATTCTTATCTGTTTTGATATAGCCTTGACTTAGAAAACCGTGCACCTGGAGCCGATTCAAGTCCTGCATTTCCTTATGCTCGTCGGCGTAGCCTGCGGACGCTGAAAGAGCCAGAATCAGTCCTGTGCTACTCAGGGAAACTGCAGCGAAGAGTTTGTTGTTATTCGTCAACATGAACAATTTGGACACTATCATCGATCTTAGTCCTGCTCAAATAACCAATTGCACCTGGGGTCGTTGCGATTCGTGCACGCATTTCTTCTTCCGAATATACGACGAATGGTGCTTGGCCAGTGCCGGAAAAAACCAGACGGTCCCAGGCGGAACGCAATTGATAAGGAAAAACATTGAGTTTCTGTTTGGCAAAAATACTGTGCAATGGTGCATCATCAGGCAGGACAAAAACCCTGACTGGTAGACCATCCCGCCAAGTCCTAAGGCGCATGCTGAAAATGGAACGCAGTAGATTCTTGGAGAGATGCTCTGTGTTGACGCTTGGATGAACGACAGTTTCGACTATTACATTGCCGGCTGGCAATACATTCCCCGTAAAAAGCAGGCTGACCAGCAAGGTAAGTAAAAAAATACTCCGTGGGCAGTAGTCAAAGATTCCCGTCACGATGCTACCAATATCGATTATCTCAATGCACGAGTGCCATGAGTATGGGTTGACTGTAGCTCGCTTGCACGTACCGCAGACAGATCGGCAGGCCAGATTTTTCCATAGTCAGTGACAAGCTCCCAAAGTGCCCGGTGGTTTTTATACATCCTGTCTAGGACGTCGAACAGGCAAACGTAATAAGGATTACGAAGCCCGTGATAGTCGACTGATGGTCCAATAGGGTTCAGTTGCAGACTGTAGAATCCTAGTAATTTATTCAAAGCTGGATCCATGGCTGAGAGCAGATAATAGATATTATATTGAGCACATAACTGTATGATGCCGACCACAAGTCCTAGCATAGGGTGGGGGAAACGGCGGCGTTCCTGCACCCTGGGTATCGTATCAGTGGGGAGGGATAGCATATTATGCTCGTTTTTTCGCCTGAAGAAATCACTGAGTATGGCAAAGCGCGATATTTCAGCGGTGTATTGACGGGATGCCGGATTCAGAACAAATTCTGGAGAAAACTGGGTGTGCAATTCGGTTGGAAATTTATCTTCAGGGTTTTGTGGGTTGGGTAGAATCAGGCGGGCCGTCCCGATGAAAGTACCAGTTGGTCGGTGGCGTAGCAGGAAATGAACTGAACGGCTATCGTACTCGTCGCTTTCTAGTTCATCAGGGAATTTTGAGCTACTGAAATCTGGGAAGGTGTTATGTACGCACAAAATCCGGAATCGTAGATTGAAGACTATTTTGAGTAATTCCGGTGTGTCAGCGTTTACGATTTCAAAATACTGGTGAAAAGCTGCCTCGATATCGTTCATAGGGTTCCCTTGACAAAGCATGGTTTAAAATGAAGTCGAAAAAAATTACAGTGAACGGACTGAATTCTATTGCTTAAACCAGATTTCAATTCGGGGAATATGTTAGTGATGTACCTTTATATTTTTAGACTCAAAACAGGTATTTCATCCATTTACCATATTCTCTGACAGGCCTGGGGCATTGTCAGAACCCATTTTCAAATCAATATGTCGTCATAATGAGACATGTTGGTATTGCCTGCAATTTGTCGCGCATCAATCAAAAAGATCGTTCGAGCCAAATATTTTTATTCAGGGGAATACGCTGGCAATATGTCTTATATTTTCAGATTTGAAGCAGGTTTTCCATGAATCAGCTATATTTTTCTGACAGGCTTGGGCATTATCGGGGTTTTTATCCGAGTCAACATGTCGTCACAACGAGACATAATAAATATTACCCGCAATCTACCACGAATCGATTAGAAAAATGTAAGAAAAATTGAATGAACTATAAATTTTTTACCGGAATGTGCTGTTTATGCCAATATTCCATCATCATCAGCAGCCATACCATAGTGCCATGATAGCCTGCATGCTCGTGCAAATGCTGATTAAGTAACTGATCGATGAAATCGGCACGTATGATGTGGCGTGATTTCAGGTCATTCAAACTGTCAGCAGCAATTTCTCGTAAAGGTTTATGCGATTGCAACCAGACACCGAACGGTAAACCAAAACCATGTTTTTGCTTGGCAATGATTTCATCTGGTAGAAAACCGCGTAATGCTTGCTTGAAGAAGTAGCGTAGCTGTGTGCCCTTCAGTTTCTGTTTGGGTTGAAGCGTCGAAGAAAAAGCGACGATTTCATCATTGATGAACGGAAAAGCCACTTCCATCCCGGCAAGATGACATGCTTGGACAACTTTGGGGAAGTCGTTGTCTGCGAGGGTGAACTTCCAGTCGAATGCGAGCATTCGGTTGATCAGGCTATGTGCGTGAGCAGTATCACGGTAAGTTTGCTCAAGCAAAATGGAAGGGTGTTGAGGGTTGACCTGAGCAAGGAATTCTTGAGAGAACACGGTTTCAAAGCCGTAACGCGTTAGTAGATTGTAGGTTTCCATTCTGTGCGGCATAGGAACCGTTGCCTGGGCAACATAACTGCGTACCTTACGGATAAGTGTCGGCCCGATATCAGGCGGCATGGACAAAATCAAGGGTGATAGCAGGTTATTCCGCAACAGTGCTGGAATTCTATCGTAGATTGAGAAAATATACTGCTTGGCGTAACGTACATTACCACCGAATAATTCATCACCACCATCCCCGCCAAGCAATAGATCAAGACCATTCTCTTTGGCTATACGTGCGCAGTAATAGGCTGGGATAGCTGAAGCATTGCCAAATGGTTGATCAAAGATCGAAGCGATTTGGGGAATGGCTTCGACAATATCCTCAGGGGTAACATAGTATTCATGATGGTCGGTTGAAAAGTGACGTGCCGCAATACGTGCGTAATGCATTTCGTCATAACCGGTTGCTTCGAAACCGATCGAATAGGTTTTTGCCGGCTGGCCGGTAACTTCTGTCAATATACCTGCCAGAGTTGAACTATCGGTTCCTCCGCTCAGGAACGTACCAACCTGTTGATCTTGTATGACTTCGCTGACGCTTTTTCTGAGCAGGGTCAGAAATTCCTGCTTAAGGGCCGGGAAAGGACGTTTTGCATGTTCATCGAACTGAATTTGTGCATAATGGCTGAGTTCGACATGGCCGTTGCGAAAATTCAGATATTGACCGGGTAACAGGCGTTTTTGTGCCTGATAAATAGTATCGGGCCCAGGGATCATATGAAAATAGATATAGTTGAACAATCCTTGTGGATCGATTTCTGGTTTGGCCAGGGGATGTGCCAGCAGGGTATCGGCGGATGTTCCAAATAAAATTCCTTCATCCAGTATCTGGTAGTAGAGCGTGCGTGTTCCCAGGGGGTCGATAGCCAGAATAACTTCCTGAGCATGACTATCCAGAATGCAACAAACGAATTCACCAACAAGATTAGAGAGTATTGTTTTGCCCTTCTGTCGCCATTGATCCGCAAGCGCAGCGATCCCTTGTGCATCCATGCTTTCCTGCAACCGCGTGTCTCGGGATCTTACCCTTCCCCATACACCTATCAGCAGACCGTCAGCATCATACAGGTGGGTATGACTTTTCTTGGCTGCAATTGCCAACGCAGAATTATCTCTGACGACAGTTTGTACAGCATTACCGTCGAAGCGAATTAGCGGATGAGCCATACGTTCAATGATCTGCTGATTTTCGATTGCCGTGAGGCCCATTCCTAGCCAACCACATATACCGCTCATATTAATTATCTCCTTATCTTTTTGAGCCGTCTTCTGATGTCGCTGTCATGATAGCATCCAGTTTGCTGGAGCTTGTGAAGAAATTATGGCAGATTATCTATTCCGTAGTTTTTGGAGGATATGCAGACTTGATCCAGTTTTTTAAACCAGAACTTCCATAGGGGCAGGATGGCTGAGGAAAGAAGTGGGGCTGGCGGTCAGTCCATAAGCACCGGATTGGAAAACGACGATTAAATCTCCCGGATCAGCCTTGGATAGCTCCATTCGGTCAGCAAGTAGATCAAGCGGTGTACAAAGCGGCCCAACTACTGAAACAGTTTCATTTTCGGTGATATACATTTTGTTACCAACTGCAACGGGGTAATTCTTGCGGATGACCTGGCCGAAATTTCCCGACGCGGCAAGATGATGATGCAGACCACCATTTGTGACCAGAAAAATCTGCCCCCTTGACAGTTTCTTTTCCAGTATACGGCAAACATAAATGCCCGCTTCAGCTACGATGTAACGGCCCAATTCGACCACGAATCGAATATCCGAAAATGGTGGCTCGATTTTTGCCAGCAGTCGCTTCAGATTGTTTCCTACAGCACTTAGGTCGAGGGGATTTTCTCCAGGAAAGTAAGGGACACCGAATCCACCGCCGATGTTGATTGTATGAATCGGAATGGGTGAAGCCGATGCGAGTTGCAAGCCTAACTGCAGCGTTTTTTCATGTGCTTCCTGAATCGCTTCCACTTTGAGATTCTGTGAGCCACTGAAAATATGTAGTCCCTCAAATTCCAGTTTTAATTGTGCAATGCGTTGCAGCATGGCCGGAACACGCTCGGCGTCGACACCGAACTGTTTGGAGCCTCCCCCCATTTTCATGCCGGAGGATTTCAGTTCAAAATCGGGATTAACCCGCACTGCAACTTTGGGACGGAGACTCATTTCACCTGCGAGTTCCGCGATTTTCTCCAGCTCATATTCTGATTCCATATTCAGAATAATGCCTGCTGCGATAGCACAGGTCAGTTCACTTCGACTTTTCCCCGGCCCTGCAAAACTGATATTTTCAGGAGCAACACCCGCGTCCAGTGCTACCTTCATTTCACCAGCTGAAGCGACATCGATACCATCCACTAAATCAGCCAAATGTTGTACGACGGCAGGCATGGGATTGGCCTTCATGGCGTAGTGCAGATGGATATTGGGTGGCAGATGCTGTCTCAGAGATTGAACACGTGCAGTTATCAGTTGTCGGTCATAGGCATAGAATGGTGTGCTGCCGACACGCTGTGCCAGTCGAGTGAGTGGGATATCGCCGATGACGAGACAATGATCCCGCACGGGGAATTGTGTCATCGGGATATGTTTAGGGTGGCTCGTTGTCATGCTTCTTCTGTCTTGAAAGCTTGTTCAAATTCTTTTGCCAGACTCTTACGATCAATTTTCCCGTTTGGATTGCGTGGCAGACTGGTTTGCCTTAACTCGATCAGACTGGGCAGCATGAAAGCAGGCAAGTGGTTTTTACAGGCTGTCAGTAAAAAATCTTGCTCCAGAACGAGTCCTTCCCGAGGTACCGCGACGACGACGATGGCCTGACCGAGTGTGGGATGAGGTACTCCGAATGCTGCAGTTTCTGCAACCTTTTCCGTCGCATAAATGACTTCTTCGACTTCGGTAGGGCTGACACGATAACCGGAAGTCTTAATCATGTCATCGCGTCGGCCGATGAAATATAAATAGCCTTCTTCATCCATACGTACCGTATCACCGGACCATACTGCGAGTTCCGGAATAGTTAAGCCAGGTTGGCGTGGTGTAAGCGGCCGGAAACAAGCTGCTGTTTTATCCGCATCATTCCAGTAACCCATTGAAACGAGAGGCCCACGATGAACTAATTCACCAGGTTCGCCCGGTGCGCAGTGAGAACCGTCTTCCCGCAATACCATGACTTCAACGTTGGGAATCGCTTTGCCCATGGAATCCGGGCGTTTGTCCACTTCCTCGGGAGGTAGATAAGTCGAGCGAAAGGCTTCAGTAAGGCCATACATCAGAAAAATTTGTGTATTGGGAAGAGCGCTACGTAAGCGTGCCAGGGTAGAACGGGGCATAGCGCCACCGGAATTGGTAATATAGCGAAGCGTCTGGACATCTTGCCAGTCCAGTTGTGCAAGTTGAGTCCACAGCGGAGGGACAGCAGCCAGCCCGCTGACTTGCTCGCGTTTGATGATCGTGAGGATATCGCGGGGTAGCAGGTAATTCATCAGGATACTGGTTGCACCTACGTAAAAAGCTGTAGTCAACTGGTTCAGCCCGTAATCGAAGCTCAGTGGCAGTACAGAAAGTATCCGGTCTTCCGAATGATTACGCAGGTACTGAGAGACACTTTTGGCACCAGTGACTAAGTTACGATGGGAAAGCACTACGCCCTTCGGTTTACCGGTGCTTCCGGAAGTATACAAGATTGCAGCTATATCGCTATCGATACAATGTGGGGCGTGTATCGTGGCTGATGGCATCTGGGCCTGTTGCCAAGGAATGATGTTTAAACCAGGTATCGATGGTAGTGCTTCGACTGCATCTACGATGATGATTGTGTGCAGATCGTGGCATTGTGGCAATACCTGTCTGAGTAAATTAAGTCTCTCACTGGAAGTGACCAGTATTCTGACATTACAATCGCTGAGGATATAAGCAACCTGTTCAGCTTTGAGTAACGGGTTGACTGGAACGAATGCCCCACCTGCCGCAGATGCACTGAACAGAGCAATAACGGTTTCAGGTCGTTTCTCGAGATAAACAGCTAAGCGTTCTCCGCGACCTAGCCCAAGCGATTGCAGGGCATTGGCAGTTGATTGAACTGCTTCGGCGAGTGCCGGATAATACAGCTGCTGTTGTTGATCGATCAGTGCAACGGAACTCGTGCCCCGGTCAGCAGACCGGTAGATCAGTTCGTGAAAAAGATGGGACATTTTCGGTTACTGGATAGTAAAAATTGAGTGGATAATTTTACAATCTATTTGAGTCCATGGCGGTTCATCAGATCATAAAGTGTTGGCCGGGTGACACCGAGCAGTTCTGCCGCTTTGGCAATATTACCATCTACTCGGGCCAAGGCTTTGATTAATATTTCACATTCGGCTTTTTCCCGGACCGCACGCAGGGTAGCAGGTTCATCGGAAGTATCTACCGGTTGCAGCCCTAGATCTTCTGCAGTAATCTGCGGGCCTTCCGCCATGATGACCGCTCGCTTGATGCAGTTTTCGATTTCACGGACGTTGCCTGGCCAACGATGATTTTCGATGGCGTTCAGTGCGTCTTGACTGAAGCTAAGTGATTGTCGTTTTTCCTTGGTGCAGAATTGGTTCTTGAAGTGATGGGCAAGTAATACGGCGTCACCGATACGATCACGCAGTGCCGGTATCTGGATACTGATCTCGCACAGACGGTAGAACAGATCTTCGCGGAAAGTACCTGCGTCGATCATTTTTTTCAGATTCTGGTGTGTTGCACATACGATACGTACATCGACCGGGATTTCCTCGCGTCCTCCAATTCGTTCGATGACACGTTCTTGCAGGAATCTCAACAGTTTCGCCTGTAAGGCAAGTGGTAAGTCACCGACTTCATCAAGAAAGAACGTACCCCCCTGAGCAAGTTCTATTTTTCCTGGCGTCTGTTTTGCTGCGCCGGTAAAAGCTCCTTTTTCATAGCCGAACAACTCTGCTTCCAGTAATGATTCCGGGATAGCTGCACAGTTGACTGCGATCAGGCGTTTCTTGTTCCTGCTGCTTAGCTGATGGAGCGCTCTCGCCAATACTTCCTTGCCGGTACCGCTTTCGCCCAGTAATGCGATAGTTACGTCAGAAGAGGCGACACGCTCGATCTGCTGACATATTTTGATCATGGCCGGGTCACCGGTAATGAAGTCGGAAATAGGTGAAGCTGAATAGGTTTGCAGCAATTCACGATTTTCACGTTGCAACTGATGCAGATAGAAGGCTCTGTTTACAATCAGGCCGAGTACGCTGGCATCAAACGGTTTCTGATGAAAATCATAGGCGCCCAGGTCGATTGCTTTCAGCGCATTTGTATGATTCTGGTTACCTGTCAGTACAATGACTTTAGTGTCGGGAGCCAGAGCGAGAATCTGCTGCAACGTTGCCAGACCTTCTGATGCTCCATCTGGATCGGGCGGGAGACCCAGATCCATGGTAACGACGGCGGGTTCATGCCGTCGGACTTGGGCAAGTGCACTTTCCCGGTCAGACGCGACAACTACATTGCAATCATCAAAGCTCCAGCGTAACTGTTTTTGCAGTCCCGGATCGTCTTCCACTACGAGCAGTTTTTTCTGTGTTTCGCTTGCTTTCATGTCGTGGCTACCATCCATGATAATCCAAGATTTTTCAGTCGATTGCCAGTCCGAGCATTAACCTGTGAATACTTCTTTTCTGAAAGATTCACTATATATCTTCAGGCTATATCCTGCCGGTTTTTTCATTTTAATGAAAGCTATATGATTTTATATACTGTAGTTACGTTACGCTTTACGTAGAATAATGAAACGATTAATCCGCATCATTATGCTCCAAGTTGTATTCGCAAAACAGAGCATTCATTCAATTGATCAGTGAGTCCGAATAATCCGGACGCTATTATTTTTTACGAAAAAGAACCGGTGGCGAAACGTATACATTTTATCGACATATTTTCAGGATATTAAAGGGTTATGTTTGCCTGGCATCGCACATAATATAAATGATACCGACTACCGGTATGGAATTGGGGAACGTGTTTCAACCACCCGACAGCCGATTGCTCGGTCTATTGTTACGCAGATATTGGGGATTTGAAATTCGAATAAGGACGGAAATAATGGGTTTAATCGGGGAGTGGCCTGCTGGAGATGGTCGTGTTTCGAGTCTGAGCTTTTGTTTTCAGCGGGTACAAAAATAATATTTTTTCCGCCGGACCCGGTAAAAATGGGCTGGTATTCCCGGCTACCCAATCAGAATGGCCGCTGCCATAATAAGGAGACAGTGGATGACCACTTTGCCCCCCAGGCATGTGGAAAAAGCCTGATTCTTCTTCTCCGGGCGCAACGACAAAGCGCAGAGATGCACCGAAATTCGTTACCTGGACGCGCGGCATGTGGTGGTCACCAGGTAATGGATCGGCTGGCATATCCAGCAGCCATCTTCCAACCCATTCCGGTAGTGCGCGGCTGATAGGGTGCCGGATGTCGGCAGTGTTTTGTTCACCCCAACTACGCGCGGCAATTCCACCAGGCTGAGCTTGCAACTGCTCTGCCGTACGCTGTGCGCATAGGGCAAGCATGGCATCCCAATCATCATTGCCGGGAGGCAGCAGATGAGGTGGACGCTGTTCGATCAATTTCCATACGGCATGTTCGGCCTGGTTCAAGCGGGGTAATACAAAATAGGGGTAGTCGCGTTTTACGATGGCGGAAAAACCACTCAGCGTATGCCTCATGACTTCACGGCGAAAATGACGCACGATCCGATAAGCAACAGAGTCAGGTGAGGCATGCCCATTCCAATCGCGTAATGCTTGTTGCATTTCACTGCTCCATGGGGCCGATTGGGTTTTATGCAGTGTGTTATCCAGCAGATATTTCCAGCGAGTGAGAAGTAATGCTCGATCATCGAGTTGGATGGCAAGCAGATCGATTGGCGAAAAATGGTCGGATGCATATAATTGGTCACGAATTTGTTTGCTGCGAGCACCAAGCTCATAGCCTCCGTCACCCAATCGGTCGAGCATGATGCCGTCGATCATTCTCGAATTTCCGTTCCAAAGCCGCATTTCTGATGGATTCGTAATCAAAGGATAATCGGTGGGCGGGAGCCAACCCTTCCAGCCGATTGATCGTTCTCCCCAGTTTGCAGGTAAATTGGGATCATAATTGCCAGTACGGACAGGAATACGACCTGCAATCGTCCAGGCGATATCGCCGTCTTTACTTCCCACGATAAAATTTTGTGCTGGAATACCCATCTTTTGCGCGATCACGACGGCCTGATCTACACTTTTCGCCTGCTCCAGTGCAATGATATCGAGGTTGGCGGCGCCTGACCGATGTGCTACCCATGCCAAGGCCAGGGGGACGCCATCGTGGTCCTGCGCAAGGATTGGTCCCCATTCAGTTTCGTGGATTTCGAGCGTTTCATCAGTTGCTCCATTCACACGCAGTGTTTCATGTTGTACTGTAACGGGTTTCCACTCGCCATGATCATAGTAACGGGAGGGATCGGTCGGATCGAGTGTTATTCTGATCCAATCGGCAAAGTCACCATAAGCATTGGTAAAACCCCATGCAATATGGCGATTGGAGCCGACGACTATCGCCGGTGCACCTGGTAGACTGACTCCATTGATGTCGATTTTCCGGCCGGGGTGTTTAGGATCCGGATAAACCAGACGGGTACGGAACCATAGACTGGGCGTTTGCAGAGGCAGGTGCATGTCATTTGCTACCAATGCACTGCCTGTAGTCAGGTGGCCTGCAACGGCAAAACCATTGCTGCCTACTGAGGGTGTTTCCTGGAAATCAAAATTTTGCAGAGAATGCTGATCGAGCACACGCAAGTCGATCTCGGTCATGGCAGGATAGGGCGGCCATTCGGATTTGTTGCCGTTCAGCGGTGCATCCCATTCTCCGCCTTTAGCGGCCAGAAACTGGTAAATGGATGCTGGCAGTCCCGCGTGCATGGTTGAGAGCCCGAGCTCACGCTCGATACTGACTTCCTGCAGAGTTATGTACATTGCGATGATTACCAGCAGGCTATCCTCACTGCGCCAGATCTGGGGTGAAACGCGCGTCAGCAGATAACCGAACGGCCTCACCTGCAAACTGGCCAGACCTGCGTTGACACCATCCCGATAAGCGTCGAGCAGACGTTGTTGATTATCGGGCAGTTCCTGCAACATGGTTTGTGCACGGGCACGCATGCGATGGGGGCGTATTTTACGGTCGGCAGGTAGTGCTGCAGCCCCGAACAATTCAGCTAGTTCACCAGCAGCTTTGCGGCGCAACAGATCCATTTCGAAAAAGCGTTCTTGTGCATGAATGAAGCCCAGACCATGCGCCAGATCAAGCCGGTTTTCAGCATGTAACGTTACACTACCTAATGCATCCCGTTCGATGGTCACGGAATCGAGCAAGCCTGGAACAGGTTGCTTACCTTCGTAGATAGGCAGACTACCTTGCAGCAGCAACCAACCAGCAACCAGGGAGGATAATGCTATGACAAGCAAAAGAATCAGGAGCCTGCGTAACATATTCGATAATCGTATGGGTGTTACTGCGTGGTCACGCAGTCAGAGATGGAAGTAAATAACTCTGGTTCGCTGACATAATTCATCTTTGATTCGATTTATAACAATCCGAGACGGCTTACTGAAACTGTGATGATAATGACTAAAACAACGACGATAAGCAACCATTTGATCTGTACCATAAATTATTCCACTCAAAATAAGTAAGATAAGACAGTATGCAGAAGGTGATTGTATCGTTTGAATAGAGTCAATCACCAGCTTTTTGGAAATCGTATTTCGATCTCATTGCGTTGTCCACAATTCTTGTGGATAAGTTTGTGTACAGTTTGGTAATGTTGACCCTAAGATTGTCTTTCCAAACAGAATTTAGCAATGTGCTGAAATTTTGTGCAGATCAATTTTTTTGTAAAACAGTTGGTTATATGTTAAAGCAAAGCAATTGAAGTTTGTCGGGTTGTTTTATGTGGTGGACAGAGAAATGTGGATTACTTTGATTATGTCAAGAAAAAATTTTCTTGCTATGTATAACGATCAGGACTGTTGACAAATTCAAAGCGGTAATCAGGCAGTAAAATCCCCTCCAATTCTGCTTTAGATCCCAAATGGCAATACAATACCTGGAGCTGAAATGGCCTATTTCCAGACTGCTTACCGGCCCTGATTTGCTTGACGTGCTGTGCGAAACGAATAAAACCTTTATCATAAAATCATGCTCACGATCCGTAATCTTACATATCTGCAAAACGGTATCCCCTTATTACAGAATGTCAATCTGCAAATTTTCGCCGGTCAACGGGTCGGTTTGGTTGGCAGAAATGGTTGTGGTAAATCTACTCTGTTCCGTTTGATACGCGGTGAGATATTTCCCGAGCATGGGGAAGTAGAACTGCAAGTGGGAAAAACCATCGCATTCGTTGAACAGGAAGTTACCGGCTCCGAGCAGACGGCGTTAGCCTTCGTACTGGATGGCGATAGAGAATTGCGTGAATTACAGAAAATGCTGGCAAGCAATACCCATGATCCTGATTGGTTCGAAGCGCAGCACCGGTTTGAGGCGATCGATGGTTACGGTGCACAGGCGCGCGCGGCGCAATTGTTGTACGGGCTCGGGTTTACTCAGGAAGCACTGGACCGATCTATCGGTAGTTTTTCCGGTGGATGGCGGATGCGCCTCAATCTTGCACGGGCACTGATGCATCGTGCAGACCTGTTGCTGTTGGATGAACCGACTAACCATCTCGATCTGGAAGCGATTCTCTGGTTGGAACAGTATCTGGCACGTTATCCAGGAAGCCTGATGATGGTTTCACATGATCGTGAGTTTCTCAATAGTTGCGTCGGTCGGATTGCGTATATTCATGATCGTGTCATTGATACCTATAGTGGTAATTATGACGATTTCGAGCGTGCCCATGCCGAGCAAACGATGCAGCAGACGCAGGCATTCCAGCAACAACAGCAGCAGATCGCGCGGATGGAGGATTTCGTGCGCCGCTTTCGTGCCAAAGCTACCAAGGCTAAACAGGCACAAAGTCGTCTCAAAGCACTGGAACGCCTGGTGCGAATTGCACCGGCGTTTGGTGAAGTAGAGCAATATCGGTTGAGACTTGAGTCACCGGAGCGTAGTCCGGATTTGCTGTTACAGGCGGAGAAAATGAGTTTCGGTTATGACAGCCGGTTGATATTGGAGCAGGTTGATCTATCTTTGCGGGCCGGTGCGCGTATCGCACTCATGGGGCTTAACGGTGCGGGTAAATCAACACTGATCAAGTTATTAATCGGCGAACTTCAGCCTGTATCCGGCCGGATCAGTATTAATTCGAGTATTCGTATCGGCTATTTTGCACAACATCAACTGGAGCATCTTGATAGTGCCATGACGCCACTGCAGCATATGCAACGATTGGCACCCAAGGAATCGGAATTTACTTTGAGGACTTATCTGGGACGTTTCGGACTGGCTGGAGACGATGAGAATCGGCCGGTAGCAACTTTCTCGGGCGGTGAAAAAAGTCGTTTGGCATTTGCTTTGCTGGCTTTTCAGAAGCCTCATGTATTGTTACTGGATGAACCAACCAATCATCTCGATCTGGAAATGCGTGATGCATTGACCTTAGCGCTCGAAGAATATACTGGTGCAGTGGTACTGGTTTCTCACGATCGCAGCCTGATCAGAGCAGTGGCAGATGAATTGTGGCTGGTTGCTGAGGGTACGGTACGGCTTTTCGAGGGTGACCTGGAAGATTACAAACAATGGTTGGAACGCCGTAATACACGGGTAGCGGATAAAGTGAAACCTGTCAGAGTAGTGCCGAAGCAACCTATATCCCGACCAAACAGAAAAGCCCTGCAATCCAAGCAAACAAAACTGGATGCGGCATTATCTCTGGCTCAGATGGAACTCGCTTCAATCAACCGTCAATTGGCTGATCCGGCTACCTATATCGATCCGTTATCGGAAAGAATCGTGCAACTCAATCAAGCCCGTCTCGAGCTTGAAAAGAAAATTGAGGCATTAGAAGAGGACTGGCTGGCGCTAGAATCAGCGATGGAAGCTTGTGAGTGATGGCATAACACCCGTTTCGGCAGATAAATGTCGGTTAAAAATGTTTCTTGCAAACTGAGACAACCAGTCGTATTATTTTTACATGTCTATATCGGTCAAAAAAGAAGTAAAAAAGAAGAACCTGTTAGATCACGGTGTGGGTATGCTTATGCGGCAAGGCTATCATGGAACCGGGTTGCAGGAGGTTCTGGATGCAGCGGATATTCCGAAAGGTTCTTTTTATAATTATTTCACCAGTAAAGAAGATTTTGGTGCTGAAGTGATTCAGCATTATATGGACCCGTTCATAGTCCAACTGAGTACTCATCTACAGCAGTCGGAAACCGATGCACTGGGAGCAATAGAACGTTATTTTGGTGAACTTATCTCAGAGCTCGAAAAAAATGAATTCAAAGGTGGTTGTCTGCTGGGGAACTTGATGGGAGAAATTGGCGATACCAGTGATATTTGTCAGAAATCTCTCCGGACCGCAATAGATCGCTATCGGGATATGTTGCAATCGGGCTTAGCCAAGGCGCAGCAGCAGGGTACGGTAAGGTCCGACAAATCTGCAAAAGAGATGGCGGATTTGTTAGTCAATACCTGGCAGGGCGCCTTATTGAGAACAAAGATTGAAAAATCATCGGCGCCTGCTGAGCAATGCTGCCAGAATTTGCTGGGTGACTATTTCAGAGCTTAATTTTTAATCTGATACAAGACGACTGGTCGTTTATTTTAAGAAATACTGTAAACGGAATCCACTGGGTAATTAACTGAGCGATTAATTGGCAAGCACATGATTCATTCACTTATTCCCATGTATATGTATTTGAGGGAGTGATTCCCAACTGCATGCAAACCAGATGAGTTGTTTTTCGTTGGCCAATTACTCGTGTCCAATTCATTAATCGTCAACTTTGCCGACTATCGTATCAATTAGCTCGCGATCAGACATAGCGGGTTTTCGTATCTGGAATATTAATTCGGAGGTTTATATGAAATTTTATATGTTCAAATTCAGACTCTTGTTGGCAGAACTGACGTTGATTGCAGTCGGTCTATCCTGCGCATTGGCCCAGGCTGGCGGGAAGATGCCTGCTGAATATAACAAGGCGTCTGTAATATCAATGGCAGGCCATAAGCATAATGAAACATCATATCTGGCAGATCAATCGGGATCTGATGGTCAGCTTGCTCCCAGATTGCAGAATCTCGGTACTCATACATTTCCTGTCAGCACACAGAACGAGCAGGCGCAGTTGTTTATCAATCAGGGAATCAATCTTGCTTATGGTTTCAATCATGCCGAGGCAGGTCGCGCATTTCGGGAAGCTGCGCGGTTGGATCCAACGCTTGCGATGGCTTACTGGGGGCAAGCGCTGGTACTGGGTCCCAATATCAATGCGGTGATGGAAGAGGATGAAGAACCTCAGGCCATGAAACTGATTAATCAGGCAAAATCATTCATGGCTTCAGCATCGCCTAAAGAGCAGGCCTTGATACGAGCACTGGAGAAGCGTTATTCGGGTACGGCTGAGAGTCGAACGACAAACGATAAGGCGTATGCTGATGCGATGCGTGAAGTGTACCAGCGTTTTCCGGATGATCCGGATATCGCGATGTTCTATGTAGAATCGACGATGAACCTTCGACCATGGGGGTACTGGATGCGGGATGGTCATCCGCATGAAGGAACCAACGAAATCGTGGCATTGACTGAAGGAATCCTGCGTCGCCACCCGGCACATCCCGGCGCGCTGCATATGTATATCCATCTGATGGAACCCACAGCTACACCAGAGCGTGCCGAGCAGGCAGCCGATACGCTGTTGACACTGATGCCGGCAGCCGGGCATATGATACATATGCCCTCACATATCTATCAGCGGGTAGGCCGGTATATGGATGCAATGAAGAGCAATCAGCTGGCAATTGTGGCTGATGAGGACTACATCAGGCAGTGCAACGCTCAGGGGCTATACCCGATGGCGTACTATCCGCATAATATTCACTTTCTCTGGTTTGCCGCGACTGCCAGTGGCCAGAGCAAAATCGCCCTCAAGAGTGCGCGTGAAATTGCGAACAAGATCGATGATACGGTACTGCGTGAGATGCCATTTACGGCGGTTTTTCGTATGGTTCCCTACTGGGCGCTTGCGCGCTTCGGGCATTGGCAGGAAATACTTGCGGAACCGGCACCTCCTTCCACCAGCGCATTCCTCAAGGGAAGCTGGCATTATGTGCGCGGCCTGGCGTACGTTGCGACCGGCCAACTGCAGTCAGCTGAGCGAGAGCTGGAACAGCTACGCGAAAGCATGCAGGATCCTACGCTCAACAGCCCACTTTTTTCGAAAAATACCGCATACAGTGTATTGAGAATCGGGCCCGAAGTCTTGGCTGGTGAGATAGCAGCAGCCCGCGGAAACTTCGGTTCAGCCATTGCACATCTTGAACGGGCAGTACGACTTGAGGACGGCTTGGTTTATACGGAACCAGCCGAATGGCATTACCCGCCGCGATTGGCGCTGGGGGCGATCTTACTGGAGGCAGGGTATGCGGATGAAGCAGAGACGGTGTACTGGGAAGATCTGAAACGCAACCGCGACAATGGCTGGGCACTTTTTGGTTTGCTGCAGGCTTTACGTGCACAGGATAAAAAAGCGGAAATGGAAGTGATCGAGGCACGTTTCAAGAAGGCATGGGAGCATGCAGATATTACGTTGACTGCCTCACGCCTGGGTCGATAACAAATGTTGTGGAAACAGGTACTTTTCAGCTTAGTACCGATCTGGGCATCAGAGGCGATCCAAAATAATGTGGGTGATTCGCACTTGTTCCTAGATTCATCGGGGGAGCAGTTTGCTATGAGCTGCCACTAACGAATGGCCGGCGAATAGGGTCTTAGCATTGCTTTCACAGGGAGAGCTTATTATCATTACTAATAGTAGGGATAAATGAAATTTCGTTTATTCAGACTTAGTGGTATTGATTAACCTAAACCTTGTGGAGGTTATCATGCGACGGATTTATTTTCTCGTTCCAAATATCGACGTGACCAGGCGCATTGTTGATGAATTGCTTTTATCACGAATCGAAGAGAAGCATATTCATGTGATTGCCAAGCGTGGTACCCAGCTCGAAGAGCTGCCTGAAGCCAATTTGTTACAAAAGAGCGATTTTGTTCCAGCGGTGCAGCAAGGTTTGGCGCTGGGCGGATCGACTGGTGCCCTGGCGGGGCTGGTTGCTGTGGCTCTTCCTCCCGCCTCGACAGTAATTGCCGGTGGTGTTTTGCTTGCCAGTGCCCTTGCAGGAGCAGGTGTCGGTGCATGGGTAAGCGGTATGGTAGGAATGAGTGTGGGCAATAGGCGAATCAAAGAATTCGAAGAGGCAATAGAAGCTGGTCATTTCTTGATTCTGGCCGATGTACCGGCGGACAGGGTCGATGAGATCGAAACGCGTGTAAGACAACATATACCGGAAGTGGAAGTCGAAAGCACGGAACCAAGAGTGCCGGCATTCCCTTAATATAAGAAATGACCCGCACGACTGCGGAAAGAAACAACTGATTAGATAGAATCCGAGTCGATCTGGATTCTGTAGTTGAAAGATATGGAGCGTACGGTTTTACGAGGAGGGGACAGGATAAATAGACGGAAATATTATTTCATTCCAGGAAATTATATAGATAGTTTCCTCTCAGTAAAACCGTATAATCCGAATGAACGTGATCTCGGCAGGTGAGAATTTACAAGAAAAATAAAATTCATGATGCCGAACGTGGAGGCATCGTGACTTGCTCTAGTGAATCGGTAATCGTTCTCCATGCTGCCAGCTTTTGCGCAAAAGTCATCCCTGCATTGGCCGGACTGGTGGATGGCAGACGAGTAAAAGAATCAACAGGGCAGTGCGTAGCAGCGGGGAGTACGAGCTGCTTGAAAGCAGATTCGGCTTTACTGCCGTTGAAGTAGATATGCCTGATTTTGCGGTGGGCTTGGAAGAATGAACTGAAATCATTTGTGATCTGTGTATCAGCGATGATATTTGTATCCAGGCTGCCATTCCTTTCACATGTGCGTAACACATCCCACAGCGCAATACGTGCTGATTGCAATGCCTGGATTCTGACTGAATAGGGAGCATCCGGTGGAAATCCAAGCAATGCAGCCATAATACGCCAGAAGGCGTTCTGCCGGTGGGCATAATATTGCCCGGCGGCAAGTGAAGCGATACTGGGCATACTGCCAAGTATCAGCACTTCGGCATGTGCATCCTCAATGGGAGGAAATCCGTGAATATGGCCCACTTTGATTACGATCTTTTTATGTCTATGCCGGAGCAGTAGATTATTTTTGCGGTTTCCAGGGTTATTGCTTGAAACGTACGATGCTGGCTGTCATGCTTGGGCCCGAAGCGTCGAGTTGCGCTCCTAACTGATCCGAGATTTTCAGGAGAGTACCCTGACCGAAGCCGATATCCCAATCCTGCAGTGGTCTGCAGGCTCGCAATTGCTGAATTTTGTCCGGCACATCGCCACAAATTACTTTATACAGCGTTCTCGCCCAGACTGTTTCATTCCCAGGCACGGGCCGGTTTTTGATTGAGGGGCTTTTGACTCGTCCACCGCTTTCTCCCCGAAAATAGAAAACACTGCGTTGTGCCCCGGTTTCTTCTATTTCGATCCGGTACAGTGTCTTACGCCCGCCCGCGAGGGGTGCTTCCTTGATGTAGGTCGTTCCTTCTCCTGACTGTATGTATCCACGTGCAGTCAGGATATCGGTAATTTTTTCGGCAGGTGTATTAAGCGAAATACCCTCTATTTCCAGATTCAGTAAATTTGCCTGCTCCGAAGAACCAGGGATGGTGGTCTCGTTGCCGGCTGAGACGACCGATATCATGGAAGGGAAAGAAAACCATACACTGAGTAAAAATAACGATGCTGTAGCAGATTGTTTTTTGGGGAAATGATGTGGGAACTGTAACCAGGATGGAACGCTGAAATGATTACGCATCGTGTTGTTCTCCATTAAAAGTCAATGTAACAGCATGGATGATCTTGAATTCCTTGGTTGCAGGTATTAACGACGGGTTGCTGGAAAGTTATTTGACCTAGAAACCGCAACCAGGTGTGTAGCGGTCCACCCACCGGGTCGGCATGGGCGACGGTAGCAAGCTTACTATCCATCGCGGTTTCCAGAGATTGGTAAGCGATCAACTGCAGTTCTAGGTTTAATGTTATGGCCAATGCCAGTATCTATTGGTATCAGGTATGTGCTGACCGGCAGTATCAGTACGATTGGGAATATACTGCAACTTCTGAAAAGTACGACAGTTTCCTGGGCGTAAGGGTTATGAAAATCTGGCTGGGACCAACTATCTATTAGAGTTACCCAGCCAGTATTCACAAGCCCTCTTCAGAAAGGATCAGTTGACTTTGAGGGTCCCGCCGCGTCCCATACCCCCTTCCACATTCTGTGCTTCATAATGCTTAAGTGCGCGTACCATTCCGTTGAAAGCGTCGACAAAGGCTGCCACAGTTGCTTTGCCTGCTGGTGTGCGGGAGAAACCGCCCAATCCGCCGCCTACTCCACCACCAAATGCACCCAGCGCGGCGCCGTAGTTGTTGGCTGTTGCATTACCTTCAGAGATGGAAACCTGGACGCTCGAACGAATATCGAATAATGTCAATGTCACGACGGAAGCTTTAGTTTCAAGTGCGCCGGCAAGCGCACCGACCATCGGGCTGAAGAGTCCGCCAATTGCACCACCCACCCGTCCGGTTGAATCATTGTCGATGATGATTTGTGGTTCCAGGAAATAATCTGCTGCAACACGCTGGCCTTTATGTTGTTTTGATCCGGCACGATATTCACCAGAACTACGTTGCATATCGGTAATCCGGGAAAGGCGACTGTCCGTTCGTGCATTGCCTATCGAAGTAATCACGAAGCAATTCGATTGCTGCACTGCCAGCCGGATGAGCGGTTCAATCGTTGTGATATTGGTGGCACTGCCAAAGCGGCCATACCAGTCCGCTCCTCTGCCATCGTCAACGGCAAGTGTGCCCAATGTTTTATCGCAACGTTCTAATGTGGAGTCGGCACCGGCACTTGCTCCACCCGCTGCTGCGCCCGTTACTGCTGTACCGCTGGTGCCGGTCGATACATGTGCGCAACTTATGAAGAAAGGTATGCAAACCGATATCGCCAGCAAGGACCGGATTGACCCAACATTCTTGTTCATAAATGATCCCCTTTTTACATTTAAATAAAATAAAAAACAGTTACTTTTACTATTTCACTTTACCTGCTCGTGTTTTAATTCGATCTTTATATAATATATGAATGGAGGGTAAAAAAGTGAATATACGAATCATATTGCCACTTATTTTCAGTATGATTTTGATGGCATGCACATCCTCCGTACCAAAGACCGATCTGGTGCGGATTTGTGATTCTTCCGGATGCTCGGATCGTCCGAGCAATTATATATCCAATAATTCTTCCTCAGCCGCCTCAAACGAAGAAAAGGCACGAATTGCTGCGCTCGAAGCAGTGGCCCGGAAAGATCCGCGCGCGGCGTATGACCTTGGCTTGCGCTATTTCCGGGGAGATGGGGTACGCCAGGACAGCTATCAGGCATTGCAATGGATGCGTGAGGCAGCAGAGAGGGGAGATCTCAATGCCCAAAAGGCACTGGGTCGTTTGTATTTAACAGGTCTCGAAGAAATGGGGGCCGATTATCGTGAAGCGGAAAAGTGGCTGCATATGGCGGCGAGTCGTGGTGATAAAGAAGCTGAACAGCTTTTAGCAGAGGCGGCACAATTTGCATCGGCACAGCGAAGATCCGATGAGGCTTATCATCGGTGGGTCAACCGGTGGCAGCCTGTTTTCTATCGGGGGTGGTACCATGGTTATCCTTATCTGGGAACCTGGCGTAACGGTTACTGGTATTATTAACGACCGGTTATAAAAATCTGGAATACGAGAGAGAACAAGGAATATCGTTATGTTCCGGCCGCATTGCTTCGGCGTATAGCGGATACTCAGACATTTGGCACGATACGACGATGTCGTGCCAGATAAAGTGGTGTCCAGGCATGGGGCAGCTTATGTACGAAATGATAGCGGGCGACATGATAACTGGGATCGAAGCCGTAGAAATTGAGCTGCATATGCGCTAATTCTTCTGCGCGATAAGTTTGCAGAGGTTTTTGCTGTTCTTCCCGTTCTCGTTGATATCGTTTAGCGTGCAACAAAGCGGTATAGTCGGAGCATGACGCCAGAGATTCTGCGATATCTGCGATTTTTTGCTGAAAACATGCATGATCCAGCTCAAAACAATTATCGATCAGACCGATTGCTCGTGCTTCATCAGCACCGACCGGTAGACGATTCCGGGTCAATATCATGATGTCTTGCTTTTTAACTCGTTTAGGCAGTAGATAAGTCCAGTATTCTGAACCATACAGGTTACCCATGCTTTTGTAATGTGGGTTCAGTATCACACTTTTACGAGCATAGATGTAATCAGTAGCCAGCGATAAAAACACACCACCTGCTCCCGCGTTACCTTGCAGCGTAGCGATGGTCAGCAGATGGGTAGTGGTGATGATGGCGTGCACCAGGTCGTTCATCGCATTAATGTTGTGCCAGGATTCATCTGCCGGGCTGGCGGCATATTCGATCTGATTGAGATGTATGCCATTCGACCAGAAATCCGCTCCTCCCATCAGTACGAGCACCCGAATGTCTCGTTGTGCTGCCATCAGAAAGGCTTGTTTGAGACGCGTGCATTGGTTGCTGTCCATGGCGCCGTTATAAAACGCGAAATGTAAATAACCGACGTGGTTTTGTTGTTCGAACCAGATATCGCGGTACGTTTGTTCATTGTCCTTGAGTTTCTCAAATGGATCGTACGCAATTTCCGGCACATCGATAAGCTGTTTACCCAAGACCAGCGTGGCAGGTAACTTGTAGGTGGAAGCATCTTCTATTTTTTGTTTTAAATGACCAATCCATACTGCGCCGTTGACGGTGGCACGACAGATTGCACCGTTGCGTTGGGCGATGATGCTGCCGGGATGGTTGCTTTGCAAAATAGTTTCCTCGTGCGCATCAAACAGGAAAAATTGCTGCCCGCATAATTCGTCTAACACACCGGGAAAACCATCGGCAGCATAGATTTTTTTCAGAATGGTATGGGTATCATCCCGCGACCAGTCAATGGCACGGTCGGCTTGCCGTATCGGAGTATGCTGACGGCCTCGTACGTCCGGCCGCGTATAGTCCAGTGGGGCCGGACGGAATTGCCCGCTTTGATAGCGGGCGAGAGCACTGTGCACTGCTCTGACCGCTGCATGAGTGACTTCATGCCGGTATAAACTGCTTTTACAGGCGAAACGCATCGGGAAAGTTTCTGCCGCCCAGATATCGCCTGCATCCATTTCCTCATTTGCCTGGATGATCGTGACACCCCATTCCGGCAGTTCGCACATGATGGCCCAGTCTAGTGCGGACGGGCCACGATCACCTACGATGCCAGGATGCACAATGAAACAGGGGTAGTGGCGCCAGATTTTTTCCGGGATGGCGCGTTTCAGAAAGGGGGCGAGAATCAGATCGGGTTGATAACGCTCGACGGCCTCGATCGTTACTGCATCGTGGATATCGAATTCCACCGAGATTTCATGACCCAGCCGTGTCAATTCGACATAGAGACGCTGAGTAAGGCTGTTGAAGCTGTGCGTCAAGAAGAGTATTTTCATACTGCCGGTGATAAAGTGAAACGAATAGCTTTGCAGGTGATTGGTTCGGAAATATCCATTTATCGGTGACGACGAGTCTTCCCGTATTGTGTGAAATATCACACTTTACCTTGAATTTTTATTCTATTTTTATCAATGGAAAATTTCTATCGGCACGACCAGATTGACTCCTCTTCCTGCAACCGTTTCGTGTTACGAAACAGGAGAAAAAATAATACTGTCATCTTGTTCCGTATATTGATTTTCTGGAATAAACTTCATTCAAAATAAGCTCAAAGAATGGTGAATGGCATGGCATATTGATCCATCCTGGTATTACCGATGTCTCGCAGGAGGAAATCCAAATGAATAATGAAACTTCGGTATGGATTCATGCGTTTTCATGTGATATGCGTTCTGTGCAAGAGCAATTGGCTTCGTCTCTGGCCCAGCATCAACTGCAACTCCGGCACCTGGTAGTTGAAAAACCCAAGGGGCCTGGCCTGCTGTTTTTCGAGGAACTGACATCCGAGCTGTATCGGTTTATTGAACAGGTCAGCTGCCGCGGCCAGGAACAGATATTGGTTATTGCATTGACCAGCCAACCTATCAGTGACGAGCAATACTGGTACTTGCTCAAATCCGGTGCGGCAGATGTGTTTCGCTGGAATGACGATTCTTCAGATATCGTGGAACGGATCGTTGCTCGATTGTTGCGCTGGATAAAAGTAGAACGTTTACTGAATAGTCCCCTTGTACAGAAAAATCTGATCGGGCAGAGCCTGGTGTGGCGCAATCTTCTGAAGGGTATTGTCGAAGTGGCCTGTTTTACGGATGCTTCGGTGTTGATCATGGGAGAAACGGGTACAGGGAAAGAATTGGTGGCCCGCCTGATTCATTCCCTGGATCCCCGTGTCAAAGATCAGGAACTGGTTATCCTGGATTGCAGCACAATTGTTCCCGAACTGGCGGGCAGTGAATTTTTCGGTCATGAGCGCGGTGCATTTACCGGTGCGCTCATGGCCAGGGAAGGTGCTTTTGCACTTGCCAACGGTGGCACGCTTTTTCTGGATGAAATTGGTGAATTGCCCTTGCATCTTCAGGTACAGTTGCTGCGGGTCATCCAGGAGGGTACCTATAAGAAGGTGGGCAGCAACACCTGGAAATCGACCAGGTTTCGTTTGATCTGTGCTACGAACCGGGATCTTTTCGAAGAGGTCGGGAAGGGAAGGTTCCGTGCAGATCTGTTTTACCGTATTGCCTCGTGGACCTTTCACCTGCCGCCTTTGCGCGAACGTAAAGAAGATATCCTTCCGCTTGCACTGCACTTCCTGAAAACGAATCGTTTCAATGAGGGGGTTCCATCCGATATCGATGAACCGGTCCGTCACTATCTGCTGCAACGGAATTATCCCGGCAATATTCGTGAACTGATGCAGCTCATGACCCGGCTTGGTTCGCGCCATGTGGGCCCTGGCCCGGTTACGTTGGGGGATATTCCAATCGATGAGCGTCTTACTAATAGTGAAACACTGAGTGAATGGCGTGATCCCCGATTCGAACAGTCTATTCGTGATGCCCTGATGCTTGGCCTCGGTATTAAGGAAATCGGTCGAGCTACCTCTGAAACGGCCATTCGGATTGTGCTCAAGGAAGAAGATGGAAACCTGCAGCGTGCTGCAAAAAGATTGGGTATTACGGATCGTGCCCTGCAATTACGGCAAGCCAGTCAGCGGTCGAGTCTGGCTAATATTGTATCGGGGTAATCGGGCAGGTAATGCCACATTTCAGGCTATTCTGTCTGTTTCGTTTACCAGCCTGGCTGTTTTTGTCTGGAGCAAACGCTGCATAGCTTCAGAATTCGTTCATCCAGTTCCGCAGGTGTTTTTCCCATACGAAGGAGGTGATTGCAGTCGCTACGCCACATCCGGAATGGATACCGATCAAAACCAAGTGTTCTTCACCCGTTGCACGGTTACGTGCTTTAATTTTCGTTTTCCCCCATACAGGCGATCCACTCATTCCTTGTGCTGAATTAATTTTGTATTCTAGTACGTCGTGGCGTGCTGTTCGTTTGTAATGAGGTCGTCCTCGTTGTCCGCCGCCGTATCTTAGTTCCGTAAGTTTTCCAGAGGTTTTCCATTGTAAACAAGGATAATCTCCAGGATAGCCGGCAAAATAGGCTTTCATATCAATAAGCTTCGTCAGGTTAAATCCTTTTATCTGGGGCGCAATAGCGGTGCCGGAATTTTCCTTTCCCCAGAAATCACCTGGTGAGTGTGCGCGTTGAGGGAAGCAGAGTTTCGATCCGGCAAGGCTTATCATCCCATAATCATATCTGGTTCTGTCTGAAAATTTTGGGTTTCCTTGGAGAGCTTCCTTCCATTCCTGGGGTACCCGGAAAGCATGCCTGTTATTTTGAAATATCGGTGCAAAGGGAAAGAAGTGGCTTTCAGTTGACGTTGAGCTTCGTCCAGGAAGAATGACTATGGCATGAGGTGTGAATTCAATACCAATATTACCCGGTGCGGTAAATTCGATCCTTCGATGAAGAACATGTGCCGATGTCAGAATATGCTGCTTGCTGACAAAAAAACCTGTGCCGCCAGAAAATGCCCAATTTACACCACGTTTTATATCCGAAAACAGTAAAATGATTTCACATATCCATTTATACGGAAGTTTGGTCGTATCCTCTACTGGTATTCTATTATCTGCTTGATCGGGAAAACATGCGCGGAGAGGTCGTATTCCGCAACTCATACTGTTAGTAACAATCTGACATAGATCAGGAAGAGCAGGTGCCAGTGTGGTGCTGGCTGGTAAAGAAATACCGGGCCCGAGCTCCGGGTGCAGTGCATCTTCCTTCGGAGGAATCCAAATCGTAGCAAAACACTTCTTTTCTCCTTTCCGTGCCGGGCGTTGTTCAGAACCGCAAGTAAAATTAGGATTGAAAGAAATAATTCCATCAGGAAAGTACTTTTTTCCGAAATCATTAGATGGATTGACACGAAACTTGCGGTTTAGTGGATGGCGACTGATTTTCTGAGCCAACCGTAGTCGTTCACCACCTGCTCCGACTTTGTAAGCCTTTCCTGTTACCGTAAGCAAATTATCACCTTTTTTGATCGGGTAATACCGACCAGGTGCCGGTGTAACGCTTACTTCGTCTTCCAATGCCAGTTCAATGTCAAAGATATCCATTTCCGGCTCGGTTTCAAACAGCTCTTCCAGCAAATTAGCTGCGGTTTTCATCATTACCTCCGAAATAGTGAAGTCCCTGCATCGATCGATACATGGTTTGATGTCTTGCTATTGTTGGTATCGGCCTGCGGGTGCGCTGTGAGGTATGGCGCCTGTGGTTAATCAATCGCAGGAAATTTCTGCCCAGCACCAACGCCTCCTGCGCGGGCGGCAAGCGTAAGGCACGTATCTTGGCAAGCTCGACCGCAGGATGCAGCCATGGCCCATCGGAGCCGAACAGAATCTTTTGTGCACCGGCACGTTGTACGGCTTGTTCAAGCAGATCGAAGCGCCGCACACCAGCAGTATCGGTATAAATATTTGGGTGCCGGACCAGATGATCGATCAGCGCCAATTGGGCCTGCCAGTCATCCGAAAAGCTGCCAAGGTGTGGAATGATGAAGTTCACATCCGGATATTCCTGTGCAAGGAGTTCGCATACGGATACTTCACCCATGACGTCATAAAGCACAGGCAGAGAAAATACGCGTGCTGCCTCGCAGATTTCACGGCTGATGGGTGCATCATGACGGTGAACCTTGATGCCGACAAATCCATATTGTCTGACTGCGGTTTTGATCATGGTCAGGATTCTTCCTCGTTCATTCGCAGCATGTACGAAAGCAAAGCCATAAAAACGATTCGGGTGGCTCATTACGATCTGCGCCACTTCATGATTGGCTGCCGTATAGTCAGAATGAAGTGCCGCAAAGATGACAGTACGACTGATTCCGATCTGTTGCGCACGATGGAGGTACGTGCTTAAAGGAGCATGGGTATCCCACGGGCCGGTAAGACCGTCACCGTGACCAGCGTGGCAGTGGGAATCAATGATCATCATGTTTGAAACTGGTTGCCGATCATATGGATTGCGGGTACTAACCATTGAACCAGGCGGTTCTGCGCTCGGCACCATCCCGGTTCAGTTCAGCGTGGATATGATCGATGTGTGGATTAGGTCCGCTATACGCCCGTTCTTTTGGTGCCCTGCGGCTGCCGTTCCAGGAAACCCGGTTCCAGATAATGTATTGAATACCGATATCGGTGGCGTTTCGAATCAGCCAGTTGGCAACCGGGTCACCTACACCACTATTAGCGCGCCCATTGATCAGCGGAATCATGATATCGAGTGCCCGGCCTGCCCCATGCACAGAAGTTTCGGCTGAATTCGCCGTGTTCTGACGGCAGGCATATCCTCCAATCGCGGTGATACCCGGGAAATTGGTCAGGATATAACGACGAAGATCAGCCGCACCCGGCCTGAACGTGCCTGAACAATTGCTGCCACCCGCCCATGCGGGTGGTGAGTCATATCGGATGTGCTGTGCTTCGCCTGCAGCACGAATACTGGCAGGCAGTACCCAGCGATCTGCTGACGGAGCAGGTGAAGGTCTGGCTGGCGCCGTACCCAATAATGCTCCCCATGTTTGTGGGCCTACAATGCCATCTACCGTCAGACTGCGTGAACGCTGGAACGCTTTAACCGCTGCTTCAGTCATTGCGCCAAAGATTCCGTCGATCGTTCCTGGACTGAATCCGTGTGACTGCAGCCGGTTCTGCAACTCTCGTACAGTGGAGCCTTGCGAACCTCGCCGCAGCAGAGGGTAGCCGGAAGCTGATTGAGGGTGACTGACGACCTCATTCCAGATCGACTCCAGCAATATTTCTTCCTCCGCTGCGCTATCCGTAGCAGTCATATCTTCCGGCATGGTGCTGCCACGTTTTGCTTCGATCAACGCATCCTTTGTTTCCGGCCCCGCAATACCATCGATCGGCAATCCTTGCTGTTCCTGAAACCGACGCAACGCGCTGCGTGTCGCTGCATCCATGATCCCATCGACAGGAAGGCTCAACCCCATAATCTGATTCAATGAACTTTGTACCCAACGTACATATTCACTGCCATGTTGTGGGCAATCCTGAGCGGGACAAGTGCAGCTGCCGGGTTCGAGGGTGGACAGCGGTTCTCCCGACAGATGAATGCGTGATGATCGCGGCCGGATTACCGGCCGCCGGCGGGGTCGGGCCTGGGGCCGCCTGAGGGTTGGCCCGCTCCGGCTGGATCGCGCAGGCGGTACCTGCTGACGTCCTCGCTGGTGTCCCTGCTGACGTCCCGTGCGTTGCCTGCTTACCGGCGAACGGCTTCGTCCCCCTCTCCTGATTTCCTGTTCCGCCCATTCAACGAGTTCGTACTCCGGATCGATATCGGGGAATGCTTCAGTGAAATCGATTACTGCGTTCATGATCTTTCTCCATCGTTATGGCTATCATCAAGCAAGCTCTTCTGCAGCATCACTCTTCCATGTCATGCCGAAGCAAGCGTCGTCCTGATCGATAGGGTAGCTCTGCGTAATCCAGCACTTCGGATGAGGTTACGCTCGTTGTTGTGATGTCTGACAACAGCGTGTTTTGTTTATGTTGAGCAGCCAGTTTCCGTTGCAAATGGAGAGAGGGTTGCAGATAGCGTTCGGTTGTTTGTCGGTTATCAGTGACTTCCGTAGACAGATCCACACCGGTCGTCGCCATGTAAGCATGGATATAGCGCTGAATTTCCGGCCGCCAGTAGCGTGCCCAGTTGCGGGCATGCTCTTGATCGTTGATATCTATCCAGTCGCCATAACGGATGGAAAGCAGAATCTGTTCTCCGTATTTGGCCAGTTCATGGAAATGCGTGATGGTGACATCACCCCAGCCTTGCAACCGTCGCATATTATCTACTGCGCCCATCCAGGGCTCCTGATAAGGAACCATATGGCGGCCACGCAGGAATTCCCTCATCTCCGGTCGTGCAAGCAGCCATTGGATGATCAGCATTTCCCGCCTTGCCGTCCAGGGCAGATCACCGAACTGGTTATGTGCACCTTCGGCCAGGATGAGATGAACTTCCCGCAGTGCGTTGAGCAGGGCAAAAGCATCCGCTACGATCGTCGTGTCATCATCGTCCCGGTAGAACATTGCGGCCCGGTAGAGCAGATTATGAAAAGCTTCCAGAAACTTGGATCGGCTGTCCACCGGACGAAAATCCCTGATTGCCTTACCTTGCAATGTTAAGCCGTAATGATGGTCGTATTCATAAGCCCGGCGTTGCACGCTCAGGCGATTGAATTCATCCTGAACGAATCCCCATAGCAGATTGTTCAAGGGCCGCAGTGGATCCAGTTCAAGATTGATCAGCGGGTCCCGTTCAGAACTTCGGCGGTTCTGGAAGCGCAGAGTCAACGCATTGATGGTTTGTACCAGCATGCCTTGTTCCTGCCAGTATGACCAGATCAGCTCGAGCAGGCTCGGGCAAGTGAGTCTGTACTGTAGAATGGATTCGCAATAGGGCATGGCTTCTTCCTGCCGACTCTCGTTCAATCCGACGATTTGTTTGACGATGCGGTCGAGGTAAGGTAATTTGCCCCCTCCCAGATACTCACTTAATCTTGTTTCCAGTTCTTCCAGGTTTACTGATTGCCCTAGACGTCTGCTTTCAGCAAGTTCATCAAACAGATCGATGTCGTCTTTAATGACTACACCGCATTCGAAAATCAGGAAGGCTTCTGTCGCCTGCTTGAGCAGGTTGTAGGCGTCTACACCGTGAATAGTGAAGCGTCCTTGCAAGTTTTTCCGGTTTTTCCCGATCGAGGGCGAACCGTAGCTCGTCTGGTCGCGATCTTCATCGTCACCATGGCATAAGACTCTGTCGATGAACGTTCGATAGCGATTGAAACCTATCGCTTGGGTTCGATTACGTATCGCTGTCCATAAAACCTGGTCATCGGTGGGCTGGCCGGATGTTCGCTGTAATGCTACTTTGGTCGGCCTTTCAGTCGACTGGCGCAGCATATCGGCCATTTCCCCACCGATTTTGACGGTTCCTTTTAATCTTTCTTCCGCTTGATCTACGTCCGAGAAGGAGATATCTCCTTCAATTTCTTTCTCGTCCATGGTCTTTTCCTCAAAGTTAAAACTGATTATGTTACGAATAGTGATGCTCTCGCCTGCCCAGAATCCAATGCCGACGCCGATGCCGGTGCCGGAAGATCCAGTAAATGATGCAATGCCCAATGTGTCAGTAATTTATCCAGCAGGCGGCTTTCCTCTTCCGGTTCCAGCAGGCTGGCTGCTTTGGCCTGCCCCAGCGTGGCAAATGCCTGGCAGGGAGGCAGGTCGCTCAGTTTCCCCGGGTTGTTCCGCAGTGCCCGGTAACGGGTGAGTAGAAGTGCCGGCTGTCGGTTTTCCATGCCCATTACTTCCGGCAGGGTGGAGCCACCCAATGACTGAAATTGCTCCGTCAGTAACACGTCGAGAAAATTGTCGATCTCATTATCGAGCTGCAGGAGAAGCTGGCGTTTTACATGTTCAACATTGTCGAGGGGATAGAAAGCTTCCCAGAGTTGACCGAGTTTCGCCCATTGCGCATGGGGGTAGCATCTTTGTCCCAATGCGCAGCTCAGCCTGACACGTAGCCAGGGAATCGGATGAGGATCGTCCAGTCCCACCCGGAAAACGAACGGATGGGGCAGGCTGACCACGCCGATCAATCCCAATGTAGAAGCAATACCCAATCGCGCGACTGACCAGAAATCAGCCAGTATTTCCGAAATCCAGCGTTCCCAGAAAGTCCAGGCATTGGATGTTCTGGCATGATTTACCTGCAGCTTCTGCAACTTCAATCGCATCGGTTTTACCAGATCAAGCAGAGCTGCTGCCTGATGACCTACTTCATGCACCAGGGAAGAGGCAATGCCACTGCCTATCATTCTTTCTCTGGGAATGCGGATGATGGCGACCGGATTCTCGCTGCCTCCCGGCAAGCGGGTTCTGGCACGGCGTATCGCTGCGCCGATACCCTGATCCAGATAGCAGACGACCGGCGGTGCCTGATAATAATCCGGCAAGGTTAGTGCGTCGGCAGCGATGACATCGAGACCGGCCAGCCAGACGCCGATATCGTTGCTGCCCCGTTGTGTCAGGGCATCTGAGAAAATATCGAATTGCGAGAGAATTTCATTGAATTTGAGACGTAATAGTGAGAACTGACGCTGTGCTTCGGCCGGAGCAGCATGCCGGAGTGTGCCGTGCAATTTGTCCAGAAAGCTTTGAATCTGGCTGCGTAAAGCGTGGCGTCCCGTGGCAAGGTATCGCTCAACCGCGATCTGAGCCGCTCTGGAAAGTGTAGCGGCGGGTACCATCGGTTGATGCAGCATAAAGGGTTTGAGCAGATCCAGCCGTGTCAGCATGGCTCGCCCTTCTTGTTCCAGTAACCACAAGGCAGCAGCGTCCATTTCGCACCCTACACGCCTAATAACACGATTTTGCGCCCCCGGCGGATCCAGCGGCCGCTATGCCCGCTTCCACCGGGTGTCATCTCTGGGTTTGCTGCTGTGTTTGGCCGTAGCAGCCCGGGTGCATGTTTCTTGGCTGCAGTCACTAGCGCTGCCCTTGCGGCAGTTTGCGGGTTGGCGGCTGGTGAGGCTGTTGCAGCTTTTTTGGCAGCTTCACCAGCAAGTTGTACAAATCGTCGGGCGACTTCGAATTCCTGATCTTCCGGACTCAATCCTTCCAGTTCCATCTCGAAGAGATTGGAAGCTGCCGATCCGAGCGCGCCACCTATTTTGGTACCGATTCCCGGCGCAATCGCCGAGCCGAGAACTGCGCCCACGCCGGGCAGGGCTTTCTTGGCTACGCCTTTGAGCGCCCCGCCAAGCGCTCGCGCTACCGGACTTCTGATCACTTTACGAATTCCTCGACCGACTTTCTTGAACACCTTTCCAAGAAACTGATCCAGTTCATATTCATCTGTCGCTTCGAGTAACTCGGCGGCCAGCTCCATTTCTTCCGCTTCGTCGAATACGTATTCGCTGTCATCAAATTCGAATTCAAATTCCGGCTCGGTTTCGTAGGTATCTATTTCAGTGTCAAATTCAGCCAGGTTACGATCGATGTTATGCATGACATTCTCCTTTTGTGTCTGCGTTGAAAAATATTGCTCGTTTGAGTTGCCTCAATTAGATATAAGCAGAATGCATGCCAGATTTATGTTGGGAAGCGGATAGGGTCGCGAGCAGGCTCGCAAACCTGATTCGATACGATACAGCTTGCCGGTAGTGTGATTATCAGAATGGCTGTAGCCGGGCGATAGATAGCCTGCGGGGTGGAGTTATCGTATCGGAATGAAGGTGAATCGATTGTTTATTGCAGATCTGATATGTATAAATGATGCGTTGATGCTATGGTACATACTAGGCGATGATAAGCATCACCTTTGAGTAGGGCGAAGTTGTTTTCGGACAGCAGGAGAATGAGGCAGATTTGAGCGAAGACTATTTCGCCTGGTCAGTTACGTTCAGGGGAGATATCGTTCAGCAGATGCGTGGTAACTGTTCTCCGCTTAACCAGTCGACGATCCGCCTGCCACCGAAAGCGGTTTCCATTTGTACGAAACAATGGGGATCTGCGATGACTTCACCGATGATGACGGCATCGCGTCCCAGCGGGTGAGCCTGCATCGTCTGCAGCAGATTGTCAGCATCTTCAGATGGGCAAATGGCGACCAGCTTACCCTCATTGGCGATATAAAGCGGATCAAATCCGAGAAATTCACAGGCAGCACGTACCGGTTCGCGGACAGGAAGCCGGTCTTCATATAGAACCATGCCAACTTCCGATTGCAAGGCAATTTCATTCAATATCGTTGCCAGACCGCCGCGCGTGGGATCACGCAGTACATGGATCGAAGGCGTGGTTGCGATCATGCTGGCGACAAGGCCCTGCAAAGCGGCGGTATCAGACTGGATCTCAGTATGAAAACCGAGATTCTCGCGTAATGACAGGATGGTAATTCCATGATCGCCCAGCGTACCGGAAACCAATATGCGGTCGCCGGGTCGGGCGCGATCGGCAGCGATATGGATACCTGCCGGCACTATACCAATCCCAGTAGTGGTGATAAAGATACCATCTCCTTTGCCGCGTTCTACCACTTTGGTGTCACCCGTCACGATGGGGGTACCGGCTGCCTGCGCGGCGGTCGCCATGGATGTAACGATACGTTTGAGATCAGCCAGTGGGAATCCCTCTTCCAAGATGAACCCGGCTGAGAGATAGAGCGGTTTTGCACCGGCCATGGCGATATCGTTGAGGGTGCCGTGTACCGACAGGCTGCCGATATCTCCGCCAGGGAAAAACAGCGGAGAAATCACATAGCCATCGGTTGACATTACCATGCGTCCGGCTGGAGCGGGGAAACAGGCTTGGTCATTCATGACATCGAGCAAGTCGTTATCGAACGCAGCCACGAATAACGTGTCGATCAGTTGGGTCATGGTACGTCCTCCACCACCATGACTCATTTCTACACATCCCCGTTTGAAGTCAAGGGGCCGAACATAGCTGGAATGTGTTACTTTATTTCCTGATTTCATGCTGTCGTAGAGATGTATTCAGTTTCGGTAAAACGAACGGCAGGTAATGGGTTGCGCAGGTATTCTACGATGATACCATGGGGCTTATTCGGGTCGTTGCAGGATCTGATTGTTTGCAGGAGTTTTACCGGTTATTTCCGGATACTTTGTCGGTGACCGAGGGTTGTCATATGTCGGTTATTTCTATGTCATTTTTGTGAATTTTGAAGACAATATGGATGCACAATCAGAAATTCCCGTGATCGACATCCGTGATCTCGTTGAATCTCGTCCTGCAAGGATCAAAGTTGCCCAGGCGATCGGGCATGCTTGTCGTGAGTTTGGGTTTTTTTATGTCGCTCAGCATGGTGTCAGCGAGTCGTTGCAATCACGACTGGTCGATCTCAGCAAGCGTTTCTTTGCGATGGATCATGATCAGAAAATGCAGATCGATATGAAACGAGGCGGAATCGCCTGGCGGGGGTATTTCCCGGTCGGTGGAGAGTTGACTTCCGGTAAGCCGGATTTAAAAGAAGGGATTTATTTCGGTAGCGAACTCGATGCGGCCCATCCCATGGTTCAGGCCGGAACTCCCCTGCATGGAGCCAATCTTTTTCCTGAATTTATCCCGGAGTTTCGTCAGGTCGTACTTGATTATATGGATGCAATGACAGCTTTGGGTCATACCCTTATGCGTGGCATTTCGCTAAGTCTCGATCTGGATGAGCAATATTTCGATCGGTATTATACGTATGACCCTCTGGTGCTGTTTCGTATCTTTAATTATCCACCACAATCTCCTGATCGGCATACCAATGACGTCTGGGGAGTGGGCGAGCATACCGATTATGGTGTACTGACCATCCTGAAGCAGGATGATAACGGCGGGTTGCAGATCAAAAGTAAGTCGCGCTGGATCGAAGCGCCACCAGTCGAAGGGACATTCGTTTGTAATATTGGCGACATGCTGGAGCGTATGACGAAAGGCATTTATCGATCCACCCCTCATCGGGTACGCAACGTATCCGGGCGGGCGCGTTTGTCCTTTCCGTTTTTCTTCGATCCGAATTTTTCTGCTGCTGTGCAACCGATACCGGTGCTTCAATCGATTTCTCCGCAGGATGAAACTTCCCATGAGCGCTGGGATAGAATGAATGTGCATACGTTATCGGGAACGTACGGTGAGTATCTGATGACCAAAGTCGGGCGGGTGTTTCCTGAACTCGGGAAACAGGTATTACCACCAGATTTTCACTGAGGCCAACTAGGCCAACTACATCGGTATTCAGCTTACCCGAGTCCGTTGCCGTTGTTCCGGTACACTCAGCCTGGTCGGGTGCTTCCGGGGCGGCGGTACATAAAATAGTTAGTGACACCGTAAATCGAAGTCGTCTCCGTCACTTCGAATCCGAATTTCATATAAAAGTCGACATTTCGGGGCCGGTCTGTTTCAAGATAGCCGATTGCGTTGTTTGTATCGAGCTGATTGCAGTACCGTTCCATCAATTGCCGGCCGACTCCATGACCCTGTGCTTCGGGTAAAACCCCGATGGGGCCCAGATGTAAATGGTGCTCCCTCGGATCATATTTTGACCAGATCGACACCCATCGAACTACTCTGATGGTCGATCGCAGACCAAGCTCTCTGAACATTGAAGGCGCCATCCACAGTTTGTCTATAAACGGGACCTGGCAGCGGGTTGAATCGATCCAGTGGATAATGCCAAGGATACGCGAGCCGTCGACGGCAGCGAACTGTTGCCCCTTCATTACAGCAAACACTCTGTGGAAGAATGCCTCGTTCCTGTCCAGCCGATCTGCACCGAATATCGCGATGTGTAGAGGGTTCGTGACGAAGGCACGCGCGAGCAGTTGTACGGCTTCGTTTTTCTGGTTGGTAGCTAAGGGTTCAATGGTAATCGTCATAAATTGGCTGATTGCTGTTCAGATCTGTTATCTCGTGTGATGCATTTTAGCCGTGTTACTTGATTTTGCCATTTTCGGTGCTGAGGAGTGCCTGGTTTCAGCAAAACGGCCGTAGCGATAATAGGCCGCGCAAGCACCTTCGGACGATACCATGCAGGATCCGATCGGGTTATCAGGCGTACATGCTGTCCCGAAAATTTTGCAATCCCGTGGATGTTTGACTCCGCGCAGGATTGCACCACATTCGCAGGCTTTGTTATCCGGGATGGAGAGTGGCACGATTCCGAATCGTTTTTCTGCATCGAACTCCTCAAATGTAGCTTTGATTTGCAAGGCACTGTAAGGTACCCAGCCCAGGCCGCGCCACTCAAAAGTACGCCGCAGCTCGAATACATTCGCTACTAGATGCTGTGCCTTGCGATTACCGTAACGGGCGACGGCGCGAGTGAATTCGTTCTCGACTTCTGCTCGCCCGGTGCTGATTTGCCGGATCAGCATCAAAATGGCCTGCATGACATCCAGTGGTTCGAATCCGGCGATCACGACCGGTTTCTGAAATTCTTCGGAAAAATATTCATAGGGTTGGCTGCCGATGATCGTGGATACGTGGGCCGGGCCAATGAAGCCGTCCAGTTTTATCTGACCAAGCTGGCGGATCTCAGGGGATTGCAGAATATGAGAAATGGCCGAAGGTGTCAGGACATGGTTACAAAATACACTGAAATTAGTAAGCCCCAATGCTTGGGCCTGCAGAATCGCAACTGCAGTGGGCGGTGTCGTGGTTTCAAATCCGATGGCGAGAAATACCACCTGTCGCTGTGGGTTTTCCCGGGCGATACGGATCGCATCCAGACTGGAATACACCATACGTACATCGGCACCATGTGCTTTGATTTTCAGCAGATTCGTTCCATGACTGGCCGGTACACGCAGCATATCACCATAGGTACATAGAATAACGTCCGGTAATTGCGCAAGTTGTATCGCGTTTTCGATCCGTCCGATCGGCAGTACGCATACTGGACAGCCCGGTCCGTGGATCATGTGTACATTGTCGGGTAACAAATCCACGATGCCGTAGCGGGAAATTGCATGGGTGTGGCCGCCACAAAACTCCATGAAATGATAGTGACGGTGCGGATCAACTGTTCGGGCAATGTTGGCAGCGATTTTTCTGGCTAATGCGCCATCCCGGAATTCATCGATGTATTTCATGGCTAAGATTTTCCGGGAGCATCCTGATTATGTAACTCAGCAAATAATGCCAGCGTGCGGGTGGCTTCCGTCGGGTCAATTTTTTCCAGTGCATAACCGACATGTACGATCACGTAATCGCCAGGTTTGACGTCTTCAACCAACACCAGTGATATTTCCCGCTTGACCCCGCCGAGCTCGACGGTTGCATAGTCACCGTTGATTTGCTCGATACAGGCTGGAATGGCTAGACACATAACAAAGTAAAAATCGATGAATACATCATGCAGGTAATTTGAAATCGATCGATTGAGTTTTTAAGCATGAGGTTTCGACATTCTAAAAATTAAACAGATATTCGATTAATTGTGTTCCCCCAAATCCGCCAAAGGGTAGTAGTGATGCCAGTAAAGTCGGTCGATACGATAGGGATGCAAAAGCACCCTGCTGGGTCGTTCGAATCTGGTTGATCAGACGGGTAATCTGTTCCACGCTGGGGTGGGGGGAGGGAGGGTGACCTTGTAGCTGATCTTGCGATTGATTTTTGGGTTGAGCGAGACGTAAACAGACCAGATCGTACTGAGCCAGTATTTCGGCACGTATGTCCTCGGCACTGCTGCGCAGCAGCCTTGCGGTATACAAGGTATAGAAAAGAGCAGCGATGATGATGAGTACCAGCGATAACGGGAAATCCATGACATCGAACAGATCACTACGCGCAATTACTATAAAAAAGATGGCAATGAACGGGAGGTAGATCAGCGCCTGGATACGTTGCGTCGCGGCAACGATCAGTTGAAAGGTCAGATAGTGATCGAGATAAGCCCGAGGTATGCCGGTTTCATTGGTTGTCCGTTCGAGTAGCGGTTCCGGCCAGCGCCTGCAAACTTTGCCGAGCGCTTCGATGAGCTGCGCACAGGCACGGTTCTCGTAGCCGATCCAAAAGATGATCAGCCAGAACAGAGGAGCCGTTAATCCGAACAGGATGTAATGCAGATATCTGACCAGTTCGCCCCGGTGCGGAAAAGATGGGATATCGAGTACGCTGAATATAATGATACTGAGCAGAAATACGATCATGGCCGATACAGCCATCCAGCCACACTTTTCATGCCAACTGGTGGCACGTAAGTAGTTTTGCCACAAGGTTGACACTTCGATTGCTGCAGCGGGTTGCCCAGGGTGACCTTTGGCATCGAATATTGTCAGGTCGAGATTGGGGCCATTCCATAATGCAGAGAGCCGGCTACGCCCCAACGACCAGGTTGCAGGGGTAATCAGGTCAAAACGCTCGCTGATTACACTTACCTGACGTTTGAGATTGATGGTAAAGATCAGTGTCAGGGCCAGTATCGTGATGAAACCAATGAAGCGGATGGTCAGGTTTGGCCATGCGCTGATTCCTTCCAGCCAGATGAATGGCTCACCGGTTCCCTGCTCAAGCGTGGTTTGCAAGGCATTGCCTATGAACGCAAATACGATGATCGTAATGGTGCTCAGTACCAGAATCCAGAATGATACAGTCCGGATTTCTTCTGATTTCACCAGGGTGCTGGACTGATGTGCCAGCACTCTGATTCTCCTCTGGATACGTTGGCTGCTGATGGTTATCCATGAGCCGAGCAGAAAAACAACGGGTAGTAACAGCCAGTAGCGGGAAACAGATATTGCGGTCAGAGGATCGTGAGGTTCTATTTGCTCGCAATTGGTCCAATCGGCACATGGTGCTGGTTTGGCCACCCGGCTTATTCCATCGGGTTCGATACCATCGATCCATCTGACGAGATCGTCTACTGAGGGTGAAGCAATCGTTATTGCTGCAGTACGACCGATTTCGTAAATTTTTGGCCTGAGCCATTGCTGCAGCGATTTTTCCCAATGATCCTGTGATCGAGGAGTCAACGCCATCACAGTGGCCAGATAGGTTGCAGTCTGGTAGCCATCGCGGAAAGGTAGCGCAGTCTGTTGAAGTAAAGGATCCAGCGTCAAACCGAAATTCGAGGCAATGATGAGATTTCGTGTCCAGTTTTTCTGGTCGGCATGCAAGAAACGGGCATCCAGATCAGTTGTGAAAAATACTTTTCCCTGGAAACGATTACGCAGTGCCTGCAGAATCAGTAGCTTGTCATAGACATCAGACCCCACGATGCCTATCGCTTGAACGCCGCGTTGAGCAAACTGAGGGTCCTGGTCGAGTCGAGCGATTTCATCGATTAACCGACGCAGGTAATCATATTGACTCAGTCCCTCGGCGAGTTCGGGCGCTGCTGTGTCCAGCTGAGAGCGTAAGTCGGTCGTTTTGTCTGCTTCGGATTTGCGCGCAGCTTTGTTTGATGACGTGTAACTCATTCCGGGTATTGCCCCATCGAGACCCCGGAGGTAGGTGAAATTCCGGACAGGGGGCGACTGACCACTACCTGTTTGACATAATGCGGAGATACCGTCCGACAGATTATCGGCCAGTGAACGAGAATAAGCGGAATCCCATTCGCTGATCAGTACCAGCCCGTCCTTGCAGGATGCCGCTGTCTGGTTGTTCGATTGTATCCAGTGCCGGTTCCGATTGATTCCTCGCTGCCAAAGTTCCCACAGTAAGCTTACCGAGAGCACATCATCGGTACCGATCGTGCGGACAATATGCCTGCCGGCTTGTGAATGCGGCAAATATTCACGATTGGAAGCAAAACACCGCCATGGCGGTACGGAATTCTTATTAACTGATATTTCCTGACCGGTTGCTTGGGACAGGTCACAATCATTGATTGTCGCGGTGGGAGAAAATATTCTGATATGTTTTCCGGATTCATTATTCGTTTCGTCGGAATAGCCGGATAGCTTCAGCAGCATGGCCGAGCCGGCCGGTCCAACCAGTGTTAGCTCCCCGAACAGGGATGGCAGGCGGTCAAAAATCAGGCCAGGTTCATACAAGCTTTCATTCAGCCAAAGCAGTAATACTTTGGCAGTCGTTTTTTTATGATTGAACCATTCAAACGGTACTGTAAGATTTTTGTCTGAGTGGCCGGTTGCACCCAGGTCTGGGTCGGGGCCTGGTGGTTGCCGGCTAACATGTAAGTAACCGATGGCATTGGGGGCTTCCGGATAAAAATCATGGAACCCGAGTGCGGCGATTACCGCATAACGGGAGCGCCGGCGGCTTTCCGCCGATTCCGCATAGGAATCACCGAAGGCACTGACAGCCAGTACTGTGACGTCATATGATTGTGAGCGTAGTGCCTGGAGTCTGTTTTTCAATGCTGCGGGCGTGGATGCTCCGGCCTGATCGGGTGATTCCGGCTGCCCTGAAGTGGTCGAGCGTGCAAGTTGTGTTTCATGTGCTTCAACGACGGCAAACGGATCCTGCCAGAGTCGTGCTTCAACGCTCTGCTGGCCGGTCGGGACAAATTGCATGCGCTCGGTGGCAGCAGGGCGGGAGCTTTCCAGCGGAATATTCTTGACCAGCACACCACCGGCCAGCAAGGCTATCATGATGAAAGGAAGGGGGTTGATCCATGCGCCTTTTTTCGATTCAGAATCCGTATTCATCATATCTCGTCATATGGACCTGGAAACCGCAGTTGATCGCTTATCAGCCTCTGGAATCCTCGATGGGTAGTGAGTTTGCTGCCTTCACTTATCCGACCCGATGGGTGTGTCCAACTGCGGTTTCTAGGATGAAACGATGTCCCGAATGAGACGGATATCGAACCCTACGGCAATCCTGACGCCGTCGAAGGCCACAGTCTGTCTCTCCATAAAACCCGTATTCCGGAAAAACGCTACTTGAGGCTGGAGAAAATGTCAATTATTCTTGGCAAATAGGAAGAGTTCTAAAATGGTCAAGCGGTACAGAGAGGTGGGTAGTATCAATCAATCTTACTATCCAGTCCGCTTTCTGCTATTTCTGCGGCCCGTAGTAATGCTTTGGCTTTATTCTGGGTTTCGATCCATTCGTTTTGTGGGATCGAGTCGGCTACGATACCGGCGCCTGCCTGTACGTACAGGGTGTCTTCCTTGATAACGCCGGTGCGGATAGCAATGGCAAGATCCATATTGCCGTCAAAGCCCAGATAACCGACTGCACCGGCATAAATCCCGCGTTTGGAGACTTCCAGTTCGTCGATGATTTCCATTGCCCTGACTTTGGGCGCACCACTGACGGTCCCCGCAGGGAAGGTGGCACGTAAGACATCGATGGCATTCAGGCCCGGTTTCAATTTTCCCTCAACGTTGGAAACGATATGCATGACATGGGAGTAATACTCTATTTGCATGTTTTCTGTGACTTTGACGGTGCCGGTCTGGGTTACCCGGCCGATGTCGTTGCGTCCCAGATCCATCAGCATGATATGTTCGGCACGTTCTTTGGGGTCGGCCAGCAGGTCGTCTGCCAGTATCCGGTCTTCCTGCGCATCCTGGCCGCGTGGCCGGGTACCGGCAATCGGGCGAACAGTGACGGTATCTTTTTCCAGTCTGACCAAAATTTCCGGTGAGGCGCCTACGACATGAAAATCACCCAGGTGATAGTTGAACATGTAGGGTGAAGGATTGAGACTGCGTAATGCACGATACAGTGCCAGTGGGGAAGCAGAATAAGGTTTGCTGGTGCGTTGTGAGAGTACGACTTGCATGATGTCGCCCTCGACAATATAGCGTTTGGCTTTTTCCACTGCGGCGAGGAAATCGGCTTCAGGAAATTCACATGTCGCTGTTCTGGAGGGAACCGGTTGTTCGACCGGGATTGGCAGGGATTCCCGCAATTTGTGCAGCAGCGCTTTCAGGCGCTTTCTGCCAGTTTGGTAAGCATCCTGCGATGTTGGATCCTGATAAAGGATGAGGTAGAGTTTACCGGAAAGATTATCCATGACCACCAGCTCTTCTGACAGCAGCAACAGAATATCCGGTGTATGTAAAGTATCCGGTCGGGCGTGGCCGGCCAGCCTGGATTCAATATAACGTACGGTGTCGTAAGCGAAGTATCCGGCCAAACCACCACCAAATCGAGGTAATCCCACGTGAGGGGCTATTTTGAACCGGGTCAGAAAATTACCGATGAAGTCGAGCGCATCCTCGGTATCGAATTCATTCGTTTCACTATCTGAAAGAATACGGACATGATTGGCATAAATTTCCAGGCGGGTCTTTGCCGGCAGACCGATGATGGAGTAGCGCCCAAATCGTTCGCCGCCCAGCACGGATTCCAGTAAGTAGGAATAGGGTTGATTAGCCAGTTTAAGATAGACGGAAAGCGGTGTGTCCAGATCGGCGAACGTTTCCAGCACGAGTGGTATCCGATTGTATCCCTGTGCTGCCAGGTCGTTGAATTCGCTTTCAGTTACGCATCGATCCATAGAAGTAAAACGGTGCAAGAATGATCAGGTGGGTAAGGACTGGAATACCTTATTTACCGGCTGATGAAGATCCATCGGTACCACGCCGGTCGGAGAAGTACCGATTAATCCGCATTCATTCGATCTCATGTTTTGTATGTAATCAGCCTGGTGGCATCGAAGATGGAGTCGATCACCGCATCGCAATCGAGTTCGTGCACATCGCGGCCTTCATTGTATCCATAAGGTACGCAAAAAATGTGGCAACCTGCCGCACGCGCGGCCATGGTGTCATTTAACGAATCACCGATCAACAGAGTCGTTTCGGGTGAGACTTCGAAATGCTTACAGGCATGCAGTAGTGGCAATGGATCTGGTTTCTTCTTGGGCAGACTGTCACCAGACAGTACCAGTTCGAAATAATCCAGCAGGCCGGTTGCGCGCAGTAGCGGAAGCGTGAATGCTTCAGCTTTGTTGGTGATACAGATCAGATGGAATCCACTCAGCTTGAGCTGATCGAGCCCTTCGATCACACCAGTGTAAGGGCGGGTATGCACGTGCAGATTTTCCGCATAGCAGCGTTCATAGATCGGTAAAGCCTGTGCAAATAGTGCGGGATCCGGCTCACCATTCAGGTCGTTGGTCAGTGTGCGTTTGACGAGCCTGGGAACACCTTTGCCGATGAATGTTTGTATGGTTGATGACGGTAGTTCCGCCATGTGCAATTCACGCAACATCATGTTGGCGGCCAATGCAAGATCCTGTGCGGTATCGAGCAGCGTGCCATCCAGATCGATGACGACTGCTTTGAGTGGAATCGGGAATATGGTCTGACTGGAAGGCTGTGTATTGGTTTTATTCATGGTGATGAGGTCATTTGGATTAGGCAACTTTCGCCAGTTCGGCGCGCATGGCAGCGATGATACTGTCGTAGCGATGGGGGTCACTGTCTTTACCTGCCCCGTAAATGGCGGATCCGGCGACAAAGGTATCTGCCCCGGCACGCGCGATTTCAGCGATATTATCCACTTTCACGCCACCATCGATTTCCAGCAGAATATCACGACCACTGGCATCGATACGTTCCCGCGTCAATCGCAGTTTGTTCAGTGCTTCAGGAATAAATGCCTGCCCACCGAAGCCAGGGTTGACCGACATGATCAGGATCAGATCGAGCTTGTCCAATACGTGATCCAGGTACGAAAGGGGTGTGGCAGGGTTAAAAACCAGACCGGCCTTACACCCCTGTTCTTTGATGAGTCCGATCGTCCGGTCGATATGTCGCGAAGCTTCCGGATGAAAGGAGATAATGTTGGCGCCGGCTTTAGCAAAATCAGGAATAATGCGGTCAACTGGTTCAACCATCAGGTGGACATCAATAATGGCCTGAGTCAGCGGGCGGATTGCCTCACACACCAGGGGGCCGATCGTCAGATTGGGAACATAATGATTATCCATGACATCAAAATGAATGATGTCCGCGCCTGAGTCCAGAACCTGAGTTACTTCTTCGCCCAGTCTGGCAAAATTGGCAGAAAGAATACTCGGGGCAATTCGGTACATGATTTTCAACCTCTTGGAAAAATACCGCATTTTAACCGTAAATCAGTGCGGGGCGTTAAAAATGCATCGGTATTGGCTTGTTTTTTGTGGTGAAGTTGGAAAGAAGTCAGTCAGCCAGCCAGGCCAAGTCAGGATAGGTGATAGGCGAAGCGTTTTCGGCGAAACATGCCGTCATTGCTTTCTTTTTATATTCCTGTAAGAATTTAACTACATGATTCCACTTCAGACTTATATTGACCGACGACGGCGTTTGTTGTCGCAAATGCAGCGAGGTATTGCAGTGATTGCCACCTCGCCGGAAAGACCACGTAATCGGGATGCTAATTATCCCTATCGTTTCGACAGTTATTTCTATTATCTGACAGGTTTTCGTGAACCTGAAGCTGTGCTGGTGTTGATTGCGACCGGGGATGCAGCTACTTCACAACAGATTTTATTTTGCCGGGACAAGGATATTGAACGCGAAATCTGGGATGGTTTCCGCTATGGCCCACAAGCAGCGCAGGAGGCATTCGGTTTCGATGCGGCTTATTCCATTACCCGTCTCGACGAGCTGGCGCTGGAGTTTCTGGCTGATCAGCCGGTGATATTTCATGCGCTTGGGCAGGATCCGGAGTGGGACCAGCGTGTGATCGGATGGGTCAACAGGATGCGCGAGCAGGTCAGAAAAGGTGTGTCGGCACCAGCCGAAATCAGTGATATTCGCTCTTTACTTGATGAAATGCGCTTGATTAAGGATGAATATGAACTCGCAGTCATGCGCGAAGCTGCCAGAATTTCCGTCGATGCGCATAAACGAGCTATGCGCTCGACTCACCCTGGCAGTCGTGAGTATGAAATCGAGGCTGAACTGCTCCATGAATTCCGCCGGCAGGGTGCCCAGGCACCGGCTTATACACCAATCGTCGCAGGTGGAGCGAACGCATGTGTATTGCACTATGTCGAAAATCAGGCACTGTTGCAATCGGGTGACTTGCTGTTGATCGATGCCGGTTGTGAGCTGGATGGTTACGCAGCCGATATTACGCGCACTTTCCCGGTGAATGGCAGATTCTCCGGTGTGCAAAGGGATGTTTATCAGCTGGTACTTGCTGCTCAGGCTGCTGCAATCGATGCGGTGCGGGCGGGTAACAGTTGGGACGCACCCCATCAGGCAGCTTTGCGTGTGCTGGTTGAGGGGTTCATCGATCTGCGTTTATGCCAAGGCAGTTTTGATACTGTGATCGAAACAGAAGCTTATAAACGTTTTTATATGCATCGGACCGGCCACTGGCTGGGACTGGATGTGCACGATGCAGGAGAATACAAGCAAGCAGGCCAGTGGCGAGACTTAGTCCCGGGGATGACCTTGACAGTTGAACCAGGTTGCTACATCCGTCCAGCAGAAGATGTGCCGGTACATTTCTGGAATATCGGTGTGAGAATCGAGGACGATGTGGTAGTCACGCCGACCGGGCATGAAATTCTTACCCAGGCAGCGCCTAAAGGCGTTGTCGAAATAGAGGAGTGGATGCAATGCATGACGACTACAGAAAGATAATCATCAGACGGATCATTCATGAAAAACAGGCCGGTGCGGCCAATGAATCATCGAACACATCTCCGGTCAATCGATGGGCATTTTATTTGACGCTCATACCAGCAGTGATTGTGGTGATCGTATTGGGCGCATTTTTCTTTTCAATCGTACTGGCGCTGTTCGTGGCCGTGGCTGCCGTGATCGGCGCGCGGCTATGGTGGCTGCGGCGTAAGTTCCGCCGAGCCGCGCGCACCTCGGCCGAAGAGAAAGATGGGGCAATCGAAGACGCGGAAATTCTGGAAGTCAGAGAAGATAGCAAAAGGAACCGTGAGCGTTACTGACCATGTCGCGAATATGGGGCGCAGGTCAGTTGCTCATATGGCTTGATCTGTTGGGAGGAGCCATTATGCGAAAAATCGTATTAGTCATTCTATTATCGATATGTGCATCGGGTTGGGCTGAAGGTATGATCCGCCCCGGATTATGGGAGGTGACGACCAAATCTGATTTACTGGCGGTAGTTCCGCATATTCCGTCAGAACAGATGCAGCAGATTACCAGTCTGGCTAAACAGTACGGATTGGAGATCCCCCAGATTCGGGATGGCGTAGCGACTTCCAAAGTCTGTATTACTCCGGAAATGGCTGAACAGGATGTTCCTACTCATTTTTATGAAGATCAGTCCGGGTGTACGGTCAAGGACGCTAGCAGGACGGGAAATCGCTACCGGGTGGAACTGGCATGTGACAATTCCAAGTTCAAGGGAGAGGGCCATGCTGAAGGCATTTTCTCTAATCCCGAAAACTTTACGGGAAGAACAGAATTCAATAGTACGATACAGGGCACACCGATTTATGCTTACGCAGATACCGAAGGCCGGTGGATAGGCGAATGGTGTGAGGGAATGCAGTTTTTTCCATGAGATTGGGCAGACTGATAACGTGACGCAGATTCTCCTGGTTGCTTTGGGTGGTGCTATAGGTTCTGTCTTTCGCTATTTGGCATCCGGTTGGGTGCTGTACCACGCGGTGGGGTGGAAGTTTCCGCTTGGTACTTTCACGGTAAACATCGTCGGCTGCTTTATTATTGGGATCCTGAGCGGGCTCGTTGTGAAACATAACTACTTTTCAGGGGATATTCGTCTGTTTCTTTTCACGGGCATTGTCGGCGGGTTTACCACGTTTTCTGCATTTGGATTGGAGACGTTTTATTTGCTGCGCCGCGATGAAATATTGATAGCCGGCAGCTACGTCGTTTCCAGTATCATCATTGGTTTGCTTGCCCTATGGTTCGGATTCAGTGTTATCTCTACCCGAAATTGAAGTGGTATCCAACAAAGACAAGGGGAATGTCAGTAAAGAGAGAATATGATATTCCTGAAAACAGCGAATGTTGCCTTGCCCTATTGTCGATGAATGGCATCACGTGGAAGTTGCTGCATGCCGGCTTTACCCGATAACATTTTTATTCGTTATTCCCCAGATCATCCCGGACGTCTGATCATCCAGGGCGATTGGACGCTGGAGCATTACACTGAGCTTCGGCGTTTGATAGCTGTACTGCACAAGACGGCAATCGATTTCAAGGAAGCTGATCTCGAACGACTGGGCAGGCTGGATACTGCTGGTGGGCAACTGCTGGCGGAATTGCTCGGCAGTCATTTGTTGTTGCAGGCTGCCGGGCAGCATGCAGCCATGACAGAAGAGCGGCGCAAGCTGCTCATGCGTATTGCCGAGAGTATCGATATCGAAGCACCACCTTATGCGGCTGATCATGGAACCTTGTTCGAACTGCTGGAACGCATCGGCCGCGGAATGTCTATTTTTTGGCAACATCTGATCCACTTGCTCGGATTTACCGGTCTGACTCTTAGCGGTTTTACGGTCGGCCTGATGCGTCCCGGTAGCTGGCGCGTGACTTCGATCGTAGCCCAGGTCGAGCAAATTGCGCTGAATGCCGTGCCAATCGTAGCCCTGCTGACTTTCATGGTGGGAGCAGTGATTGCTTTTCTCGGCGCTACGGTACTGGCAAGTTTTGGTGCGACCATTTATACCGTCGATCTGATTGCTTTTTCTTTTCTGCGCGAATTCGGTGTATTGCTGACTGCCATTTTAATGGCCGGGCGTACCGCCAGCGCCTTTACCGCCCAGATCGGGTCGATGAAAGCCAATGAAGAAATCGATGCGATTCATTCTCTTGGCCTCAGCCCGCTGCATATGTTGGTGATCCCCCGTGTGCTGGCCATGCTGATTTCTCTGCCGTTATTGACGTTCATTGCTATGATGTCAGGCATGTTGGGGGGTGCTTTGGTGTGTGTTTTGAAGCTGGATATTTCTCCTGCCATGTTTCTCAGTGTTCTGCAGCAGAATGTCGACGTTCAGCACTTTTTCCTGGGGTTAGCAAAGGCCCCTGTATTTGCCTTCCTGATCGCGATCATTGGTTGCATGGAAGGTTTCAAAGTGAGTGGTAGTGCTGAATCGGTCGGGCTGCATACTACTTCGAGTGTGGTGCAGTCGATTTTCGTCGTAATATTGGTTGATGCGCTCGCGGCACTATTCTATATGGAGATGGGCTGGTGAGTACGGCACAAGTACAATCATCACCTTTAGTACAAGTACGTGACCTGGTCAATCGTTTCGGCACCCAGACTATTCACGACAAATTGAATCTGGATATTTATCGCAGCGAGATACTGGGTGTCGTCGGTGGCTCTGGTACCGGCAAGTCGGTCTTGTTGCGTTCTATTGTCGGCTTGCGGCGGCCCAATGCCGGCAGTATCAAGGTCTTCGGAGAAGATCTGCAGACACTGGATCCACCGCGCCGCTCACAGCTTGAACGGCGCTTCGGTGTACTTTTTCAGCAGGGTGCACTGTTTTCTTCACTGACTGTCACCGAAAACGTCGCGTTGCCATTGATTGAACATGCCGGTCTGAGTCGGGACGACGCCGAGCATCTGGCGGGTGTAAAATTGGCTTTAGCCGGACTGCCGCCCGATGCAGGCGACAAATTTCCATCTGAACTGTCCGGTGGCATGATCAAACGTGCTGCATTGGCCCGGGCACTGGCACTGGATCCGGATATTCTGTTTCTGGATGAACCTACGGCCGGCCTCGATCCGATTGGTGCTGCTGCTTTCGATCAGCTGATTCTGACCTTGCGTGATGCGCTCGGCCTGAGTGTTTTTCTGATTACCCACGACCTGGATACACTTTATGCCATTTGTGACCGGGTCGTAGTATTGCGGGAAAAACGCGTGCTGATCGCCGATACGCTCGAACGTGTCTCCGCTACTGATGACGCCTGGATTCAGGAATACTTCCACGGCCCCCGGGGACGCGCCGCATTGATTAATCATCAACCGGAGCCCAGCTAAAACTATGGAACCCCGTGCTCATCATGTGCTGATTGGTTTATTTACGCTATTGCTCAGTGCTGCTGCGGTGTACTTTGCCATCTGGATCAGTAACACCAGTACCAACAAAGAGTATCGTTACTATACGGTTATTTTTCGGGAAGCGGTTACTGGCCTGTCACGTGGCAGTACAGTACGATACAGTGGTATTCCTGTGGGGGACATTACTCAGTTGATCCTTGACCCGCAGGATCCGCGCCAGGTGCTGGCCCGAATCCGTCTGGATGCTCATACGCCGATCAGAGAAGATACCCATGCCCGATTGTCATTTACCGGCATTACCGGTAATGCGATCATTGAACTCAGTCCCGGCGATGATCCGCAAAGTCCACCGCTACGTGGCAAGGATGGGGAGGACCCACTCATTTATGCTACACCTTCTCCTCTTTCCAGCTTATTAGCCGGCGGTGAGGATTTGATGACTAATATCAATCATCTGGTGGTCGGCGCACGTGCTCTGCTGTCTCAGGAAAATGCTGCTCGGATTAATCATACCCTGGCCTCCATTGAGCAGGCTGCTAGCAGCCTTTCCGGCCAGGGTGACGATATGAAGCGATTGGTGACTGAACTGACCCGGGCCAGCCAGCAGATCAGCGAGCTGATGAGTAATGCCAATCAATTGCTCAATGAACAAGGGGGACGTACCCTGAATAGTGCTGAGCAGGCACTGGTATCTCTTGTTCGTGCCAGTACTACCCTGGAAATTATGTTGACCAATAACAGCGAAGCTTTTGCCAGTGGAATGCAGGGCCTGGCCCAGCTTGAGCCGGCTATCAATGAATTGCGTGACAGCCTCAAAGCCCTGCGTATATTTGCCCGTCGTCTGGGGGATAACCCGGCTCGTTTTCTGTTGGGTCGTGATGCTTTTGAGGAGTTTGAGCCATGAGTATTGTGCAGCGCTCCATCTGTCTTGTTATGTTGTTGACTGGTCTGCTATGGTTGACTGCCTGTACAGGACTCCCTGAATCCGGAGCTCTGAAAATCTACCAGCTTCCGGAGGTTCGTATTGCGAGTACTCACCAGGCTGTATTGCCTTTTTCTTTGAGAATCAACACGCCCTATGCGGGTCTTGCTTTAAACAGCTCACGCCTCATGGTCAATACTCAGGGAGAACAGTTAAGTAGTTATCATGGTGTACGCTGGAGTGATTCTCCCACGATTTTATTGCGCGAACATCTGGCGGTAGCTTTTGCCCGATATGGTGGTCTGATTAACATCAGCACCGATGAGCATGCACTACATGCTGATATGCATCTTGGTAGTGATCTGCGCCGTTTTCAGGTGACTCGTACCGGTTCTCCGCGTGTGGTGATAGAACTGGATGCCCGGGTTATCAATCCTGGCAGCCGTCGCATACTTACCAGTCATACTTTTATCGTCGAGCAACCCCTGCCGGATGTACAAATTTCTCATGTAATTGAAGCCTTCGGTATAGCGGCGAATCAATTGGCAGAGCAGATAATTCACTGGGTACATACCTATCTGCAATCTGACAAATCTTCTTAGAACCTGTTCAATATCTCACTGAAGGGTGCATTGCGGCGTTAAAATCGAACTCACAAAATGCTCACATACTTCGAGTATGCTCCGCTTTCTCGTTCAATTTTGCCTTGCACTGCCTCCCTTGATTGAGATCTTGAACAGGTTCTTAGCTATTTTTACGCTGGGGATCCATCGGGACCTCCAAAGGCTGATAAGCGATCAACTGCGGTTTCTAGGTTCAATTTTTTATATGCCTCTAAATTATTTTCAGTTTGGTTTATTTAGCTGCCCATACACTTCTGGTTACCTTCGTCTTTGCGAGCCGCGTAGCGGCGCGGCAATCCAGTGCTCGCATCAACATCGCTCTGGATTGCTTCGCCTTTGCAGGCTCGCAATGACGGAAATTATTGTTACGTCTGAAGCATTACTGAAAATGGTTCATAGGCATAATTTTTTAAGGAGCTGAAACATGAAAGCAACACAATTACTTCACAATCTGGGTCAGAGTATCTGGCTCGATAACATTACACGTGATTTGCTGATCAGTGGTACGCTCAAACGCTATATCGACGAGTTTTCAGTGACAGGACTGACCTCGAATCCGACGATTTTCAATCATGCGATTAAAAACAGCGGTGCTTATGATGCTGCAATTCGCACTGGGCTGGCGCAGGGAAAATCTGTCGAAGCGATCTTCTTTGATCTGGCACTGGCTGATCTTATCCAGGCTGCCGATTTGTTTCGGCCGATTTATGATCGTACCAATGGTGTCGACGGGTGGGTGTCACTGGAGGTATCCCCTCTGTTAGCCTACGATACAGCCAGCACTATCGCGGCAGCGAAGGAACTTTATAGCCTGGCGGCGCGGCCAAATTTGCTGATCAAAATTCCGGGAACGAAAGAAGGTCTGCCTGCTATTGAAGAAGCGATTTTTGCCGGTATACCGGTTAACGTGACTTTGTTGTTCAGTCGTGAGCATTACGTGGCTGCGGCGGAGGCTTTCCTGCGTGGCATCGAGCGACGTATTGATGCAGGGCTCAATCCTGATGTCGGATCTGTTGCTTCTTTATTTATCAGTCGCTGGGATGTCGCGGTAGCAGGTACTGTTCCTGATAAATTGCAGGACAGGCTTGGGATTGCCATTGCCAACCGTACCTATAAAGCGGTATGCAACCTGCTCAGTTCACCGCGCTGGTTACGCATCTATAATGCCGGTGCGCGGCCACAGCGTCTGGTGTGGGCAAGCACGGGTACCAAGAACCCTAAGGTTTCCGATGTACTTTATGTAATGGCCCTTACCGCACCTTTCACAGTTAACACGATGCCTGAAAGTACTTTAAATGCACTTGCAGGTTATGATGAATTGGGTGGCATCATGTCAGCTGATAATGATAGTGAGAGCGTCCTGGAGCAATTTGCCGAGGCAGGGATCGATATCGATGCCTTGGCGATCAGGTTGCAGGAAGAAGGCGCAAAAGGGTTTGTTGCCTCCTGGCACGAGCTGATGGAGGTAATTGCTTCGAAGTGTGCGACCATACAGAAAGAAAAAACCGGCTGAGGAGCAGAAGAAATTTTCGGCATGCTGAATAGTGCGGAGGCTTGAATTGATGGTAAGTATACGTTTATCTCTGTTCCTATTGATGATACTGGTGTGGCTGAATGGCACGGTTCAAGCTGCCCGGTTCACAGAAGGTGGCAAGGTTATTCCTTTGCAAGAAGCGGATCGCTTCATGATTGAGAAGTATCTGGGAAAGGGGGTCGTCGGGCGGGCCATTCCTGCACCGGAATTTATCGATGCTGCCCGATATCTGGCTCCCGACACTGGTACTTGGAATTATCGTCACGTGAGCGGGCCGGAGACAGGCAAAATCGAGCGACATCAATCTATTTTATTGGAACAGGAGCCTGGCAAGGCTATCTGGCGGTATGACATGGGGGAAAGATTCATTCATTTCGTCACTGCCCAGCCTGATGGCGATTATGTCCTGACTGCTGTTACGGATACTGAGGAAGGTGTCATTAATCAGTATTCACCGGCTGAACCTTTTATGCTGCAAGGGATATCTCCTGGTGAAGAGCACAGTATGACGCTCAATGTAAAGGTTTTCGATCTGAATAATCCTGGTAAACAGATGTATACAGGTTCGATGGACATCAATTATCACTATATCGGTGCTTATAAGGTCAAGGTGCCGGCTGGCAGTTTCGATGCGGTGCTGGTCAAGTGGACTTCGCAGGGAAAAATAGGGCCTGCTTCGATTGATAATACCCGCTACAGGTTTTTTGTGCCGGATGTCGGCATGGTAGCTGCTGTTGAGCGATTGAATGTTTCAGCTCTGCTTATTTATAACCACCAGCGGAAGATTGGGCGTGTACTGGTCACCAAGCCGGAATCCTGACTGAATACCTGCTACCAAATTGTCCAGAGCCAATACTGAGTGCCAGCCCGGCAGCAAAATTTGTGTTTCAGCAAGTCATTTGTCGGAATAAGTATGGATCGGCTATGTCAATGCATCTCGAATCTGGTTGAAAGGCTTGCCTTGAGAGAAATTGCGAATATTATCTGCCAATAAGCCAAGCAGGCGTTGTCTGGATTCCCGGCTGGCCCAGGCAGTATGTGGCGTAATGATCAGATTCGGCTGTTGATAATCTAATAATGCATTGCCATGAACGGGGGGTTCTTCCTGCAATACATCGATCGCTGCGCCGGCAATGCGGTCGGAGGACAGACCTTGCAGCAGATCAACTTCATTGATCAGACCTCCTCGGGCCGTGTTGATGAGATACGCCGAGGATTTCATCAGGTTTAATTCCCTGCTGCTGATCAGATGATGGGTATCTTCCGACAACGGACAGTGCAGGGTAATGAAATCTGACTGACTGATCACTTCGTCAAATGCTGTTCGTCCGGGCCGGATGGATGAGGCAGATCTGTGTTCGGCGATCAGCAACTGCATGCCAAATGCTTTGGCAATTTCTGCCACCGCTTTACCCAATTCACCGTATCCGATGATGCCAAGCGTCTTGCCTGCCAGTTCCACTATACCGAAATCGAGCGGACAAAAATAAGGACTGGCCTGCCAGCCACCGTTTTTTACCAGTTGCTGATACTCCACGAAACGACACGCAAGGTTCAGCATGAGCATGAAAACATGCTGCGCAACGGAGTGCGTCGCATACCTTCGTACATTACACACTGGAATGTTGCGTTCGGCTGCAGCGATGAGGTCGATGTTGTTGTAACCGGTTGCCGCCACACAAATCAGTTGCAGACGGTTTGCGGCAAATATGGCTGCCCGATCCAGTGACGTCTTATTGCTGACGACGATTTCTGCTTCCCTGATCCGTTCCGCGATCTGCTCCTGAGACGTGTCATCATAGTAAAGCCAGGGTGAAATAGCCTGCTCCAGCACCGTCCGATCGATATCACCACGTGTGACAGAGCCAAAATCAAGAAAGACTGCACGCATAACGCTGTTCGATGAGTAAATGAAAGTAATATTCTAAATAAATGTATTGAAAGCTCGATACATTGTCAAATGAACCGGTCAAAATGGTGTTCTTAGTGTTCTGATCGTCCAGACATTCTGTGCACCCAATCATCGCTTCTATGGTATTGCACTGCCGGATATCCCGCATAGTCCAGATATTACGACCTGGCCGAAAAGCTATGGTTTATTTATTTTTGACGTAATATATTGATCTATTCTGGGGGATCTAATTCTGATTGGGGTAGGCGAACAATTAATTGTTGGCAGGTAATAAGAAATTGAAACAAAAAATAGCGCGAGCGGCACGCAAACGGAACCGCCAGCGTAAGTAGAAAGACTGTTCTGCCTAATGATTGCTTTTACATCTTCATTTAAGCAGTTGAGCTACGTACCCGAAGAGCGCAATTAGCCAGGGGTGAAAAATGAAAGAGATATCAACTTTCTTGATGTTTTCAGGTGAGCAGCATGGCAAGACTAAAGGGGCAATTAATCTTTAGGTTTCTATTTTCCAATTTATTATATGCCTATGCACCATTTTCAGTAACGCTTCAAACCTAGAACAATAATCCGCGTCATAGCGAGCGCCAGCGGGCGCGAAGCTATCCAGTGCAGGGCCGACAAGGTATTCATAGGAATATTACGGCCTGTTGCTACAGTGTTTTCTGGGTTGCCGTACCGCTTATGCGGTTCGCAACGACGAAGGCAGCCAAGGGTGATGATTGCGATAATTTCTCTATCTTGCTATTGATGATTCGATACAGGGTATTTCATTTCAAATCATCTGTGCGGGCAGGTCAAACAGGCCGGCGGACCAAACTGAAAATAGTTTAGAGGCATAATTTATTATATTTAACGTCACATAGGAATGTTATATGTCTTTCCAGGCACTTACTCCCATATTGAATGTGTCCGACCTTGATCAGAGCTTTGAGTGGTTCGAGAAGCTTGGTTGGAAAAAGGGATGGGACTGGGGAAGTCCGCCTACTTTCGGTGGTGTTTGCGCAGGACAATGTGAAATATTCCTATGCAAAAACGGTCAGGGTGGGCGGGGCAGGAGTGGTTACCCGTCGACGTTTGGCCCCGATTCCAATGAAGCTGCTGAAAAAGGTGTATGGATCTCCCTCTGGGTTGACGATGTCGACGCCATGTATAAGCGCTGTCTTGAACAGGGGATCGAAGTAACATGGCCTCCTGCAGATATGCCCTGGAACGTTCGCGAGATGCATGTTCGGCACCCGGATGGGCATGTTTTCAGGATCGGGCGTGAGATTTGCAGCCCGGCGGATGGCGCCTGACAATTCATGTAATCCAACACTATTTCGTAGTGCCGTTCAATTTACCTCACATTTTGAGGCAGGGCATGCCGATCCCCTGGCAGAAAGACAAGTATAAAGATACCGCAGGTGAAGTAAATTCATTACCGTACTATTCATGACTGAATCAAATAATCAAACCAGGCGCCCGATAGGGGTTATGGACTCTGGTGTCGGTGGCCTGGCCATTTATCGGGCACTCCGACAGCAGTTTCCGAATGAGGATTTTATCTATTTTGCAGATTCCAGGTATTGTCCTTACGGTTCGAGAACTAACGAAGAAATAGAAGTCCGAGTTTCACGAGTAGCTACTTATCTCGTGGAGCTCGATGTGAAGGCAATAGTCATCGCCTGCAATACCGCCACAGTCAGGGCGGTGTCATCTCTGCGGGCTGTGTATGGTGTTCCCATCTTCGGAATCGAGCCGGGTATCAAGCCTGCCTCTCTCGTTTCCAATACTCGAAAGGTGTTGCTGCTCGCTACCCCAAAAACGTTGGAAAGTAATTCCGTAGCGCGGCTCCGGGAATCGCACGGTGTTGACCTGGAGATCATCAGCCAACCCTGTCCGGGTCTTGTCGAACGGGTGGAAGCAGGGGATCTGGCAGGGGAAATGACCCATGAGTTGTTGCACCAGTTTCTCCTGCCTGTAGAAACGAAGAATGCAGATGTCGTTATCCTCGGTTGCTCGCATTTCATCTTTCTCGAACCGCTCGTTCGTTCAATTGTCGGTCCGGCAATCGAAATTCTGGAACCTTCCCGAGCAGTAGCTTTACAGGTTGGTCGCCGTCTGGAGGATCAATTACTTAACGCCGGAACGTTCCCTGAGGCAGGAGATAAATTCTTCACATCTTCAGCAATCCCAGAGACTGTTAGTGCGGTTGCCAGCCAATTACTTGGTAGAGACATCCAGTTTATCGCCACCGAGAACCAGATACAATCAAGTGCAGCCTAACAAAATGCTGGCGTCGCTTTGACCCGTTATCCGTTTTCCTCCATGTGTTGTCGTACCGCTCGGTTGCCATTAAGGGGTGGCTCAATACTGCCAGTCATCTTTGATACAAAACGATAGGAGATAGATCATGGCCTTGAAGATAGTTTCAAAGGTAGCCTCGAAGATTTTTCCCAGCCTCTGGTACGCGAAGGAAGCTGAAGAAGCAGCCCAGTTTTACACTTCGATTTTTCCGGATTCACAAATCAACTCCATCGTGCCACTCTTAAGTGAATCGCCGAGCGGGCCACCAGGATCAGTTAAAGTGGTCAATTTCACACTGTTTGGTCAGCGTTTTCAGGCGTTCAGTGCGGGGCCACACCATGAATTTAACGATGCAATTTCGATGGTCGTACTTTGCGATGATCAGGCGGAATTGGATCGTTACTGGAATGCCCTCCTTGAAGGAGGAGGTAAGGAGCAGGCATGCGGCTGGCTCATCGACAGGTTCGGCCTTAGATGGCAGATCACCCCGGCTGTATTGGATGAAATGATGAGTGACAACGATCCGCCCCGCTCAAAGCGCGTTACAGACGCACTTCTGAAGATGGTAAAAATCGATATCAGCGTACTTGAAGAGGTATACCGTATTTGACTTAACCATGATTTCCGATATGAACATCAAACTCCGTCCTCTGGAGCGAGAGGACTTGTACTTTGTGCATCAGCTGGATAACAATGCCAGTATGATGCGCTATTGGTTCGAAGAGCCGTATGAAACCTTTGCTGAGCTTTTGGCGCTCTATAACGAGCATATCCATGACCAACGCGAGCGTCGTTTCGTGGTGGAATCAGGAGGCGAAAAGGCCGGCCTGGTGGAACTGGTCGAAATAGATCACGTACATCGCCGTGCAGAGTTTCAGATCATCATCATCCCTGAGCATCAAGGGAAAGGGCTGGCGTCGCGTGCCACCAAGCTGGCGATGGACTACGGCTTCAACGTGTTAAACCTCTATAAACTGTATCTGATCGTGGACAAGGAGAATCCAAAAGCCCTGCACATCTACACGAAGCTCGGCTTCAGGGTGGAAGGCGAGTTGATCCACGAATTCTTCATCAACGGTGAATACCGCAATGTCATTCGGATGTGCATTTTTCAGCACGAGCATTTGGTAAACCTGCGCAACGCAGCCGAAAACCTGCCCTGAATCCCATTGTCTATTAATTTTGGGGCTGTACCAGATTCCATTCTATCGTTCGGCTGCGCCAATGGTCTTCGATCGCTTGAATGAATTCCTTATTGACCAGCTTGGCCCGGCCTTCATTCCATAGCGGGGAATCACGGCGGATAACGATGCCTTCGACTTTTCCGGCCCGGTATTGACTTTGTGTCTGATCAAGCAGGTGAATCAATTGACTTCGCGTGATTGTGGCATGCTTGAGCAGCGGAACAGTGGTGATGCCTAGTTGATGGGCCATCAGGTTACGCCGTTTGAGGCTCCAGAATTTGCCTGCTTTTTTGTCGTAGACATCGAACAGTAGAAACCAGTCAGGCAGTGCATCGTAATCAAGCGAATGTTTGGCCGCGCACCATTCGCCGAACAATATCAGATCCGGCGTCAGGTTTTGCCTGAGTATTGCGCTATGCTGGCCGAGCCAACCGTTCAGGCGGGAAAACTGACCGGAGAAAGGTTGTGGAAGATACTGGCCACGGTTCTGTGCCCGTAATTCACCGTTTTCGTTCAGCGAGATACCCAGATTGGCACCATCCAGCTTTTCCTCGATGAAGACTTCGCCCTGTAGCAGCGTAGCGACCTCGGCATCGGATAATAGTTTATCGTCTCTGGGCTGGCCTTGCCCCAGCCAGAGCAGGTGAGGGGTATTAGGAAAACGGAAAAATTCAGACACGGTTATCTCCCCGTTTTTTCTGCATGTTTAGCGCGGGACCAGTCCTCGATGATGGGCTCCAGGGATAATCCCACATGCATCAATGCCTGTTCCCAGTCATGCCAGTCGGTATCACCGGCAAAAGCGATGGTACCTTCTCCGTAGTGTTTCAAGGCTTCCAATGCCGCTGCCACCATTTTTCGGTCTGCCAGATCGTGTACGATCGTATCGAGTGGGGACGGTAACACGGCATGACCGTCATTATCGTATTGGATATCGACGTTATCCACTGCCGCAGTACTCCATTTATGGATGACAACCTGAATTCCATAATCATTGAATCCAAGCTTGTTGTCATATTCTGCTTTGATCTTGCCGGCTGAATCGAGTATCAGTCGCGATGAACTCCCCTCGAAATCGACCAGCCACTGCCATATTTGAAACCTGAGCGCAGGATCATCCGGGGTCGTATCGATATCTTTCGGTGCGACCGGGTTAACTGCGCTGGCCACGATCAGCACATTGGTATCCACGACATAGCGATCTTTCATTTTTCGGTCCGCTTTTGCTGATGTGTGAACATCAGTCGGGCTTGCTCCCGTGTTTCACCTAACGCATCTCCGAAGAAATATTGGGGCCAGTTGTTTACTCGACCAAAATCATCGACTTCCAGTTTTCTCAATACAGCATTGTCCGCTTCTCTTTCAACGAAAAACATCGATACCTGTTCTGCCGAAGTTTCTTTTTTCGCGATGAGTGTCTGCATCCGGCGGAACAGATGTTCCGAATGGGTTTCTACGATGAACTGGATAGTGCGCGATCGGCTCAGTGCGACGAAAAATTCTGCCAGTACCGATTGTGCCAGAGGATGGAGGTGAATTTCGGGTTCTTCCAGAATCACCGTGCTGCCTGCCGGCGCGAAATAGCCTACAGTCAATACCGGCAAGACTTGCGATATACCGATCCCGACATCCCGCAGATTGGCTTCGACTCCATCCTTATGCACTACTACTTCGTAACGGGTGGAACGGCCCAGTTGCTTCACTTCCAGTTTCTCGGCAACTTTCATGCGAGCCAGCCAGGAGGATACGCCTTCCAGTATTTCACCTTGTTTGTCGCCCCTGGTCAAAGCACTCGCCAGCAACACGTCAATTGCACGATGGCCATCGCTTTCGATCTGACCAGGCGTCGTCTTATTCCAGACATAGTCCCGCTCTGGTTTGCGTCTGAGTGGTCCGAGATAGATGATGTTTTCCAATTCACGCCGGATAGCCAGGCTCAGATCCTCAGCAACAGCACCGTCACTGCCCAGTACTGCAATAGCTTCGGCAGGGAATGCGATGGAGCGCTCCGGCGTCAGATGTCTACCTTTTGCGCGTGGTTGGGTTTCATTATTGACGAAAATAGCATAGGAACCTTTCTCCCGCCGTATGGCGCAGAAGCGATGTCTAGCAGTGGACAATACCAGCTTTTGAATGGCAGTGCCCCCATTTGCCGTTTGTCCATAACTGCAGGAAAACTGGCCGCTGCTCACACGTGACTTTTCACTGGCCTGGAAAGCAAACGCGATGGAAAACTGGCGAGGGGATTGGGCCCCACGTTTCAATACATCGTCGAAATCACCAAAGTTGAAAAAATCGTTGACCTCATCCCCGCCTAAATTCAGATGAATCGAGCGATCCGGTGATTGTGCCGTTTGCTTCAACAGCAGCAAACTCTGAATGAGTGAGGATTTACCCGATGAATTGGTCCCCAGCAGCATGGTAACAGGCTCAAGCACAATCGTACCGGTTTCCCGCCAGGCTTTGAAATTGGTCAATCTCAGTGAAGTGAACATAATGCGGCTTTCTGTACTGTTTTTCCTGCAAATTTTATCGGACTCTGTCTGGCCTGGATGATTTCACCATCAAAGCATCTCCATTTCCTGCTATGGCTGAGGGCACGATGATGTGTATTCAGGGTTAATTCTTTGGTTGATAGACGTCTCTATCAGCATAGATCAAAAATGTTGGTATCAAAGATCACCCAATGATCTCTGGCGACCTTTACGAATATTTCGTAATTCTGCTTCGACGTCAGCAATACCTAAATCGCGATGTATCTCAAAAAATTCATTCATTGTGGCTTCTTGTTCTTTGGAATTAATAGTGGGGTTTGCTGGATGTACAACGCCAAGAACTTGGCCATGGTAAGTAATTTCTATGGTCTCTCCGCGCTTAAGAGCATCGATAAGTACCTTGTGTTTCGATTGTAGCTGAGACGCCATGAGTCGCATGATTGATTTGCGAAATATATATTATAAATTCAATATCTTATCATATTTGGCTAATGTGATGAGAATGAGCACAGCAGTGTCTTTGCTGTGTCGCGACCTGGCGATGCAACCGTGATGGAAAACTGGCCAGGGGATCGAGCACCACGTTTCAACCCAAAATTTGTGGGGTGGAAGAGTGGGCAAATGACGGATAATGCAGATTGTATATTTTGATAAATACTCAAAAGGTGGATTTGGGGCTTTTAGTGGCGTGTGGCTGTGAAATCGGTAGGTTATTTTGAGTATATTGACGGGATGAACATAGTAGCCGATGTAGTAAAAATGTATTTTTTAGCTTTCTGTGAAATTAGGCAATGACTGACCCTGCTTTCAACCAGACCTCCGAACAGCGCGCTCGCGACCGCATCGACCGCCAGCTCAAACAAGCAGGCTGGCTGGTACAGGACAAGAGTGCCATCAACCTCAGCGCGGGTCCGGGCATTGCTGTGCGAGAATACCAGACCAACGTGGGGCCGGCGGACTATGTGCTGTTCGTCGAGCGCGAGGCGGTCGGGGTCATCGAAGCCAAGCCGGAAGACTGGGGCCACAAGATCACCACGGCGGAGGAGCAGGCCGAGGGCTATGCCAGCGCCGACCTCAAGTGGATCAACAACAAAGAACCTCTGCCGTTCGTTTACCAAAGCACTGGTGCCATCACCCGCTTCACCAATGGCCGCGACCCGGCGCCACGCTCGCGGGAAATTTTCCACTTCCCTCGCCCGGACGAAATGGCCCGCTGGCACGAGCGTCTCAACGACAACCAGGGCACCCTGCGCCAGGGCTTGAAAAGTCTGCCGCCGCTCAATACCGATGGTCTGCGTGACTGCCAGATCACTGCCATCAACAACCTGGAAGCCTCCTTCAAGCAGGACAAACCCCGCGCCCTGGTGCAAATGGCCACCGGCTCCGGCAAAACTTACACAGCCATCACCGCCGCCTACCGTCTGCTCAAATATGCCAAGGCCAAACGCATCCTATTTCTGGTGGACACCAAGAACCTGGGAGAACAGGCTGAGCAGGAATTCATGGCCTACCTGCCCAACGACGACAACCGCAAATTCACTGAGCTGTACGCCGTGCAGCGGCTCAAGTCGTCCTATGTGGCCAACGATAGCCAGGTATGCATCAGCACCATCCAGCGTATGTACTCGCTGCTCAAAGGTGAGGAACTGGACGAAGCCACCGAACAAGACAACCCGGCAGAAAAGGTTGGCTTCAGGAAAGAGCCCTTGCCTGTGGTTTACAACGAAAAAATCCCTCCGGAATTCTTCGACTTCATCATCATCGACGAATGCCACCGCTCCATCTACAACCTGTGGCGGCAGGTGATCGAATACTTCGATGCCTACCTGATCGGCCTCACCGCTACCCCGGACAACCGCACCTACGGCTTCTTCCACAAGAATGTGGTCAGCGAATACGACCATGAAAAAGCCGTCGCTGATGGTGTCAACGTCGGCAACGAAATCTATCTGATCGAAACTGAGAGAACCAGGAATGGCGGCGTTATCGAAGCCAGCCAGCAGGTGCAGAAGCGCGAACGCCTCACCCGCAAGCGCCGTTGGGAAACTCAGGATGAAGACGAAGCCTACAGCGCCAAACAACTGGATCGCGACATCGTCAACCCGGATCAGATTCGCACCGTCATTCGCACCTTCAAGGAGAAACTGCAGGACATCTTCTCCGGCCGTCAGGAAGTGCCCAAAACCCTGATCTTCGCCAAAACCGACAGCCACGCCGACGACATCATCCACACCGTGCGTGAGGAATTTGGCGAAAGCAACGCCTTCTGCAAGAAGATCACCCATAACGCGGATGATCCCAAATCCGTGCTTAGCCAGTTCCGCAACGACTATTACCCGCGCATCGTCGTCACCGTGGATATGATTGCCACCGGCACCGACGTGCGCCCACTGGAATGCCTGCTGTTCATGCGCGATGTGAAAAGCAAGAACTACTTCGAGCAGATGAAGGGCCGCGGCACCCGTACCCTTGATGCCGACGGCCTGAAAAAAGTCACCCCCTCCGCCACCACGGCCAAGACCCACTATGTCATCGTCGATGCCATCGGTGTGACCCAATCCCTGAAAACCGCCAGTCAGCCGTTGATCACCAAACCCGGCGTATCCCTGAAAGAGCTGGCCATGGGCGTGATGATGGGCGCCGCCCGCGATGAAGACAGCGTATCTTCACTGGCAGGCCGCCTCGCTCGCCTCGACAAACAACTGAACGACAAAGATCGCGCCCGCATTGTCGAAAAAGCCGGGGGCACACCGCTCACCCTGATCGTCGGCGAACTGCTCAACGCTATTAACCCGGACGTGGTGGAACAGAGAGCCTGTGAAATCGCCCAGCTACCATTGAGCAGCAACCCCGGTGATGACGCCAGAGACAAGGCCCGCGATCAACTGGTGGGCGAAGCCGCCAAGGTCCTCAACGGCGAACTCATCGAACTGATCGACACCATCCGCCGCGAAAAGGAACAGACCATCGTCCACGAAGACCTTGACGAACTGCAACACGCAGGTTGGGCCGGAGACAAAACCGAAAATGCCAAACAAATGGTGCAAGATTTCGCCAACTACCTGGATGAACATCGTGACGAGATCGAAGCCCTGACCATCTACTTCCAGACACCAGCCCGGCGCAGCGAAGTGACTTACGACATGATCAAAACCCTGTTGGAAACTCTGCAACAGGATAGACCCAAACTGGCGCCGCTCAGAATCTGGGCAGCCTACGAGCATCTGGACAACACCCGTCATTCCCGCGAAGGCGGGAATCCAGTGTCTGAACTTACCGCCCTGGTGGCCCTGATCCGCCGCGTTACCGGCATCGACCAGACCATCACTCCCTTTGCCAGCACAGTAAATCGAAATTTCAAGGACTGGATTTTCCAACGCCACAGCGGCGCGGGCGAAAAATTCAACGAGGAACAAATGGCCTGGCTCACCCTGATCCGCGACCATATCATCAGCTCCTTCCACTTGGAACGCGATGATTTGGAAATGGCGCCTTTCGATAGCAAGGGTGGGCTGGGTCGGATGTATCAGTTGTTTGGGGATGAGATGGATGGGGTGATTGAGGAATTGAATAGGGAGTTGGTGGCGTGAGTGCTGAATTGGTAGTGGAATCGGCTAACACTTGGACGATAGAAACGCTTGAGTCATTGACCATTGAGTCAGGACTCTTTAAGGATGGTGATTGGGTTGAAAGCAAAGACCAGGATCCAGATGGTGAAGTTCGACTTATTCAGTTGGCCGATATAGGAGACGGGCAATTTATCGACAAGTCATCAAGGTTTCTTACAAAAAACAAGGCGAAGCAGCTCAAATGTACCTTTCTTAAAAAAGGAGATTTATTAATCGCCAGGATGCCTGACCCTCTGGGAAGGACGTGTATGTTCCCTCTAGAGGGAGATGAAAAATACGTAACAGTGGTGGATGTATGTATTGTCAGGGGTAATCCAGAAAAGGTTGACACAAGGTATTTAATGCACCTTATTAACAGTCCCGATATAAGAGCGAAAATTGATTCTCTAAAATCTGGATCAACTAGAAAGAGAATCTCTAGGGGGAACCTATCATTAATTGAGCTCCCGATTGCTTCGTTGGAAGAGCAGAAAGACATCGTTGCCAAAATTGAAACCCTGTTCTCCGAACTCGACAAAGGTATCGAATCCCTAAAAATCGTCCAGCAACAACTCAAAGCCTACCGCCAGGCCGTCCTCAAACACGCCTTCGAAGGCAAGCTCACCGAACAATGGCGTCAGCGAAACCCCGATAAACTGGAAACCCCCGAACAACTCCTCGCCCGCATCCAGCAGGAACGCGAACAACGCTACCAACAACAACTTGAGGAATGGAAACAGGCCATCAAAGAATGGGGTGCCAATGGTAAGGAAGGCAAAAAGCTTGCAAAGCCAAAGCTTCATGTTGCTGTTCCACAGCTAGAAAGCTTTTCTTTACCGGCCCTTCCTGAAGGGTGGGCATGGGTAGAACTCTCCACGATTATGGAGAACATACAGATAGGCCCATTTGGATCATTGCTACACAAAGCAGATTATGTCGTAGATGGTGTGCCTTTGATAAACCCTAGCCATATCAAAAATCAGAAAATAATCCCTGATTGGAATTTGACGATAACGGAAGAAAAGCTTAACGGACTAAGAAAGTACGTTATGTGTATCAATGATATTGTGATCGGTCGCCGTGGAGAGATGGGGCGCTGTGCCGTTATTACAGATAAAGAGTCTGGGTGGCTATGTGGAACTGGAAGCCTTTTCATTAGACCTTTGAGTATTGCAAATTCAGAATTCTATGCTTGGGTGGTTTCTTCCCAACGAGTAAGGGATTACCTATCTGGGTCAAGCATTGGTACAACAATGCAAAATCTGAATGAGAAAATCCTGAAGGGCGTTCCGGTACCTATATGCTCAATTGAGGAGCAGGACGAAATTATCCGTCAACTCAGTTCCCAGTATTCTGTCATTGAAAAAATGGAAGAGGAAATTGATACTCAGATTATGAGATCCAATACTCTGCGCCAATCTATCCTGAAAAAAGCCTTTTCGGGCCAGCTAATCCATCAGGATTGCAAGGAAGGGACTACAGATAGAGCGTCTTCCATGGCCCTGGTAGGGTAATGGATCGCCATGCGCCTTCGATTCCTGCTCGATACCAATATTCTGATTCCTCTCCAGGATTCCTATATTGTTCTGAGCAGCAATCTTCAGAATTTCATCCGTTTAGCCAATAAGGGCGGGCATCAGCTTCTTTATCACCCAGCTTCATTGGAAGACATACAGAGAGACAGCGATGCCGAGCGGCGTAACAGAACTCTGTCCAGATTGGGGCAGTACGAGAAGCTTAAAGGAGTTCCGCCATGTCCATGGAATACGGAAGGGATCTCGCCCAATAGTATCTGCGACAATGAGATTCTCTATGCTCTTAAGTGCAACGCAACACATGCTTTAGTTACAGAAGACAAGGGTATTCACGCCAAAGCACGTGAACACGGATTAAGTGATCGTGTCTACAACATTCAAACGGCGGAAGACTGGCTCTGTAGGCTTCATGAACCTAACGAAGTTCGCCTCCCAAACATTAAAGATGTGAACCTTCACTCTATTTCTCCAGAGTTGTCGAGAGAGTTCTTCAATAGCCTGAGGGAGGACTACCAACTTTTTGATGAGTGGTTTGTGAGAAAGGCACGCGAGGGAAGGCGTGCATGGATATGTCGTGATGACGATGGAAATTTGGGTGCTATATGCATCTATGCCATGCAGGAAAGTGAAAAAATAACGGACTCTGGCGAGTCGCTTTCGGGGAAGGCTCTTAAACTCTGTACTTTTAAGGTGGGCGAGTCCATACGGGGCCGAAAGACAGGGGAGCTATTCCTGAAGGCAGCATTCCGGTACGCTTTTGAGAACGGATGTACAAATATTTTTATCCATGGCAATGCGGATAAACAGCCTTACCTGACAGCTCTGCTGGGTGACTTCGGTTTTGTGGAAAAAGGAAGTTATGAAGGTGACACAGTTTGGTTAAAAAATCACCCTCTGCACCCACCTGATGATGAAATTGATGCGAAAGAGTACGTTCGGCTTTATTATCCTCATTACCGCCAAGATAGTGGTGTGACGAAGTACCTTGTGCCTATCAGACCAGAGTATCATGATATCCTTTTTCCAGATTACCCAAGCCAGAGAAGCCGCCAACTTCAGTTGTTTGACAACCCCCATCGCCATGTAGGCAACTCAATAAAACTAGCTTATTTATGCCATACACAAACAAAAAGCATAGATCCGGGGGATGTCCTGCTTTTTTATCGGTCTCGTGACGAGAAGGTACTGACAACAATAGGCGTCGTCGATGAGTTTGTAGTATCCACTGATCCGGCGGAGATTTCAGCAAAGGTAAGTAGACGCACAGTTTATTCATTCGAAGAAATTACACGAATGTCCAGTAAAGAAGTCAAAGTTATTCTTTTTAGGATAATCAAACATATTTCCACACCGGTTCCACTTGAGGAGTTGAATAAACGTGGCGTTATATCTGGATATCCTCAATCCATTGTTAAACTTGACGAGTCAAAATATCGGAGCTTCCTTGATGCAGCAGAGATCTAGAGCAGTATTGATTTCTGTTCACCCAAAATATGTCAAAAAAATACTGGATGGCTCAAAAAAGGTGGAGTTCCGTAGAGTGTGGGCTGCTCAGAAAGTAACGCATTTGGTCATTTATTCCACGTCGCCAGAAATGAAAATCAAAGCCACCGTGGAGATAGAAAAAGTGGTAACGGGAAGCAAAACGGAACTATGGGAGATAGCAAAAATATATGGAGGAGGTCTTACTAGGAGCGAGTTAAGGGATTATTTCAATGGTGTTTCAGAGGGCTATGCTATTTTGCTAAGTGAGGTTAAGCAGTTTGAAATACCCCTTCCATTGCCAGAGGTTATTCCAGGTGTGCGTGCTCCTCAATCTTATACTTACCTGACAAGTGAGCAGTTTGAATCTGTAAAAGCGATGACTTTATAGGGGGATTAAGACATGGTTATTTTCTTAGCAGGAGCTCACGGAGTAGGTAAAACCTTTCTCGGGAAGCCTGCCGCAGAATCCTTGGGATTCAAGTATGCTACTGCAAGTTCTCTCATTCGTGATGAGCTTGGTGGTGGGCAGAATTGGAAAGAGAACAAACGTACGGGCAACATTGACGGCAATCAGGAAGCTCTTGTTACTGCTGTTGCACGAATCGTTGAAGGTGATGATGTTACATTAGTTCTGGATGGTCATTTCGTTCTGAGAAATGAGTCAGGGGATTTAGTTTCTCTCCCTACGAATATTTTCAGACGTCTTGGATTGTCCTCTGTAATCTTGATTGAGTCACCTGTATCTGTTGTGGCAGAAAGGCTGGAGGAAAGAGGTACACCGCAGTCTCTGGAAGATATTTCTGAGCTGGCGGAAGCGGAGTTGAGAGGTGCAGAGAATGTTTGCGAGGAAATAGGGATTCCGTTGATAAGATTAGCTTCTCCATCAAAGGAACGGTTGTCATTAGAAATGCAAGAAGCGGTCTCTTCATCTTTGGCAAGAAAAGGATGCTCTGAAGTGTGATTCCCAAACTCCCTATCAACCCTGACTCCTTACTCCACCAACGCACCGTTGAAAGTGAATGTATCGAGTACAAGGCAGGCTGGAATCCCGAATCTATCCTGCACAGTATCTGTGCCATCATTCAGCATAGATGTAAGCCATAATGCCAACTTGTTGGATTATCGCTGGCCCTAATGGGGTGGGGAAAACCACTTTTGCCTTGAACTATCTGCCGAAAGTGCCGAAGTGTTTGCACTTTATCAATGCCGACCTGATTGCGGCAGGGTTGTCGCCTCTTGCGCCAGAACGTGAGTTGGTGGCCGCCAGCAGAATTTTTCTTCGTGAAATTGAATCCTGCATTACGACTCGGCAGGACTTTGCATTTGAAACCACCTTATCTGGGCGAAGTTATTTGCGGTTAATTGAACGTTTGCAGGCCGATGGGTGGCGAGTGGAGTTGATTTATCTGGCGCTTCCCAGTGTGGAAATGTCAAAAATGCGGGTGGCTGAGCGTGTCAGGCAAGGTGGTCATAATATTCCTGTTGCCGATATTGAGCGCCGCTTTTCCCGGAGTCTTTACAACCTGTTTCATGTATTCAGTTCAAGAGTTGATTATTGTGTCTGTTTTATGAATGACAGTGGCGCACCAATACAGATTTTTGAGCAGACACCAGGCGGGCGCAATGTGGTCAGCGAAATAATCTATCAGCAGCTATTGCAGGAGGCCAAGCGATGAAAGTAACCGTGACAGAACAAACCTCCCCTAAAAGTCAGGAAATACTAAAGGCCTTGCAAGAAGCGGTTGCAGAAGAACTGGATAAAAAGAAACGGCTGGGTCAATACGTCGTAGTCTGGCAAGATGGCCGCCCCGTAAGGGTTGAAGCAGGCATGGTAGAGAAAGCTGAGGACGACACCAGGGCTTGACCATGTCTGTCAAACTCCCCATCAACCTCGATTCCCTGCTCCACCAACGCACGGTAGAAGGCGAGCGCATCGAATATAAGGCAGGCTGGAACCCTGAATCGGTGTTGCACAACATCTGCGCCTTCGCCAGCGATTTTCACAATCTGGGTGGTGGTTTGTGTTGCTGGGTAATCTGATTCTGGTGCTTTGGGTACCGGGTGGAGGAGCTGATGCCTGATCTAAAACCCTGGAAATCCTTGCAGGAGCAACTGGCTTTGTTGAGAAGCCGGGGTTTGCAGGTGGATAACGAAGCTGCGGCTTTGAATTATTTGGCTCGTATCGGCTACTATCGTTTGAGTGGTTATTGGTATCCGTTGCGAGAAATTGACCGAGCCGCCTCTGTGCGGCGACAAAGCCCTGTGCGTACTGATCGTTTTGTAGCTGACAGCCACTTCAAAGATGTCGTCAGGCTGTATGTGTTTGATAAAAAACTTCGACTGTTAGCTCTGGATGCACTGGAGCGCATTGAAATGGCCCTACGTGTGGATGTGGCTTACCTGCTGGGAGAAAAAGAGCCCTGCGCCCATGAGAACCCCAATTGCTTGCATGGGAACTTTGCCAAAAGGGTCATCGGCAAGGGGCCAAACAAGGGTAAAACTGAACACCAGCTATGGCTGGATAAATACAATTCGCTGCTTCACCGCGCAAGGCGTGAGCCATTTGTGCAACACCACAACTCCAAATACTCCAGCCATTTACCTGTCTGGGTCGCGATTGAAGTCTGGGATTTTGGCCTATTATCCCGTTTGTTCGATGGCATGAAATATGATGACAAGAATCAGATTGCTCAGAAGTACGGCCTGGATGAAGGAAAAACTCTGGCTCAGTGGCTACGCAGCTTGAACTTCATTCGTAATGTGTCGGCTCATCACAGCCGCTTGTGGAACATCAATATGCTGGAATTATCTTCATTGCCCCAAGCATGGCCGAAAATGAAAAATACCCGGTCTTTCATGTACTTCGCCATGATGGCGCAACTACTGGGCGTGATCTGTCCCAACTCCAGTTGGTCGCAACGTTTAGTGAAGTTGCTGTATGACTTCCCAATATCCAGAAACGGTGTTCTGGCGCTCGAGGATTTTGGCGTATGCAATGATTGGGAGCAATGGCTATTGCGGGATCAGAAATGAGAACCGACGCGTACATAAATGTAGAGGCGCCGGTCATATTGGTCAGAATTCTAGGTGTGAAGTGGCACTTTGTCAATATGGCGTATCACCGTTCCTATGAAATCCGCGAACCGGTGGAGGTGCGTATCACCCCAGAGGAACTGGTGGTGCTGAGCTTCCCTGGCCCTGATCGCTCGATTCGCATGGAAGACTTGCAGGCAGGCCGCGCTGTCAGCCGCCGTTACCGCAACCGCCGCATCGGCGAGTTCTTGAAGGAACTGGATTTGACCGAAGGCCGTTCCACCGGCATTCCCAAGGTTCTGCGGGTGATGTCTGCCAATGGTTCACCAGCACCAATCTTTGAAAGTGATGAAGATCACAGCTATTTCCTGATTCGCTTGCCGGTGCATGAAGGGTTTGCCGGGGAAGCTACCCAGCAAGTAACCGAACAAGTAACCGAACAAGTAACCGAACAAGTAACCGAACAAGTAAAATATTTATTGGCCGCTTTGAAAGCGGCCCCCTTGGGGACCAAAGACCTGCTAAGTACCTTAAAGCTGAGCCATCGCCCAACATTTATACAAAATTATTTACAGCCTGCACTGAAAGCCGGATTGGTGGAAATGACCCAGCCAGACTCTCCACGCAGCCCCACCCAGAAATACCAATTAACCGACAAGGGCAGGCAGTGGCTTGCTCGCAAGCAGTAAGGAATCCGAATGAGCCCCGCAAGCGCCCCGATTATTTCCAAAGTCTGGAGTTTCTGCACAACGTTGCGCGACGATGGCGTGGGTTATGGTGATTATCTGGAGCAGCTTACCTATCTGATTTTTCTCAAGATGGCAGATGAATATTCAAAGCCACCGCATAACCGTGATGTCGGCATTCCGAAAGAATATGGCTGGCCCACGTTGAAATCCAAAAAAGGCGCTGAGCTGGAAGTGCATTACGTTGAGTTGTTGATGGCGCTGGGTGGCAAGAAAGGTCTGCTCGGGCAGATTTTTACCAAAGCGCAGAACAAGATACAGGACCCGGCCAAGCTGGCACGCTTGATCGATATGATCGACAGCGTGCAGTGGGTGGTGATGGGCGCCGATGTTAAAGGCGATATCTACGAAGGGTTGCTGGAAAAGAATGCCGAGGACACCAAGTCAGGCGCTGGCCAGTATTTCACGCCACGTGCGCTGATTCGCGCCATGGTCGAGTGTGTGCGGCCGGAGCCAGGCAAGACCATTGCCGATCCGGCATGTGGCACGGGAGGATTCTTTTTGGCGGCATATGATTTCCTGGTGGCCCATCACCGTTTGGACAAAAAGCAGAAGACCTTTCTCAAGCACGAGGCCTTTTCCGGTAATGAGATCGTCGCCAATACCCGCCGTTTGTGCCTGATGAACATGTTTCTGCATAACATCGGCGAGATTGATGGTGAAAGCGCAGTGTCGCCTAATGACGCATTGGTGGCACCGCCCGCAGTCACCGTGGATTATGTGCTCGCCAATCCCCCCTTTGGCAAAAAGAGCTCGATGAGCTTTACCAACGAGGAAGGTGAGCAGGAAACAGATGACCTTACCTATAACCGTCAGGATTTCTGGGCTACGACCTCAAACAAACAGCTCAACTTTGTACAACACATTCGCTCCCTACTGAAGACTACTGGTAAAGCTGCCGTAGTAGTGCCGGACAATGTGTTATTCGAGGGTGGTGCAGGTGAAACCATTCGTAAGAAGTTACTGGAAAATACCAACCTGCATACTATCTTACGCTTACCCACTGGTATTTTTTATGCTCAGGGTGTGAAGGCGAATGTATTGTTCTTTGATAATCGCCCGGCAAGTCCGAATCCTTGGACAAAAGAAGTTTGGTATTACGATTACCGCACCAATATCCACCATACGCTAAAGAAAAAGCCGCTACGCTTCGAGGATTTACAGGATTTCATTCACTGTTATAACCCGCTGAATCCCAATGAACGTCAGGAGACTTGGCATCCGGAAAGTAACCCGGAAGGCCGCTGGCGTAAATACAGCTATCAGGAACTGGCAGCTCGCGATAAAACCAGTCTTGATGTGTTCTGGCTGAAAGATAAAAGTCTGACTGATCTTGACAACTTGCCGGAACCGGATGAACTGGCGGAAGACATTATCGAGAACCTGGAAGCGGGATTAAATAGCTTCAGAGAGGTATTGATTGGTTTAAGGCGATAGATAAACTAACAGTATTCAATGAAGCCGATTTTTACGCCTCAAACAAATAATTTGGTTTATACGTAAACATAAACGGAGTTCCTCGTGATACAGCATCGCGTCGCCGTTATCCAGGCTGGCACAAGTCTTTTCGACACACCCCGTACCCTTGAACGTATGGAAGCATTGTGTGAAACTGCCGCGCGTGAAGGTGTCGAGCTTGCAGTTTTTCCTGAAGCCTATGTCGGAGGTTATCCCAAGGGGATTGATTTTGGTGCGCGGATGGGTACTCGCACACCTGCTGGCCGTGATGATTACCTGCGCTACTGGCGCTCCGCAATCGACGTACCAGGACCGGAATGTGCGGTAATCGGTTCCTTTGCGGCGCGGATGAAAGCGTATCTTGTCACCGGCGTTATTGAACGAGATGGCGCAACGCTCTACTGCACTGCGCTTTTCTTTGACCCGGATGGGATGCTTCTTGGCAAGCACCGCAAGCTTGTGCCGACTGCCAGTGAACGGCTGGTCTGGGGGCAGGGTGATGGATCGACTATTCAGGTGTTTGATACGCCTCTCGGCCGGCTCGGTGCGGCAATTTGCTGGGAAAATTACATGCCGAATCTGCGCCAAACCATGTATGGCAAAGGGATCAATCTCTGGTGCGCGCCTACTGTCGATGAGCGCGATATCTGGCAGGCTTCGATGCGACACATTGCTTATGAAGGCCGTACCTTTGTGCTGAGTGCTTGCCAGTACATGACCCGTGCCGATGCACCGGAAGACTATGACTGTGTGCAGGGTGATGATCCATCAACTATTCTCATCCGGGGGGGAAGCGTTATCGTCAGTCCTTTTGGTGAAGTGCTTGCCGGTCCCGTCTATGACAAGGAAGCTGTGGTTACTGCCGACATCGATCTTGATGACATCGTCCGAGGTAAATATGATCTCGACGTCGTCGGCCATTATGCCCGGCCGGATATTTTCAGTCTGCGTGTTGATGAAACACCACGTCTGTCTGTTACCTTTACTCCTCAGGTCAGTGAGTGATTGCAATTTGTATATTGCTTTTTGTTGATACAGTATAGATTCTGTCATTTTGCATCTTTTATGTTGCTTTCTTATAAAAAGAAGCTTATATGTATCTTACAGACGATTTAAGCAATATATAAGATGCTAAAGGTGTAGTATGAGCAGGATATTGGAGCAGATCAGGCAACGTCGCAAAGAGCTGGGGCTGACTCAGGCAGAAATGGAACTGCGTATCGGGATGTCACGGCAACAGTATCAACGGCTGGAGTCCAGGGGCAATCCAAGGCTCGATAATCTGGAATTGCTGGCAAAGGGCCTAAAGCTTGAGCTGATGCTGATTCCTCAGGAAAAGTTGCAGGCGGTTCGGGCTGCTCTTGAAGATCGTTCAGAGCAAAAAGATGTTTCATCTGTTGCTCATCGTCCACCTTCAGAGGAAGAAGCGTCACGGAGTGGTGATCCGTGGAAGAATCTGCTGGAGGATGAGGAATGAGCGCAATGGAGAAAGTGCGCGTTCTGCAGCTGACGCTGCACAATATTCTGGTGGGACACCTCGCAGGCTTTCAGGATGGCCGAAACATTCTGATCTTCGATGAGGAGTTCAGGAACAACCCTGATCGCCCAACCTTCAGCCTGATTACGCATGTCAGTTTTCCCGGTGTCGACAGGTTGATGTGCGAGCCCTGGATGCGGCACCAACGACTGCATCCCACGCTGTCCAATCTTCTTCCAGAAGGGGCATTGCGTGAGTTATTGGCGCAAGCTTTGAAAGTGCATGTCGATAACGAGTTCGAGCTTTTTGCCCATCTGGGGCAGGATCTTCCAGGAGCTCTGATCGCCTCTGCGCTGGGGCCGGAGCAAATTCCACCCCATGTTCTTGCGAATTATCAGGATGCCATGCCGATTGCAGCGCTAGAGCAGACTGGGGGGAAGCACTTTTCCCTGGCAGGTGTGCAGATGAAGTTCTCCATGAAGAAGAAAGAAGGTCGCTATCAGCTTGCACAAAGCAGCGATCTGGGAGACTGGATTGTCAAGACACCTTCAACACGGCACAAAAGCGTTCCACTGAATGAATACACCGCTATGAGTCTGGCAAGACTGGCGGGTATTGATATTCCGGATATCGAGCTTGTACCGGTTGAGAAGCTGGACAGGCTGCCGCAAATTAACCTGCCGGAAGAGCAATACGCTTTTGCGATACGCCGGTTTGACCGGTATCATGGAAAACGTATCCACATGGAAGATTTTGCCCAGGTGCTCGTGAAATACGCCCATGAAAAGTATGGTTCTGCAAACTATGAGCAGATTGGCAAAATACTTTATCAATATACAGGTGACGCGCTTGGTAATGTTCAGCAGTTTGCCCGGAGGTTATTGGTTAATATCCTGCTTGCCAATGGGGATGCTCACCTGAAAAACTGGAGCCTGCTGTACGCGGATAAGGTTACGCCAGAGCTTTCTCCCGCCTACGATATCGTGACGACCAGCGTTTATATTCCTGATGAAACCCAATATGCGTTAAATCTCGGCAAAACCAAACGTTGGTATAACGTGGATTACGGCCATTTCGAAGCATGGGCCAAAAAAGCTGGCATTCCATGGCGGGCGATCAGACCCCATCTGCTGGATACCATGGAAAAAGCTCGCGCGTTGTGGCCTGATGCCCTCAAGGACTTACCGATGGAGGAAACGCATAAAGCCGGCCTACTTGAACACTGGGGTACTCTGCAACCGGATTTCCGGATCGCAACGCAGTAAGCGGAATGCTGCGTGACAAGTCAGCGAAATATTGTCGGTGACAAAAGTCGTCGTCAATGCGGTGTGATGGATGAAAAGACGTTGAGTACCACCACGCCGGATACGATCAGGCTGATGCCGATGATGGCTGCTGTATCCAGTGTTTGTCCCAAGACCAGCCAGCCGACCAGTGCGATGAGCGCGATACCTACTCCGGACCATACTGCATAGGCGATCCCGACAGGAATCGTTTTGAGGGTGAGTGAAAGCAGGTAGAAGGCTATCGCGTAGCATAACAGGACGATGAGTGATGGTCCGATGCGGGTGAAGCCTTCGGCACTTTTCAGGAAGGATGTACCAATCACTTCTGCAACGATGGCAATGCTCAGGAATAGCCAGTGCAACATGGTGAAATGATCTCCCTTGTTAGTGATCAGCCTGCCTCCAGATGGTGAGGAACATTACTGGCAGCGTTGGTAAGGTGAGCCGTTTACCAGGGCCTGGTGTGGTTTACTGAGCGGTGGCCCGCCTTTCCAGCCATGATCATGACCGGTTATATCCAGGCGTCCGAGTTGTTCCTCAGCATTGAAATTGAACAGGATGGGGCGATCCGGCTCATGATAGGGAAACAGCCAGGCTTGAATGCCTTCGTAAAAATTGCCACCATAACTATGAGCAATATCCGGTTTGATGCGTTCAATCCTGCCGTTGGTATGGATGCTCAGTTCACCGGCCGGTGTGACTTCAATGAGTGGCTGTTTCTGGCAATTGCCTTGAGGCGCATAACGACCGGACAGGATATAATCCCGGTATTCACTCAGGGGTGTTCCGGATTTTTTTGCTTCAGCTTCCACCTGTTCTTTGGTAATGACTCTTTCTTCGACTCCTGCGTTGGCCGTAATGGAAACAACACACAGTAGAGCAGTTATCGTTGCACTGGTTCTGATGGGTATCATAAATTTACTCCTTTATCTGACGCTTGAAGATTATGACTGATCATTCATCCTTAAACAATGCTCCGGCTCTGGAAGTATGCAAACAGGTATCATATGGCAAACTAAACAACCACCGGCTTTAGCCGGTAGTTGTTTAATGATAAAGATATCGGCCCATAGACGTTGAATATCAACATGACATTTGCGCAGCAGGGTTTCGCAATCATTGATGATCTGCTTGCCGCAACTGAGCTGGCATTAGCACGAGAGCTCGTTGCTGGTCTGATCGCGCGATACCGATCCGGTGATCAGGCGGTGATAGCTGAAAGCATAAGTCTGGCCTCGATAACAGATCGACATCCGCAGCGTAACCCTGGAATAGTCAGCAAACAAGTAGCACGGGAACCCTATATCATCGGCAACCTGATATCACTGGATTCACGCTTTGCCAGAATTTTTGCTGCTGAATTGCTGTGGTACTGGGCAAGCAGGTTGCTGAGCTGTTCGCAAGAAGCAGTCGTGTTTCACTTTTCCAATATCACACGCAAACCCTCGCTCACAGGGCCGGCGATTGGCCGGCATCGTGACCGGGACAATACTTATTTCGCTTCTTCGGATTACCGCATGCTCCGGTTCCTGCTGCCTATGCAGCCCATGTCTCAAATCAACGGTGGCACTGAGATTATTGCGGGTTCGCATCTTTCTGATATAACCTGGACGGATGTGGAAAAAAGCGAAATCTGTTACCCGACTGTCAATCCCGGATCCTGCCTGGTTTTGCATGCAGGCGTTCTGCACGGCGGATCGCCGAATCGCAGTACCACCGAACGGGATGTCATCGTCCTTCAGTTCGGTGTGGCCACATCGGCATTACGCTACCAGGCCGATGAAGCATTGTCATTATTCGACAGAGAAACGTTCATTCATTTCAGCAAGAATAATCTGCAGATGGATACTCACATTAGATAATGTAGTCATAAGATTAAAAATATGAGATTCTTTTAAAAAATAAAAGGAGTTCATATGACACAC